>JBBTBX010000007.1:0-102311 GCA_038043465.1 Pseudomonadota bacterium
GGTGGAAAACACCTCAGGAAATTTTTAACCGTTGCACTTCAAAATAGAATGGGCGACTTGATAGAAAAATTAAGATAACTTCAGGTTATATCGTATTAGGAAACAACGAATTGACAGAGAAGCTATATGTCGGAGCAAAAGCCAGAAAGTGTGAAGATTAGTGATTTGAATGGTGACGAGCAAAAACTTCTGGAAAGTGCGGTTGATAGATTGCTTAGGGAGAGGGGTTATGATGAAAGTAAGAGAGAAAGCACTATAAAAGAAATCCTTGATAGAGGTGAAAGAGACGTTAAAATGACCCTAATGGTAGAATATGTAAATGGAGTAAAAGATCGCGAAATAGCTGTAAGAACCGATGGATATACGAGGTGACTTGAAACAGCTATAGACAGAACATTACTTCTTATAATCAATTTCCCAATCACTCAGCCCATAATTATCCATAATTTTTTTCAGCTCACCGCTTGCCCGCATATTTTTAGTTTCTTCAGATATTATATTTGCATATTTTTGTGAGATTTTTTTGTTTTTAGGCGTGAAAGCTATATATAAGCCATCCCTGCTAGATGGGGGAAGGGATGCAATATCGACAATCTTATCCTTCAGATTGTTTTGAGATAAATAATAATCCATTACGTATTTTGATTCGATGGTTACTCCAATTTTCCCCCTTATAAGTTTGCTGACATTAATCGCAAGCGCATCATTGCCAGACATCATTTCAATATAGGTAGGATTTAGTTTGTATTTTTTTATATACGAGTCAATTTCATCATTGTAGCTATATCCGTCTATTGCTCCGAAAACAATTTTCTTTAGGGAATTTACCCCAGAATATCTCCACGGATTTCCATTTTTTACATATAAATTATTAATCATGAGTCCTTGATTGGTTGTAGGAAATATAAAATCTGGAGCATCTTCAGTTGATGCGCCAATAATGGCTGTATGCATACCTTTTCTGGTTTCCTCTATGGCGCGTGTCCACGGCATAGTTGTATACTCAACATCAATATTATGTTTGGCAAATGCCTGCTTGACTATATCGATCATGAACCCTGGATGCGGAGATTTTGGATTACAATTGTATGGACACCAAGTATCTGCGATTACAGTAATAACTTCCTTTTTGTTATTTGTAGGCGATTCAGTATTTTCTGCATTTACATTAAAGGAAAATGTAAGAATGGAAATAAATAAAAATATATTTTTGATCATACAACCAGCCTTTCGTACCCTACATGAATACACCAAGAAGATTTGAGTGCTTATTGCATAAGTTCAAACAAAGAACAACCAGTTATACTCAAAGCATTTCAAGAATTGGCGTTGTTAACCTTCGACTCGTGTAGTTTTTCTACACTTCGTCTCGGTTGTCTAGCCAATTCTTGAAATGCTTTGAGTATATAAAATTACTGTAGTATTTTTTTGCTTGTATGATTCTTTGCGTAATTCAATTTTTCCAACAGAATTTCCTTATCTATTGTACCATTAATCTCTTCGACAGCATTTCCGTTTGCGTCAAAAATTATACTATAGGGAATTGACGGGCTGTAATTCCCTCCCTTTTCTGCAACAATATTTTCAAGTTCTTTCTCGGTATTGTTATCTATAATATATGGTGTGAATAACTTATTATAATCCCGTTGTAACAGATAATGGGAAAGTTTTGTTTTTTGTTTATCAACCGATATTGGCAGAAAATTTATTTCATTAATCTTTCCTTCATTTTTCAACGAGGTTATATTTGTCATTAATTTTTTACAATAGCTACACCATGAGGCATACATAAATAGAAAAGTTGGTTTACCGTTTCCTAATTTTTCTTTAATTTTTTCTGCGGATATTTGTTCAATTTGTGTAGCAAATTGATGAACCTCGTTTTCTGATACTTTTCTAAGCGGAATCGTATGGATTCCCTCTATCGGGAAAGGTTTTTCAAAGGCAATTGCAACCAAGGCTATAACAAGAGCTGAAACAATCGCTTCTTTTACTGTTATAAAGGGCTTGTTTGCTTTTTTGTTTTCCATGAAGGCTTTGATAAAGTATAATATTTTGTCTGCCTGTCAGTATACATAAAATTATAATTAAAGCCACTATTATACTGTATCGATAATTCTTTATTAAGATATTTTTGTAATAATTGCTAACATATGGCAGCAAATGACCCACCAATTGTAATAAAGCGTATCAAGAAAGTAGCTGGCGGACATCACGGCGGTGCGTGGAAGGTTGCTTATGCCGATTTCGTGACCGCGATGATGGCGTTCTTTTTGTTAATGTGGTTGTTAAGTTCTACTACTACAGAACAAAAAATGGGTCTGGCAGAATATTTTACGCCAACGATTGGTATTAAGGATTCCATGGGTATTGGGATGAAGGGTGGCTTAAGTGCTTCGGAGGCTGGTAAATCTAAAAATGATTTGACGGCAGTTGGTCTGGTCGTTGGACAGGTTAAGCAGGGTGATGTTAGTGGTCCTCCTAATCCGGAAAAAGGTGAAAGTGATCCAGAAGCTGAATCAACCAGTGAGAGTGCGAAGCCTGTAGAAAATACGGAAGATGCGGAACATATGCAGTCTGCTGCAGAAGATATTAAGCAGGCATTGGAAAATCAGGAAGATTTAAAAGATTACAAAAGTAACGTCCTGATTAAAGACACACCTGAAGGTCTTAAAATCGACATGATTGACGATGCAAAAAAACCAATGTTTGTGCCAGGTGGAGCAATACTTACGGAAACTGGAAAAAAGGTTCTTGATAGTATGGCAAGGATGGTGGCAAAAACCCCAAATAATATTTCAATCAAAGGTCATACGGATTCTCCGTCTTCAACTCAGAATCCGCAATATACTATCTGGGAATTATCGGCGGACAGAGCAAATTCTGCACGTCGGATGCTTTCAACAACTCAGCTTGAGATGGAGCGAGTAGTGAAAGTAGAAGCAATGGCTGATAAGGAATTGCTTGTGCCGACTGAGCCTAGCAGCCCGCGCAACCGGCGTATTACTATTATTATTCTTCGTGGTTCGTATTTTAAAGATCCAAAAGCTGTTCCAACTACTCGTTCATTGCTTTCAGTTCCAGATGCAAAAATTAAAAAGGAAGAACCTAAGAAAACAGAAAAAGATGCTGATGGCTCTTCTAAGGAATCAAGTCCATCAGGAGATTCTATTTTTAATCCGGTTACAGAAAAAAAATAAAATTTATGTTTTTAAAAAACTGTGTACATGTATTTCTATTCTTATTGGTTCTGGTTTCAACTCCATCAGTTGCAAGGGCTCAGGGAGCTAAGCTGATCGCCTATACGTCTGGAACCGGATTTTTTGTTACCCGTGACGGGCATATACTCACCAATGATCATATTATAAATAATTGCGATAAGATTAGTGTGCATGGTGATGGGATATCTACTAAAGCTACACTGGTGGCGCGTGACAAGGAGCATGATCTGGCTCTGCTTAAAGCGGCATTTACCAGCGTGAATATGGCTTATTTTAATTCCATGAAACAGCCGTTAACATCTGGTGATCCAGTAGTTATTATTGGTTATCCTGGCGAGTCATGGCGTAAACATAATCCTATTGTGCGGTCATCGACTATTATTGATTTAAAAGGACCGACCGGTGAAGAAAAATGGTTGCAGTTTAACGATTCAATACAGCATGGCAACTCAGGCGGCCCACTTCTTGATAGTACCGGAAATGTTGTTGGCGTGGTTGTCGCTAAATCTGAGCTACATATTGTAAAGGTTGGTTATGAAGCAGAAAACATTGTAAAGAAATCTGACATAGCCATAAGTTTGCCAATAGTAAAAAAATTTCTTGAAGAAAACAATGTACAGTATCAGACGGCTGACTCCGGTCTATATCTGTCAGTGGACAGAGTCAATGACAGGGCACGGCCATTTATTGTCAACGTGCATTGCCGTGTTGCTGGACAATAATTTAGTTGGCAGGCACTTTTTTCCCCTTTATATAGTTTTAATAATAATAATTTCTGCTATTACTTATTTTATTAATTATAATTTTGTATGGAATTAATTTTTATGCAGATTTTACACGGAACTTATATAATTGCTGAGGCTGGAGTTAATCATAACGGCAGCGAAGAAAAAGCGATTGAGCTAGTTGATATTGCTGTTGCTGCTGGTGCGAATGCGGTTAAGTTTCAGGCGTTTTCACCACAGGCACTGGTTACTAAATCTGCAGCCACCGCTAATTATCAAGCAAAGAATCTAGGTGATGATTCAATATCGCAATATGAAATGTTGGAAAAGTTGAAGCTGCCGGAAGGCGCATTGGTTAGGATTAATGAATATTGTAAAAAGCAAAATATAGATTTTCTTTGCACTCCTTTTGATAATGGCAGTCTTGATTATCTGGTAAAAAATACCTCAATGCCATATCTTAAATTATCCTCCGGTGAAATAACCAATGGTCATTTCTTACTCGCTGCTGTTCGCACCGGAGTGCCTATTATACTTTCCACCGGAATGTCTAATATTTATGAAATAGGCGAAGCACTGAGTGTGTTATATTATGGGTATAATTACCCGATTGGTTATCCAAGGAATTTATATAGTATTACACCTTTGATGCTTACCTATCTGCGTAGCAAAGTTATATTGCTGCATTGTGTAAGCCAATATCCGGCATCGATAACTGCTACTAACCTGAAAGCGATAGATACACTGCGCGATATTTTTGGGTTACGCGTGGGGCTTTCTGACCACAGCCTTGGAATCAATATGGCAATTGCCGCTGTTGCCCGTGGTGCTTCAGTTATTGAAAAACATTTCACCTATGACTTAAACGCTGCTGGACCGGATCATGCCGCATCGCTTTCTCCTTCGGCACTTAAGAACATGGTTTCCTGCATTCGTGAGGTAGAGCTTGGAATAGGAAACGGAGAAAAAATCTGCCAGCCCGAAGAGGAAGATACAAGGATTGCTGCGCGCAGAAGTGTTGTCGCTTCTGTGGCTATTAAGAAAGGGGCTGTTTTTTCAGAAAAAAATATTGCCTGCAAGCGACCATCAACTGGCGGCATTTCGCCCAATCGTTTCTGGGATTTACTTGGCAAAGAAGCAAAGTTTGATTATGCTGCCGATGATTTCATTGGAGTAGTAGAATTACAATGAGTAATAATAGAGTTTCTTTTCCTCTTATTCCCGCAGCTGAGGTGCAGGTCAGAGAGGACTTACCAGTTCTTAAGGCACTGCAGATTATTGAAAGCAGTATAGCAAAAATAGCTCTGGTTATAGATAGTTCCAACAAACTTCTTGGCTCTATCACCGATGGCGATATACGCAGGGCTTTCCTTAAAGGATGTACAGGGCAGTCGCCGGTTCGTGAAGTTATGCATTCATCACCTAGAACAATGCTGTCCTCAAGCACAAAGAATCAAATAATAGAAGTAATGCTTGTCGAAAAAATAAAGCAGATTCCGCTGCTGGAAGCAGATGGGACTCTGCTTGGCATAGCAATATACGATATGCTCACCGGTTTTGAGAGAGTACCAAGAGACAATCCTGTCGTGATTATGGCTGGTGGAAAAGGTAAACGCCTGTTGCCGCTCACTGCCGATATACCCAAGCCGATGATTGAAGTTGGTGGCAAGCCGATACTGGAAAAAATATTGCAGCATTTTATTACCCAAGGTTTTAGCAATTTTTATTTCGCGGTTAATTATCTTGGCAATGTTATTGAAGATTATTTCGCTGATGGCAGTAAATGGAATTGCAATATAAAATATGTGCGTGAGAAAGATTTTCTGGGAACGGCCGGTGCTTTGTCATTGCTCAAATCAGAGATAAAGAAATCTTTCATAGTTATCAACGGCGATATTATAACTTCCTTAGATTTTTGTGATTTGCTTGATTATCATGACAGCAGCAAGGCAATTGCCACCGTCTGCGCCCGCCAACATCTGACCTCTGTGCCTTATGGCGTGATTAAACTGAAGGATGGCAAGCTGGAAGCTATCGTTGAGAAACCGGTATATGAAGATTTAATCAGTGCCGGGATTTATGCGTTTACACCAGAAGTGTTAGGTTTTATCACTGACAGTACAGTTATTGATATGCCGGATGTGCTTTTGTCTCTGGCAAAAGAGAATCAGAAGGTTGATATATTTCCCATGAAGGAAGATTGGGTTGATGTGGGAAGGCATGATGATCTGGAGCATGTTAAATCATCATTTGTTTAAGGCATAAAAAAAGCCCCGAATGTTTCCATTCAGGGCTTTCTTATTTATTAGAACCGGCTGTGATTAAGCAGCAGATTTCTTTTTAGAAGAAGCAGCTGTCGCAGAAGCTGAGCTGATTTCTTCCAGGCTTTCAGCAGTACGACGGTTTAAAACGTCAAAAGCTTCAAAGCTTGATTTGGTAACCAGTTCGCTAACTTCGCGAAGGTTGGTAAGGGTGTTTTCAAAAAAAGCTTTCATCAGGTCAGATTGTTTGCTGATAGCGTTTTCTGGTGTACCGCTGGTCATAAGGTCTTTTGAAACTTTAAGCGCGTTATCGATGTTAGCGCGGGCAACTTCAGCCTGACGGCGGGTAATCGCTTGCGCGCTTTCAACTACTACCTGGTTGGCAGCAGAAAGAGCTTCCATATTACGACGACCAGTTGAGAAAATCTGGTTGAAATCCATAGTGTTTTTGAACATATCTGCAAATGCTTGGTTGTAAGACATAATAATTCTCCTAGAATAAGTTGTTTAATATATACTTCTAATAACCCCGAATTAGGGAAGCACCATACAGTATATATAATAGTAAGTCAACCAAAAATGTTGCACTGCACAATTTTTTATTATTCCAGTTCTTTCGCACGTTTTATCGCCGCCTGCACGGCTTCGTTTAGCAATTTTTCTAAAGCGTCTTTATCCATAAGAACACCCAGCGCAGCTTCGGTTGTACCACCTTTGCTGGTAACATTTTGTCGTAATTTTTCAAATGTTTCTGGTGACTTTGCGGCAAGGTGCAAACTGCCATGTGTCATTTCCAGTGCCAACTCACGAGCGATTATTTCTTCCAGTCCTGCATCGATTCCAGCCTTGGTCAGGGCTTCCAGGAAAAGGAATACATAAGCCGGGCCACTTCCAGAAATAGCGGTTACGGCGTCCATTTTACTTTCATCAACCCATAAAGTTTTGCCGAATGCTTCCATCAAAGCTGTTGCCGATGCCTTATCTATATCTGAAATATTTGCACTGGCACATAATGCGGTAATAGCCTTGCCAACAAGGGCAGGGGTGTTAGGCATCGCGCGAATAATCTTTGCTTCGGCTCCAAGATGTTGAGAAAAAAAGCTGACGGATTTGCCGGCGGCAATAGAGATGTAAAGAGGCGAAGAAGCAAAACGTTTATGATATTGTGGCAAAATTTCCGCGAGCTGCCCAGGCTTGGCAGCGAAAACAATTATCTTCGGTTTTGTATTTTCTGGTAACGCAGATAAATCTTTAAAAACGCAGTCGCCTGCGGAATGATTGGGATCGATAATATAAAATTCTGAAATGCCATGAGCAGTGCTTTTCTGCCAGCTTGTGAGCATAGCACTTCCCATATTACCGCAGCCGACGAGGAGGAGAGAGGTCATGTTGTTATAGTTACTAGTTGCTAGTTACGAGTTACTAGTAAATATAATTAGCACTAGCAACTAGTAACTAGCAACTAGTAACTAAACTTACGCTTCCGCGATTGTCTCAAACAATGCAATTTCGATTGCTTCAGCCGGAGTTTTTCCACCCCATACTACTGATTGGAAAGCTGGGTAGAAGCGTTCACATTCGCTGATGGCAAGATCAAGAAGCTCTTGTAAATGTTCTGCTGTCGTTCCGGCTCCGTCACGAAGTAATAGTGAGTGGCGGAACACAATTGAATTGTCTTCAGTGCATAATCCGAAATGCCCGATCCACAATTTTTCATTCGCCAATGCAAGTAGCGGATAAATTTTGCCTATAGATTGTTTTTGGAATTTATTATCCATAGCGCAGGATAAAGTCAGACCGCCTGAATCCTCGCGACCCGAGTCTTTCTGCCATGTAAACCATATGCGGTAGTTGCACCACATACCAGTTACTTCGGCAACAAGTTCACCATCCGCCGGACGATCAAATACCCAATCACGATCCATAATCACCAACTCGGCTATGTCGAGTGGGTTATAAATTTTATCGGTTTTGCTCTGTAGCGATTTCATTTTTAATTCTCCAAATACAGTATAAAAAATTATCTAAAAAAATTGTGTAAAATTTTGTGAAAAAAATACGCTGCAAATAAGATACAGCGCGACTTCTATAGATCAATTCTGACACGGAATGATTCAAAAATCCATTACTTTAAGAAGTAATGAATAAAATTTATTTTATTGATATATATCAAGTTGTTGCTTTGATAAAATGCACATGGCGTTATTTAGTGCTTTTTTCCCCGATGGTTAGGGTATTAATCTGCTCTTCCAGAGCGTCCAAACGCTTTTTTAGCTCTTCTTGTTCATTTCGTGACTTTATGAGCATAGCCTGAGTGGTATCGAACTCTTCTTTTGTCACTAAGTTCATCTTTTGTAACAATTTTTCTAATTGTTCGCCAACTATGACCTCGATTTCACGCTTAACATCCATTAACCCGCCGACAGCTCCGCTTGCCATACGCGCCATATCATTCAGGAATTTATTGTTATTTTGCATATGCTTATACCTAACATATTGATTATACTTATTTTACCGTTTGTTAATGGTTGTCACTATATAATAATAGTACATTACAGGGAAGCTTTAATATGAAAACTATTTTGGTGACGGGTGGCGGTGGGTTCATAGGTTCTAATCTGGTGGCGGAGCTTATTAAACGCAGAACGCATCATATCGTGGTTTGTGATGAGTTCGGGACTGATGATAAATGGCGTAATTTAGGCAAACATCCAGTACATGAAATTGTTCCGACCAATCAATTATTCGAATGGTTAGATGAAAATCATAGCAATCTGGAAATGATTTATCATCTTGGTTCGATATCTTCGACAACAGAAGAACGGGTTGATCTGGTGTTGCATAACAACTTTACAGCATCGCTCAAATTGTGGCGGTGGTGTAATAAGCGGGGGATTCGTCTGGTGTATGCCTCAGCTGCTGCAACTTATGGTAATGGGGGTAATGGTTTTGATGATAGCATGGATCTTACCTATCTCAACTCTCTTACGCCTCTATCAGGATATGGTTGGAGCAAGCATTTGTTTGATACGCATGTGGCAACCGCTGTCACACATGGACAAGTAGCAACTCCCCAATGGGTCGGTTTTAAATTCTTCAATGCTTACGGTCCTAATGAATATCATAAAGAAAACCAGCGCAGTGTTATTTCACAAATCGCACCGCATGCAATAGAGCATAGTAGTGTAAAACTTTTCCGATCTTATAACAGTAAATATCCTGATGGTGAACAGAAGCGGGATATGATTTACGTGAAGGATATTGTGAAGGTGATGCTCTGGTGTCTGGATAATCCATCGGTTTCCGGGTTATTTAATTTGGGTACTGGGCAGGCGAATAGTTTTAACGCAATGGCAAAAGCAATTTTTGTGGCTATCGGGCGTGATGCAAGAATTGGTTATATCGATATGCCGCCGAGCATTGCTAAGAAGTATCAGTATTTCACCGAAGCAAAAATGGATCGTTTGCGCGCCGCTGGCTATAGCACACCATTTACCTCGCTGCAGGACGGGATAAAAGACTACATTCAGAATTACTTGCTCAAGGAAGATCCGTATTTGTAGTTGTCATACCGACGAAGGTCGGTATCAATGCCAAGCGACAGGTGTTGCTTTTTAAAGTTAGGAATGGATTCCGCTCTTCAGCGGAATGACATTTTGGTACGCCTCATTCACCCCGTCGATGCGTTTTTGGATGGAGTCGCCCATTAAATCCGCCATATTCCCTATCAGTTGCAGGGTTATGTTTTTATCTTTAACCAGCAAATTGGTTTTTTGCAAGTTTCCAGTAATGCTGCCCGATAGGTGGTAGGCAAGGTTTGCACTTGTGCCAACTAATTTTGCCCATGCTTCGTCGGCACTACTTATAAGATTCAACTGCGAAAAATTTCCTTTTATTTTGTATTGATAGCGATGGTATAGGGCTAGAGCTAGGATTACGCGCTCTGTGTGGGTAATGCTAGTGAAAGCGGAATATATGATACGTTGAAAAGCCCACTCGCCACGATATTCTGGGTGGATATGAATGGCGATGTCCGAAAGGAGGCAGAAGGCAAGGCGCAACCTTTCCATTTTTTCATCTTCGCGAGGAAGGAGCGGCTTCATCCACTCAAATAATTCTTCGCCATAAGATACATTGCGTCCATTGCGTGAGGCAAATTCACGGCAGGAAAATAACAAACCATCTTCATCACGCTCGCTTATTGATAATTTTTTATAGACATATCCTTCGCGGATACCGCTGGCGGAAAATATAATATTTTCAGCTTTGCTGGTGAGGAGCAGTTTTTCCAATATCATTGCTGCTCCTGGCAGTGAAGAAGCACGTTTTGCTGCCCCACCTGGATATTTTTCTAATTTTTCCAGTGACATTGCGATAATTTCACGCAAGAAAACAAGGAACGGTTTTGCACTTACCGTATATTCATGGAGAATCTGCAACGGGTAATCATTTGCCACCATGTGCATTTTTGCCAGCGCACGGAAACTTCCGCCAATCGCATAGATATTGGGAGTTTTTTTGTCATCTAGCCAGTTTATTTCGGCGAATCTTTTATCAATTAATTTGCGGAGTTTGTCGCGATCGCCTTTGCTTTCATCCAGCATTCGCAAGCTTCCCAGAGCTATGCTGTTATGACCGTCAATATTACCAGAATCAACCCGTACTAACTCTAAACTTCCACCGCCTAAATCAGCAGTTATCCCTTTGGGTTTATAGATTGATGAACATACGGCAAACGCGCCTAGTATCGCTTCTTCATCCCCAGAAATAATATCGGCTTTTACATTGTAGGTTTTTTCCAGCCAGTTTGTGAAATCACGTCCATCCTTCGCATCGCGGATAGCAGCCGTCGCGATAACATGCAGCTCGGCAATTTCCATATTACGCCCCATGGCAACAAAACGGCGCAGTGCCTCTTTACCCATAACCACGCCTTCTGGGTTAAGCATGCCACTGATGGCTAGCCCTTTGCCCAGCGCGCATAAAACTTTTTCGTTATAAATCGGAATTGGCGAACGCTTATTCTGGTCATACACCACCAGACGGATGGAATTCGAGCCAATATCTATAATGCCAATGCGGGCGTCTTTTAAATCAGGTTTATTCATTGTCATTGCGAGCGTAGCGAAGCAATCCAGTCTGGATTGCCACGTCGGCTGCGCCTCCTCGCAATGACGAATTATATATAGTATATTTATTGTTACTCATCACTTTACCACTTTATATTTTAGCATTTGTGTTGATTTTGCTCTTTTAAGCGATGTTCCGCGTCCTGACAAGCTTGGATTTTTTATAAAATAGTCATGCGCCGAGATTGCCTTGCCCGATGATGACAGGCGTTTATAAGCTCCATCCGAGTGGAGAACCCAGCTCTGGCTTTCATCTTTAAGGTTTGCCATCATAATTTGCCCCATTATCTGTTCATGTACGGTTGGGTTTTCTATCGGTATGATTATCTCAACCCGCCTGTCGAAATTGCGCGGCATCCAGTCTGCCGAGCCAATAAAGACCTTGGCATTGGGTGATGGCATTTCATAACCATTGCCAAAACAATAAATCCGCGAGTGTTCAAGAAACCGCCCGATGATGCTTTTAACGCGGATATTATCAGAAAGCCCAGCCACTCCAGGACGCAGGCAACAGATGCCGCGTATCACCAGCTCGATGATAACACCAGCCTGTGACGCTTTATAGAGTGCGTCGATAATCTGAGCATCTACTAATGAATTCATCTTCGCCCAGATTGTCCCTTTGCGCCCATTTTTTACATGATTTATTTCGTCTTCAATCATGGAAAGAAGGCGCGAGCGCATGTCACGCGGGGCGATAATCAGTTTGTTGAATTTAGTTGGCGGGGCGTTTCCAGTTACAAAATTGAACAGATACGCAGCATCGCGGCATAGAGCATGATCAGATGTAAAAAATGATAAATCGGTATATAGTTTGGCAGTGGCAGGGTGATAATTCCCTGTGCCAAAATGTACGTACGAAACTAATTTGTTATGTTCGGTGCGTGTGACCAGAGTTATTTTTGCATGAGTTTTAAGCCCAACAAAACCATAAACCACCTGAACTCCGGCTGCTTCCAATTCCCGTGCCCATTTCAGATTGGTTTCTTCATCAAAGCGAGCTTTAAGTTCCACAAGTGCGGTGACGGATTTACCAGCTTCCGCCGCGGCAATGAGCGCACGGGCGATTGGTGAATCCTTAGTGGTGCGGTATAGGGTTTGTTTGATTGATACCACATCTGGGTCTTCAGCAGCTTGGCGCAAGAACCTGATAACCACATCGAAGGTTTCAAAAGGATGATGGATGACAATATCCTTGGTGGCGATAGCGGCAAAACAGTCACCGCCGAAATCATCAATGCGTTCTGGGAAGCGTACATTGAATGGTTGAAAGCGCAAGTTCGCTGGCGCATGTTCCAGAAGTTCCTTCAGGTTGGCAAGCCCAAGTAAACCCTCAACGTCAATCACATCTTCCAATTCAACATGCATCTGATCCGACACAAACTGCACAAGATGATGGCTGGCAGGGCTGGCGAATTTTATCTGGATAACTCTGCCACGCCTACGCTGTTTTACTGCCAGTTCAAAATTGCGCACAAAATCTTTATCTTCGTCTTCAATATCAAGTTCACTATCGCGGATTATGCGGAACAACGCGCTGTCAATAGCCGAAAATTTTGGCATGAGTATAGGAAGGAATAATTTTATTGCATCTTCAAGCATCACAAAACGCAGTTTTTTTCCAGGAAGTAAAATAAATCTGGGTAATCGTGCTGGAAGGGGGATAATTGCAATCTGTTCTTTTATTTCATTATCTTTTTTAGGAGCATCTGGAGCATTAGTTTCATGGGATAGTTGGAACAACAAAGCCATGCTCAGATTGGCAAGGAAAGGGAAGGGGTGTGCTGGGTCAATCGCTATTGGTGTCAGCACTGGAAAAATATTTTCCATGAAATGCTGCTCCAGCCAGAAATATTCTTTTTTATTCAGATTTTCTAGGCGCAGTATTTTTACGTCACATTTTTCTAAGCTGACTCGTAAGGATGTCCAGCATTTATGCTGGCGTTCGACCATGTGATTAACCATGCGGTTGATAATTTCCAACTCTTGCGCTGGCGACATTCCATCATGGCTTTGTTTGGTGATACCTTGGCGAACGTAATCTTTGAGTCCCGCTACCCGCACCATGTAAAATTCGTCGAGGTTAGAGGCAGATATTGCCAGAAAATTTAGCCGTTCCATGATGGGATGGTTAGGGTTTTCCGCTTCCTCCAACACCCGCGTGTTAAAGGCAAGCCAAGAGGTCTCGCGGTTAATAAAGCGTGTGTCAGAATTTAGATTATAATTTTGACTATGCATAGCTATAGATGTGGTAATTGTTAAGGCAATATAAAACAGTAATATTGTACCGGGAAGAGGTTAAAACTCTTTAAATATAATGCCAATCTCGTGAATTAACCCAGTAATTTCTTCTTCTGTGCCTGGAACTCTTCTTCGGTCAGATGCCCTTTTTCCTTAAGCGTGGCCAGCCTTTCCAGCTGGGAAGCTATATCATTTGCTGGTTGCGGGTGAGGAGTAGTTGTTTGCGTCTGCTTTCTAACTATCTGCATCTGTTCCTGAGTAGCCTTAACAAATGGTAAAATCGAACTTTTCAGTACCATGCCGACATTAAACGCGCTTGCCCCATCCCAAACAGTAATCGAGCCAAAAAATATTGTGGCTTCATGGTCGATTGCTTGAATCCGTTCCAGAGGAATCTGCAATTGGCGTACCCCATAAAACATTCCGCGATTAATAAAAATAATCCGGCGATCGGTGCATACAGCCAGCCATGTTGAATTGTTGATAAAGCCGGAAGTAATGGCTTTAACCGGTTCGTCATGTTCGAGAATTCCGGGAAGGGCGCGTATTTCTTTTCTCGTCCAGAAAACATAACCATGACCATAGGCTTCAATCTGGCGATCTATCTCGGCAAGTGACGGCATATATGACTTCTCAAATTAGTTATAAAAACACACTTCCGGGACTGTAATATCAAATTCACAATAAATAAAGTTTAACTTTACGGAGAATAATTGCTATGGCAACCACCCCACATCTAGGAATAACCCTTGTCGAGCAAGCGCAGGCGCAAAAAGAAGTTACAGTAAATCAGGCGTTTGCCCGGATTGATGCGCTGCTTAACACTGGCGCAAAAAGTCGTGTTATCGCAACCCCTCCTGGTTCGCCCGCTGCCGGTGATTTATACATTGTTGCAGCATCACCTACAGGAAGTTGGGCAGGACAGGCAGGTAAAATCACTTATTTTGACGGAATATGGCGATTCATAACCCCAATTGA
Organism: Pseudomonadota bacterium; assembly: GCA_038043465.1. GTDB lineage: Bacteria > Pseudomonadota > Alphaproteobacteria > Rickettsiales > SXRF01 > SXRF01. The sequence continues at coordinate 14,556 of JBBTBX010000007.1, forward strand.
AGGTATGATTTTATGGGTTAATGATGAGAATCTGATTTATAGCTATGACGGCTCGGCTTGGATTTTAGCAAACAATCCAACCGAATTTCAAAATCTGACTAAGCTTGGGGTGAATGCCACTGCCGATACGACCAACAAACTGGCGGTTGCCAGTTCGGCTATTTTGTTTAATCATAATGGCGCGGGAATCCAGACTAAGCTTAATAAAAATTCTGCCTCTGACACTGCGTCAGTTTTATATCAGACAGGCACTTCCGGAAGGGCGGAATTTGGAACAATTGGTGATGATAACTTTACGATGAAAGTTTCTTCCAATGGCTCAAGTTGGCTGGATGCCATTAAGATAATTGCCGCAACCGGGCGGGTAGCTTTTAAATCAATCGCAACCTCTGTGTCAGCAGCAGGCAGCACGCAAGGGACGGCAACCGCGCTCACCAAAAGCTTCAACGAAATAACCACGGTTGCATCAGGGCAGGGAGTGGTTCTGCCTTCGCCTGAGGCTGGTGAAATAATCATGGTGGCAAATCAGGGCGCAAACGCTTTGAATATCTATCCTGCCACTGGTCACTCGATCAATAATTTATCGGCGAACACAGCGCAAAGTTTAGCCACTGATACACGCAAGATTTTTTTTGCAACCGGCGGCAGCAAATGGTACAGCCTATGATGGATAATGAAGAAATTACCCATTGGCGGGTTGATAAGCGCATCCCAATCGCGCTGTTGCTGACACTGTTTATACAGATTGCCGCAGGTATTATTTGGGCAACGCAGCTTAATGCCCGCGTTGATAATCTTGAGCATGAAGCCGGAGCATCAGCAGGTTTCGGGGAAAAACTGGCGCGCATTGATGAACGTCTGCAAAACCTGAAACAGGATATGGAATTTATAAAACGGGAAGTTAGCGTTAGTAACAGGTTCGGTAAATAATGACTTCGTCATTGCGCGGAGCGTAGCGACAAAGCAATCCAGGATTTGGTAAAACTGGATTGCTTCGCATTCGCTCGCAATGACGATAAGGACAGTGTAACATGCAAACATCAGAAAATGGTTTAGAGCTTATCAAACAATTTGAAGGATTTTCCGGAGTCCCATATTACTGTCCTGCATGGAAATTAACCATAGGTTATGGGCATGTAATTCTTTCTGGTGAAAATTTCCCCAAGGCTGGGATCTTAAAAATTGAGGCAACAAATCTGTTAAAACAGGATGTTAGTATGGCTGAGAAAGCTATAAACCGCTTGGTAAAAATCCCGTTATTACAGAACCAGTTTGATGCCTTGGTAAGTTTTGCATATAATATTGGAGCGCAACGCTTTGAAAATTCAACGTTATTACGCTTTCTGAACGATAATAGAATGGAATTGGTTGCCAAGGAATTTTCCCGCTGGGTTTTCGCAGGCGGTATTATGCAGAAAGGGTTAGTTAAGCGCAGAAAGGCTGAAAAGAAGTTGTTTATTAGTTCATGTGATGGTAGTATAAAGTAGTATATTAAAACTATATGGGAAATTTATGCAGATTGCAGAAAAACTCTCAATTACTTTGCCGGCTGAGATGGTTAAGGTCATTCGTGATAAGGTGGTCAGCGGTGCTTATAGCTCAAATAGCGAGGTTATCCGTGAGGCTATGCGTGGGTGGTTGGAACGTGAACAACTCTTAAAAAATCTTGATATAGCTATTGCTGCAGGTATTTCTGATGCCGAGGCTGGAAGAGTGCATGATGTTGAAGCCACACGTGATGAATTAAAAAGACGTTTTTCCTGATGAAGGTGGTGATTACTAACGCAGCTAAGGCTGATTTGGTTAGTATTGCCGAATTTATTAGCCAGAATAATCCACAAAGGGCTGTATCCTTTGTTGATGAGCTTCTTGATCGCTGTGTTTTACTTGGTGATACATCACGCGCGTATGCTTTGCTTCATCGTTATAAACATTATGGCGTAAGGCGTTGTATTCACGGTGATTATTTGATTTTCTATAGAATATCTGAAGACTTTCTGGAAATAATTCACATTTTGCATGGCGCAAGGAATTATGAGACTCTGCTGTTTTCCGAGAATTGAGTTTTACGGCTGTGAATGGCAGAAAAGCTGATGTTTTTAGAATTATGACAATAAATAAAACGAAAAAATGCAACCTTCACAAAATTGTAACACAAAAACTATTTATTATGGGTATACTGAGTCTAAGTAAATTAATTATACCAAGTTTTTAATACGGAGAAAATCATGGCTGAAGATAACACGCAATTACCACCAGAGCATACCCCATTGCCAGGTCAGACTTTTGGAGGTTCTCCTCATAAAGAGGGTGTGAAGCCACGCCGTCAGACTCATGAGGAGATAGCTGCATTTTTTAGGCATCCTGAAGGTCTTGAAGGAATTCGTCGAGATGAGGAAGCAGCAAGAGCTAAGGGTGTTGCGGATGCTTATGAAGAAAGTATAGGTCGTAAACCAAGATCTGCTGAAGTTGCTTCTTCTTACGAAGAAAGTGTTAAATTGGGTCGTAAACCAGAGCCAGAAGTTGTAGGTGCTGAGACTCCAAAACAAGAGCCAAAAGTTGTGGGTGCCGAGACTCCAAAACAAGAGGCTACTTCTGCAACAGCTGGTACTTCTGCGACTGGTGAAGCGAAAGCTGCTGAATCTGACGGTAATTTAAAGGACAAAGCTAAAGCTGCGATGGATGGTGCGAAAAAAACAGCTGAAGGTCTTGGTCAGATATTTAATCAGGCTAAGGAAGGTACGCTTCACGCTAATGTTGGTGCTTCCGCAGCTCAGATTAAGTTGGAGCGTACCGCCTTGAATGCTGCTACCGATGAGGCTGCAAAAAAAGTTGCTCAAGAGGGTTTGGATGCAATGACTAAACCTAAACTTGAAGCGTTTGGAAAAATGAAGTTTACCGAAAGAACTGCTGCTTCTATTGGTGGGAATTTCGGTACAGATGTTGGCAAGGGTATGAAGTTTGCTCGTGGTACTGGCGCAATTGTTGGTATTGGTGCTATGATTAGCGGTGGTAAAGATATACTTGCACCTGCGAAAGACGAGAATGGTGAAAGAAAGAATGGTTTTGCCAAGACCGCTCTCAAGCTTGCTGGTGGTGCTGCTATTATATGGGCATCTTTGGTAGCTGGTGGCAAAAATCGGGCTATGGGTATTTAAAGATAATTTTTACATTATCTAAAAAATAAAAACCCCCGCTTTCAGAGGCGGGGGTTTTTATTTATGACGCAATCGTCATTGCGAAGGAGCATAGCGACTGTGGCAATCCAGAATAACTCAATTGAAATAACTGGATTGCTTCACCTGCGGTTCGCAATGACGGAGATTAACTCAAAGCACCGTGGCAGTGCTTATATTTCTTGCCACTTCCGCATGGGCATGGGTCGTTTCTTCCGGCTTTGGGAAGCTCATCAACATTTTCCATGCGGTTTTCAAACATTTTCTGGGCAGGAGCGACAGCAGCAAGAGTTGGCGGTTGCTCAAAATGTATCTCTAAATGCGCCAGACGGCTTACCACCAATTCACGCAGCTGCGTCAGCATCTGCTCAAACAGTGAAAATGCTTCCTGTTTATATTCATTGAGCGGGTCGCGCTGACCATAACCGCGTAAATGGATGCCCTGTCGCAGATGATCCAGCGATAATAAATGATCTTTCCACAATTGATCCAGTGTTTGCAGCATTATCCTCTTTTCCGCCATTTTCATTACCTGCTCGCCATATTTAGCGTGTTTGCCAGCAAAATGCTCATCGGCGGCAGAATTAATTCTCTGAGTTATCTCATCGTCGGCAATGCCTTCTTCTTTTGCCCAGTTAACCACCGGCAAATGCAGACCAAAAATCCTGAACAGTTCTTTTTCCAGAGCTTCGGTTTCCCAAGCATCGGCGTAAGATTTTGCAGGTATATACATAGTCACCAAGTTGCTGATGGTTTCCGAACGCATATCAGCAACAGTGTCCGACACGGATTCAGCTTCCATAAGCTCAATACGCTGCTCATAAATAACTTTGCGCTGGTCATTCATCACGTCATCATATTTAAGCAAATTCTTACGCATTTCATAGTTACGCGCTTCCACCTTCTGCTGCGCCCGCTCAATTGCCCTATTCATCCACGGATGGAAAATAGCCTCGTCTTCTTTCATACCTAACTTCTGCAGCAGACCGTCTATGCGCTCACTGCCGAAAATCCGCATCAAATCATCTTCGAGTGACAGATAGAATTTCGACGCACCTTTGTCGCCCTGCCTCCCTGAACGACCACGCAACTGGTTATCAATTCGTCTTGATTCATGGCGTTCCGTGGCAAGTACAAATAGCCCGCCAGCAGCGATAACCGCCTTTTTGTCGGCTTCCACTTCCGCTTCGATTTTATTTTTATCCACTAAAGATGCATCTTCGCCAAGCTCTTGTTTAATCCGCATTTCAGCATTTCCGCCGAGCATAATATCTGTTCCGCGACCAGCCATATTGGTAGCAATAGTAACAGCGGAAGGGCGACCAGCCTGCGCGATAATATATGCTTCCTGCTCATGGTAGCGGGCGTTAAGAACCTGATGCTCGATTTTCTCTTTTTTAAGCATTTCCGAAAGCATTTCCGATTTTTCAATCGAAACCGTGCCAACCAGAACCGGAGTTCCCTTAGCATTGGAATCTTTTATCTCTTTGATGACAGCTCGAAATTTTTCAGCAGACGTACGGTAAATCTCATCGTTATGATCCACCCTGTTCACCGGAAGGTTGGTTGGAATGTCGATTACTTCCAGCTTGTAAATATCACGGAATTCACCGGCTTCGGTCATCGCCGTTCCAGTCATTCCTGATAATTTCGGGTACATACGGAAATAATTTTGGAAGGTTATCGACGCAAGTGTCTGGTTTTCATTCTGGATTTTTACGCCTTCTTTGGCTTCCAAAGCCTGATGCAGACCATCAGAATAACGGCGACCTTCCATCATCCGACCGGTAAATTCATCAATGATGATAACTTTATTATCTTTCACAATGTAATCGACATCAACAGTAAATAAGGTGCGGGCGCGCAGGGCTTGATTTACATGGTGAACAAAAGCTACATTTTCTATATCATAAAGCGAACTGTCCTTATTTAGCATCTCTTTGGCGATAAGCATGGTCTCCATGCTTTGTACGCCTCTTTCGGTTAAGGTAACGCTTCGTTGCTTTTCATCTTTTTCGTAATCTTCAGATTTCAGCTTAGCAACTAACTTATCAATCTGGGTATACAACTCGGAATTGTCTTCTGTAGGACCAGAAATAATAAGCGGGGTGCGGGCTTCATCAATAAGAATCGAATCAACCTCATCGACAACAGCATAGGCAAATGGGCGGTGAACCATCGTCTCACGCGAATATTTCATATTATCACGCAGATAATCAAAACCTAATTCATTATTGGTGGCATAGGTAATATCGCAGCCATAAGCAGCTTTGCGTTCAACATCATCAAGACCGTGAGTGATGCAACCGACAGTTAGCCCAAGGAATTTATGCAACCGTCCCATCCACTCAGAGTCGCGTTTTGCCAGATAGTCATTCACTGTTACAACATGCACGCCTTTTTGTGGAATTGCGTTTAAATACGCAGCCAGCGTGCAAACCAGCGTTTTTCCTTCGCCGGTACGCATTTCGGCAATCATTCCCTTATGCAGAACCATGCCACCGATAAGCTGCACGTCAAAATGGCGCATCCCCAGAACACGTCTGCCGGCTTCACGAACAGTAGCAAAAGCGTCTACAAGCAGATTGTCCAGTTTTTCTCCGGCATTATAGCGTTCACGCAGCCACGTGGTGCGCCCGCGCAGTTCATCATCAGACATGCGGGAAAGTTGAGCCTCAAGCGCGTTAATCTGCTGCACTTTTGGTTGCAGGGACTTAACAAAACGTTCGTTGGCAGAACCGAATAATTTTTTTGCAAATGTGTTTAGCATGGGTGATTAGATAGGAGTTTATTTTGGCTAAGTCAACGGCAGGAAAAATAAATAATTTGTAAGAATAGTGGCTATTGCCAATAGTTAAAGAATCATGTAATAACCACGAGTCGGAATTTTATTTTAACTAAATAATAAGGATAATAATATGAAAACAACGCTGCATACTGGTCTATTACTGGCATTACTTTCCATTTCTCCGTCTTTTGCTGCGGATTCCAAGGATACTCCGGCTACAGACTCAAAACCGGCTGCCACTGTTAAAGATTATACAGTTATTAATCTGGATGGTGAGGAAATCAAATATTCTGATGTTATGGAAGTATGGAAAGGTCTGTTTCAGGGCGGGGCTGTTCCTGATTTTAATAGTTTTGATGAAAATATCCGCCAGAATGTCTTGCGTGGTTTGGTGTCTGAGCGTCTTATACACAAAGAAGCCATAAAAAGTGGTATTGATAAAAGCGAAGATATCAAAAAACGCTTGGAGAGTCTGCAAAAACAATTGGTTATTCAAACTTATATAGAAAACAAATCAAAATCATTAGTGACTGATGAGCAGATTAAAGCTTTGTATGAAGAAAAAATCGCTGCCGCTAAAGGTCAGGAAGAGTTGAAAGCCAGGCATATTCTGGTTGCAGCTGAATCAGATGCTAAGAAAATTTCTGCCGATTTGAAAAAAGGTGGGGATTTTGAAAAAGTTGCTAAAAACAAATCTACCGACAAAGGTTCTGGTGTGAATGGTGGAGATCTGGGCTGGTTTGCTAAGGAGAAAATGGTTCCGGAATTTTTTGATGCTACTTTCAAACTTAAGAAAGGCGAAGTGTCTGCTCCGGTTAAGTCAAACTTTGGCTGGCATGTTATAAAGCTGGAAGACCGCCGTCCTGTAAAAGTTTCTCCGTTTGAAGAAAGCAAGGAAGCGTTGAAAGGCGAATTAAGCAACAAGGCGGTACAGTCTTATATAGAAAATCTGCTTAAAACCTCATCAATTAAATATTTTGATGAAAATGGTAAAGAAAAGGATTTTGTCAGCTCCGTTGTTGCTCCAGAGCCTGACACTAAGACTGAAGAAAAGAAATAGAGAATCTAGGGTTCAGAGGTCAGAGTTCGGGGAATAGAAAAATATAAATGTTCCTGACTTCTGACTTTTGACTTCTGTGCTGTCTATGACAATATCACCACTTGCTCCTAAGTCTTATCCAAAATTACAGCCGATAAAAGGTGTGCGTTTGGCTATGGCTTCCTGTGGAGTTCGTTATGCCGGACGTACTGATTTGCTGGTTGTTGAACTGGCGGAAGGAACTAAAGTAGCCGGAGTTTTTACCCGTTCCTTAACCGCTTCTGCTTCTGTCCTTGCTTGCAAAGAGGCTTTAAAAGGCGCAGTGGCAAGAGGACTTGTGGTTAATTCCGGCAATTCCAATGCTTTCACTGGCAAAGCGGGAGAGGCTTCTGTTAGCAGGATACGTGATGCAGCCGGTAGATTGTTTGGTTGCGGTGTGGAGAGCATATTTACAGCTTCAACAGGCGTAATTGGTGAGAAATTACCTGATGAAAAAATCACCAATGCACTACCCAATCTACTATTTTCCGAGTCAACATGGGATGAAGCCGCCCGCGCCATAATGACCACTGATACCTACCCAAAACTTGCAACGCAAACCGCGATTATTGAAGGGGTAACCGTTACCATAAACGGGATTGCCAAAGGCTCCGGAATGATAGCTCCGGACATGGCGACTATGCTTGCGTTTGTATTCACCGATGCAGATATTCCGGCTAATATATTGCAAGAAATCCTCACAGAAACCAATGAGGTGACCTTCAATAACATAACCGTCGATGGAGATACTTCCACTAGCGATACATTGCTGGTTTTTGCCACTGGCAAAGCCGGAAACAAAGCTGCCGCAAGCACTGATTATAGTGATTTTAAAAAAGCATTACACTCTGCTCTGCATGACCTTGCTTTGCAGGTGGTAAAAGACGGTGAGGGGGCAGAAAAACTGGTCACCATCACAGTTGCCGGTGCTGAATCAAAAAAAGCGGCGAAAAATATTGCCATGAGCATCGCCAATTCACCGTTGGTGAAAACCGCAATAGCTGCTTCTGATGCTAATTGGGGGCGTATTGTTATGGCGGTGGGCAAGGCTGGTGAACGTGCTGATCGTGATAGACTTTGCATTTCTATTGGCGGGGTGAGTGTGGCAAAAAATGGTGAGGCGGATCCGAATTATAACGAGGTGCAAATTACAGAACACATGCAGGGCAGGGATATTACAATTGATGTTAATGTTGGTGTTGGCAGCGAATTTGCAACGGTTTATACCTGCGATCTTACTCACCGCTATATCGACATCAACGGCAGCTACCGTTCATAGCAAATGAAAATACTCCTTGTTGTTGCCGCAGTGTTGATAAATTCCAAAGGCGAAGTTTTGCTTGCACAGCGTCCTGAAGGAAAAAGGCTGGCGGGCAAATGGGAATTTGCTGGAGGAAAATTAGAAGATGGTGAAACACCGGAATCAGCCTTGGTAAGAGAATTGTACGAAGAACTAGGGATAGAAGTGCAACCGGAAGATTTAGAAAACTTCTGGTTTTTGTCGCACTCCTATCCTGAGTTTAATTTTCATCTGCTCATGCCAGTTTATGTTTGCCGGAAATGGCGGGGAACGCCAGAGCCTCTTGAACATTCCGCCCTGTGCTGGGCATATCCGAACGATATGGATAAGCTTGACATGATAGAAGCGGATAATGAGCTGGTTGAACGGATAAAACTTCTCTCATAGTTTTCCCTAAACATAAGGTGCTATAATCGGTGCGGCATATGTCCCCATGACGTTATAACCAGTTCTGGTTGGATGCACTCCGTCAACGAAATAGGTGGTGTTGCTATGGTCTGACATTTCAGAAAGCCCTGCAAAATCGATAACGGTGTAACCTTCTGCTACGGCATTATCGCGGATAAGCTGGTTATAAACCAGACGTTCGGCTTCCTTGTCCAGCTTATCCTGAGCCGAGCCGCCCCAATTCCTGGCTATCGCCGTTCCCACCAACACTCTGGTAAATCCTGCTGCTTGCATCGCCTCGACATATGGCAGGGTATAAGTTGTCCAGACCGTTGTTCCATAACCGACAATCGTGCCAGTCGCTCGACCATCTAAATCATTTGTACCAGCAAAATATACACTTACGTTTTTGGCGAAGCCGGAATCATAACGCCCTGTTACCTGCGTCCTGTTGCTGTAGCAACCAGCAGAGGTTGAACCAGGAACTGCAACATTAACCACATGGGCTTGTTGACCGAGTATGGAAGAAACAACTCGTGGCCATCCGTAATGATAAGAGCCTGTAGTGTAGCCGGCGGTGATGCTGTCACTATCATAAATAATCTTTGATGTACGTGCTATGTTAGATTTAAACGCTGTGGAAAACGCGGATTCAATGGAGTTTTTATCACCGGTGCTGAGAGCCGAGTCATACACAACATAAGCAAACACCTCTATGTTAGAAGTAGAAACCAGAGTTGATCCGCCTATTGTTGCCCCTGTCGCAGTCGCATTGACATATGCCCCTACTGACTGGTCTTGTCCATTTAGTCTCATATATTTTCCGGAAGCATCACCGCTTAAAATAAATGAGTCAGTTTGTCCGTGGCGTGGTGTGAACTTCTTTTTATCTCCACCAGTGAAAGTTGACGAGCCTTGCAACACGCCATTATATTTTTCCCACCAGATATTAATCTGAGTGCCGATGCTGAGAATACTGTTAAAGTTGAGCAAACCGCCGCCGGAAGCATATGCCTGAGCTACAGAAAAACTCTGGGTACTGACTGAAAGACCAGAAGGTATGGTAAGTTTAGAACTGCCCTGCCCATTTGCCGCGCAGAAAGTTATAGGCTGGATACCGCTTATGGTGTTGCCGGAAGTGATGGTTGGATGGTTGCTGGATGCAGTTGCGTTATAGCCATTACCGCTCTGGTCATACCATGTGACAACGGTAAGTGTGCTTGCGCCAACGAAAGCCAGTGCTGCCACTGTATCCATATAGCCGGCAGGTGTAAAACCTATATCGGTTTCAGCACTATCGCTCGAACGCTTGATACGGCAACACGCGCCAGTCCAGTCCGGGGTTTTCACCACAGAATATACGGCAAGCGGAGTGCCGGGCAGGACGAGGGAGGCTTTTTTGCTATTGCCAAATAAGGTAAGTAACTCTCCCATAATTACAAAGACCGTATGGCAAGGGTTATAATAGCATCGGTCGATGCTTGTGTAGTTCCTGCTGTCAGTTTTATGAAACGCAACCCGGCAACTATGTTGAAATTATCGATTGGTACATATTTGCTGGAAGCAACGGTTAGAGAATAGGTTGCCCCCGCGCCATTCTGCACCGCCACATAACTTCCTGAAGCACTGGTTGCTGCCTGAAGTGAAATGCTGGTTGCGGTGAAATTGGATGGGATAAAGAAACCCACAAGTTCAAGCCCGCTTAAATCAATAGCCGCACTATCTGTTTGTCCAACAGCAATGGTGGTGGTTAAATCATAAAATTTGTCGTTACTGTAATTTTTTTCGCTGACCATAAAATCATCCTTCTGGGTTATAGGTTTTTGCTTAGAGCCTGTTCATAATCTCGCTAGGCTGTGACAACAAGCGCAGTTTTTGAGAACCGCAACGCAAATGTACGTTTGGTACATGCGTAGCGGAAGCGCAAAAAACAAAGCGTTTGGCCAGCATAGTAGAGATTATGAACAGGCTCTTAGTAACCTATTGTTCCTATATGGACGCATGGTCTGGAAGTGGGAAAATTGGCTATATGAAACAAAAATTAGCAAAATTAGCTATATTTGCTGTACTAGAGCCTAGACAAAGCTCAACTCTTCTTCTATAAGGCATAGCTCTTTTTATTTTATGTGCCTCGATAGCTCAGTTGGTAGAGCAAGGGACTGAAAATCCCTGTGTCGCTGGTTCGATTCCGGCTCGAGGCACCATTTTCCAAGGATTCAATATCCAAAAGGGACACTATAGGGACACTTAACAGTAACTAATCCCAACAATCCAAAAAAAAATAGATAAATAATATTTATGCGGTGTTTTTCACTTAAGTTGTCCCTTGGTTGTCCCATTTGAAATAGATAGTGAGGTAATATTCTGTTTTTATGTGATTATATAATATTGGATAAGGTGATTAATAATCCCTGTTGCTATTTATTGTAATTTCTTGTAGCTTTTTACCAACTGTTTAATTAGGGGGAAAAAATGGCAACAATAGAAAAAAGAGAAACCGAATCGGGTGTTGTTTATCGTGTGAAGGTTAGGATTAAAGGTCGCCCTAATCAAACGGCTACTTTTGCGCGAATTACTGACGCAAAGAAATGGGCGCAAATAACTGAAGGTTATATAAAGGATGGCAAGCATTTTCACAATACCGAAGCAAAAAAACGAACGCTTAATGAATTGATAGATAAATACATAAAAAATGTTTTGCCACTAAAACCAAAAGCGGAAAGCAAACAAAAAACTCAGCTTGAATGGTGGAAAAAGCAAATTGGCAGCTATTCCCTGTGCGATATAACCCCCGCACTTATAGCAGAACAACGCGACAATCTATTGTTAACTCCTATTGTGTCCCGAAGTTTAAAGAAATCTAAGCCTCGCGATAAAAAACGCAGCCCTTCAACAGTTGTTAGATATATGGCTGCTTTATCTCATGTATTAAGCACTGGATGCAAAGAATGGGGCTGGATTGATGATAACCCTATGCGAAAAGTTACAAAACCGAAAGAGGCGAGGGGACGCATACGCTTTTTATCAGATAACGAACGCATAGACCTATTAGATGCATGTAAGCAAAGTTCCAATGCTTGTCTATATACAGTTGTAGTTTTAGCACTATCAACTGGTATGCGTTATGGTGAAATAATAAATTTAAAATGGGAAGATGTTGATACCAAGAATTTTCGCATAACCCTGCACGAAACTAAAAATGGTGAAAGGCGAGTCGTGCCTTTAGTTGGGCACGCTCTTGAACTGGTAACAGAGTTAAAATTAAATAGAGATAAAGCCACCAACTTGTTATTTCCAGCATCAAAGCCAAAGCGCGATAATCAATCACAAGTTACTTATAAATCCATGTTTTTACGCAAGGCATGGATGCAAGCGACAAAAGAAGCCGAATTAAAAGACTTCCGTTTCCATGACTTGCGCCACAGTGCCGCTAGTTACCTTGCCATGAACGGTGCAAGCCTTGCTGAAATAGCGGAAGTTCTAGGTCATAAAACACTTCAAATGGTAAAACGCTATGCACACCTTTCTGAAGCCCATACTAGTAAGGTTGTTGCAAGTATGAATGAAAGGATTTTTGGATAAACATGTATAAAATAGATTGGAGAAAGGAAGAAGTTTATAACTATACCGAAGGTCATAATTTATATGAATGGATGTGGGAATTTATCAGAAGAAATCCTAGATACTGGGAATATTGGGCAGAAACCAAACAATTATATGAGAAAGAAATTGAGCGTATAAGAAATAAGAAAAAAAAACCAGCTAATGCATCAGGTCTTGGTTTGGGTGGCTTGCTAGGTTTTGCACTCTCAAATTATGATCCTGAGGCTAACAATGATATAATGATTAGCGAATCTACCCCTCCAAACCATAGGCATTTCTCTGTTACAAGGTTTTCTGCTGAGAAAATTTGGGGGTTTTACAATTTATACCCACCTGAAACTGATTCCCCATTGGCGTTTACATATAGGAATCAGGTATTCTCTTATTCAAGCAATGAGTTGGCTAGTATTTTTATGGTAGATGGGGAAATCCACCACCCAGAAAAAGCTGTTTCTGCATATTGCCTTGATAAGCATGCCATATTTGAGATTGAAACTGATAAAACTCAGAAATTTGAGGGTAATACTGGCTCTGAAGAATTAAGGAAGAATATAAATAATATAGAATTCACAACCAATGAAGTTACTACTCCACAAACAATTACAGGGGAAGCTATACAAGCTAGAATAAATCCCGCTACTTATAGTATTATATTGTTGCTTCCTGAATCATTAAAAAAACAGATTATAACTTCTAATGAATTTACCATTAAAATTGACTCTCCAAGGTATTTATTTGGAACGTTCCTTGAGGTAAATTTTAAGACAAGTCATAAGGAAAAACAAATGCTACGTTTAGCATGGTTGGGATGTACATAATGCTTGCTCTCATTGATTGCAATAGCTTCTATGCTTCCTGTGAGCGTGTTTTCCAGCCTAAACTCAATGGCAAGCCTGTTGTAGTGCTTTCCAATAATGACGGAATGGTAATAGCCAAGAGCAATGAAGCTAAGTCTTTAGGCATTGATATTGGTTTGCCTTACTTTCAGATTAAGGATGAACTTAAAAAGCATAATGTAGCGGTGTTTTCCAGCAATTACACCCTTTACGGTGACTTTAGCCAGCGTGTTGTGGCAACGCTGCGCGAGCTAACTTCAGATGTAGAAGTATATTCCATTGATGAAGTGTTTGCTGATCTGGCAGGCTTTGCTCATAAAGACCCGCTAACCTATGGGCATGAAATGCGCGATACCGTAAAAAAATGGACTGGCATACCTGTATCAATAGGCATTGCACCAACTAAAACCCTAACCAAAGTTGCAAATAAGATAGCAAAAAAAGGGCAGGGTGTTGTGGTGCTAGATACACCCGATAAGATAGAAAAGGCATTAGAGAATTTTCCTATAGCTGATATTTGGGGCATTGGTCACCAGAGGGCAAAAATGTTATTATCTGTAGGCATAAGGACAGCTAAACAGTTGCGGGATATGCCTGATGTATGGATAAGAAAGAAAATGACTATTACAGGGCTACGCTTGGTGCATGAACTTAGGGGCATACGCTGCATAGAGCTGGAACACCATCCAGAACCGAAAAAGCAAATTATATGCTCAAGGTCATTTGGTTATTTCATTAAAGAGCTGAAGGATATGGAGCAGGCAATGACCTATTATGCCAGCCGTGCAGCCGAACGCATGCGGGAACAAGGCTTAGTGACCAGTGACATAATGGTATATTTTGAAACCAGCCGTTTTAGCGGGAAGTATTACGCACCATCAAAAGTAATGAACCTACATAGGCAAACCAACTATACGCCCGATATTGTCAAAGCCACATTGGAAGCCACAAGGCAGATATTTAAAAAAGGCTATCGTTACCGCAAAGGCGGGATAATGCTGCTGGAACTAACGCAAGCAAAGGAACGGCAATATAACCTCCTATCCCCGCGAAATGAAGCCAAGCAAGAAAACCTGATGACCGCCCTAGATGGTATCAACAAGAAGTATGGTGCTAATAGCTTATTCTTTGCTGCTGCTGGTATCAGGAAAGAATGGCAAATGATGCGACAAATGAAAAGCCCACACTATACAACCAACTGGAAAGAGTTACCTGTGGCGAGTTAGTCTATATGCCATATTTTATCTGTCTTCAGGGACACTGGCGGGACACTTAGTCGCAAATAATGGCAATAATGTAGAATTAACGATAACACCATTTATTCTTTAACATATTGAATTTATTGTTATCTGTTGTTGCAATTTGTTTTTAATTATTCTAATATTGTGACTGAAAATCCCTGTGTCGCTGGTTCGATTCCGGCTCGAGGCACCACCCTACGCTCTTTAAGCTTCGGGTGGCGCAGCCATGTGGAGGCGAACTTAGGCGAAGCAGTGTCCAGCATAGCCCGTAGGGCGGCGATGGACTGGAGAGATAATAATGTGGTATGTTCATATTACCAGAAGCATTGAATTTCCAGAACAGGAATGCATCGGAATGACTGCTAACTTAAAACAGCGTTTTGTAGATCATAATACAAATAAATCAGTCCAGACCCTAGATAGATGTTATTCAGGATTAGAGTACACTCTTTTTTATTTATATTAAATTGGAGGTAATATGCACTGGCATTTTGAGGATATACCATTACTTATTCATAATTTACCACGTGCTTTGCATGATCTTATGCAGCACGAAGATAAAAGTCTAGTGAACAAGGGCGTGAAAACAATCTTGAAAACTCAGCCACCACTGGTTTCTATCGAAAAAACCTTAGACCCAATGGCGCAGCGTTCGGCGCAGAATATCGGTCTGCTGCTGCATGATTATCTTCAGCAACTACCCTCGTTTGATGTTTCCCATGCCGAGGGAGAAAAGTTATTAGAGCATTGGCGGGAAATAATGATTGAGCAACCGCAGAGGTTAGCTACTGCCCATCAAAGCCACTGGCATGATGAAAGCAGTAAAGCCTTCTGGCACGATAAAATCGCCAGTCATCACACCGATTTTGGCATTACTTCTGATAGTTTTCCCGATGCGTGGGACGATTGGCAACGCGCTTCTGGTATTGGTCACAATGTTGGCAACCCAAAACAACTATCTGTTATGAAGCAGAAACAATGGCAGGATCTCGTTATCCGTTCACGCCTGCACAAAGAAACCATGACACGCTGGAACGAGGGCTGATAATACTAAGCCACTTTTTTATTCTTTTATTTTTTGTTCATTAGGTAGCAACCCCTTGCGCTCTTCGAGTGTCTGCAATTTGCATAACGCGCTGATATAGGCGAGGGCGGAGGCGACTACGGTGTCGATATTCGCGCTATTGCCATTGACTATTTTTCCATCAGGTGTTTCAAGGCGCACGGTCACTTCTGCCTGTGCGTCCGTGCCTTGAGTTATCGCATTTACCTGATAAAGTTTCAGTGTTGCATTATGCGGAACAAGCGCGCGGATGGCGTTAAATGCGGCATCAACTGGCCCATTGCCTTCAATGGTTATTCGTCGTATGTCATCATCAACCCTAAGGCACAACATCGCCGTTTGCGGCCCGACAGTTCCGCAGGTGATATGCAGCGATTCCAGAGTGATGGAATCATCACGCCGTGATTCGGTATCGAGCAGGGCGATTAAATCCTCATCATAAATATCTTTTTTCTTATCGGCTAAATCCTTGAAGCGCGAAAACGCATCTTCCAGCGCATTATCACCAAGAACAAAGCCGAGCTGCGCGATTTTATCCTTAAATGCATGACGACCAGAATGTTTGCCCATCACTAGATTGGACTTAAGTAAACCAACTGACTCTGGGGTCATAATCTCATAAGTTCCAGCGTGTTTCAAAACACCGTCCTGATGGATTCCTGATTCATGAGCAAAAGCATTCGCGCCAACAATAGCTTTATTCACCTGCACCATAGCCCCTGTGATATTCTGAATCAGGCGTGATGCGCGGATGATGTGGGTGGTGTCGATGCCAGTTGTAAAAGGATACATATCAGAGCGGGTTTTAATCGCCATCACCACTTCTTCCAAAGCAGTGTTGCCTGCGCGTTCGCCGATGCCGTTGATGGTGCATTCAATCTGTCGCGCACCGCTTCTGATTGCTGCCAGCGAATTGGCGGTTGCCAGACCTAAATCATTCTGGCAATGGGTGGAAAAGATAACTTTATCCGCGCCTTTGGCTTTTTCTATCAGGGTTTTAATCAACAAACCGTAATCATCAGGTGTGGCGTAACCAACTGTGTCGGGAATGTTGATGGTTGTTGCGCCTGCCTTAATCGCTGTTTCCACCGCTTTTATCAGGAAATTTGTTTCCGTGCGCGTTGCATCCATCGCCGACCATTCCACGTTATCAGTATATTTGCGGGCGAGGGTGACGCTATCTTTAATCATCTCAAGGCAAGTATCCTGCCCAATGCGGTATTGGTGAGTAAGATGGATTTCTGAAGTGGACATGAAAGTGTGAATACGCCCGCGCTTAGCTGGCTTTATAGCTTCCGCCGCCCGCTCAATATCCGCTGATTTTGCCCGTGCCAGTGAACACACCACCGCGTTTTTAACCCGCCCGGCAATCTCGCGCACTGATTCAAAATCACCATTGCTCGCCATGGCAAACCCAGCCTCAATCACGTCAACGCCCATAGCGTCGAGCACTTCGGCTACCATGAGCTTTTCCTCAAGATTCATGGACATGCCGGGCGATTGCTCACCATCACGCAAGGTTGTGTCGAAGATTATTATTTGACTTTGTTTGGTCATAGATTTATTATTGCCCTTCTAGCATCGATTTTTAAGATTTTAATAAATGGTTTGTCTTACCAATAACTATTGCGCAAATTTGCATATAATCACTTTCCGAAAAGGAAGAATTTGTTACAGTAAGATATCCATCTTTATGTTTAATTTGAATACTTTTTAGATGCTTTAATTTATGAAACTTTATATTGGTTATATCAGAATATCTTATATGAATTAACCTATCATCTAATACCCCTTTATATGCTGATAAACTATTCGTTTTGAATGTAAGATGTTTTTTAATTTTCTTTGCGTATATTAATTTAATAAATATATACAAACTAAATATAACTATAGCTAAAAAAAACACAAAGAGAGACCAGTGAACTATTATAGAAATATCTTTTGATAAATGTATTCCTTTAAAATTAAGTTCTTTTTTATCAATAGCATAAAAATAAGAAAAAACTGTAAAACAACCAAATAATAATATAGCCGGAATAATTTTTTTAATTTCAGGGTCTTTATATAAAAACTTCATTTCTTGCATTTTTTCTCCTTAAACCCCTTTCAACCAACCTAAAATATCACCTATCAAATATTTACTCCAACCCAGCAAACTGATTTATCCACACTGGTGCAGTGTGATTATTATTCTTACGTTATGTATAGTGTATAATTAAGCACTAACTTATCGTATTGTCATCCCCGATTTATTCGGGGATCTAGAAATACAAATTAAGTTGGTATTTGTTGCCTCAGATCCCGCATCAAGTGCGGGATGACAAAGTAAGACCACCCAAAATATCACCAATCAAATCATCAACATTTTCAATGCCGACCGATAATCGCAGTAGCGAATCGCTGATGCCGATTTTTGCGCGGGCTTCTGCTCCTATGCTATGGTGGGTGGTGGATGCAGGGTGAGTGATAAGGCTTTTGGCATTGCCAAGATTATTAGAAATATCCACGATTTTCAGCGCGTTCATAAATTTGAAAGCCGCTTCTTTTCCTCCTTTTAATTCAAAAACTATAATCGGCCCGCCATTTTTCATTTGCTTCTTTGCGATTTCATATTGCGGATGGCTTTTTAGGCTAGGGTAAACCAGCCGAGATATTGCAGGATGCCCATCAAGCGTGGCAGCAATTTTTTCGGCATTGCTGCAATGGCGTTCCACCCGCAGATGCAGAGTTTCCAATGCTTTCAGCAACAACCAAGCATTGAATGGACTCATATGTGGTCCTGTATGACGCACAAACGGTATCAGCGTGTCATCAATGAATTTTTTTCTGCCGAGAATTGCTCCACCCAACGTGCGTCCTTGCCCGTCAATATGTTTGGTGGTGGAATACATAACCACATCCGCGCCCAGTTCCAGAGGATGCTGAACCAGCGGAGTTGCGAACACATTATCAATAATAAGTTGCACACCTAGAGGTTTACAGATGGCAGAAAGAGCAGCAATATCCACCAGCTCCAGAGTGGGATTGGCTGGAGTTTCTACAAAAACGCATTTGGTGTTTTTAGTAATAGCTTTTTTCCAAGCCTCCATATCACCACATTCCACCAACTCATAACTTATGCCAAAACGTGGTAGAATATCGGTTATTATATATTGGCAGGAGGAAAACAGGACGCTGCTCGCCACCACATGATCCCCGCTTTTAAGTTGGCACATAAGCACGGCAAACAGTGCTGCCATTCCTGATGCGGTGACGACACAGGCTTCTGCACCTTCCATAAGGGCAAGGCGTTCCTGCAACATGGCAAGGTTAGGGTGGGAGTAACGACCATATTTAAAGCCTTCTATTTCACCTGTGAAGCGTTTTTCGCCTTCTTCAGCAGTGTCATAGCTATATGAGGAATTAAGAAATAACGCTTCTGAGGTTTCACCAGCATCACTTTGTAAGCGTCCGCCACGCACTAATTTGGTTTCAGTGTGCCAATTATTGGGATTTTGCTTCTTTTTCATATATAAATTCGTTAAATAGTGTGTTTATTGAGAGGAATACAATAATCTAGTGGAAGCAATGGTGCAAGAGTGATGTTTGGAAAAAATCCTATACGCCCACCAATTTCTGGTGATGGGCAGAATCTGGAAGTTAAAAATATCTTCGCTACTTTGCAGGGCGAGGGGCTGCATGTTGGTGTTCCTTCAGTGTTTGTACGGCTTGGAGGCTGCAATCTTGCTTGCAATTTTTGCGATGCGGAGTTTGAAGATGCACCAACTATTTTACTTGCCGAAATTATGTCACAAGTTAAAAAACTAGCTGGAAATGGTATAAAATTAGTAGTTATCACAGGTGGAGAGCCGTTTAGACAAAATATAGAGCCGTTTTGTAAGATATTGCTTGCAGATGGTTTTAATGTGCAGATTGAAACTAACGGCACATTATACCGCGAATTGCCACAATGTGTTGATATTGTTTGTTCTCCCAAGAATACAGGAAATGGTTATGCGCCGATTCGTGGTGATTTGTTGGAGAGAATTTCAGCATTAAAATTTATTATTTCGGCTGGCAACAGCAGCTATAATCACGTTTCAGAAATTGGGCAGAGTAAATATAATACCCCAGTTTTTGTGCAACCAATGGACGAGGGTGATGACACTAAAAATGCAGAAAATACCAAACTAGCTCTTGAACTTGCAATGAATCATGGTTACCGTTTGTCATTGCAGATTCATAAGATATTGAAAATAGAATGAAATATAAATATAAGTTAGTTATATGACTAAGAAGGCAGTTTTGTTATTAAGCGGTGGGCTGGACTCCACAACTACTTTGGCGATTGCTAAAGCGGAAGGGTTTTCTGTTTACGCTTTATCTTTTGCTTACGGTCAAAAACATAGTTTTGAGCTTTCATCCGCCCAAAAAATTACTGAGAAAATGGGAGTAGCAGAACACCGTATAATCACCATTGATTTGGGTGGGTTTGGTGGTTCGGCACTAACTGAATCTGGGCTTGATGTGCCAAAAGATAGAGATGCAGCATCACTCGCACACGGTATTCCAATAACTTATGTGCCCGCCCGCAATACGGTGTTTTTATCTTTCGCGCTGGCATGGGCGGAAGTGCTGAAAGCCTATGATATTTTTATCGGGGTTAATGCGCTGGATTATAGCGGCTACCCTGACTGCCGCCCTGAATTTATCAAATCATTCGAGCAGACCGCTAACCTTGCGACTGCTTACGGCGTGGAAGGTGGTGAGCGTATAAAAATACACACACCGCTTATCAGTTTAACCAAAGCGCAAATCATACGAAAAGGGCTGGAGCTTGGTGTAGATTATTCTCTAACCACTAGTTGTTATGATCCTGACGCATCTGGAAATGCCTGCGGGCACTGCGATGCGTGCCAGCTGCGACTCAAAGGCTTTCGGGAAAACCAGGTAAAAGATCCGGCAATTTACCAGCAGCTTTAAAGCTTAGAGCCTGTTCATAATCTCGCTAGGCTGTGACAACAAGCGCAGTTTTTGAGAACCGCAACGCAAATGTACGTTTGGTACATGAGTAGCGGAAGCGCAAAAAACAAAGCGTTTGACCAGCATAGTAGAGATTATGAGCAGGCTCTTAGAAGCTGTAATTCAAACCAGCAAGATAATCCGTAGATAAGAATCTAACTTCACGAAAGTTACTCTCACCGGTTGAACCGTCAGCAAAATAAACTATGTCAGTGCCGGATTTTGCCTTGAAGTAATTAAGATTAGTAGCAAGAGTCAGCTTTAAGTCAGGATAGAAATTCCATCCATATTTTGCTCCGAAAATTAAACCATAACCATCAGCTTCTTGAGTGAAGCTATCAGGCTGGGCAAAATCAGTACGCAAATTCCAATGCCCAGTCCCGTTAAAAGTGCCTCGGTAAATTTTAGTATTTAGTTTTATGCTATGTACGTCGGCAAACTGACTGTAGAAATCTGCACCTACGAACGGCATGCTGAGTTCCATATCATAGCTGCTGACTAAGTTTGGAAATGCTCCAGTTGCAGGAATGGTCTGAAATCCGTCGCGCATCACAAATTTTTGATTCTGCATTGCGTAGCCGACTAGTGCTGTGAAGCGGGCAACGTTTTGCTTGCGGTTGCCGCTGAAATTAAAAGCGTAACCTATGGAAGCTGAGAATCCTTCAGAATGCCCTGCTTCGGAAGTATTGTTAGAGCGAGAAAATTCAGCGGTGCGATTATTACCGGCATAATCAGAATCTTGGTTTTTACCAGATGTAGTTATGCTTTTATTTACTGATGCCTGCACATTTATTCCCTTAAATGAACCGGTCTTTCTAGTATATTCTATGCTAGGTTTAACTTCATATCCATTTACGTTTTCCCATTCCAATTCTGAAAGAATGTTGGGCACTGACACACCGTCACCACCGATATTCCATTTCAACTGGCTGGTACGGTATCCACCCTCAATACCAATATCGAGGTCATAGTCAGAGTTGCCAGTATATTTTGAAGATTTTCCTTTTACCATGCGCCCATTATTTTCCGCGCGCGCGCTTCCATTATTATATTGTCTTTTAGGGACAACGCGCTGCTGATGGCTGGTTGGGTCGCTATAATCAAGCATCTGTGCGAATGCTTCCTGAGTTGAGGCAAGCAAGCAAAAAAATATCAGAAAAAAGCGCATACCACCAACCATAATTAATATATGTTAATCATAAATCTATGTTACTAACAAAATTCCTAACAGAACATGGATGAATAGTCAAAAAAAACTTTAAAAGATTATAATAAAAAAAGGGAGGTTCTAAAGAGAACCTCCCCTTAAATCTTCATTATCGGCAATTAAACGCTATAATACATTTCAAATTCACCAGCCGTAGGCGTGTGTTCCCAGCGATAAACATCCTGCATTTTAAGCTCAATATAGGCATTTATCAAATCATCAGTGAATACATCGCCTTTTTTAAGGAAAGCACGGTCGGTATCAAGGGAATTAAGGGCTTCGCGCAGTGATCCGCAAACGGTTGGAACGTTTTTCAGCTCTTCCGGTGGCAGGTCATAGAGGTTTTTGTCCATGGCATCTCCCGGATGGATCTTGTTTTCGATACCGTCCAGACCAGCCATCAACATAGCTGAACAAGCCAGATACGGGTTAGCGGTAGGGTCAGGAAAGCGCACTTCAATACGCTTGCCTTTTGGCGATGCCACATACGGAATACGGATAGATGCAGAGCGATTACGCGCTGAATAAGCAAGCAGAACCGGAGCTTCAAAGCCCGGAATCAGGCGTTTATAGCTATTGGTGGATGGGTTAGTGAAGGCGTTAAGTGCCTTTGCATGTTTGATAATTCCACCTATATAATATAGGCACATTTCCGATAAATCCGCGTAACCATTACCAGCAAATAAAGGTTTGCCAGCTTTCCAGATGGATTGGTGAACGTGCATTCCTGAGCCATTATCGCCAGAAAGCGGTTTAGGCATGAAAGTAACGGTTTTTCCATAAGAATGAGCTACGTTATGCACAACATATTTATACTTCTGGATGTTGTCAGCCGTTCCAAGGAGTGTAGAAAACATTGTTCCAAGTTCGCATTGTGCCGGCGCAACTTCATGGTGATGCAGCACAGGTTCAACACCAACAACTTTAAGGGTGGAAAGCATTTCCGCGCGCAAATCAGCTAGAGAATCAACTGGTTGTACTGGGAAATAGCCACCTTTTGTTGGTGGGCGATGCCCCATATTGCCTGCTTGATAAGAGCGGTCACTATTTACCGGAAGTTCCTCGCTGTCAAGCTGGTGGAAGCTGTAATTGCCAGCGGTTCTAAAGCGCACGTCGTCAAAAACAAAAAATTCAAGTTCCGGACCAAAATAAGCCGTGTCGCCAATTCCGGTGTAAGCTAGATATGCTTCCGCACGTTTTGCCAGAGAGCGCGGGTCACGACCATAAGGCTGACCGGTTGACGGCTCTACCACATCGCAGAAGATAACCAATGTTGGTTGTGCGGCGAACGGGTCTATAAAAGCGGTTTTAGCATCAGGCATCAAAATCATGTCTGATTCATTGATGGATTTCCATCCGGAAATTGATGATCCGTCAAACATGATACCATCTTCAAAGCTGCTCTCATTCACCTGTTCTGCGACATAGCAGGTGTGTTGCCATTTGCCTTTAGGATCGGTAAAACGAAAATCAACGAATTGAATATCGTTATCTTTTATGAGTGTGAAAACATTTTGGGCGGAATTATCTTTGGCAGCCATAGCGAAACCTCTTTTAATTGGATTTTTGGATTAGATTATCTAACGACCGCACTTATAGCAGTGCTAGAGAGTTTGTAAAGTAGGTTCTATCTACAGAATACGCCTAAATAGCGTCTGCACCTTTTTCCCCGGTGCGGATACGGATAACCTCTTCCATAGGCATGATAAATATCTTGCCGTCACCAATACGACCAGTGTGGGCGGCAGTTATTATTGCATCAACCACCTTATCAACCATATTATCCTCAACCACCACCTCGATTTTTACCTTCGGTAGAAAATCCACAACATATTCCGCGCCCCTGTATAGCTCAGTATGACCTTTCTGCCTACCAAAACCACGCGCTTCAGTGACGGTGATGCCCTGAATCCCTATTTCCTGTAATGCTTCTTTTACATCATCAAGTTTGAAAGGTTTTATAATTGCTTCAATTTTTTTCATAAGCTGCTCCCTAACTGTCTACATAATGGTAGTTTTATGATGATTGCAAGCGTATTTTATTACTAACATCCCATACTTGACTTACATAAATATCTGCAGCATAAGTTCACGCATAAATTACCATTGTATTATAGGAAGATATTTAAGAGAAATATTTATGGATGCGGTCAGTTCAGAGATTGTTAATCATTTAAATAATGTTCTCAGCGACAAGCTTGCATCTATTAATAGCTATTTCCTCCATGCCCGGATGATGAAACACATGGGCTTTATGAAATTTGCGGATTACGAATACAAAGAATCGATTCAGCAGATGAAATATGCCGATAAGCTGATTGAAAGGATTTTATCCATAGGTGGGGTTCCTGACATACAGGAAACGGGGAAAATTATCATCGGGAATACAGTTGAAGAAATTTTAAGGTTGGATTTGGAAAATGAAGAATATTCTTGCAAGCGTTTAATGTCAGCAATTGGTGAGTGTAATACACAGAAAGATATGGTGACCTTGGATCTGCTTAACAGTATTCTGGAAAGCAAAGAAGAGCGGATGATATTTATCGGCTCTCAGCTTAATTTGGTTGACACAATCGGTTTGCCTAAGTATCTGCAAATACCGGATTTAGTTTTATAAAATTAACTCAAGAAAGGTTTTTATGTTTCGTAAAATTCTGTTTTCACTGACTTTCTTTTCTCTCTTATCTTTCATCTTTGGAGCAACTATCATGACAAAATCTCAATCTGCTAAAGCGGCAGAAAACCCTTTGGAAAACACACTGTATCTAGATTTGAAAGATGGGCGTGTGGTTATTGAAATGCGTCCTGATCTTGCGCCAAAACATGTGAAACGCATTAAAGAGTTGGTGCGCCAGGGTTTTTATGATGGCGTTGTTTTTCATCGCGTTATCGATGGCTTCATGGCACAGACTGGTGATCCGACCGGAACCGGTACAGGTGGATCTGGTCAAAAACTAAAGGCTGAATTCAGCAAGGAAATGCACATGCGTGGTGCTCTTTCCATGGCACGCGCTCAGGATGTCAACAGTGCGGATAGCCAGTTTTTTATCTGTCTGGCGGCTGCCAACTACCTTGATGGCCAATATACTTATTGGGGCAAGGTGACAAAAGGCATGGAATTTGTCGATAAGATTAAAAAAGGTGATAAAAGCGATAACGGCTCAGTTACTGATCCTGATAAAATAATCAAGATGCAGGTTGCTGCTGATGTTAAAGAGTAACCAGTAAATCGTAATTCGTAGGTCGTAATTCGTTTGCGTTGCGACTTACTAATTACGAGGTACGATTTACGCTCTATAAGCAAATGGAACTTCTCTCGTCAATATCCAGTATTATACCTCGCTATAATGCTTTCTTCCTTGATTTGTGGGGAGTAGTACATGATGGGACACATCTTTACCCAGGAGTGCGTGAGACTCTGGCGGTAATAAAAAAAACTGGTAAACCGATAATATTTATTTCCAATGCTCCCCGTCGCGCTTCAAGAGTCGCGTCAGTGCTTGCTGATCTTGGTATAGATAATTCTCTATATGACCATGTTGTTTCATCGGGCGAGGCAGGCTTTAATTATCTGAAGGAAGGAAACTTCCCGATGGGAAGACGCTATTACCTGATTTCCGCAGAAAAAGATGTAGGGCTGCTTGATGGCTTAGATTATCAGCATGTTCATGATTTAAGTGAGGCGGATTTTATTCTGAACCTTGGCTTTGGTACGGAAGAACAAACCACAGAAGATTTTGCTCCGGTACTTAATTTTGCAGTAAAACTTTCCCTTCCCATGCTTTGTTTAAATCCTGATCTTGAAGTTATAAAAATAACTGGTGAGCGTTATCCTTGTGCAGGCGCGATTGCTAAAAGTTATGTAGCTCTTGGTGGAAAAGTTAAGTGGTTCGGTAAGCCACACCTAGCGATTTATGAACATGCCTATAATTTATTAGATGGCATGGATAAAAAACAGATTCTAGCAGTAGGTGACAGCTTGGAAACAGATATACCAGGAGCGAAAGCATTCGGTGTTGATTCTGCTTTGATTACTGGCGGAATATTAAAAGGGAATAACATTGATGAAATAAAAGAGATGTGCTTTTCCCTTGGCTTGCGACCTAATTACTTACTCCCGAAGTTCGGTATCTGATAAACTCATCAACTTTGCTGTTTTCCCAATTTATTTCACCTTCAGTTTTAGAGATTACTTTGCCGTATGAATCAATAAAAACAGTGCTGGGAAGACTTTTTATTTTAAAATTCTGAAACGTGACTTTGTCCGTGTCAAGCCATACTCCAAGTGCATTGATCTTATGTTCTGCATAGAATTTTTTTACACTTTCAGCATTATAATCGAGGGATATAGGAATAATTTTAAGACCTCTTGCCGCGTATTTTTTTTGCGCAGCATCTATTTTAGGCATTTCTTTAAGGCAGGGGATACACCACGTTGCCCAGAAATGAAGGGCGGTTAAATTATTCATTGTAGTATTAAGACTGTGCTCCACTCCACTTTCATCTTTGTAAGTAGCAGTGAAAGAACCCTCTTTTGTTTGAATTATAGTTGCACCATCATTCGCCATTACTGGAAAAAAACAAAATAAAGCCATAAAAAACATTGGCAAGCTGCGAAAAAACCTAGTAAAATATTGCATAAACAAAATCCTGTGAGAATTTATGGCGAGTTCAAAAAAAGTACCAACAAAAAAATCAGCAACAAAAAAAGCACCAAAAGCGGACAAGCCCAGCCAATCAAAAGCTAACCAGATGTGGGGCGGGCAATTTACCTGTTCACCTTCCGAACTTATGTCTAAGATTAACGTATCTATTGCTTTTGACAAGAGACTTTATCGTCAGGATATAAAAGCTTCAATAGCCCATGCAACGATGCTGGCAAAGCAGAAAATAATAAGTCAGGTGGATGCTAGGGATATTATTGCTGGTCTGGGTGAGATATTGCGCGATATTGAAAATGGAGATTTTGAGTTTAAGGAAAGCCTTGAGGATATTCACATGAATATCGAAGCTGCACTTAAAGAGCGAATTGGTGATGCCGCTGGAAGGTTGCATACAGCGCGCTCACGCAATGATCAGGTGGCAACGGATTTCCGTTTGTATGTACGTGACGCTTTGGATGCGCTTGATTCCATGCTTAAAGATTTGCAGCTTGCCGTTTTGGATAGGGCAGGGGAACACAGCGCGACAATCATGCCTGGTTTTACTCATTTGCAGGTGGCTCAACCTATTACTTTTGGTCATCATCTGCTTGCTTATTTTGAAATGTTTGCGCGCGATAGATTGCGGGCGCAGTCAGCACGTAAAAATCTTAATGAGTCGCCGCTTGGTGCAGCAGCTCTGGCGGGAACATCTTTTCCGATAGACCGTTTTGTAACGGCGAAAGAGCTTGGATTTGACAGGCCAATGGCGAATTCGCTGGATGCAGTTTCCGATAGGGATTTTGCGTTGGAATATTTATCGGACACGGCAATTTGCGCGGTGCATTTGTCCCGTCTTGCCGAAGAAATGGTGAATTGGTCAAGCGCGCAGTTTGGCTTTATCCGTTTTTCTGATGCCTATTCCACCGGCAGCTCCATAATGCCACAGAAGCGTAATCCTGATGCTGCCGAATTGGTGCGCGGTAAATCTGGCAGGGTGTTTGGAAATTTAATGTCACTGCTTGCCACCATGAAAGCTCTGCCTCTGGCGTATAATAAGGACATGCAGGAAGATAAGGAAGCTGTCTTCGACACAGTGGAAAATATAGGAATTTGTTTGCAGGCGATGGCGGGAATGCTACGCGACTTTGTTGTTGATAAAGAGAGAATGCAGAAATCAGCAGGTGTGGCTTATGCAACGGCGACTGATCTTGCCGATTTTCTGGTGCGCGAACTGAAAATACCTTTCCGTGATGCTCATCATATAACTGCAAAGATTGTAAAACTTGCAAGTGACAAAGGTAAGGATTTGCAGCAATTATCGCTGAAAGATATGCAGAGCATAGAGAAAAAAATAAGCCAGAAAGTATTTTCGGTGCTCAGCGTGGAGAATTCGGTTAAAACCCGCACAAGTTATGGCGGAACAGCACCTGACAATGTAAAAAAAGCAGTAACTGAAGCAAAGAAAGGAATGAAATAATGCCTCATATTTTCCGTATAGTTTTATTACTTACAGTAACTGGTTCCCTCGCTGCCTGCGGGGTAAAAGGCAAGCTTAAAACTCCTGAACAGATTGAAAAACAGGAAGCAAAAGAAGCCCGCGAAAAGGAAAAAAAATTGCAGGATGCAGAGGAAAAAAAGAAAAAAATTCTTGAAGAAAATGCCAAAGATAAAGCTGCCGAGTCAGCGGAGCAGGAATAATGGATCATTTTTCTTATAAAGATGGTTCTTATTATGCAGAAGATGTCGCTATAGCCGACATAGCAAAGGCAGTAGGCACGCCGTTTTATTGCTACTCATCGGCAACGCTTGAGCATCATTATAAGGTGTTTTCTGGAGCATTTTCCGATGTTGATGCCCAAATTTGTTTTGCAGTAAAATCTAATGATAATCTTGCAGTGTTAGCCACTTTTGCACGGCTTGGAGCATGGGCGGATGTGGTTTCCGGTGGTGAAATCCGCAAAGTGCTGAAAGCCGGAATCAAGGCGGAGAATATAGTTTTTTCCGGAGTTGGCAAAACCGCAGAAGAGATGGCGTTCGCGCTCGAAGTTGGGATATTCCAATTTAATGTTGAGTCAGAGCCGGAATTATTACTGCTGAATGACGTGGCAATTTATATGGGGAAAAAAGCGCGGGTGGCAATTCGCGTAAATCCGGATGTTGACCCGAAAACCCACGCGAAAATTTCCACTGGTCAGAAGGAAAGCAAGTTTGGAGTTTCCATGACGCATGCCATGGATGTTTACAAATTGGCAAATTCACTGGTGGGAATAGATGTGCAGGGTGTTTCCGTGCATATCGGTTCGCAGCTTACAACGCTTGAACCATTCGCCCAGGCATTTGCCAGACTGCGCGATTTTGTGAATGAATTGCGCGCACAAGATATTGCCATTACTACACTTGATTTAGGTGGTGGGCTTGGCATTCCCTATGGTAAGGAGCAGCCACCGCTGCCGGAATTTTATGCAGAAATTGCCAAGCGCGAAACCAAAGATTTAGGCGTAAAATTATTGTTTGAACCGGGCAGGGTACTGGTTGGCAATGCCGGAATACTGGTGTCAAAAGTGTTATATGTGAAGCATGGTGAAAACCGGATATTCGTCATAGCCGACGCAGCTATGAATGATTTGATACGTCCAACGCTTTATGATGCCTACCATGAGATTATACCGATAATTCCACCATCAGGCGATGCGGCGACGGAACTGGTGGATGTGGTAGGACCGGTTTGCGAAACCGGCGATATTTTTGCTGAACAACGCCTGATGAAAGTGCCGAAATCCGGTGATTTAATTGCCTTCCGTTCAGCAGGTGCTTATGGTGCAGTGATGGCGGGAACTTATAACGCCCGCCCGCTTGTTCCGGAAGTTATGGTGAAGGGCAATAAATTCTCAGTAGTGCGCCCGCGCCAGACTTATGAGGAATTGCTCGCTCGCGATAAACTGCCGGAGTGGTTATAATCCAGATTAGCTATAATATTGATATTTAGATATTTTTTATTGTAATAAAATCTTCACTTTCAATTCTGACTTATTTGATATAGCCTCATAACATTGAAATTATTAACTTTACAGAACTAAGCTTAATTAAGAGGTAAATAAAATGGGTGAGTCGTTTGTTGAAAGAAAAATCTTTGATACCACATTAAAAAAACGATTGGAAAGATTGTTTTCGGCTGTAGATCAAACTGGTGAAGCTCGTTTTGTTTATGCTGTTGAGAGTGATAAGGATGGTTCCAAACTTACGGTTGACGGAATGTTTTATAAAAAAGAACTAAATGATAAATTCATAGAAGAGTTTTCTAGTTCTCCTATTGGAGTTGAATTAGAACTAGAGAAACGTAACTATTCTAACAGAGAGACAAATCCCATTAGTGAAAGGTTTTTAGTAAAACTTTCTAATCCTAGCCAACGCGATGATATTGTAAAACAACTCTCTATAGTTCTAAAAGAAACGCTAGAATCATCTGGTAAGGAAGTACCTAAATTGATTGAAAATTTTAGTAGAGGTGATTTTGATAAAACTAGTGGTGAAGCTTTGCCAATAAGAGGAAATGGACATAATTCTCCAATGATAGTAAGACAGTACGATAAACTACCACAAGGACAAAGGGATTTCGTGACATATCCTTCAACTTATGGTAGAGGGTAATATTAGTATCAAAGGACTATAGCCCCGATAAACGGTAGTTCGCGGTAGTAGTTGGCGTAATCAAGACCATAACCGACCACGAATTTATCGGGGATTTTAATCCCTACAAAATCGGCTTCGATTTCCACTTTGCGCTTGCCGGGTTTTTCCAGCATCACCGCAATTTTTATGCTGGATGCCCCACGTTCTTTAATTAAATCCCTGGCAAAAGAAAGTGTGCGCCCAGATTCCAGAATATCATCGACTATAAGAATCTCGCGACCGCGAACATCCTCAACAATATCGCGGATAATCTGGACATTGCCACTGGAGCTGGTGTTGCTGCCATAACTGGCGAGTGTCATAAAATCCACCTGCGGGTTGACACCGGAAAAATGCAGGGCGCGGATTAAATCAGCGGTGAACACAAAACTACCGCGCAATAGCGATACAATCATTATATCCGAACTCATCCCGCCAGCAATTTCCTTGGCAATAGTTTGCACACGCTTGGTAATTTCTTCAGCAGTGACCAGAACCTCAATTTTTTCCGGCTTCTTCATTGTGGTTTGCGCCTGAGTGTCAGTTCTAATGGTGTTCCCATATCAACTACAAAACGCTTGGCGATGGAGAATTTCATATTCAAATCACCGCTGGTAAATGGCATTATTTCTTTCGGCTTAAGGGTTGCTCCGTTGCTCTTGAATTCCCATGATTGCAGAGGATTATTAGCACCATCAAGCAATATTATCCTTATTTTAGGGATAACGCGCGGCTCTTCACTTTCATTCAAAATATTGCCACTTATTTCAACTTTGTTAGTCTTTTCATCGGTATTCTTATTTACTTTAACATCAGCCAGAACCAGGCCTTTGCTGGGTAATATCCCGAATAAATTCGGCATGGTCATATATAATGACAAACCAACGGTAGTAATGAATAAAGCTGCAACCACCATTTTTAAGGCAGTGGAAGTAGTAGCTCTGCGTACTGGAAGGTTAGAGCTGGAAGACATGGATCTATTGGCAGCTGCATTTATGCTGCCTAGCATTTTGTCAAAATCTTCAGTAGTCTCAGGTTCAGAGGTGGGCAGCGGATTTGGCAACGCTTCATCAAAAGGGGAATCTACAGGAGGTTCATACCAGCTTTCGTTGCAGCGAGCACAGCGCACCGTTCTTCCCTTGGTCCCAATAGAATTTTCAGGAACAAGATAGCGAGCGTTGCATTTTCTACATTGTAAAATCATACTATTTATTCTTGTTAAGACAAATATCCTGCTTGTAGATTCGTTATAGTTGTATAATCTTTGCAGATAAATTTTGCACTAAAAAAAAGCAGGAAAAGATGATTACGTTAGAACATATTGCAATGGAATATACAGTTGGGCAACCAATATTAAAAGATGTATCGTTCACACTGGAGCGTGGCTCGTTCCATTTCTTGACCGGAGCCAGTGGTGCTGGCAAGAGCACATTGCTTTCGCTTCTGTCTTTGCAGGGCAGGGCAACGCAGGGGAAGTTTCACATGTTTGGTGAAAATGTTATCAATCTGAAGCGTGAGGAGCTACCAAGGCTTCGGCGCAGGATTGGTATTGTGCTGCAGGATTATCGCCTGCTTGATCATTTAACGGTTTTGGAAAATGTTTCACTACCTCTGAAAGTTGCAGGTGAGTCGGACGAGCAGGTAGTCACAAAGGCGATGGAATTGTTGGACTGGGTGGGGTTATCTGAACATCATAATGCAAAACCGGCAACATTATCAGGTGGGCAGAAACAGCGCACAGCGATTGCCCGTGCGGTTATAACCAAACCTGATATATTGCTGGCTGATGAGCCTACCGGCAATCTTGATAATAATTTGGCGCATCGTTTCATGTATTTGTTTGAAGCCCTTAATCAGACTGGAACCACAGTTCTGGTCGCCACTCATGATGAGAGTCTTATTTCTTTATTTAATTATCCAACTTTGCGTTTAAAAAACGGCACTTTAACCAAGCAAATATCAAGTCTTGCTGACTTGAGTGGTATTAGTGAGATTATATTATGAAAATTTTGATAAAAATTGTCACAAATTGACATTATAAATTGCTATTTTTATATATTTTGTTATGTTACAATCAGTGGCTACTACCCATTATAAATCATAAGGTTATTTAAATGAGAGATCCATCAGTAATTGAGCGTCGTATCACACTTAGGTTAATGGCGTATTGGGAAAAGCTGCGTAAGCATAATCCTATGCCGACAGAAGTTGACATAGATCCTGATGATCTGCAGGATTTATGGGATTATTGCTTCCTGATTCATGTAAAAGATCTGAATAAACCAGACTATAATTATACCTATTTGGGAAAAGCCATACAGGAAGCCTATAGTGCTGATCTTGCCGGGGATGAAGGGGCTGGTATTGCCTCGCCAAATGCTGGAAAATTAGCCAATAGCTATACGAAAGTAATAGAAACCCGCTCGCCATTGTTGGAAGAGGGAGAATTCTTTAATCTACATAATGATCTGGTTAAATACCGGCAATGCTTGCTTCCGCTGGGGGTAGGGGATGAGGTAGATGCCATATTTGGTGGAATGCGTTTCAAGGTTTTTACAAAAACCTAAATAAATGTTCAATTTAGCTATTGACTTGGCTTTTACCTTACAATAAATTCCAGCTCCTTTTTAATCTATGCGAATCTCGCAATTGTGGGTTTGTGTCGTTGATATATATAGAAAATTTAAGTTAAGGTATTGGTTTTTATGCAGACCTATTCGGCAAAGCCGTCTGAAGTGACGAAAAAGTGGCTTATTATTGACGCAGAAGGCGTGGTTCTTGGGCGTTTGGCCTCGAATATCGCAAAAATTCTGCGCGGCAAGCACAAAACTATTTTCACTCCACATATTGATACTGGCGATCATGTCGTTGTTATTAATGCAGGAAAAGTGAAACTTACTGGCAAAAAGCGCACTAATAAGCTTTATCACCGCCATACTGGACATCCAGGTGGGGTTAAAACCGTAACTCCTGAGTTCATTCTTAATAGCCCGTATCCTGAGCGTGTTATTGAAAAAGCGGTTGAGCGTATGATGCCTAAAGAAAGCCCACTAGCACGTGACCAGCTTGGAAAGCTGCGTGTTTATGGTGGTAAAGAACATCCACATGAAGCGCAAAAACCAGAGATATATGATTTTGCATCAAAGAATCCTAAAAATAAGAGGTAACAGACGTGGCTAAAACAGTAACAAAAACAACTATTGCCCCTAAAACCGGCGCGAAAGTTCCTGCTAAACCAGCTGCTCCTAAGGCTGCAAAGAAGGAATCATTTGGCAGTAATGACAAGGAACTCATCTGTTATGGCACTGGTCGCCGTAAAGATGCGGTTGCCCGTGTTTTTCTAAAGCGTGGCACTGGTAAGATTACTGTTAATGGCAAAGAACTCGCGGTATATTTTGCTCGTCCGGTTCTGCGTATGATTATCAACCAGCCGTTTGGTGCAATTGATCGTGTCGGTAATTTTGATGTAAACTGCACTGTGGTTGGCGGTGGATTATCTGGTCAAGCTGGTGCGGTACGCCATGGTATCAGCCGTGCGCTTGATGAATATGATGCTATTTTCCATAAGCAACTACGTCAGGGTGGTTTCCTAACCCGCGACAGCCGCGTTGTGGAACGCAAAAAATATGGTCATAAAAAGGCTCGCCGCAGCTTCCAGTTCTCAAAACGCTAAAAATTATTTACAATTACTTAATAATTGTATAAAATTAGCCCGTAAAGTAGTTTTTTGGGGTTCATTATGGCTGAAGCACCATATAGTTTAGACAAAACATTCGATAATATTCTGAGAGAAAATCCGGATATAGGTCCAGATATGGCTAGATTTCGGGATCTGATGGTTGGTGCTGGTAATCCAATTGAAACAAAAAGTTTTAATGCAGCATCTCCTAAAGAAATTCCTGCTGCTCCTTCTTCAAAAAGTGATGCAGCACCGTGGAATCGTCTTTCTCCTATACCTGTTCATCTTGATCCTTTCCAGCCAACATCTTTTCTTGGTGAAGAGCGTGCTTTGTCAACGATAGGAGCTAAATTACCAATTACTGAAAATTTTTCCGGATTTGTTTCTGCTGCACCATATATGCAGGGTGGAGCTGCGTTAACTACAGCAGGTGTTAGTGTAGCCACACCTAGAATAAATATGTCAAAAGACTTAAATGTAGGGGCTGAAGCTACAATAGGACGCCAAGATTTTTCCTATCTTCTTGGCAATGTACCAATACCTGCAAATACAAAAGCTTCATTTGATGTTAGCATACAACAGCCTAGCAGTGGTCTTGGTTTTGGTATTACTGGCAAGGTTACTGACCCGGGAAGCAACGTTCAGCAGTATGGTGTTTTTGCCGCTATATCTGGGCGATTCTAATTTCATATATTGCTAGTGTGTCAAAGCACCTATATGGTGCTTTTTTTGTATCTGGAATGTTATTTATTTGTTAGGGTTGTGGAATGAAAAATACGATAGATATCGCGATAATTGGTGCAAGCGGATACACCGGCGCGGAGCTTATTCGCCTATTGCTTATGCACCCCCATGCTAATATTTCCTTGCTCACCGGCGACTCGCAGGCAGGCAAGGAAATTGGCGATGTTTACCCGCATCTGCGCTTCAAAAATCTGCCAAAACTTGTAACTCTTGAAGAAGCCGATTTCTCGAAAATTGACCTGGTGTTCTGCTGCCTGCCGCATGGTACGACGCAGAAGGTTATAGCTGAACTCCCACAGCATGTGCGTATCATCGACCTATCTGCTGATTTCCGTCTTTATAATGTGGAAACTTACGCGCAGTGGTATGGTCACGCGCATCAGGCTGCCCACCTACAAAAAACAGCAATATATGGGCTTACCGAACATGCTCGTGAAAAAATCAGAAACGCCCGCCTTGTCGCCAATCCGGGGTGCTATCCGACCTCTTCGAGTTTACCGCTTATACCATTGCTTTCCGCAGGTTTAATCAGTTCGGAAAATATCATAATTGATGCAAAATCCGGAGTAACTGGAGCGGGCAGGGCGGCCTCACAAGCCAATCTCTTTACCGAAATAAATGATGGATTAAAAGCTTATGGAATAGCCGCGCACCGCCACGCGCCAGAGATTGAACAGAATCTAAGCCTTGCTTCTGACAAGGAAATTATGGTGACGTTTACACCCCATCTGATACCGATGAACCGTGGTATTTTGTCCACCATTTATGTGCAGTTGACCGCTGGAAAAACCATTGATGATCTGCGTGCAAGGCTTGGCTCTGTATATGAAAATGAACAATTCGTGCATCTTCTCCCAGCTGGAATTGCACCAACCACCAGTCAGGTTCGTGGCACCAATGATTGCGTGATGAATGTGTTTGCTGACAGAATAGCAGGTCGGGCGATTATAGTTTCAGTTATTGATAACCTCGTAAAAGGTGCTTCTGGTCAGGCGGTACAGAATATGAATGTCATGTTCGGTTTCCCTGAAAAAACTGGTTTGGAACTAACGGCGGTGTTTCCATGATAAAACCATCTCCCATAATCCTGCCTTACCGTGGCGAATATGCACCTGATGGCGTATTTCCGCGCATTTCTGAAAAAGCTTTTATTGCTGCTGGGGCTGCTGTGATTGGCGATGTTGAGATTGGCGAAGATTCTGGGGTTTGGTTCGGTTGCGTAGTGCGTGGGGATGTTAATTATATCCGCATCGGAAACCGCACCAATATTCAGGATGGAACGGTAGTCCACGTTACACGCCGCACAGGACCCACCATAATTGGCTCAAATGTAACCATCGGGCATAGTGTGCTTCTGCATGCCTGCACCCTCGAAGATGGCTGTTTTATTGGTATGCGGGCAACTTTAATGGATGGGGTAGTGGTGGAATCAGGAGCGCAGGTGGCTGCTGGTGCGCTGGTTACCCCTAATAAACGAGTGCCAAAGGGGCAACTTTGGGCGGGTAGCCCAGCAAAATATTTTAGGGATTTAACTGAGGAAGAACAAAGGTTTATCCCAATTTCGGCAGAAAATTATGTTAAACATGCCCGCGAATATTTGACTACGAGTCTGTCGTAACAACAGTTTTCACAAAACTGTCACATTTCTTCAGTGATTTTCATGTAGAATATACAGTGAAAAGGAGTTTGTAAAAGTGGCATTACTGGAAGAACCGGAAACAATCAGAGGGCATGTGGCAGACGCAGCCGGCAGCATGGCTGCCAAGACGGCTGTTGTTCAAGCTACTGCTGTTCAAACTGCTATTGATGGTACTGCTGGGGCATTGGCCGGTCTAAGTACTGCAGTATTCGGGCCACTTAGTGTTAGCCTTGCCGCAACTGCCAGTGTTTTAATAAACCAGACCCACTATCAGAGCAAGCGCGCAGCACTACGCGTGATGTATAAAGATGAAGTGGCGGCGCAACTTGGCAAATCTCCTGATAGAATTAAAGATGAAGATATTGACCTGATAGCAAAAGGTGATGCAAAGCGCGGAATAGCAGCCAATAAAACCATTGCCGAAGAGTTGCAGACTCTTAAGAAACGCAGGAATGTAGGGATGCTGGTCACGGCTCTGACTATTCTTTCAACTGTGGCAATCGTTGCTAGTCTACCTGGTATTGCTGGTGTTGCTGCAGGTGGTGTTGGTTTATTTGCCGCTAGGATGATAGCTGGTTTTGCTATTCATAAGCTGTTGGAGAATCCAATAAAAAAGACTGGGAAAAAAATATTTAAGCTTGATACGCCGACAACTCATGATCGGATAGCAGATCTAAGCAAACAGCACAGAAAAGGAAAAACCATATCGCGTGAGCAGGTTATGGACGTGTTTGTCAGTGCTAACAAAGAGTTGAGCCAGTTTGTAATTGATAATTATGGCATGCACTATGATAAATTAAGCGTACAGGATAAGCATGTGGTGGTAGAGGCTATGGAACAGCATATGCCCATTACCAGCATGACAAAAAACCTTAATTCCGGAACTGTAAAAATATCAGAACTTGCTTTTGCCGTTGAGGGAAAAATTTCCGGTGTTGAGCCTAATACCGTGAAAGACAATCTGAGTTTGGTTGGCAAGGCACGTCATGCCCTTATGGGAGTTGGCACACGTCTGCATAATGTTGCTCAAAGGCATAATACGGTGGCGGCAAATTCGGTTTTGCAAAAAAACGCTGCTATAAAACATCAGGTGGCAATGGAATATAATAACCCGACACCGTCACGTTCATTTGTAGAGCGTTATCAGAATGAGAAAACCACTGGTATTTCTCATACGATTCATTAGGCTGTGTCGCCATTCACTACTATGTCTTGCTGCAAACATGGTTTTCCGCGCTTCCGCTACGCACGTACCAGTATGTACGCTTGCGTTGCGGTTCTCGAAAAACCATGTTTTCGCTTGCGACCTAGCGTGAATGTCGATACAGCCTAGAGCCTATTTAGGAATAAAAAAAGCCCACTTGAAAAGTGGGCTTTTTAACAATCATTCAGATTAAGTTATTTCTTATTGGTTTTTGCAGCGCGTACTTCAGCAACTGCTTTTTGCATTGCTTCAAATGACATTGCTCCTGGATAAAAATTATCACCTATGATAATTGACGGTGTTCCAACCGCACCTATCGTGGTTCCTAAATCTTTATTCTTGTTTAAGATGGTTTCAATTTCAGGATTAGATATCTCTTTTTTCATTTTATCTTCGGAAATACCAAGCTTTTTTGCCTCTTCCAATATTTTACTTTCACTAATCATACCGTTTACGTTAAGCATAGCTTTATGAAAATCGAAATACTTATCTTTTGCAATACGATTAACTGCCAAAGCAGCCTTTGACGCT
Source organism: Pseudomonadota bacterium (assembly GCA_038043465.1). Classification (GTDB taxonomy): domain Bacteria; phylum Pseudomonadota; class Alphaproteobacteria; order Rickettsiales; family SXRF01; genus SXRF01. The sequence goes on from JBBTBX010000007.1 coordinate 52,345, forward strand.
AATCTAGAGTTATCGCTCAATATTGGATATTCTTTGAAAACAACCCGAATTTTTTTGTCACTATCCATCAGCTTTGAAAGTGAGATAAATGCCTGTTTGCAATATCCACAGTGGTAATCAAAAAATTCTACTACAGTTACATCAGCATCAGCCGATCCAACAACTGGAGAATTCGGATCTGAAAATATCTCTTTCTTATTTTTTGCGATTGCTTCTTTCGCATTAGCAACCATAATGTTTGCCTGGTTCTCCTGCATCTTTTCTATTACTTGTGTAAGTATGGTTGGGTCACTAAGCAAAACCTCTTTTACCAACGCAGGTAATTGATCACGGGTAACGGGGGCATTTTTATTGTCGGAAGATGCCTGCGCCATCACAGCAGTTGAAAATAAAAAAGCAGAAGCAAGAATTGTCGACAGGCTAGTGGTAAAAAGATTTGAACCAGACATATATTAAGACTCCATATTTTTTTTAATAAAAACCGTCAGTAATATTAACAATCCTTCAAAACAAAGTATAGTGGTAAATTCTAGAGCGGACTATTTTTCTTATCTTCTTGCTTTTTCATATCTTCTGCTTTGTTCTTAACGTCATAAGCGTTTCTCTGAGCAGGGCTTCCGGCTTTTAGTCCTGAAATGGCTAGATTAGCCATTCTGGTCGCTGTTTCTGTATCATTTTGTAATAAAGCTTCTTCAGCTAGAGCAAGATAGGACATAGGTAGGTCACTAACAGAGCCATAGGCGGTGGCAAGGAATCTCCAGGCGGCTGGATTAGTGTTATCAATGGAAACTGACTTCTTCAGATGGGCAATGGCTGACCCAAGTGCTGCAGGAGTCTTCTGGGAAATTTCAACTTTTCCTAAATCTGCCAGTATAAGTGATGAATTGGGAAGAAGTCTTGCTGCTTCTTTATATGATTCAAGAGCTTCTTTGCTCCGTCCGTTTTCAAATAATATTTGTCCTTTTAATTCATGGAAAAACGGATCTTTTGGAGCTTCTTCTATAAGGCTGTTTATCTCAATTAGCGAACTTTCGATATTTGGCATTTTGTAATAAGCTACAGCACGGGCAATTCGTGCTGGAACGCTTTTATCGCTTGCCGGATATTTCTGTAATGTACGTTCCGGTGTTTGGATAAAACCGTAGAGTTTTGCAACAATACGCTGCTGGGAAATAAGGTATGATTTGGGATATTGCCCCAAAGGAATTTTAGATTTTTCTACATGGTTGCGTACAAACTCTATACGGTCATTAGTCAGCGGATGGGTAAGCATATATGGATCAGGAGAACCAAATTGCTTGCGTTCATTCCGCTTTAGCATCTCAAACATTTTTACCATGCCGTTTGCGGAGATTCCCAGCTTATCAAGAGTTGTCATGGCAGATTGGTCGGCGGCCTGCTCATTGGCGCGGGTGTAAGAAAAGAAATTACGGGCTATAGTGTTTTGACCACCAGTAATTATTGCCGCTGCCGCTTCTGGCTTTTTAGATACAACCGCGCTGGCAGCCCCAAGGACAAAAGTAAGAACTGTGCCAAGCTGTGCATTTTTGATTTTTTCTGTCCCTTGTATCAAATGCCCACCTGCTATATGTCCTGTTTCATGCGCCATAACCCCGATGAGAATATCCGGAGTTTCTGCAGCCATAATCAAACCGGAATTTATGAACATATTTGCTCCGCCGGCAACATAAGCATTCAATCCGCTATCCTGAACTATAAATATTTTGGTGGTAGATGGATTAACACCAGCTGTTCTGAAGATAGGGTCAGCATAACTCCTTAACGCATGCTCTATTTCTGCATCACGGATTAAGGGAATAGCAAGCGCGATAGTGGATTGTAAGAACGTCAGTAAGAAAGAAAATATTAATGAATAGATTCTAATCATCCAATCATCCGATCATCTCTACTCATCAAGACTTATCATCTTCTGCCACCAGCCACGTTTAGGTTGTGGTGGTGGAGAAGTGTTAGAAGATTGTGTCTCCAATTCTGTAGTCTTATAATCGTGGAATGCCTTGTAAGTAGGTGGTGCAGGCGTGGCAGCCGGACGCATATCTGATGCGAAAGCAGGCAAAGCCTTGCCATCAACCAGCTCTGCCGCGCCACCTTTCCAACTTGTGGGTACAGCCTCCCCCTCTTTTTGCTCAGTAGCACCATTACGCTCACTACGGTCACGCCATTTGCGGCGACCACGGCCACCACGCTCACGCTGGCGTTTAGGAGATGTTTCTTCGCCATCTGCTACTTTTTCTTCAGAAATATTCTCACCATCTACCTGTGGTGTTGAATCCGGATAATCGCTGGCTACTCTTTCCTGGTTGTCTCCACGGTCAGAATTGTTGCGGTTGCGACGACCACGGCGACGGCTTCGGCGTAATTCATTGCCAGCATTTTCAACTGCTTTATTATTTTCTTTATCATCATCAACCTCACTGGCAGCAGCATCAACAACATTGCTATCAACGCTATCACCGGCTTGCGCTTCAATGTTTCGTGGACGTTCATTGCGTTCTGGACGTTCCGGACGTTTTGGTCGCCGGAATTCATTGCTTTCAGCGCGGTCATTGGCATTGCGGCGAACTTTTTCAACAACAAATTCTGAAGCGGCAAATTCCGGATTGATAAGAATCTGGATTGAAATACCGTAACGTTTCTCCAATTCCTGTAATGCTGTCCTTTTATAATTCAGCATATGCATGGCAAGAGCCTGTTGCGCCATTACCCTTAAGCTTGTGATATTGCCACTGCTCGCTTCCTTTTCAATTGCTCGTATCGCCTGTATTCCCATAGACTCGTGCGAGCGTATAACTCCACGCCCTATACAATGCGGGCATTGCATCATGTTGGTTTCAGATAAGCTGGAACGCAGGCGTTGGCGCGACATTTCCAGAAGTCCAAACGGGCTGATGCGTCCAAGTTGAATCTTGGCGCGGTCAGTTTTCATTGCATCTTTTAAAGTTTTCTCAACAGCACGACGATTACGCGAATCAAGCATATCGATAAAATCTATCACTACCAGACCTGCTAAATCACGCAGGCGTAGCTGCCTGGCAACTTCAGAAGCTGCTTCAAGATTAGTTTTTAGCGCGGTTTCTTCAATATTGCGCTCGCCAGTGGCGCGTCCAGAATTCACGTCAATAGAAATCAAGGCCTCAGTCGGGTTGATAACCAGATATGCTCCGGATTTCATCTTCACCACCGGATCATGCATGGATAGCAGCTGTTCCTCTATATTATATGAATAGAAAAGAGGCGTTTGCGCCGAATATTTTTTTATTTTCGGCAAATGGCTTGGCAGCAACAGTTTCATGAACTCACGGGCAGATTTATAAGCAGATTCTCCCTCAATCACTATTTCATCAATGTCATTGCTATATTGGTCGCGGATAGCGCGTTTTACAATGTCGCTTTCTTCATAAATCAGGGCAGGGGCGTTGGATTTAAGCGTATCTTCTCTGATTACATTCCATAATTTCACCAGGTAATCAAAGTCACGTTTGATTTCGGCGTGGGTGCGATCCATTCCGGCGGTGCGGATTATAACACTCATTCCCTCAGCCAGACGGAATTCGGTTGAGATTGCTTTAAGCCTTTTGCGATCTTCCGCGCTGGCAATTTTGCGGGAAATACCACCATCTTTCGGAGAATTGGGCATGAGTACGCAGTAACGTCCAGCCAGTGACAGATAGGTGGTAAGCGACGCGCCTTTATTTCCTCGCTCTTCTTTTATAACCTGCATCAACACTATCTGACCGCGACGGATAACTTCCTGAATCTTATAGCGACGCATGAACACATTGCGCTTGCGTTTATCGCGCAGTTCTTCTTCATCATTAGCAAGGGTTTCAACTTCTTCCTTTTCACCTTCCGGTGAAGCGACATTTTCTTCGCTAACTTGTGCATTATCGCCAGAACCATTTTCGGATGATTCTGTTGCGGCCACATTTTCAATTTCTGATTGTGAGGAAAAACCGCTCTCAGTGATGTCAAGCATCTCATTTGCAGAGGGAGTCATTTCTTCACTGATTGATATGTCAATTGCCCCATGCACAAGATAAGCAGGGCGTTCCTGATCGTCAGGGTTTGTTTCATCATTTACGGTGTTTTCGTTGTCAGAGGCGGAAACATTGCCGCCTTCAGTTTCTGTATTTTCAGAAGAATTCTGCTCTGTTTCATCAGTATTACTAACATTTTCCTGTGAATTATCTTCAATTTCACGGGCAGCTTCTTCCAGTAATTTTTTGCGGTCAGAAACCGGAATCTGGTAATAATCAGTATGGATTTCAGAAAATGGCAAAAAACCCTGCTTGCCACCGCCATATTCCACAAAGGCAGCCTGCAATGAAGGTTCAACCCGCGTAATTTTTGCTAGGTAAATATTTCCTTTAAGTTGTTTTTTTGCTGTGCTTACAAAATCGAAATCATAAATCTGATTTTCGTCTGCAATCACCACGCGTGTTTCTTCTGGATGAAGTGCATCAATAAGCATGCGCTTAGTCATAAAGTGGGACTCCTTGTCATTAGCCCCACGGCAGCACAGTCAGTATGTTTGTTATTGGCTCGGCGATATTCTGGCAAAATGACAACGCACTCTCCCCAGAGCTTTTATTCTCTGTGAAAGTGGCGGTGAAACAGTACAAAATAACAAATCCATATAAAAACAAATGACTTAACTAAAACCGTGAGGTCGAGGTTATATAAAAAATTACTTATAATCTGCAAGGCAATCACTATTTGCTTCCTTACGCATGCTTTCTTACAAATCCTGAAGCAACTGCGTGGCAAATGGCAACCACCTGTATTCCTTGTTTTTTGCGTTGCGCGGATAAATTTCCGATAGTGCAATGCAATAAACATAACTACTATAATATCTAAAAACAAATTATACAACGAACTTATTGACATGAATTTATTGACACAGTGTTAATTTTGTAGTAGCAAACTATAGTTTGCTACGGTATACTCATTCCAACTGAAGAGTTGGGATGGGTATAGCTAAAAATTATTGGAAGGAGTATTTGAGCCATGCCTAAAGGAACAACATTACAAGAATACACAGAACAATATTTTATTCAGCATCCAGAGGAAATTGAAGATTTTTTGAAAGAAAGCTTTGAGGAATACGCCAAGGACGGTAATAGTGCCGCCCTGCTCTCGCAACTGCGTGTTATTGCTCGTGTTAAAGGTGTATCTGCAATTGCTCTTGAAGTTGGATTGACAAGGCAAGGACTACAGAAAGCCCTTTCCGTGAAGGGCAACCCACGGCTTGATAATATCAATTCTATTATGACAGCAATGGGTTATCATCTAATGCCGCAAAGAATTGATTTGCACGTAAGATAAAAACCTATCCGAACTTCGCGTAACGGATAAGTTGATGATTGCAGCGCATGGGTAGGCAGAACTTATTGAATGAATATGTATTTTGGATGTATTTTTTTGTTCAAATATTGATTTATTTACAATACAACCGAGAAAACATTTATTTATTTACCGTTTTGTAACCAAAATGAGAAAAGTAGAATATTTAGTAAATTTCTCTATAGTCTTTTTATTTTTGCTATGCTCGGCATTTGCCGTGCAGGCAGGTGAAATATTGCAGTTTGAGCATAAGGGCAATAACGAGAGAGTTATTATCAATTCAGCTAATCTCAATAATCATAAGGTTTTTATGATTCAGAATCCGGAAAGGCTGGTGGTTGATATACCTTCCTTGCCGGGAAAAAACTCTTTCTCACTTCCCAGCAGTTATAAGGGAAAAATTATAAAGTCTGTACGTTTTGCGCAGTTTAATCCTAAAACCTCGCGCTTTGTGTTTGATTTGAATGAAAAGATAAAAGTTGTTTCTGTGAAGAATGATAAAAAGAAAAAATTAGTAATAAGTATATCTGCAAAAGCAGTAAGCCAAAAATCTGCCAATGTACCACAAGCAAAAAACTCCGAAATCTCAAAGCCTTCAAAAACCCCAAAAAAAGTTAAAGCTAATATTCCGCCACTGATTGTAATTGATGCCGGACATGGTGGGGTTGATCCCGGTGCTATAGGGGAAAGTGGTACGCAGGAAAAAGATCTGGTTCTGTGGTATGCCAAGGCTTTGAAGTCAAAACTGCTTAAGCTGAACAAATATCGGATATTGCTCACCCGTTCTGACGATAAATACATTACACTAAGGGAAAGAATCGCGATAGCCAGGCGGGCAAATGCCAGTATGTTTATATCGTTGCATGCGGATTCTGCCAACGAACAAAGTGCGCGTGGTATTTCTGTGTATACAGTTTCAGAACAAGCTTCGGATAAAGAAGCAGAGGCACTGGCGGCAAGGGAAAATAAATCTGATATAATAGGCGGTATGGATTTGTCGGGAGCGCGTCCGGATGTGGCGGATATATTAATTTCTCTGGCGCAGCGTGAAACCAAAAACAATTCTGCAACTCTTGCCGATTTGCTGGTTATTCACCTTGATGACAGGGTACGGACAGTGCCAAGCCCGCACCGCTTTGCTGGTTTTGCCGTGTTAAAAGCTCCGGATATACCATCTGTGCTTGTAGAGATAGGGTTTTTATCAAATGCACAGGAAGAGAAAGAGCTTAGATCAAAAATATATCGTGATAAGGTGATAGATGGTATTACCGTAGGGGTTGAATCATATTTTCGTAAGAAATCAGCAATGGGAACTAGTAATTAAATGGTACGCAATAGATTTTTACGGGGAGTTATAGGACTATTTGGCTGGCTGTTTTCCATAGGCATTGTTGGTTTGGCGGTAGCTATTGCGATGTTCTATTATTACGCTAAAGATTTGCCGGATTACAGCCAGTTATCACGCTATGATCCGGCAACCTTGACCCGGCTTTACGCTGCAAATGGAAAACTTCTTGCCGAATATGCTACAGAAAAACGAGTATTCGTTCCTCTTTCGGCAATTCCCAAATCTGTCACTAACGCATTTTTATCGGCGGAGGATAAAAATTTCTATTCTCATAAAGGCATTGATTTTACTGGTCTTGCCCGTGCCGTAATCAATAATATTAAAAATTATGGACAAGGAAAATCACTGGTTGGTGGTTCGACTATAACCCAGCAGGTTGTGAAAAACTTCCTGCTTACCAACGAAAAATCCATCGAAAGAAAAATTAAAGAAGCTATTTTGGCCATGCGTATCAGTCGCGTATATAACAAGGATAGGATTCTGGAACTGTACCTGAACGAGATTTATTTAGGGCTTGGTTCATATGGGGTGGCGGCGGCAGCGCAGAATTACTTTAATAAATCGCTTGATGAACTCACTATTGAGGAAATTGCACTTCTGGCAGCAGAGCCAAAAGCTCCGGCGCAATATAATCCGCGTAAGAATTATGACGCAGCTAAGGAACGTCGCGATTGGGTTATAAAGCGCATGCGCGAAGACGGGTATATAACACCGGAGCAGGAAATAATAGCTAAAGAAGCACCTATTACTTTGCGTGACCGTGATGTTACCGACACTGCCCGCGCTGATTTTTTCTCGGAAGAAGTAAGGCGCACTCTTGCTGATATGTATGGGGCGGATGTACTTTATGGCGGTGGTCTGGTGGTAAAAACCACCTTGAATCCGGAATTGCAGATTGCTGCTGATAAGGCTTTGCAGAAAACCTTGATAGATTATGATCGCAGGCGTGGTTATCGTGGTGCGCTGGCACATATAGCATCGCAGAAAGAATGGAAGGATACTCTCGCCACTCTTTCAAAAGAACACGCCTACCATTTGCTGGATAATCAGAAGATGGCAGTAGTTTCTGCTTTGGATGAAGACAAGGCACAGGTCGTTTTTAATGATGACAAGCGCGGAGTTTTACCGTTCTCTCTTATGAAATGGACGCGCCGTGTAATTGCTGATGGAAAAATTGGCGCGGAGGTCAGAAAACCTTCTGATATACTAAAAATTGGCGATGTAATTATAGTGTCTTCTCTTTCCGAGGAAGAAGAAAAAATAGTAGGGTCTAAGAAATTAACCAACAAAAAAACCACGGATAAAAAATCACAAGATGCTGGTGAAGTAAACAAAGCTTGGAGTCTGGCTCAGATTCCGGAAATTAATGGTGCGATGGTGGTGCTTGATCCACATACCGGTAGAGTACTTGCCATGTCAGGCGGATATGCTTACGGTGGCACGGAATTCAACCGTGCGACACAGGCAAAACGCCAGCCAGGTTCATCATTTAAACCTTTCGTGTATTTGTCAGCTCTGGAAAATGGATTCTCTCCATCCGACGTGTTACTGGATGCGCCGGTTTCCATGTCGCAAGGGCAGGGGATGACAGCATGGCGACCGACTAACTACCATAATGAATATTTAGGACCAATCACAATGCGGGTCGGGTTAGAGAAGTCACGAAACACGATTACAGTACGGCTTGCGCAGGCGATGGGATTGGAGAATGTTCTGGAAATGGCTCAAAGGTTTGGAATTTATGACAATCCTCCCAAACATTTTTCAATCGTGCTTGGTGCGGTTGAAACAACCCTAATGCGTATGGTTAATGCCTACGGTATGATTGCTAATGGTGGTAAAAAAATAACACCGTCACTCATTGAGCGCATTGATGACAGGCATGGCAAGACAATTTTCCGCCGTGACGACCGGATTTGCAGTGGCTGCAAGCTTGAATATATATCGCAAATAGAAGAGAATAACGCGCCTCCTGAACTCCCTGATATACGTGAGCAAGTCGCTGACCCACGGGTTGTTTATCAGCTTACTTCCATACTGCATGGTGTTGCGACAAGAGGAACAGCAGCACGTTCTAAAGAAATCGGCAAGGTTGTTGCAGGAAAAACCGGAACGACCAATGATAGTCTGGACACGTGGTTTGTAGGCTTCACGCCTGATCTGGTTGCCGGAGTTTTTGTTGGTTATGATAAACCACGAACTCTTGGCAAAAAAGAAACAGGCTCATCAGTTGCTCTGCCAGCCTTTATTTCTTTTATGAAAACCGCCCTTGCCGATGTTCCCAATAAACCATTCCGTGTGCCACGTGGCATCCAGTTGGTAAAAGTCGATTTGCATTCTGGTATGCCCATAGATTCTTTTAACGATGAAGAATTACCAGAAATGAAAATTATCGACGAGTCATTTGTAGTCGGTGATCCTATATTTATTCCTGGTAAGACCGAAGCAGGCTCAAATGCAAAGAAATCTGATTCTGCAGTTATAGATCCGCAGGATGCAAATACCACCCCGCCGGTAATTGATGGCTTTAACGAAAACGAATCGGAAACTAACGTAGAAATTACTGAACCGGAAATTATTGAGCCGGAAGAAACACCGGTTGAAATCCCACCATTAAATAGTGGCGGTGGTTTGTATTAAATTAGAATCTATTTAGCTGACTTATATTGTTTGATGCATCCCAGGGAACAAGTGTTTTCCCGAAATAGATATATATGTTTCCGTCCTCAGGAGAGCTGGTAGTATCCGTTCGCGATACTATCATGTCGTTTTTTCCATCAGCATCTATATCAACAAATTCCTGCACATCAGCTTCATCGCTAGCGTAAGCACCATCAATGCGAAATCCTTTGGTTGTATCGTTGTTAAGGGGAAGACCAGATTCTCCTGTGGCAAATGCATCTTCAAAAATATTAATAGTGCCACTGCTCCAGATTGAACTCCAACCTGCGGCTGGTTGCAATACTATAAAATTTGATCCTGAATTTGTTAAACCACCATTATCAGCAGCAAAATCAGTGACTACAATGTCTGTTTTCCCATCGGTATTTACATCTCCAATTCGCGCATATCGGTTGGTTCTCTCTGCTGCTCCTGCCCAGGTAGGTTTCGTGGTATTAAAATTAAAACGGATCCCGTTGGTGCCATTGAAATTGCTGGCATTGGAAACATCCACTGGTGTTGCCCAGGCTCCTGCTGCTTTTCCAAAATAAACATTTTGATAAGTGTTATTGTCAGCGATAATATCATCATAACCATCATTGTTCATGTCAGCTATTCTCAAAGTCTGACGTGTAAAATAAGACCCACCATTGGTGAATTTTATGGCTTCAGTTGCTCCTGCCGCAACACGTGCATCAATATTAACTATGTCTGGTGTACTGCCTGTTGCAGCAGTGGTTTTGTCTGTGTTCCAATTGGCTGGTGATTGTCCGAATAGAAGATGCATATCCTCTCCGGTTATATAATCACCAAAAATAATCTCGTCATACCCATCACCATTAACATCTCCAGTATTTTTCATCATTACTCTAAGCAAGGTTGGGGTGGTAGTGTTTATTTTAAAACCAACCGTTGACGCAACAGTAGTAACTGCTTCGGCAGTCAACGAATAAGAAGCTGCGCCATATATAACGTAAGCGGTGGATAAACCGGTGCCACTAGCAAATCTAACATGTGCCAGAATGTCTTTATGAGCTGTATTGGCAAAATGCCCTATGGCGATAGAAGGTCCATCGTTATCACTTGTTTTAGGGAAAGTAATCACATCAGTGATTGCACTGGTAGCAATACTTACTGGATTTGCACTGCCATAATAAACCTTAATAAAAGCATTTGATGAATTGCCATAACCCATTGCAATGTCATCATAACCATCACCGTTGAGATCACCGACGGCAAGCGCATTACCACGCATATTCCCGAAATTATTACTTGCCAAAAAAGTCATTCCCGAAGAATCATCAGTAATAGTAATAAACCTGCTGCTGTTAGCTGTTCCTACAGAAAGGACACCGCTTGGAGTCCAGCCAGTTTTCCTGCCAAATATCACCTGAATTTTAGTAGTAGTACTATTATAAATTACCAGATCAGTAATGCCATCACCGTTAATATCGCCAGTTTTAACCTGACTACCCAAAGGCTCTGCCACTGTTCCACCGATCCTTGTCCCCAGGTTACACATCTTACCGGTGCAGCAGGTGTTTTTGGTTTCTTCCTGCGTCCATACAAAATCATCGAAATATGTAGCTCCTGCAGTTGCAACAGGTTCGTGCTTCACTAATTTCTGCGTAAATGCAGTTGCAAATGTTCCGGCTGTATTTATAAAAGCGTTTATCTCCTCATCGTCATTAGTTGCGCCACTGTTAATCCGATTAGCTATACTGCTCCCCGGCATGGGAAATGCTCCATGCCCATTTTTCCCATATGAGATTAATGACCACATAACATTATCAGTTGCAGCTGTAGAAGCTGCGCTATCCATAATCTGAATATTCCCGGAAGTTTTTGTAACCTGCAGGTCGCGGCAAGTGGTTCGGTCAGTGGCGCGAATATCCACTATATAACCGATTCTTCTCCCATATCCGTCAAACATATATTCATCAGGCAGGCCAAGCGTCTTTGTTGGGACAACACCAGCCACAACTGTTGTAAAAGTTAGAGTGGTGCCGACCGCGGCACCAGTTGGATATTTATCCAGGGTAATTTGCGATGCGCTATCTACACTGGCTATATGGGTGTCGTTAGCTAAGTTGGCGTTGGTAACCAGCATCCCGATAGAAAGTCCGGTAGTATCGCTGAGGGCTGTCAATACGGCAGACGTAGTAGTAGTTGTGCCAGTTTTGGTAAGCGGTGATGATTGCGTAGGAAAATTAGCATTTGAACAACGACCAGAGGTTGTGTCTTCCACGCCAAAATTAGCATTTCCTATTGCGAGTGTACCATCAGCCGGACAAGGACGGCGGAGGTTGGCAGCCATGAAATTTTTGGCAGCTTCCTCAATTTTTTCCATTCTATCTCTGGTGATCTGGTCTTTTGCTATTGTGCTTCCTAAATCTCCACCGGGAATGACAGAGGCAAGCAAAATACCAGCCACAGCAACAATCATGCTGACCTGAATCAGGGAAAAACCTTGTTTTGTTAGATTTTTTATATTTACGCTCATAGCATTCTGCTGAATTCACCATGTAATTTTCCATTATAACTTCTAAATAATTGACAAACTGTTAATAATGTCATTATTGATGCTGTATATTTTGTTGTAATAAGAGTGCGTAATGAAAGCCGAAATCGAAACATTATCTAAGAAAATCAAGCAGTCACAGGATCTGTTAAGGAGGTATCTTTGACTGGGATAATGCCTTGCGCCGTCGCGATGAGCTGAATTCACTCTGTGAAGACCCAAATCTCTGGAATACACCGGCAAAAGCGCAGGAATTACTGCGTGAACGTACCCATCTGGATTCGTTGATAACTGGTTATGAACGTCTTGATAGCGAATTTAAAAACAATCTGGAACTAGCTGAAATGGCAGAGGCGGAAAAAGATGACGCTATGCTTTCCGAGGCGGAATCAGAACTCACCAATATTGCTTCCGCGCTTAATAAGCTGGAAATAGACAGCCTGCTTTCCGGCGAGGCGGATAGCAATGATTGCTTCCTTGAAATAAATTCCGGAGCAGGGGGAACTGAGTCGCAGGACTGGGCTGAGATGCTGCTGCGAATGTATACTCGTTGGGCAGCAAAACGTGGTTACAAATGTGAATTGATTGATGAAAATCGCGGAGAGGAAGCTGGTATTAAATCCGCCACTATCAAAATTAGCGGGCATAATGCTTATGGTTGGGCAAAGACCGAGTCAGGGGTACACCGCCTTGTCCGTATTTCACCATTTGACTCCAACGCCCGCCGCCACACCAGTTTTGCCGGTGTCTGGGTCTATCCGGTTATTGATGATAAAATTGACATAAAAATTGATGAGAAAGACATTAAAGTAGACACCATGCGCTCAGGCGGAGCCGGTGGTCAGCACGTAAACAAAACCGAAAGCGCGGTGCGCTTTACCCATATGCCCACCGGAATTGTGGTTAAATGCCAGAGTTCGCGCAGCCAGCACGCCAACCGCGCCGAGGCGATGCAGATGCTAAAAGCCCGGCTGTATGAGCGCGAGCTTAGAATCCGCGAAGAAAAGGCCGACGTGCTTAACGCCCAGAAAACTGATAACGCATGGGGACACCAGATTCGCTCTTATGTGCTGCACCCATATCAACTGGTGAAAGACCTGCGCACCGACTATGAAACCAGCAACACTGGGGGCGTTCTCGATGGTGAACTAGACGCGTTCATAAGCGCCGCGTTGGCGGATAGGGTTAAGGGGAAGGTGGAGTAGCTTTTCTTCCAACTGATGCATCTTTAGGTGGTGTTGTTGGCGAAGGTAGTAGTCCTTGTTCGATATATTTTGGATCAGCATAGTAAACAAAATTATTATGATTAGCATTTAATCTAGCAGGTAGATGATGTTCAATTTTAGAATCGACGAGACCTTCTGCAGTTTTAAAAACATTTCCACTCCGAGCATGGTCAACTAATTCTTCTATCAATGCCATCTTTCTATTATTAGCCAATATATTGGCAGCCATTTTACCCTCAATAGATGCCATTATGCCATCATTTGGGTTAGATTCCAACTCCCTAAATTGTTTTTTCACCGCTTGTTCTATTGCAATAGCAGGATAAATTTTCTCTTTGCCGTTTGGTAATTTAAGAACTAAATCCTTTCCATCAACAAAGTCTTCTAAATACCTTTTCTGACCACGTGCGTCCTTTTGAGCTTTATAATCAGCTAAATCCGAACCCGTAAGGAAATCCTTTACGTCATAACCATTTCTTTCCCCGCTCGGTTTTTTAGTAATGTCATTAGCTACATCAACCACTATTTGTTTATCTGCCATATCTCTCTCCTTGATAGTATTTAATAATTACATTTGTTTTTGTTTAGCTTGTGCGAGTGCGCGTTCTTTTAAGATTTCCGCGACATGATTTTTACCTACATTTTGTTCATATGCTTGTTCTAAGCTATGTGATGGAGAAAGATTTGTTTTCTGCTCGTTATACTGTTGAACCGCCTGTGCATATTCTGCTGCCTGCGTTTTTTTGCCCATTTGTCCACCAATATATGAACCTATTGTTATAGCAGTTGCTGCAATAGCGAGAGCTGGTAAAAGTAGGGCTGCTATGCTAGTAGTGGCGGTGGCAGCAGCAGGAATCATAGCTGCGGTCACAATTCCTGATGTTGATATAGTTTCAGTTGCTATTGTTGCCATCATTATACCAGCGTTTATTACGCCAGCAACGGCTGCGCCAATCAATCCGCCAAGTAAAGCAGATTTATTAACAGCGGTTGGTTCACGAACTATTTTGCCTTCGGCAAGCTCATGTTCCATCCGTTTTTTTCCAATAATACCACCAACTATTGTGCCTATTATTGGATTTATCAAAAAACCAATCGCCATTTCCTGATTAAACATGGTCGGTTTTTTGTTAGTGCTTAATATAAGTGGGTTGGACATTAATTTTACCTTTCATGTGTCCAATTCTGCGATAGTTTTTATATAATTGATAGTTAAAGTTTTGTTACATGATTATGACATTCAGAGCAGTTCATAGTAACCATTTGATTTTCCGTGTCATCCAGCATTCTTGCGGGGTCTGGGGTAAAGTCACTGACTGCGGGTTTGACTCCGGATACCGCAACAAGTGCGGTATGACAGAACAGTACGTTACGAGATTATTGAATAGCCCTGCTTCAGCATTGTTTGTCATCAACATCTCATGTAGGTTGATTACGTGCGGATAGTGGTATATTGTGAACTGATTAGGCGGTAGTACTAAAATTCTATTATAGGTAAGATTTATGTATAAAGTTGAACTAGTTGAAATGGATGGTGGAATAGGTTTCATAGTACCTGATGAAATCGTATCCAGTTTAAAGTTGTCAGTGGATAGCACTTTTAATGTTATAGAAAATCCTGATAGTGTTGAATTGATTATCGTTGCTCCTAATGATAGCGGACAATGAACTCCCTAGGCTTCAACAAACCGGAAAAAGATACGAAAGTCGTCGTGGCGATGTCCGGCGGGGTGGATTCCTCTGCCGTTGCCGCGCTGTTGCATGAGCAGGGCTATCAGGTAATCGGCATTACCTTGCAGCTTTATGATCACGGGGCGATGGTGAATAAAAAGGGTGCGTGTTGCGCCGGGCAGGATATTCACGATGCGCGCAGGGTAGCGGAAAAACTAGGTATCGCTCATTATGTGCTTAATTACGAAAGCAAATTCAAGGAAAGCGTGATGGATGATTTCGTTGATAGCTATCTTGCTGGCGAAACGCCAATCCCTTGTGTGAAATGCAACCAATCGGTAAAATTCAAAGACTTGTTGCAGACTGCGCGTGATTTAGGCGCGGATTGCATGGCAACCGGACATTATGTCCAGCGCATGGAAGAGGGTGGTAATGGGCAGATGTTCAAAGCAGCCGACCCATCGCGTGACCAGAGTTATTTCCTGTTTGCCACCACGCAGGAGCAGTTGGATTTCTTGCGTTTCCCCCTCGGGCATTTAAAAAGCAAGGATGAAACCCGCGCGCTCGCTGCTCGTTACGGTTTGCAGGTTGCCGATAAACCCGATAGTCAGGACATCTGCTTTGTGCCGACTGGCGGCTATGCCAAGGTTATCGAAAAACTTCGCCCGGGCGCGCTGGATAGCGGTGATATTATTATGACTGACGGAACAATTATCGGCAGGCACGAAGGCGTTATAAATTACACGGTCGGGCAGCGTAAAGGTCTGGGCATTGCGGCAGCAGAACCGCTTTACGTGATCAAGCTGGACGCTGAAAAAAAGCAGGTGATCGTTGGTGCGAAGGAAGAATTGCTGAAGCAGGAATTTACCATCCGCGAATGTAACTGGCTGGCGAATGGTGGCTATTTAGCTGATGATAATGAAGTAATGGTGAAAACCCGTTCAACACAGACGGCTGTTCCTGCCACTATAAAAATTCTGGAAAATAACCGCGCCCTAATAACTTTAAAAGAACCACAATCTGCCGTTTCCCCAGGTCAGGCCTGCGTTGCTTATATTGATGACAGGCTAATTGGTGGCGGTTGGATTAGTGGTTAACCTCTTTCATGAATATCTGAAGCTGGAAGTTTTGCGCCGATAATCTGAGCTTGAGGAGTAAATTCTTTTGGCAATCCTCCCAGCATAATACCTGTATCTTTTAGCCTAACAGCGTCAATGCTTTTTTGAAAATCATCGCCTAGTTCTTTAAGATAGGCTAAAGATTTTTTTTGTTCTTCTGGTGTTAACTGAGTTTGCTGTTCCTGCTCTCTAGTTTTACCATCAGCTGACTTCTCACTCGCAGGCGGATTATTTGCTGCAACTGCAGTTTCTTTTTTTGGCTCATCTTCCATAAAACCAAGCGCAACCAATAACGGTTTTATAATATCCAGAAGTGCTTCTAACCAGTTCTTCTTACCACCACTCTTACCATCAGTAATATCCAGCCCCTCGCGCATGCCATTCTTCAAAACATCTGCCGCACCCTTTTCAACCTTTAAGCCGCCAGCGAGTCCGGAAATTTTTTCATCGGTAAAAAAAGCTTCGCTACCGTTACTAAATCCTTCACGAACTAGTTTTTTATCTTCAGGGTTCAACCTGCCAACAATTTCTTTCTCTTTTTTAGCTATTAGTTTTGCTTCATCTATACTAAATGTGCCATCACCATTAAGGTCTATGGCTCTGTACATTTTTGGATTCAACCTTCCTTCAAATTTACTCTGTTCATCATGGGGTGCTTTACCATCTCTTCCGGATTCTCTGGCAACTAAAGGCTCCTGATTTGCTCCTGCTACAACAGCATCCTGAATTACCTTCGCTGTTTCCAGTGATTCCAGTTTTAAGCCAAGCCTCTTTTCAATATTTTCCTTAGCTTCCTTTGAAGAAACACCTTCTAATTCATACTTTGCCGCATTTCTTACAAGAAAATTGCTCTCTGAGATACTTTGCTGCAGAGCGTCAGCAGCTTCTTTTGCTCTTTCTGTGGTTACTTCCCCTGTATTATTGGGGTCTAATAATGCTCTGACTTCATCACGGCTTTTAGGTACTTTAAGGGAAGATTTTTCAGAGGAACTTGTAATTTCTTGAGGAATTGTGTCAGCTATTTTAGAACTTTGCTCTGTGCCTGCCACTTTGCTATTATCTGGATTTTTTACTATCCTACCATCTCCTTCAACCACTAAATCTGGAGCGGGTGCAGGGATTTTTTGCGATGATGTTTCAGTTCTTCTCCCATTAGTTTCATCGGGATTAGGCTCGCCACGCTCAAACCTTTCTATATCACCAAGTGCGTCTTTATCCCCCAATTTTTTTCCCGGAACTGAACCAAACGTTTTCTCTATAGCCATGTTTTCTTCTTTCTGAATTAAGCGGTTCGACTTTGCTCTAACGCTTGCAATTGCGCTGCTCCAGCATATTTCATAGAACTATCATCTTGCAACACAGCTCCATTCTTATTCAGTGCCTTAGCATTTTCTGTAGCCATAGCAAGAGTTGTAGGATCAATATCTCCTATTTGACGACCAGTAACCTTTTCCGCTTCACCTTTTGCAGAAGCCATATTTATTTGAGGTTTAGCATCAGCAGCTACTTCTATGTGCTTGGCTTCTTCATCTGTGATTTTGCCACCAAATGCAGCCTTAAGCGCATTCATTACATTCCTCAATGCTGACTTACGTTCATCTCCAGCTCTGTTTGGATTTGTAGCAACATCACCTTTTTCCTCACCAGGAAGTTCTCTCGCCATTGCAGAAGCGGTAGCTGCCGTTCCATTGCTACTTTGTTGACCGGTTGCAGGTGGAGCTTCACTTTTCTCTAGAGGTGACTTATAATCGGGGTTTAAAGGATGATCTTTTGGATATTCTGAAGGTTTAAGTTGTTTTTTAGGTTCTATATTTGGCATCTGGGCTGGTTTTACCTCCTGCCCATCAATGATCATTGGGTTGCTTTTAGGTTCTGGCATCGGCACTCGATAAGTATTATCGTCCAGATTGGATTGTCCATGGGGTTTTCCTCCGAATCCAGCACCACGCAACTCACTACTTTCCATTAGATTAGCCATAATTCATCCCTTATTCGGTTTATTTGAGATAATTCTATCAGCTTATTTCAGGGTTTTGTGTTAAGCTTTTGTGACAATTGCTTTTAACCCCCACCCTAACCCTCCCCCAAAGGGAGAGGGAATTTAGAGGATCTTCCGGAAAAAGCAGCTGCGCTCTCCCGTGTGGCAGGCAACGCCAACCTGCTCAATTTTAAGCAAAATTGTGTCACCATCGCAGTCAATAAGGCATTCTTTAAGGGTTTGGGTATGACCGGAGGTTTCTCCCTTGCGCCACAGGGCCTTACGGGAGCGCGACCAATAATGCACCTGACCGCTATCTAAGGTCTTTTCCAGCGAATCGGCGTTCATCCACGCCATCATCAGCACCTCACCGCTCAGGTAATCCTGAGCTATAACAGGAACTAAGCCATTTTCGTCAAATTTCACCTGTCCCAGTATTTTTTCTATGTCGTGTTTCATAAGGGGTTTTTTATAGTATAATTGCTGCATTGTCATCACGAACGTAGATGCGTAGTTCGTAATTCGTAAGCCATTACTGAATTATTACGTATCTACGAATTACGCATTACGATACTACGTCACAACCCAATTTCCATAACTATCGGAACATGATCCGATGTTGAAGGCATATCACGCATATCCTTTAAAACCGAGAAATTTTTAAGGGCAGGGGTGAGCTCAGGCGTTACCCAGATATGATCCAGCCTTCTTCCCCGGTCGGATTTGCGCCAGTCACGGTTGCGATAGCTCCACCAGCTATAAAGCTTTTGTTCCGAGTCCACAAAATGCCGCGCCACATCACACCAGTCATAAGATTCTTTCAGCGCATTAAGGCGGGTTATTTCTGGCTCGGTGTGGCTAACTACATTCATAAGCTGCTTGTGTGACCAGACATCATTGGGCAGTGGAGCAATGTTAAAATCACCAAGGATAATAGCGTTCTTCTTAGATTTCTTCAGTTCATGCGACCACTCAGTCATATGTTCTACGAAGCGTAATTTAAAGTCATAAGCCGGGTTTAGTTTCGGATCCGGAATATCGCCACCGGCCGGAACATAAAAATTATGCAGGGAAGTACCGTTTGGAAGTTCAACGCAGATATGCCTTTTGTCATCTGATTCAGCTATTCTCAGGCAGTTTCTATTTTCCAATTTTATTTTAGAGAGTATAGCGACCCCATTATAACTTTTCTGCCCTGAAAAAACTATATGCGGGAAGCCAAGTGCCTGCAAATCCGCAAGCGGAAAAACCTCATCGGATGCTTTAGTTTCCTGCAGGCAGATTATATCAGGATTCGCCTGTGCGATTAGTTGCTGCAAAAGCGGAATACGTATGCGTACAGAGTTGATATTCCAACTGACAATTTTAAGGGACATAGCAATTATTTAACTGTCGTTGGTGTGGTTGATTCACCTACAATAGTTGCGTTAGCAGCATTTTGCATTCTGATTTCTTGCTGTACCTGCCTGCGTATTTCTTCTTTTGTCTGTTCACTAAGTTGTGGTCTTGCAGTTTCCTGTGTGGCTATTTCATCAGTTTTCTTAGGAGGTTCATAATCTTCGGAAACCTTTTTGGTAAAGCGTGGCGTGGCGATACATGCGCTAATCTGCATGGAAATTACAGCTAAAAATAAAATACGCAGAAACATATTAATGAATGACCTTTTTTTCTTTGGAATAATCAGTGGTAAGGAGTTCATGCATTTTTGCAGCATCTTCAGTGGTACGCAGAACATCACACAGTTTTTTATCACGCAATAATTTAGAGAGGGTAGCAAGTATCTTCAAATGTTCGGTATCATCATCGGATTCCGGGCTTAGCAACAGAAAAACCAGATCAACTTTTTTTCCATCAGCGGCATCGAAATTAACCGCTTTATCAAGGCGCGCGAAAACTATGTATGGGCTATTCAAAGAATCAAAGCGTGTATGGGGAATACAAACACCATTTCCTATGCCGGTACAGCTTGCATCCTCGCGTTTTGTCAGGGTAGAAAAAATTTCTTTTTCCGACAAAGTACAAAATTTTGTAGCATGCGCGGAAAGCATTTTAAGAACCTGCTTTTTGTCGCGCGCATGCAGATGGGGAATCACTGCATCTACTGGTAATAATGATGCGATATTCATATGGATATTTTAATTATGCTGCCCTGTCAGTTGGGTCTACCCATGATATATTACCATCAACCCGCTTATAAACGACATTAAGGCGACCATGTGCTGAGTTAAAAAACATAACTGCCGGAAGATCCTGAAGATCCATTTTCATCACCGCTTCACTAACCGTCATTGTTTCAATGTCGGTGGGTTTTTCTGCGATAATAAGCCCAGGTTGTTTATCATCGTCATGTTCGCCTGAATCTGGGGAAATAACATATTTCATGCCAACATTCCGCATAATATCCGCTTGTTGCTCATGAGTATTTTTATGGTGATTGGTAATTTTTCTTTTGTAACGGCGTAGCTGTTTGCTGATTTTTTCCAACGCTTCGTCGAAAGCTGCATAAACATCTTCCAAAGCACCACGACCACGCACAACTAAACCAGCATGTGTACCTATATTTCCTGTAATATCCACGCGGAATAAATGTGCCTCGCGGGAGATTACGACATGAACGCTGGTAACGCGGTCTATATATTTCTTAACATGTTCTTCGATTTGATTTTCAATATGGCTTTGCAGTGATGTGCCAACATCTACACCTTTGCCGGAAACAGAAATTTTCATATTACATTCTCTTTGTGCTGTTGATATTAAGTATTCTACACAGGACTGATTATAGCACAAAATGACGCTATGCAACAGAAAGAATTGAAGGTCGGGGAGAAATGGGAATTGGAGAACTGAAGAACTGAAGAACTGGAGAATTTAAGTACTTCTTATCTTAATTCTTCAATTCCTAAATTCCCCAATTCTTCAATTCAACTAAACTAAACCTTGGGAATACGTACGCCAAGAGCTTTTGCCAGGCGATCTAACTCGCCATAATATGCGACGCGACGTAAGCATCTTGGCATAACACCAGTCCATTTAAATATACCATCAGTTGCTAAAGAAATACCAACGCCACTGCCTTCTTTCGAGCAGTTAAACAGCTCGTTCATGGTTATCATTTCGCCTTCCATACCGGCGATTTCCGAGATAAAGGAAATACGGCGGCTACCATTAGCTTGACGGCTGACCTGGATTATAAGATGAATTGCCGATGCAACCTGGGTGCGAACCGAGCGCAGGGAAGCGTTTACGTTAGCCATACTGACGATATTATCCAGACGCATAAGTGCGTCACGCGGGTGGTTGGCGTGGATAGTTGCAAGTGAGCCTTCATGACCGGTATTCATGGCTTGTAACATGTCGAATGCTTCAGCACCACGAACCTCACCAAGGATAATACGGTCAGGACGCATACGCAGGGCGTTTTTCACCAGATCACGAATAGTAACTTCTTCCTTGGCATTTTCACCAAGTATAGCCGGCTGTGATTCAAGGCGTACTACGTGAGCGCGCTGTAATTGAAGCTCGGCAGCATCCTCAATGGTTACTACGCGCTCCCAATCATTAATGTGGTTGGAGATAGCGTTGAGTAAGGTTGTTTTACCAGAGCCGGTTCCGCCCGAGATAAGTATATTCATACGGCAGATAGCGGCCAGCTTAAGAAATTCGCACATAGCTTCCGACATACATCCTTGCGAAGCCATATCATCAAGCGAGCGTTTCTTAGGAGCAAATTTACGAATCGAGATAGTTGTACCGTCCACAGCAAGCGGTGGAGCTATAATGTTAACACGGCTGCCGTCGGCAAGGCGGGCATCAACCATAGGGCGTTCATCTTCAAGAGTACGACCGACCAGTTTTACTATGTAATGTGCCAGATCATTAACTTCTTTTTCATTCTTAAAAACAACGTCAGTCTTAGTCAGAACACCTTCGCGCTCTATGTATATGTCGTTATAACCATTGATAAGAATATCGTTGATGCTGTGGTCAGCCAGAAGAGGAGCAATCACCCCAAATTCTGAATATTGTATTAGTTTTTGTGCTTCTATAATCATATAACCAAAATTCCTAGTTGATACCAAGACAATATGGGAAAAATGTTAATTTATGGTTAGATGAAGGTTAATTTTTGGAAAACTTTGTAAGGTTTTTCGGCAGATCTGCTATTATAAATTTATATAATGTCCGAATTCATCGACTAAAGCCTTGTATAAATTACGTTTAAAGGGAACTATGAGATTCGGCAGTTCCTGCATTTTAACCCATTGCCACTCACAAAATTCAGGATGAGCAGTTGTTATATTAATATCACTGTCATTTCCGACAAAGCGTAGGCAGAACCATTTTTGCCTCTGACCACGATATTTTCCACCCCATAATTTTGTAATTAAATCTTCCGGTAAATCGTAATCATACCAATTACTGCTTTCAGCGATTACTTCAGCCTTGTCTGTTCCTATTTCCTCTGCCATTTCACGTATGGCTGCGACTAATGGATCTTCACCATCATCTATTCCGCCCTGTGGCATTTGCCAAGCCTCAGAAGTCGTATCAATGCGCTTGCCTACAAACACATCACTGGAAGCGTTAAGCAACATAATGCCTACACCAGGGCGATATGGTAAATTGTCATACATAACGTTAGAATCTTTTTGCAACAATTTGTGAAACTGGAACTAGGGTAAAGCCATTCTCTTCTAATTTCTCTGCCCATAAACTTAATTGTTTTATAGTTATTGGGTAAGCTTTAGTTACGCCAACTGCATAACCACGCTGCTTTGCTGTTTGTTCTAATAAGGTGAGATGAGCCTGAATAGCGGTTGCGGTCAATTCTTCATCTACGAGAGTGTCTACTATAATACTTGCTGTAGTGCCTTTATCGATCATTTCTTTTGTATCATTCTTTGCTGGTTGCCTTCCTACTACCATCATCAATCCTCGTCCCGAAAGAACATGCAGCAACGATTTCATAAGTTCATTATTATCCATAAAGACATCATCATGCGGGGTGACGAATCCGACATAGCCAAAATCATGCGCCATCAATTTTCTGATTTTATTTTCATTTTCTGTTTGCTCTTTTGAAACTAGAAGACCGAGAGGACCAGGATCTGCAACAGGATAATTTGAAGATTCCATTGGCAAATCCAGCAATAGCTCATGACCACTAATTCGCGCAGATGTCATCCAGCTTTTAAGATCAGGTGCGTATGGAGAAAAACTAAGGTTAATGGCTTCTGGAAGGCGCAACGCTAACTCACTTATTTTTTTGTTAGAGCCAAGACCAGTAACAATTATGGAGATAACCGGCTTATTACCTTTGTCGGGCATCTGCTTGGCATAATATTTCCACGGTTTTATTCCGTCAGAGGAAATTTTAGGTAAAGAGCCAAATTCCGTTTTTTCCATTAATTTATCAGATAATATTGCTGTTGGATTCTCAGATGGTTTCATTGTCGGTAAGGGTTCTTCTGATTCCTCATTTATCAATGTAACCACCGTTGCTTCTTCTACAGGTTCTTCTTTTTTTATATCTTCAGTTTTTTCTGGGGTATTTGTTTCCACTGTCTGCGTTTGTACAACAGGTGGATTTTGGGCTTCCACACTTTCCTCTTCTTTTTTAGCAGGTTCGCTCTGTTCAGGTGCGGGAGATTCAAAATTTATTATTTTTCCAGAAATAACACCGTCTTCCAATGTAACGATAAGTCTACGGCCAGAAGCAAAAGAATCTGCTGTTTCCTGTTCACCCATTAACCATATAAGTGCTAACTGCGATATTAATATCAGCAGCAGAAAAAATAAACCTAGCTTCCACAACAAGTTTTGCCAGAAAAAAGGAGATCTACGTGTTCCTTTGTTATTTTCCATAGTTATACTTGCGTGCTTTGCTATTTTTCCGATTTAACCTTGTTATAGACATCAATACCCCGTATCAGGTCAAAAGCGCGTTGCAGCTGGAAGTCTTCTGCTGATTCAGCATCAACTTTTTTCAGTAAGGATTCACCATTGGTACCATTACCATTCTTACCGTCTTTTGTGCCATTTTCCTTTGCTTCATTCTCCTTCGTACCATTTTCTGGTTGGTTAGAAGATTCCGGGTTGCTTTTCTCTAATTTCTCTCCATTAGCCTTCTTCTCTTTATCCTTCTTATCCTGAAGATTTTCCAGGCGTCTGCGTAGTTGGGCTTCGCTGCGCGTCTTATCGCTGCCTTTAATTGGTTCAATTTTGGCGGGCTGCACTTCAATATCAGGAGTAATTCCCTTGTTTTGAATTGAATTACCGGAAGGAGTGTAATAACGGGCGGTGGTGAGTTTGATAGCACCATGCTCAGGAATTGGAATTACAGTTTGCACCGAACCTTTGCCGAAGCTTTTTGTTCCAAGAATCACTGCGCGTTTATGATCTTGCAATGCACCTGAAACAATCTCAGAAGCAGAAGCTGATCCGTTATTGATTAGTACCACTACTGGTACATTTTCAGGTACTAATTCATTACCTTCCTTAGCATTAAAACGTTTGGTTTTCTCTGGGCTACGCTCACGAGTTGAAACAACCTCACCTTGTTTCAAAAATGCATCCGATACAGAAACAGATTGTTCAAGAAGACCGCCAGGATTGTTACGCAGGTCCAGCACTACACCGCGCATATTCGGCATTTCTTTCTTTACCTTTTCAAATTCTTCACGCATCAAATCAGTGGTTTGTTCAGTAAACTGGGTAAGGCGTATATAGGCTATGTCATTGCCTTCTGCGCGCACACGCGCAGATTTGATTTTTATGACAGCGCGTGTAATGGTAAGCTCCAGCGGTTCGGTCATATCTTCGCGTAGGATGGTAAGCTTTACTTTGGAATCAACAGGGCCACGCATTTTTTCAACTGCTTCCGACAAGGTAAGCCCCATTACCTGAGTATCGTTAATGTAGCTCACATAGTCACCAGCTTTAACTCCTGCTTTAAAAGCCGGGGTATCATCAATCGGGGTAATTACGCGCACTAAACCATTTTCCATGGTTACTTCTATGCCAAGACCACCAAATTCCCCTTTGGTTTGCACCTGCATTTCCTTGAATGATTTTTCATTCATATAAGCTGAGTGCGGGTCGAGGGAAGTAAGCATGCCGTTGATTGCCGATTCAACCAAATCGCTATCCTTAACTTCTTCAACATAATCAGTGCGGATACGGTCGAATATATCGCCGAATAAACCAAGCAATTGCAGAGTTTCGCTTTTTTCAGCGTGTGATATTATCGGAGTAAATAAAAAGGGAGAAGCTACAAAAAATCCACTAACTAGGCATAACTTGGCAATACGACGCATATTTTTACTTTCTCAACAAATTAATCATAATTTTTATATCTACTCTAATAACAAATTCAACAAAAGTGATATTATGCAATAGACTCATTTTAATATTACTGTTTGCCTAGCCCACGAATCCAGATGGCTGGGTCAATTGGCTGATTGTTTGATCTAAGCTCCATGTATAAACGATTGCCTGATTCTTCATCTCCCATATCACCAATTGGTTCTCCTTCCAACAAAAAGTCACCAACTGAAGGGTATATTTTGTTCATGCCGGCCAGCAATGTGTGAAATCCATCACTATGCCTTAATATAATCATGCTCCCATATTCCCGGAAAGGGCCGGTAAATAGCACCTCTGCGTCATAAGGTGAGGTAACTTGTGCATCTTCGCGGGTTTTTATAACGATTCCCTTGCTGGTTTCATTAATCTTACCCTCTCCATATTTCTTGGCAAGCCTGCCGGCAGCCGGAACACGAATGTTGCCCTTGGCAGCGGTGAATGAACGTAATTCACCTTTTGTACCCTGTGGTTGTGTGCTGTCATCTTCAATAGACTGTTCTTTATCTTCCTGACTTTTTCTCTGTCTTTCCTTTTCTTGTTCCAGAGATTTAATCAGTTCATTTAAACTATTAGCTTTCTTTGCCAGAGTTTTGGTTTTTATCTGAACCGCTTTTTGCTGTTCATTTAATTTTTTCTGTATTTCAGTGTGTTCTGCAATTTGGTCTTTGAGAAGTTTTCGTTGTTCTTCCAGTTTTTCCTTTTCAGCCAATGCTTCTTCTTTGCTGATAGTAACTGTCTGCTTCAACGATTCCAGCTCGGTCATTTGTATATGGATTATTTCCGATTGTGATTTTATGCCATCGACAGTCATTTTCAGGGCGCGTGATGCTTTCATATTATTCATCATATCACCAGGCATTAAAATCACTGCTTCTTTTGGAGTCCTGCTGAGTTTAAGTGCAGCTTCAATCATCACTGACAGTTCTTTTTTACGCTCTGCTAATGATTGTGTTCTCTCACTTATCTGCTCAGAAATTATACGGATTTTATCTTCCATGGAAGACAGTCTTGCCTCGCTTGCCTGCAATGCATTTGCGGTTTTCACCATTTTGGAAGTCAATTCTGAGTATTTCTTAGCAAGGACTTTATTTTCATCAGCAAGCTTTTTGCCACGGGCTTCTGCTTCTTTCAGTTCTTTTTCTGTCTTTGCCAGTTCTTCCTGTGTTGTAGCAGCAAAAACCTGATTGGCAGATAAAAGCAGCATCACAAGTAAAAATATCAGGACGAGGTATGTGTATAATGTGTTATTACGAGCATTTTTGTAAAAATGCATGGCAATCCATAATTTTACAATATTTATAAGTCTGGATTGCTTCCTCGGCTCTGCCGCTTCGCAATGACGGTAACTTAAAAAAAACTCAGGCATAGCTTCCTAATAATGAGCGACCAGTCATTTCTATTGGTTGTTTTAACCCAAGTAATTGTAGGATAGTTGGAGCAATGTCACCCAATTTTCCATCTGTAATACTTATCTTCTTACCACGCAAATCATCGGATATAATTATCACAGGCACAAGGTTAAGCGTGTGTGCGGTGTGGGGTTGACCAGTAGTTTCATCAAACATTTTTTCAGCATTACCGTGATCAGCAGTGATAATCATTGCTCCACCTTTGCCAAGGGTAGCTTCTATAACCTTGCCCAGGCAAATATCCACAGCTTCAACTGCTTTTACAGCAGCCTGTATATCACCAGTATGCCCAACCATGTCGGTGTTAGCATAATTCACCACGATAAAATCAAACTTTTCTGAATCTATCGCCACAACTAATTTTTCGGTAACTTCATAGGCTGACATTTCCGGTTTTTCATCATAAGTAGCAACTTTAGGGGAGGGGACTAAGATACGTTCTTCTCCGACAAATTCCTGTTCGCGTCCGCCATTGAAAAAGAAAGTTACATGGGCGTATTTCTCGGTTTCAGCAATACGCAGTTGCTTAAGTCCGGTATTTGCAATTATTTCGCCAAGGATATTGGTTAGTTGCTCCGGCGCAAACAGGGCAGGGATAAGGTTTGCAAGCTGGCTGGAATATTCGACCATACCAAGGGTTGCCGAGAATTTAACTTGCTTATTTCGTGTAAAACCGGTGAATTTTGGGTCAAGCAATGCTGTCAAAATTTCGCGTGCGCGATCCGCTCGGAAATTACACATTAAAAGCCCGTCACCATCGTTCATGCCTTTATAGTTTCCGATAGCTACAGGTATAACAAATTCATCATTTACATTATCCGCATAACTTTGTTTTACAGCCGAGATGGCAGATTCTTTAGCTGCCATACCTTGCGTCAGAACATCATAGGCTTTTTGCACGCGCTCCCAGCGATTATCCCTGTCCATCGCGTAATAACGCCCGCATATCGTGGCTATTTCAATATTAGAAATTCCAGCAATCGCCTTATCCAGAGTCTCAAGATAATTTATTGCGCTCTGTGGTGGTGTATCACGCCCATCAAGGAACAAATGTAGCTTAACCCGCAGCCCGTCATTGGCAATAATTTTGGCGATTTCTATCATATGTGTCATATGCGAATGTACGCCGCCATCAGAAAACAAACCCATGACATGGGTAACACCGCTGCCACTTTTGTTTTTTGCGATAAAATTTTTCAATTCAGTTTTTTTTGCCAACGAGCCATCAGCAATAGTCGCGTCAATCTTTGGCAGTTCCTGCATCAGAACCCGCCCGCTGCCGATATTCATATGCCCGACTTCTGAATTTCCCATCTGTCCGGATGGCAGACCAACATGCAGTTCCGAAGCATTTATAAGACCATTCGGAAAATTTCTGGATACCATGTTAATGTTGGGAGTGTTCGCAGTTTCTATGGCATTATCACTGCCAGCATGGGCGTGTCCCCAGCCGTCAAGTATAGCAAGAACTAATGGTTTTGGACGGTTATACGACATATAATCCTAATGTGCTGCTGATGAGCTGGCATCTTCCACCAATCCTTTAAGGGTGGCTTTATCCGGGCGTTTGCCAGCTGTTACATAATATACGGTTTTGGCAAGGTTAGTGGTATAGTCAGCCAGCCTTTCCAGATTTTTTGCTGAAAATACAATCTGCGTGCAAGGCAGGACATTATCAGCCTTTGTAGCCATTTCCTTCTGCATCATTTCAATAACTTCTTTAAACAAGGTATCAA
Organism: Pseudomonadota bacterium; assembly: GCA_038043465.1. Classification (GTDB taxonomy): domain Bacteria; phylum Pseudomonadota; class Alphaproteobacteria; order Rickettsiales; family SXRF01; genus SXRF01. The sequence continues at coordinate 80,742 of JBBTBX010000007.1, forward strand.
TTTCCTTGTCGCGTCGCCACACCAGAGCGGCTTTCTGTGTATCTTTCTCTGCAAAAGCAATAAGTGACCCATCAAGCATTTCCACAATAATATCTGCCATCAACTCCAGTTTTACAATAGCCGCTTCCGGTGCGAAATCACCCATGCGAACACTGCGCTTGACGGTATTTTTGGCAAGATCTCCGGCATGTTCCAGCATTCCGGTTATTTTAATGATGGATATAACAAAGCGCAAATCAATTGCCATTGGGTTCTGCAGGGCGAGAACAACTGTCGCTTCTTCTTCTATCTGCAGGTCAAGCTCATTGATATGTTTATCCGCGAGTTTTGCATCTGCCACCCGTCCTTCATCGCGCGCGCGGAAAGATTGCTTTGCAGCAATAACCAAATCCCGTACCTCTTTGCCCATGTCCAATATCAGCGAAAGAAGATTCTGCAACTGTTTGTCATAAGAGCGCAGGGTGTGGTGACTGAGAGTTGTCATTTTGAACCTCGAATAAGTTAAATCTATGCGTTGTCTGGTAATTTTCTACTACATATAGTATTAACTGTGTAGGGTTTTTTTATATAAAATCCATATGTGGAATTCTACAGATTTCTCATTTCATTTGAAATGACAATTTATTCCTAATCCCGATGATACGGATGTCCGGATAACACGCTGTAACTGCGGTATAGCTGCTCGGCAAGCATCCCCCGTACTAGCATGTGTGGCCATGTAACCCGCCCGAAAGACCAGGCAAGCTTTGCTTTTTTCAGTACGGAAGCGTCAAGCCCATCTGCCCCACCAATGACAAAAGCAAAAGAAGATATTCCCTGTTGCTGCCAGTTTCCAAGATGCTCTGAAAATTCACGACTGGAGAGTAATTTTCCGCTCTCATCAAGAGCAATTATATATTCATAGCCAGAACAGGCAGTAAGTAACAGCTCAGCTTCACGCGCTTTCCTCTGTGCTGTATCCGCAATTTTTATGTCAAATTCCTTACATTCAATTTTCCATGGGATACGCTTTATATAATCCAGACAAAGCTTTTGCTGCGGTGAAGCTGCTTTAATTTTTCCGATGGCACTAATAAGAATTTTCACTGTAAATCTATTTGCGATCTATGGAATAAGTATTTCTGTCATCAGTATATAGCGAATTATCATCAGTATATTCGTTTTTAAAATACAAATATAAGATGTTTATCGCGCTTTTTTTCTCATTCCATAAATTTACATCATCAATTATCTGTCTTGATAAAACTGGGAACACACTGGTAAGAGTGTTATGGTAACGCACAGTGAATTTGTCTTGGAAGGTTGGGCTAGAAATAACATTAGCGGCAACAACAGCCTTGTCTTTTAACAAAGCTTTAACATCAAGGAGGAATTCCCGGCTGGTACATTCCATGGGGATAGATACCTTGTTAGTATATACGTCAATAATAATGATATCATATTTATTCTTATTGCCATGGATATAGGCGCGGGCAGAGCTTGCGATAAATTTTTTATTTGGCGATAATTTCTCAGGAAGGAAATATTTTTCGGAAACTTCCTTCAGGTCAGGATCAATATCCACATACGTATAGTTATTAATTTTATCGCCCATTCCTATGGTGAATCCGCCTGCACCAATTATGAGTATATCAAGTGGTTCAGTACCATTTTTCGCTATTGGAGTGATTAAATTATCCTCAATATAGGCAAAATATGGGAAGCGATGTTTAGGGTCTTTGCTAATCATCGAGGATGAAGAGCGATTCACACTTAATACGGTTGATTCTGTTTTTGGAAGGTCGATTATTTGTATTATATTATACGCATTGTTCGAGATAATATTAAAAGATTTCAACGTACTATTATTATTCAGGGCATAAACCCCAGTTAAAACCATTATACACAGCAGAGTCTCGAAGCAGAATATCTTGCGTATCAAAAGCAGTATCAGGAAACAGAGCAATGACATTGTGATTATAACAGTGTTGTGAACACCAACATAACTCATCAATACAATAGTAGAAAAAACTGAGCCAAGGAAAGAACCGGCTGTTGAGAAAAACAACATTTTTCCCGTAATTTCACTTAACTTTGCCTTGGAAAAATAATTGCTGATCAGAGGAACTGTCTGTCCCAGCATGAACACAGGAAAAGAAAGGAATAATATGGAGTAAAGAGCCGTTTGTAAGAGTTTGTCATCAAGTTTTGCCAACGTTAATGAACCAAAAAATATTTCTTGAAAAACATATGATAACCCAATAGTTAAAACTATTAATGATGATACTATGTTACGTAACAATAGTTTTCTTATGGATAGTTTTTTTCCGTTTTTGATTTTTGCCTTGGAATAAGCTTTTTTGAAAGCATTTCCACCAAAGTGATAACCCACAGCCAGAGGAAGAAGAACGGCACTTATGATAATTGATATTGTTTCTGTACCGCTACCGACAAATGGGATCAAAGACCGCATGGCCAGAAGTTCCACAGCTAATACAACATATCCTTCAATTAAGATTACCAGAAATAAAAGCTGTGTCTTGTTCATCAAAAGATTCCTTAATTAGGCAACGTCATACAAAGGTTTAAAGTGCTATTTCCGTATTTGGGAAGGCAACCGACCACATTTTTTCAAGATTATAATGTTCGCGGACTTCAGGTTTGAAAATATGCACTATGACATCCCCAGCGTCAACTAGTACCCAATCACCACTTTCTTTTCCTTCAGTAGGAACTGAAGTATAGCCAGCATGCTTTAAAGCGGTTACCACATAATCAGCGAGTGAGCCGACATGCTTTGATGAAAGACCGCTGGCAATCACCATGCGGTCAGCTATGTCACTTTTTCCGGAAAGATCGATTGATACGATTTTTTCTGCTTTGTTCGTGTCTAATGTCTTGATGACTATTTTTTCGACTTTAGCAGATGAAAGATTAGGCATTGAAGTTTTCTTAGTTATAACATTTCCCTTTATTTAATAATATATTATAAAATATCTATCCTCCCATTATCTCCTATAAAGCAAATAATTCCAAGTATTTTCTTGCTTAGAGCCATTGTCAGTGGGGAAGGGCGTTATTATCTTCTGAATACACAGAGTTATCTTTCACATATTCATTGCTAAAATACATATAAAGTACGTTGTTCGCCTGGTTTCCTTTGTTTTCCAACATGTTGATATTGCCAATTATCTGTCTGGAGAAAACAGGAAATACGCTGGCAAAAGTATTATGGTAACGCACGGTGAATTTATCGAAGAAATTTGGGCTGGAAATAACATTGGCAATAACCACGGATTTGTCTTTCAGCAAGGCTTTAACACTAGATAAAAATTCTCTGGTCGTACATTCCATGGGAATAGAGACCACATTAGTGAAAACATCAATAATCACTATGTCATATTTTTTCTTATGATTACGTACAAATGCCCGGGCAGAGCTGGCAATAAATTCCTTATTTGGTGATAATTTCTCAGGCAGAAAATATTTTTCAGCAACATCTTTTAAATCCGGATCTATGTCGACAAAAGTATAGTTGTTAAATTTATCATTTATCCCCATAGTAAAGCCACCCGCGCCAATTATTAGTACATCAAGCGGTTCAGTTTTATTTTTCTCTATATGAGCAATTATATTATCCTCAATATACGCGACATATGGGAAGCGGTATTTGGGATCTTTGCTGATTCTGGATGATGCCGAACGATTCACAATTAATGTTTTTGTTTCCTGTTTCGCATCATTAGTTACCATTACCAGATTATATGAATTGTCTGATACCGCACCTACAAGATCCATCGTATGGTTTGAGTTAAGAAGGATTGATAGAGACAGGATAAGCAGGCAGTATATTGTCTGGCGACTTGCCACTTTACGTATCAGCATCAGTATCAACAAACATAATAAGGATACGGTAATTATAACTGTGTTATGAACGCCAACGTAGCTCATCAGTATAATAGTGGAAAAAACTGAGCCGAGGAAAGAACCTATTGTAGAAAAAAACAGCATCCTCCCGGTTATATGACTAAGCTTTGTTCTGGAAAAATAATTACTCACCAAAGGGACGGTTTGCCCCAGAACAAAAACTGGAATAGATAGGAAAAACACAGAAAACAAACTTGCCTGTATAAGTCGGTTATGAATACCGCTGGTTATAAATACCTGAAAGATTATTTCCTGATAAGTATAAGAAAGTCCTAGAGTAAGGATAACTGACGCTGCAAACAGGTTCCGCAGTAAAATCTTTCTTATGGAAAGACCGCGCGTTATTTTGGTTTTTCCTCCAACGTAATATCCACATGCCAACGGCATCAGCACAGCACTGATAATAATAGAGATTATTTCTGGGCCGCTACCGAAAAAAGGAATCAAACCGCGAATAGCCAGCAGTTCCACGGCTAATACCACATAACCTTCAATTAAAATTACCAGTAATAAAAATTGAGTCTTGGTCATCGAAAACAATTTATGTGTTTGTTATGGTGAATGCCTTATTTCCAAGTTTCTTACGTATATTGGTAGAAGAATTATTGTCTCTTTTCAGATGAATAAAACGCAGCGATGGTGTTATATTATTACAGCTATAATTGCCATTGTTAAGCAGGAAACGCCGCATTCTCTGGTATGTTTTACTGGATAAGCTAGTGAATGAATAGGGAGAGCGGTCAAATACCACCACAGGCATGAGTTTTAAAATTGATTGCCATTGCTGCCAGTGGTGAAATGTGGCTAGGTTATCAGCTCCCATCATCCACACGAAACTGGTTCCCGTATAAAGTTTCTGAAGTTTATCAAGAGTTTCATAAGTATATCGCGTATTCATTTTTTGCTCTATATCCGATACAAAAATACGTTTATTACCCTTGGTTATTTTTTTTGCGAATTGGGAGCGTTCTTTATAATCAGCCATGCCACCAACCGGCTTTAGCGGATTTTGCGGGCTTACCAGCCACCATACTTCATCAATCCCCAGCGCATTAAGCGCGTATTTGCTTATGTGCAGATGCCCAAGATGTGCAGGGTTAAAAGAGCCGCCAAGCAGACCTATAACCCGATTTTTGGTATAAATTGGTTTCAAGTTTTCAATTCTTTTCTATGCCCGAACCTGCCCATTGCCATGCACCACATATTTGTAGGTTGTAAGTTGTTGCGCTCCTACAGGACCGCGTGCATGTAACTTGCCAGTGGAAATGCCAATCTCTGCGCCAAAGCCAAATTCACCACCATCAGCAAACTGCGTTGAAGTATTATGCATTACAATCGCACTGTCAACTTCCCGCAAAAATTGTCGCGCCACTGCAGTTTCTGAGGTAATGATTGCATCAGTATGGTGCGAACCATAATGGTTGATATGGTATATAGCTTCGATTTCATTTTTTACAATTTTCACCGAAATGATTGCTGCCAGATACTCAGTATACCAGTCATCCTCGCTGGCTGGTTTAATGCGTTTGTCTATTTTTTGCGAAGCTGCATCACCACGTATCTCACAGTCGGATTTAATCAGTTCATCCACAAGGATCGGTAACGCCTTATCGGCTATCTCTTCATCAATCAGCAATGATTCAGTCGCCCCGCAAATTCCTACCCGCCGCATCTTAGCGTTCATGAGAACTTCCTGTGCCATATTCAAATCCGCAGATTTATGAATGTAAGTGTGGCAGTTGCCGTCCAGATGCAGAATGGTTGGTATACGGCTTTGCTCCTGTATAAGCTTGGTCAGCGAATGACCGCCGCGGGGAATAATCACGTCAATCATGCCATTCATAGTAAGCATTTCAGTAACAGCCTCCCGTTCACGAGTAGGCACAACCTGCACTGAGTCAACAGGAAGCTTGGCAATTTCAAGCCCATGATGCAGGCACTGCACAATAGCTTGCGCTGATTGCAAGCATTCTGAGCCAGCACGGAGTATAACTGCATTTCCTGATTTAATGCACAAAGCAGCAGCATCAGCCGTCACATTTGGGCGTGACTCATAAATCATTCCGATAACGCCGATAGGCACGCTGACCCGCTGTAGTACCAACCCATTAGGGCGATCCCATTCTTCCATAATTCTATTAACCGGGTCGGGAATGGTGCAGATAGTTTCCAGACCTGCTGCCATAGCTTCAATACGTTTTTCATCAAGCCTTAGTCTGTCCAGCATGGCGGCGTTCAGACCTTTTTCCTTCCCGAATTCCAGATCTTTTTTGTTTTCAGAAATTATATATTCGGTGCGTTCACGCAAGGCTATTGCTGCTTGCGCTAAAGCCATATCCTTCTGTTCGTTTCTGGCTTCAGAAAGCAACCGGCAAGCAAGGCGCGCACGTTTTCCTATATCCTGCATTAATGCATGGACAGCATTTTGAGAAATATCAGGCAATGTGTGTGGTTCTATTTTCATGGTAAGGTTTTATAGCAAATCGACTGAAATGTCATCTTTTATTCATAAACTATACTAATTCGCAATCAATAGAATGATTGCGATACGCTAGCTACGCAGCGCAAAACCAATGTTTTCGGCATTGATTTTGATACCATTTTGCTGCATTTTATTTGCAAAATGGTATTACGGTGATTTATTTGCTTTACTGGTTTCTGGGGAATTTAAGCATAATAGGCACAAATAAAAAAGGGTGGCAATTTCTTACCACCCTTTTAAAGCAATCAGTGTTTTTTAGGGAATGGATTAGTAGTCCATGTCCATTCCACCCATACCGCCCATGCCACCCATTCCGGCAGCACCAGCACCGCCAGATTTTTTATCTTCTGGAGCATCAGCAATGATGGCTTCAGTGGTGATAAGCAGGCTGGCAACAGAAGCCGCGCCTTGCAGAGCAGCACGCACAACCTTGGTTGGGTCGATGATACCAGCTTTGATAAGATCAACATATTCAAGCTTCTGAGCGTCAAAACCAAAGTTGGTTTCAGTGCTTTCAAGCAGCTTTCCAGCTACAACCGCACCATCAAGACCAGCGTTTTCAACAATCTGGCGCAGCGGAGCCTGAAGCGCGCGGCGAATGATGTTGATACCAGCTTTCTGATCGTCATTTTCAGCTTTCAATTTGTCAAGAACGCGGGAAGCATAAAGCAGGGTAGAGCCACCACCCGGTACGATACCTTCTTCAACCGCAGCACGGGTTGCATGCAGAGCATCATCAACACGGTCTTTGCGTTCTTTAACTTCGATTTCGCTTGAGCCACCAACTTTCAGGATAGCAACACCACCGGAAAGTTTTGCAAGGCGTTCTTGCAGTTTTTCGCGGTCATAATCAGAAGTGGTTTCAGCAATCTGAGCGCGCAACTGAGCGCAACGAGCTTCGATATTTTTCTTATCGCCAGCACCATCAACGATCGTGGTGTCATCTTTAGTGATAACAACTTTCTTTGCACGTCCCAGACTTGCAACAGTAACGGTTTCAAGCTTAGTTCCGAGGTCTTCGCTGATAACTTCGCCAGCGGTTAGAGCTGCAATATCATCAAGCATTGCTTTACGACGATCGCCAAAGCCAGGAGCTTTAACCGCAGCAACTTTCAGACCACCGCGCAGTTTATTTACAACGAGGGTTGCCAGAGCTTCACCTTCAACATCCTCAGCAATGATAAGCAAAGGACGTTGAGATTGTACAACAGCTTCAAGCAATGGCAGCATTGGCTGTAAGCCAGAAAGTTTTTTCTCGAAAATCAAGATGAATGGGTTGTCAAGTTCAACCACCATTTTCTCAGCATTGGTCACGAAATAAGGAGAGAGGTAGCCACGGTCAAACTGCATGCCTTCAACTACATCAAGCTCAAATTCTAAACCTTTTGCTTCTTCAACGGTGATAACGCCTTCACGACCAACTTTTTCCATTGCGTCGGCGATTTTTTCACCAACTTCCTTGTCGCCATTGGCAGAAATAGTCGCAACCTGCGCCCACTCAGCTTTCGAGCCTACTGGTTTGCTCTTAGATTTGATTTCTTTTATAACCGCTTCAACCGCAGCTTCAATGCCACGTTTCAGATCCATAGGGTTCAGACCAGCAGCAACGGCTTTGCTGCCTTCGGTAAAAATAGCCTGAGCAAGAACGGTTGCGGTAGTTGTTCCGTCACCAGCTAGATCTGCTGATTTGGTAGCAACTTCACGCAGCATCTGCGCGCCCATATTCTGGAATTTGTTAGAAAGTGAAACTTCTTTAGCTACAGTCACACCATCTTTGGTGATACGTGGTGCACCATAAGCTTTCTCAATAACAACATTACGACCACGCGGTCCAAGGGTTACCTTTACCGCATTAGCCAATTTTCCAGCACCGATTAAAATTTGCTCACGTGCTTCTGAGCCATATCTAAGTTCTTTTGCAGACATATTTATTTCTCCGTTTGTTTAAGTTATTAGTTGTCGGCGGTCAGTTGTCGGCGGTCAGAAAAAACTGATCGCAGATCGCTGTCCGCTGGTCGCTGATTAAGCTGCCTTCTTCGCTTGACCATCTTCTTCGATGATGCCGATAACATCTGATTCTTTCAGAACCAGAAATTCTTTACCATCAAGCTTGATTTCGCTGCCTGCCCACTGGGTAAACAGAACGATATCGCCCACAGCAACATCAACCGGAATACGTTTACCGTTTTCATCTTTTGCACCCGCACCAACAGCAAGAACCTTACCTTGTTTTGGTTTTTCCTTAGCATTATCAGGGATAATAATACCACCAGCGGTTTTTGCTTCCTGCTCTATTCTCTCAACAACGAGACGGTCAGCTAACGGTTTAATCTTCATGAGATTCTCCTAAACTAATTGGTTAAAAATACTGGAACATAATCATAACTGCAAAATTGTCAGTTATGTACCTGTTGTGTAGGTGATATAAGTAAACGTCCCTATGTTTCAAGTGCTATATTTATTTTTTATTTATTTTATTGCCCGAATATTGCCAAAAATGCTTAAATGTATTGAAAAATAACAAAAAGGGGGGCTATGCCTGAATTACCAGAGGTTGAAACCGTAAAAAATGGTCTTGAATCTGCTCTTATTGGAGCAGTAATATCCGGCGTAACCTTAAGACGCAGTAATTTGCGTACTCCATTTCCTAAGAATTTTGAAAAAACTCTGGGCGGACGGAAAATTACCGCTATTAAGCGTCGCGCTAAGTACCTGCTGTTTTATTTTGATAATGCCAAGTCTTTACCAGATATTGTTTTAATTGCCCATCTGGGGATGACCGGACGTTTTTCCGTAAAGTCTCCGTCATTGCGAGGAGGCGTAGCCGACAAAGCAATCCAGAAAAAATCTAGGTTAAAGAAAGATGGATTGCTTCCTGCCACGCCTACGGCTCGCAATCGCAATGACGAGTTTGGTGTCCATGACCATGTGATATTCGATTTTAACGATGGAAGGCAGCTTATCTATAATGACCCGCGCCGTTTTGGGTTGATGGAATTATGCAAGCGTCAAGAACTTGAACAACATAAATTATTCGTACATTTAGCACCGGAACCACTTGAAGAAAAGTTTACACCGGACTATTTGCAAAAATCCCTGAGCAAACGCGAATCTCCTATTAAACCAACAATAATGGATCAGAAGATAGTGGTTGGTGTTGGTAATATCTACGCTAACGAGGCGTTGTTTATGGCTGGAATATCTCCACTAAAACCGGCAAATACAATAGGTAAAAAAATACCGGAACTTATTAGCTGCATCCACTCCGTGCTGAATGATGCGATTAAGGCTGGCGGCTCTACCTTGAAGGATTTTGCGCATGTGTCTGGTGAGTCAGGATATTTTCAGCATAATTTCCATGTTTATGGACGCGCCGGCAAAGCCTGCAGCAAATGCAAAACCGCCATAATGTCAATACGACAAGCAGGAAGAGCAACATTTTATTGCCCAAAATGCCAGAAATAAGCATTGCTGGGGCTATTGCCGTATATTATTTTTCATGTTATGCTGTTAACCGTTAAATAACAGCATTTTATACAGGTGTAAATTTTGTCAGCAAAAACCATTATAATCCTAAGGCATGGGCAGGCAAAAAACGCTGGGATTAGTGAACATGATCATAACCGCACTCTTACCGCAAAAGGCAGGGAAGAAGCTATGGAGGTTGGAGAAACAATGGCGGATAATGGCTTTATTCCCGATTATGTTCTATGTTCTACAGCAACACGTACCCGCGAAACCCTTGCTGAATTACAAAATTTTTTTCCTGAACCACTATCAGTTATTTATAGCCAAAAAATTTATAACGCCTCCGAGATTGATTTAATAAATCAAGTGGCAACTATTCCAGAAAATACTAACAAACTACTGCTGATAGGTCATAACCCGGGATTATATCAGCTGGCTCTGGCTCTGGCAAAAGGCGGGGATAAGCAAATGCATAACGAGTTGCAAATGCAGTTTCCGACCTGCGCGCTGGTTGTAATTAATTTTGAAGGTGAATGGCAGAATATAGCCCATGCCCATAGCAAACTTACACTTTTTGCTACTCCACAAAAACAAATTATGGCCTAATGCGGTAAAATCACTTTTGAATCATAACCCCAAATGGGACAAACATTTCTTTTCCAGAAATTGTCACATGTGCAAACATTTTTACATAACCTGCCTGTGTTGGAGTTATTTTAAATTTGACATCTGGTCCATATGTGGGGCCATAGAAATACGTATCAGTCTCCTGCATTGCTGCTATTGCGTGAGTATTGTCATCATAAAACCCAATGAGGCTGAAATATTCAACCGGAGAATATTGCTTCGCCATTGCTTCAATAGACCATTTTACCGGTTTTTTCTGATGATCAGTAACATTCAGGTTTACAATAGATGTTTGACCAACTTGCGGCGGAACATCAAATGATAAGGTGAAATTATGCCCATTCATTGCCTTTGTATGAGATTCTATACGTTCAATAAATGCAGCGTCTTTTTCTCCTAGCCAGCCTACAAGTAATTCCTGTTTATTCGTTGCGTGAGTGGTTATATCTGCCCAAGCCATATAACTGCTGGTTATCTTAGGAATAAATGTAAAATTAAAGGTGTAAGGTGTAATGCTTGTTTCCGGATGCAAATGCTGTATATCTGTAAATGTTGGGTCAACAAGCCACAAATGAATTCTCCGTTTATTGCGAGATATCAAGCTGTCCAGCGTAACTGCATCTCCGCTTGCTATATCACGTATTATTATGGTTCCGGTTACAGGTTTTCCTGCTGTTAATTCACCATCCGTTAGTGCTTCTAATGTTTTGGTTATGGCAGCATTATCAGCAGCATAAACGGTTGTGGGAAGTAGGAGAAACAAAGTAAACAGAATATTTTTTAAAAAATGACCAGACATAACTCAACTAACCCATGATAATTAAGAAGACCAATGAAATACTAGCGGTTATTGCTGGAAGTAAGCGTGCTGGAAACGTTGCTGAAGGAATTAACAATCTGCTGACCAGCCATGTTTGAAGCAATAACGCCAACTATCGAAACCAAGGCAACTATCAGCGCGTACTCTACAGCAGTAGCTGCACTTTCATCTTTCAAAAACATAGATAAAGTTTTCATGATATTCAATACTTTCCCTGTGCCACTTATATGATTATAACACAAATACAACCCAAATAACAGATTTAGTATAAGGCAATATCATAAATATGTGGTTAATTATGAGAAAAATTATTAATATACCTGCATATCTGCAACCGTCCCAAAAGGTTATTTAATTTCGTTTTATATCATATAAAACCAGATAATTCATAGAAACATATTGACTTTTATGAAAAACTCTATATAAAACCCCTCAAGTTTAGTATATTACTCTTTGCATTGCTTCACCGTCGCTCCTCTTAATGGGCTGAGATGGCTGCACCTTTCTAGGGTGTAGGATTGATTCCTTGATGGCATTCTTTCATGACGTAGCCGAGAGTTGCAACCATTTCCTTAATTGGGGGTTGATTACGAAGCTATTTCTACATGTGGCAGTAGTTGCTATGTGAATTAACGCCTACAAGGAGACTATTAATGGCTACAGGTATTGTTAAATGGTTCAATCCAACCAAAGGTTTTGGTTTTATTCAGCCTGATCAAGGTGGTTCAGACGTATTCGTACATATCAGCGCGCTTGAGCGTGCCGGTCTTTCTACCCTTAATGAAGGGCAGAAAATTTCCTATGAACTTGCTACGAACAAAGGCAAGACTTCAGCAGTGAATTTAAAGCTGGTTTCTTAGTTTTTAAGAAATGAGGAAATGAGGAAATGAGGAATTGAAGAAAAACAATTCTCCATTTCTCCAGTTCTTCAATTCATTTTATGCGGTGTGCTGTTGCGTTTTTTTCGTTTCGTGTCGTACCGCTCGGAATATCTGGATGTCTGGATATTCTGTCTGTACGTCTTGAATACGTTCCCAAATAACATATTTGGGTACTGCATTATTTTTAAATAATGGCAGACGTAACATTCTTCGGTGCAATATTCAGCCGAGAATATATTATATTTAAGGATAAATAAATGAGTGATTTTTCTCAGTTTGGGCTTCCTGCCCAACTTAATGTTGCGCTTGAGCGCATGCAATACAGTGTTCCAACCCCCATCCAGAAACAAGCTATTCCTCTTGCTCTTAAAGGGCATGACATACTTGGTTCTGCCCAGACCGGAACCGGCAAAACTGCCGCTTTTGGTATTCCGTTGGTGGCAAAGATTTTAAATAACCCACGCGGCAACGCAATTGTCCTCACTCCAACCCGCGAACTTGCAACTCAGGTAATGACTGTTATTAACGGTTTGCTTGGTCAGCGCAGTTTTGTGCAGGCGGCCTTGCTGATTGGCGGTGATTCAATGCATAAGCAGACCGCGCAGCTTAGAATGCGTCCACGCATTATAATTGGCACACCAGGAAGGATTAACGATCATCTGGAACGCGGAAATTTAATTCTGCACGATACTAATTTTCTAGTTCTGGATGAAACCGACCGTATGTTGGATATGGGTTTTGGTATCCAGATCGACCGTATTGTAAAATTCCTGCCAGCAGTTCGCCAGACTTTGATGTTTTCTGCAACTATTCCGGCAGAAATCGTAAAAATGTCGGCTAAATACCTGAAGAATCCTGAGCGTATAGCTGTTGGTTCAGTTAATGCTCCTGTGGTTAAAATCCAGCAGGAGATAATTCATGTAAATGACAGCGGTAAATATGATGAGCTTAGCAAACAAATCGCTGCCCGCACTGGTTCTATAATAGTGTTTGTAAAAACCAAACGCAGCGCGGATAAACTTTCTGAACGCCTTAACAAGCAGGGTAATCAGACCGATACTATCCATGGTGATTTGCACCAGCGCAAACGCGAAAAAGTTATTCAGGGCTTCCGTAATATGAAATTCCGTATTCTGGTGGCGACTGATATTGCTGCGCGTGGTCTTGATATTCCGCATATTGAACATGTTATTAATTATGACCTGCCACAATGTCCGGAAGATTATATCCACCGCATTGGCCGTACTGGTCGTAATGGTTCGGAAGGTTCAGCGGTATGCCTGATATCGCCGGATGATGGTCTGAAATGGCGCGCCATCCACCGTTTGATGCACCCTAATGAAGCTCCACCGCAAATGCCACATGGTAGTTCACATGGTAATTCACGTGGTGGCGATGGTAAACCGCGCAGCTATGGTCAGAAAAAACCTTTTGGTAACAGAAGCGGTAAAAGTAGCGGTGGAAATTCTTCCGGTGGTGGTGACAAATCCGGCAATAATAAACGTTTCAGTCGCTTTCCAAAACGTAGTTCTGCTCCTAAAGCAGCAGCTTAGCCATGCCTAAATTCCCTCTCCCTCTGGGAGAGGGTTAGAGCCTGCCCCGCACTTGTTGCGGGGGTGAGGGCTTTTCACCACTTCCTGAACATAAATTCTTCCTGTAGCTTGTTTATATCGGAACAAGCATAGGTTATGGAATGTCTCATAGGCTCACCTCAAAACAGATAAAAGCCTTATCAATGCTGGCAAGTGGAAAATCAGCCATAGAAATTTCCTATGATCTGAAAATGCGACGCGAATCTATGGCACGTTGGCAGAAAATTCCAGAATTCATGTATGAATATGAAAAGCTTATGGATGAAATACGTCATAGCTTTAAACATAAAATGACAGAAGTAATGAACGCCACAATCACTAGAATGGCATATGAAGCCAGTGACAGTCAGAGACCTCTGCATAATGTGTTTTTCGTCATTGCGAGGAGGCGAAGCCGACGTGGCAATCCAGTAAAATTAAGCATCATAGAAAGATGGATTGCTTCGTTTCACTCGCAATGACGCATTATGCAGAGGTCTCGTCATGGTGATCCAAAGCGTATCGAAGCGCTGCTGAAAGTTATCAAAACACTGGAGAAATGATGCAATAATGTACAGATAATGTGCAATATTATACAGATAATTAGCAATAATTAAAATGTCACCCCGCACTTGTTGCTGTGTCTGGATTTTTCAATCCGGATGTCGCAATAAATGCGGCATGACAAATACTACTAAGCTATCTGCTCATAGCCGGGCAGGGTAAGAAATTCCGTAAATTCCTTCTGTGACACCAGATCAGTGAGCAGTTTCGCTGCTTTCTCATATGGCAAGCCGCTTTTCGGCAGTTTTTCCAGTTCTTCTGATAAAAACTGTTCAAACAAGGAAATAGTAACTGCACGACCATCCGATAATTCGCCTTTATCATGGTGAATCCATTGCCATATCTGCGAACGGGCGATCTCGGCAGTTGCGGCATCTTCCATTAAATTAAAAATCGGCACACAGCCCACGCCAGATAGCCACGATGCCAGATATTGCACCGAAACGCTGATATTGTTCCGCAGCCCAGCTTCCGTAATAGCACCTTGAGGAATAGCCAATAAATCAGCGGCTTTCATATCCACCTCAGGACGCTGGCGGGAAACTTGGTTTGGTGTTGGCATCAGGCGGTTGAAAACTTCCATAGCCACTGGCACAAGGGCAGGGTGCGCCACCCATGTTCCATCATGCCCGTCACCTGCTTCACGTTCCTTATCGGCGCGTACCATGGCGAAAGCTTTTTCGTTAGCTGCCTCATCATTTTTAACTGGAATAAACGCGCTCATCCCACCCATGGCAAATGCCCCACGTTTATGGGTGGTTTTGATAAGCAATAGCGAATATGAACGCAGAAAATGGGTAGTCATCAGCACTGATGCGCGGTCAGGCAGCACAAAATCGCCACGCTTACTAAATTTTTTGATGAAGCTGAAAATATAATCCCAACGCCCGCAATTTAAGCCCACGCAATAATCTTTCAGTGCGTATAAAATCTCGTCCATCTCAAAAGCTGCGACTATGGTTTCAATCAGGACAGTTGCTTTGATAGTGCCCTTGTTTAATCCTAGTTTTTCTTCAGAAAAAGCAAAAATATCCGCCCACAACGCAGCTTCCTCATGGCTTTCCAGTTTTGGCAGGTAAAAATATGGACCAAGCCCACGCGCCAGCAATTTCTTGGCATTAAGGTAAAAATAAACGCCAAAATCGAGGAATGCTCCGGCGATAGGCTTCCCATCAACCAGCACGTGCTTTTCCAGCAAATGCCATCCACGCGGGCGCACAATCAAAGTAGCGATAGTTTCGTTCAGTTTATATTCTTTGCCTTCCGGACTGGTGAAAGAAATTGTGCCGTCAACATAATCGCGCAAATTCACTTGCCCATCCATGATTGACCCCCAAGTAGGAGTCAGTGAATCCTCAAAATCCGCCATGAACACTTTTGCGCCACAATTCAGCGCGTTGATAATCATTTTGCGTTCAACAGGACCAGTTATTTCAACGCGCCTGTCTTGCAGCGGGGCAGGGATGGGGGCAACCTTCCAACTATTATCAGCGCGGATGTTAGCGGTTTCCGGCAGAAAATCAGGCATTTCTCCAACATCAATCCGCTTTTGTCTTGCGACGCGTTTTGCCAGTAATTCATCCTTTCGTGCCGTAAATTTTTGCGCAAGACTGGCAACAAATGCCTGCACTTCCGGAGTCAGGATTTTTTGATATTCAGGGGAAAGGGGAGCGGTGATGGTTAGGGGCATGATATTAGACATGTGAGTTATGAGTTTGGTATATAAATGGTTTATAATGAGGTATTGGTGCTTTCTGTTTTTTCTTTTTTGAAACTTCAAGCCATAAAGCTTTTGCCTTTTCCACTTCTTTCAGTGCTTGTTCAGCAGTTTCGCCAAAAGCTGAACACCCTGAAAGATCCGGTATGTCAGCTATATATCCGCCATCTTCATCGCTATAAAAAATATTGATATGATAATCCTTCATATTATTCCCTATGTTCAAGGTTGTATTTTGTAGATTTCCTGAGTTGAATCGCAGCAATATCTTACGAATTTTAGACATATGAATTTAGCATTCTTTTTTCACAAGTTGAAAAGGTTTTACACCACTTCATTTAATGAAAGAATAATAAATTGTCTATCTTGTTTATTGCATATTTCTTTGGTTGGCATACAGCATTGAAACAACTGTAAACCTATCTCTCCATTGCTGCTGGTTCTCTTTCTGGATTACTAACTAATTCTTCTGCTCTGGCAGCAATTTTTCCAATATTGCCAGGCTTCTCAAATACCTCAGCCGCTCCTGCGTTTTTTGCCTCTCTGCTAATTCTATGAAAATCACTTACAGCAGTCCATAAAATGGATTTAACTCCCATTGGTGTGGCTTTTATCACATCTATGCCAGTCTCTTTTGTTTTAGTGTCTAAATCAGTAATAATTATATCTGGTTTAGATTCAGCTAACGCCTCTATTGCTGCCGTAGCACTATTAAATTTACGGACAGTAAACCCTCTAAGTTCAAGGGCATCTGTAAGTATCATACGTATGTCAGCTTCGTCATCAACAATCCAAGCAGTTTTGTATGAGGGGGCAGGCTTGGCAAGAGTTTTTTCTACCAGATTAGCTAAAGCCACATTGCTTGTATATGGTTTGGAAATAAAAGCCATAGCACCTTTTGACTTAGCATCATCTTCAACAGAGTCTGATGATTGCATTATTGTACGAATACCACCTATTTCGCGTGCTTTTTCTAGCACTTCCATTCCGCTCTTTTCACTCTTAGTATTATTATCTGTGATTATTAAATCAGGCTTTCCTTCAGTGGTGTTTTTTAAAGCATCAAGTTTTGCAACAGCATCCTCAGATTTATGGAATATAACAAAATTACGTTTTTCTTTAGATAATATAATTTCCATCATCTTAGATAAACCAGCTTCATCTTCAACAATCCAAATTAATTCTTTATTCCCATTTTCCATATTATAATACCCTTATTCTATCTTTAAAAAAATGAAATGATTTACACTGACCCTCTGCCACCTCTACTAGAGGCAAATTCCTGTTTGTTTATTTCCTTCTTTATAAAACTTAGAAATTCATCATTATTTGTAATAGGCTTTCTAATTACAATAACTCCGATAGTTGCCGCAACGTTTTTGGTTTCGTCTTTTGCCATCAGTGCTATAACAGGAATATTGGCTTTTTTTGTCTCTTTCAATATTTCATTAAAGCCTTCAACACTTTTATCAATTATAATTAAGTCAGGTTTTTTCTCCGTATCATTGATCCGCTCTATTGGAGCCGATGTTGATTTCAATACTTCAGCCTTATATCCTTTTGCCGATAGCAATTTTTTCATTATACTGGATGATTTTTCATAATCGCTTATCACCAAAATGTCTTTTCTATCTGCCATAGCTTTATAAATCCCCTCTACACTACCCTACCAGTTGAAGTTTGTTGTAAAGGTGTTGGCGTGTACTGGAGTAACTTCCCAACCTTATTGACTAAATCAGGTATATAATCTTTATCAGTTTTATCAAAGTGAGCATCAGCTTTAGTGCCAGCAGCAACAACCTCTTTGCTTTGTTCACTTGGTAATGAAGCTGAAATCATAATAGTTTTAATAATTACTTCAGGATTAGTGTGTTTTAGTTCTTCAGCCTTAAGACTTGCAGCGTTTAACACTTCAATACCATTATTTTGCCTTTTTGTACCATCACTATTAGGCATCTGGTTGTCAGTAATTACAACAACATCCTTATCTTTTCCTAATTCTCTTATTTTTGCAATAATGTCATCACCATTAGTAAATTCATTAACAGTATACCCAGCATCTCTAAGTGCTCTACCAACTTTAATCCTTATAATTTGGCTATCGTCTGCTAAAAACAACTCTCTCTTTCTATTTTCCTCCACCATACCCTATCCCTTAACTTTTTTTTATAATTTATTTACATGCTTATTTGAGAACCTACTTTTTTACCGGGAGATTGGGTAGGATCATATTCTGAAATATAGACATAAGTCCCACGAGTTGGTATTTTCGCCATCGGAACAGTCTCTATCCCAGAACTATTAGCCAATCTAATCATTTCTTGCGTGCTGTTATGATTTTCATTTTTAATGTCCGTAACTATAAGTTTAGGTTTTTGTTCTATACCATTACTTACTTTACGTAGTGATTCCACGGCTTTCCCTATATCGGTAATATAAATTAATTCAAATTTACCGTTATTATGAGCTGCTATTTCAGCTAGCTTAGGTACAGTCTTATTATCACTAGCTATCCATACTACATCTTTTTTTACTTCCACCATAACTACCCTTTAACCTTTTTCCCTTTGGCGATTGACGTTACCTTGCCTTGTTTTTCTTCAATTGCTTCCATCGCCGTGATAGCGCATAGATTCAAAATTTCTGACAAGGTGGCGTTCATCTGCATAACCTGCACCGGACGCTCAAGCCCCATCAGCACTGGGCCTATAGTAACACCATCGCTTAATTCTTGCAACATGTGTGAAGCAATATGCGCCGAGTGCAAAGCAGGCATAATCAATATGTTAGCCGGAGCGGTCAGGCGACAGAACGGATAAAGGCTTAACATTTCTTTATCCAAAGCCACGCTTGCCGACATTTCGCCGTCATACTCAAAATCAACATTCATCTTATCGAGAACCTTAACCGCTTCAATAATCCGCACTGATTTTTCGCGTTTAGGATTACCGAAGGTTGAGAATGAGAGTAGGGCAACGCGCGGCTCATGCCCCATCTTGCGGGCTTTTTCCGCGGTTTTGACTGCAATATGTGCAAGCTGTTCAGGTGTAGGCAATTCCTGAACGGTCGTATCAGAGAAGAAAATGGTTTTACCTTTGGCAACAATCAGCGATATACCAAACAAAAGCGCATCTTTCTTGGTGTTGATGACGCGGCTGACATTATCAAGAGACACATTATAATTACGGGTAAGACCGGTAATCATTGCATCACCATGTCCCATAGCCAGCATGCACGAAGCAAAAATATCGCGGTCATTCTTCACCATTCTAGCTACGTCGCGGTATAGATAACCAACACGTTGCAGACGCGGATAAAGATAATCAATATACGCTTCCACATTTGGGCTGACGGCGGCATTGGCGATTTCAATATTTTTATAATCATGCACACTCATTTTCTTCATCAATTCATGGATGCGCTCAACACGACCAACAAGGATAGGCGAGCCATAGCCATTATCACGCCATTGCACAGCAGCGCGGATAATTTTTTCTTCCTCACCTTCGGCAAAGATTACGCGCTGTGGATTTTCGCGTACCTTATCGAAAATATGCTGCATCGAATTAGCAGTTGGGTCACGGCGTGCCGCCAATTCTTTTTTATAAGCAGCAAAATCAGAAATCGGATTGCGGGCAACCCCGGTTTTCATTGCGGCTTTTGCAACTGCAACTGGAACAGTGGTCATCAGGCGTGGATCAAACGGAGCAGGAATAATGTACTCCGAGCCATATTCCATTTTGCGTCCGGAATATGCAGCAGACACTTCTTCCGGAACATCTTCACGGGCGAGGGCGGCAATCGCTTCCGCTGCTGCAACTTTCATCTCCTCATTAATCTGTGAAGCGCGAACATCAAGCGCGCCACGGAAGATATATGGGAAGCCCATCACATTATTAACCTGATTGGCATAATCCGAGCGACCAGTGGCGATAATCGCGTCACTGCGTACGCTGCGTACATCCTCAGGAGTAATTTCTGGATCCGGATTAGCCATCGCAAAAATGATTGGATTTTTTGCCATAGTGGCGACCATTTCCTTGCTTACGGCGTTTTTCCCCGCAAGACCCATGAACATGTCCGCACCTTTCATAGCATCCGCTAGAGTGCGTTTGTCAGTCTTTACAGCATGCGCGGATTTCCACTGGTTCATGCTTTCGGTACGACCTTCATAAATCACGCCGGTCTTGTCAACCAACAGGGCGTTTTCATGTTTGATACCCATACGTTTGATAAGCTCAAGGCAGGCGATACCAGCCGAGCCAGCACCAAGAACAACAACTTTAATGTCTTTCAGCTCACGTCCGGTCAAATGCGCGGCGTTGATAAGCCCTGCTGCTACGATAATAGCGGTGCCGTGCTGGTCATCATGGAACACAGGAATATCCATTAACTCGCGCAGACGTTGCTCAATGATAAAACATTCAGGAGCCGCAATATCTTCAAGGTTTATCCCGCCCCATGACGGCCCAAGAAGCTTCACGCAATTTACAAATTCATCGACATTGGTGGTGTCTACTTCAATATCAATACAATCAATATCAGCAAAGCGTTTGAACAGAATAGCCTTACCTTCCATAACCGGTTTGGATGCCAGTGCGCCAAGATTACCAAGACCAAGAACCGCAGTGCCGTTAGAAATAACCGCGACAAAATTCCCGCGCGAAGTATAATCATAAGCCTTGCTTGGGTCTTTTTGAATTTCCAGGCAGGGAATAGCAACACCAGGGGAATAGCCAAGCGATAAATCGCGCTGGGTCATAAGTGGTTTGGTGGGCAATATTGATATCTTTCCGGGCTTGCCTTCCGCGTGATATGCTAGTGCTTCTGCATCTGTGATAGGCTCTTTTTTGTCTTTGGTCATTTTTACATCCTGTGTTTAAAAATGGTATAAGCTGCATAATTATGCTGCAATGCAGCATAAGCCAATGATATTAATAAGTAAATCAGTCGAACTTCTTAGTTCGCATATCAAAATGCAGATTGCAAGGGCAAATTGGAAGAAAATGGCAATTGGACGCGAATTTTCACCAGATTTTCAGCGATATTGCGCGTGCAGCATGGGTTTTTCAAATTTATGTGAATATTTAGTGATATTTTTGCTGGCATTAGAAAAATACATTTGCTATAAGACACGCCTTC
Organism: Pseudomonadota bacterium; assembly: GCA_038043465.1. GTDB lineage: Bacteria > Pseudomonadota > Alphaproteobacteria > Rickettsiales > SXRF01 > SXRF01. The sequence continues at coordinate 101,920 of JBBTBX010000007.1, forward strand.
TTAAGGTTATTCCGCGATAGCTCAGCGGTAGAGCTCTCGACTGTTAATCGAGTGGTCGCTGGTTCGAATCCAGCTCGCGGAGCCATTCTGGACGATAAGCCAGATTTGAGAACATATCAAACGGCTCACGTGGCTTTAACACTAGCTTTTCAGCATCCATTTCCAAGTTCGGAAACAAAATAGTTATAATTCGTCTCCTTTCATCTAGTTCCGAACTTTTGAATAAATCGTGAGCTTTTGATGCTAATGAGAATATTGTAGCTATAGATTTGTTAAAGCTATCATCAGCATTGCTTAGCTTTTGCAATCTAACCCCCACATTATGCCTTTCAGCCTGTAAGAACCTGTTCAAAGTCTTTTTAATAACAAAACAGCAAAAGCCAGTACCACCA
>JBBTBX010000008.1:0-19890 GCA_038043465.1 Pseudomonadota bacterium
GAATTTCGCTACCTTAGGACCGTTATAGTTACGGCCGCCGTTTACTGGGGCTTCAATTCAATGCTTGCACATCTCCTTTTAACCTTCCAGCACCGGGCAGGCGTCAGACCGTATACATCCGCTTATCGCGTTTGCACAGCCCTGTGTTTTTAATAAACAGTCGCTACTCCCTAGTTTGTGTCCCCCATATAAAGTTGCCTTCACATGGGGCTCTCTTATCCCGAAGTTACGAGAGCAAGTTGCCTAGTTCCTTCAGCATCGTTCTCTCAAGCGCCTTGGTATACTCTACCTGACCACCTGTGTCGGTTTCGGGTACGGTCTATAGTGCTGGAGCTATTTCCTGGAACCCTTTGCCCCGCCCGAGAAATCCAATAATCTCGAACAAAACGCAGAATCCGTCACTACCAGCAGGCCCACGAATATTAACGTGGTTCCCATCGACTACGCTTTTCAGCCTCGCCTTAGGGGCCGGCTAACCCTGCTCAGATTAACTTGACGCAGGAACCCTTGGTCATTCGGCGACAGTGTTTCTCACACTGTTGGTCGTTACTCATGTCAGCATTCTCACTTCTGATACCTCCACAATTCCTTGTCGGACTTGCTTCACAGGCTTACAGAACGCTCCGCTACCACTTAAAAATAAATTTAAGTCCGTGTCTTCGGCATGTAGTTTGATCCCCGTTACATTTTAGGCGCAGAATAGCTATTAGACCAGTGAGCTGTTACGCTTTCTTTAAAGGATGGCTGCTTCTAAGCCAACCTCCTGGCTGTTATGGCCGTTCCACATCCTTTCCAACTTAACTACAATTTTGGGGCCTTAGACGACGGTCTGGGTTGTTTCCCTCTCGACAATGAACGTTAGCATCCACTGTCTGACTGCCGTATATTACTCTCGGGTATTCGGAGTTTGGTTAGAGTTGGTAGGGCTTTGGGCCCCCCTAGTCTATCCAGTGCTCTACCCCCCGAGGTATTCGTACGACGCTATACCTAAATATATTTCGCGGAGAACCAGCTATTTCCCAGTTTGATTGGCCTTTCACCCCTAACCACAGTTCATCACCGACCTTTTCAACGGGCGTGTGTTCGATCCTCCAGTAGGTGTTACCCCACCTTCAATCTGACCATGGCTAGATCACTAGGTTTCGGGTCTAATACGTGAAACTAATTCGCCCTATTAAGACTTGCTTTCGCTGCGCCTACACCTATCGGCTTAAGCTTGCTTCACACATTAAGTCGCTGACCCATTATACAAGAGGTACACAGTCACCCCACCACTAAAATGGTCGCGTGGATACTTGTTACGTATCCCTGCCATCTGTAAGTTTGTTTGGCACATTTACTGCGCCAACCCACCATTTTAGTGGTGGGGCTCCTATTGCTTGTATGCATCCGGTTTCAGGTCTATTTCACTCCCCTTGCCGGGGTTCTTTTAACCTTTCCCTCACGGTACTAGTTCACTATCGGTTGGTAAGGAGTACTTAGGCTTGGAGCGTGGTCGCCCCATATTCAGACAGGATTTCACGTGTCCCGCCCTACTCGAAGATTATAAAACTTTTTACCTGTACGGGGCTATCACCCACTATGGCTGCCTTTTCCAAAGCATTCCAGTTTTTATTTTATAACCATTGGCCTAGTCCCTGTTCGCTCGTCACTACTAAGGGAGTCTCTGTGATTTCCTTTCCTCTCGGTACTTAGATATTTCAGTTCCCGAGGTTCGCTTCTTGAACCTATGTATTCAGTTCAAAATACCGCATACGCGGTGGGTTTCCCCATTCAGAGATCATCGGATCAAAGCTTCTTCGCAGCTCCCCGACGCTTATCGCAGCGTAGCACGTCTTTCATCGCCTCTTACCACCAAGGCATCCACCAGATGCACTTATCATATTTATTTAACATACTAATTAATTATACTGATTATTGCTAATCAGTTTCTTGAGTTTAGTTTGAACGATGTCTGAATTATGAACGTACAGAGCTAAACAGCTTACGCTTTTTAGAACTGCATCTTCAACAATCCAATTTCATCAACTCATCAAAATTCCATTGCCAGTCTGAATTGGGCCATCCGTATTACTACGTGTGCGTCCCTTTTCCCGCAACTGACAATGTATATGATGTCAGAAAAACCTATTCACAATATCAATCTACAAAAGATTCCCGGATTCCTCCGCAAAATCTTTAAATCCACTTTATCTCGTAAAGGGAGGCAATGTATAGCCACCCATTTTGAACCTGTCAACAGCGATAGTGCATTTTTTTATAATTTTTTTATATATCCCTAAAACCCCAGGTTTTTAGAGGCTTTTAGCATGATGAATGCAGGTAGTATCTTTTCCGGATGAATGTAAATATATAACTTTTTAGTGAAAAGTGCAAGTTGTAGCAGGCAACTTTATACATTCCCCTTGCGATAATGGCTGGCAGGCTTTAAAAGCTCACATAATTAACAAATGAGAGAGACTGCGGATTACTGTGTCTAAAAAACTTTATATAAAAACCTATGGCTGCCAGATGAATGTCTATGACACGGTGCGGATGCACGATGTCATGGCACCTTTGGGATATACTGCCAGTGACAGCTATGAAGACGCTGATATGGTTATCCTCAATACTTGCCATATCCGCGAAAAAGCTGATGAAAAGGTTTATTCTGATTTAGGGCGGATTCGCAAAGAAAAAGATAAGAAAAAGGCTGGCGGCGATAAAATGCTGGTGGCGGTTGGTGGCTGTGTGGGGCAGGCGGAAGGCGCGGAAATTATTAAGCGCGCGCCATATGTTGACATGGTTTTTGGGCCGCAGAGCTATCACCAGTTGCCGGAAATGGTAACCAAGGCGATTCGCGATAATGGCGGGGTGGTGGAGCTGGATTTTGCACCAGTCGATAAGTTTGACAGACTTCCCGAAGTTAGTAATTCACAAGGGGTTAGCGCGTTTTTATCGGTGCAGGAAGGTTGCGATAAATTCTGTAGTTTCTGCGTTGTGCCATATACCAGAGGGGCGGAATATTCGCGCCCGTTTAATGATGTTCTTGTTGAAGCCCGCAAATTGGTAGATGGCGGCGCAAAGGAAATTACTTTGCTTGGTCAGAATGTTAATGCTTACCATGGCTCTGTTTCTCTGGCGGGTTTAATCGACGCATTGGCGCAGATAAACGGGCTGGAACGCATAAGATATATGACTTCGCATCCGCGCGATATGTCTGATGATCTGATTGCGATTCATGGCAGCGAGAAAAAATTGATGCCGTTTTTGCATCTGCCGGTGCAATCCGGTTCTGACGAGATTCTCAAAAAAATGAACCGTAAACATAAAGCTGAGCTTTATTTTGATATTGTTGAAAGGCTGCGTAAAGTGCGTCCGGATATTGCTATGTCTTCGGATTTTATTGTTGGTTTCCCGGGCGAAACTGACGAAAATTTTGAAGATACCATGAATTTAATCCGCAAAATCGGGTATGCTTCGGTTTATAGTTTCAAATATAGCCAGCGGCCGGGAACGCCAGCAGCGGTGGATGAAAATCAAGTGCCTGAGCTGGTAAAACAGGAACGCTTGGCGCGTTTGCAGGCACTGGTGCATGAGCAACAAACCGCTTTTAACCAGTCATTTGTAGGAAAAACCATCAAGGTGCTGTTTGATAGGGATGGAAAATTTGACGGGCAGTTGCTCGGTAAAGGCGAACATATGCAGTCAGTATATGTAAATGGTGGCGGTGCTGTGCGTGGTACTATCGCCGATGTGAAAGTCACTGGCGGATTCCTAAATAGCGTGACTGGTGAGGTGGTTAGATAGACTTTAAGAGCATGGATATGTGTTTATTTTGTTGCGTGGGCGTGTTAGAATAGTCGCAGGTGTTCATTTATCAATGAAGGGCAACAAATGAAAGATAGGCGCGCGAAGACTGGTGAATCAGTAAGTATTGCTTTCACGGATAATTCATTGCTGCCCATGCTGTTTGGCGACGAAGATATTCACCTTGCCAAGCTCGAGAAAAAATTTAATGTGCAGGCGACGACGCGGGGAAATATGCTGGTGATTTCTGGTGAGAAATCGAGTGTGGATGCTTGCCGAGCGGTTGTTGAATCTCTTTATTCTGATTTGAAAAAAGGCGGTGAGGTTGGCTCGAAAGAAGTTGATGCGGCAATACGCATGACTGCTGTGCAGGTTGATTCGCGCAGTGAAAACCATAACTCGTTTGTTGAGCAGGATCTCATTGTAAAAACGATGAAGAAAAGCGTGAAGCCTTATTCACCAGCGCAGGCAAAATATATAGAAGCCCTTACCAAGAATGATGTGGTGTTTACGCTTGGGCCAGCGGGAACTGGCAAGACATATATTGCGGTGGCGATGGCGGTTGCCATGTTTACCTCAGGCAAGGTAGAAAAAATTATTTTGTCACGACCAGCCGTAGAAGCTGGCGAAAAATTAGGATTCCTGCCTGGTGATTTGAAGGAGAAAATCGACCCGTATCTGCGCCCGCTCTATGACGCACTGCACGATATGATTCCAGCAGAGAAGCTGACGCGACATATGGAAGTTGGTGATATTGAAGTCGCGCCGCTGGCGTTTATGCGCGGGCGCACTCTTGCCAATGCATTCGTGATTCTTGATGAGGCGCAGAACACAACGCCAACCCAGATGAAAATGTTTCTCACCCGCCTTGGCGAAAATTCGCGCATGGTTATCACTGGCGATTTAACGCAAACTGATTTGCCGAAAGACGTGAAATCTGGGCTGGGTGACGTTATCCGCAAAGTGGAAAGCATTGAAGGAATTGGCGTGGTGCGCTTTACCGATTCGGATGTAGTTCGCCATCCTCTTGCTGCTAAAATCGTCAAAGCCTATGATGAGTGGGACAAGAAAAAGAAGAATAATCTGCCGCTTGATTAATTGTCATTTTTGACAAAATTGAACATTTGTGCTACTATAAGCCATGCACAATAAGGGGGGAAATATATGAGCAGGCTTTCTATAGAAATTTCTGAACAACAACATCAGCAAATTAAGGCTATGGCTGCTATTAGTGGATTAAGCATAAAAGACTATATTATAGAAAAGACATTGCCTTCCACAGATGAAGAGCCATATAGTCAAGAAGAATTAGAGGCATTCAAGAAGCTTGAGGAATTTCTTAGACCGAGCTTAGAAGCCGTAGAAAGAGGCGAATATTTCGAAGTAACTATGGAAGAAATAATTGCCGAAGCGCGTGCTGAGCGTGGTCTTTAATTTATGCGCTACGAGCTATCACCAGATGCTATAAAAGATATAAGGGAAATATGGAATTATACAGTTGATAAATGGGGCGAGAAACAAGCCAATAATTACATTAAAAATATTTTTGAATGTTTTGAAGAAATCATTGCTAGAGATGTTGTTTATAAAAAACTCTTTATTGATGATAAAGAAATTAAATTGGTCAGGCACGAACATCATTATATTTTCTTTATAGTAAAAAAAGATCCTATTATTGTTAGAGTTTTGCATAAGAAGATGGATTTTATTTCAGCCTTGAATAAAAGGCTTCCTGTTTAATTATGAAAACAAATCTCGATATTTCATTCCATGTTCAAAATCCATTATGGAAAACGCGACTAAGACCATATACTAAAACTGTGCGGATGGTTCTGGAAGAGGCTTTTTCCGAAGTAAAAAATATGGATACCAGCCTTCGCTGGTATGACAAAAAAGCTGTTTTTGAAATTGCAATTGTGCTGGCGGATGATGCTTTTGTAAAAGAGTTGAACAGCCAGTATCGCGGGAAAAATAAACCGACGAATGTACTCTCGTTTCCTGCTTCCTCACTGGCTACTGACAACCGACAACTGACCACTGATAGCATTTTGAAAGCAAATTGGTATGAACTAGGTGATATAGTTCTGGCGTTGGAGACTATCGAAAAAGAAGCTAAGGAACAGGAAAAAACTTTCAGGAATCATGCATCTCACCTGCTTATTCACGGATTTCTGCATCTTATTGGCTATGACCATATTCATGGTAAGCAAGCGGAAATTATGGAGAAATTGGAAATAAAGATATTGAAAAAACTGGGTATCAGCAATCCGTACTTGTAATTTTATAAATAATTGTGTAAAAGATAGCGTATAGTATTATGGAATCTGCAAAACGTAATTTGAATATATTACCTGTGGACGAGTCTGAGTCTGATAAGCCTCCGCCTCTTGTGCTGGAAAGCGGCAGGAGGGCTGATTCTGATTATTCCCGCGCATCGTTTTTAAGCTCAATTCGCGCATGGTTTAAGTTAAGAACCGGGACGAAGAATGATGCTTCGCTGAAAGAAACAATTGAAGAAATTATCGAAGAGCATAGCGGCGAGGCGGAAGATCGTCTTGAGCCTGAAGAACGGGTAATGCTGCATAATGTGTTGAATCTCGGTGATACCAGAGTCAATGACATTATGGTGCCGCGCACGGATATTTCGGCAGTTCCGGTTGATATTACGCTTATGGAATTAAAAGCACACATACTTGAGCAGCAGCATACGCGCATTCCGGTGTATGATGAAACTCTCGATAAGGTTCTTGGTTTTATCCATGTTAAAGACCTGATGCCAATGTTAGGTGGAGAGAAAGAATATAATCTGCGGCAGGTGCTGCGCGACATATTATTTGTTCCTCCTTCGATGCGTATATTGGATTTGCTGGTGAAAATGCGCCACGCCGGAAGCCATGTTGCGATTGTTGTCGATGAATATGGTGGCACTGACGGGCTGGTTACCATGGAAAATCTGTTTGAGGAAATAGTTGGCGACATTCAGGATGAACATGACGATGAAGAGGATGAGGATAAAATTACTCGCGTTACCCCAAGTATTTTTGAGGTGAATGCGCGTATAAGAATAGAAAAACTGGAGAAGGAGCTGGGCTTGGATCTGGTTGCTGAAGAGAAAGAAAATGAATTTGACACGCTTGGCGGACTCATATTTTTCCAACTGGGGAGAGTTCCTGCCAGAGGTGAATCGGTGCGGCATATTTCCGGAGTGCGATTTGAAATTTTAGAAGCGGATCCGCGCAGCATTAAAAAAGTTCGCATTGTCAACGCTTCAAGTAATGTTTGATTCCATAGAAAGGCTGGCTGGCTGGCGGCGTAATTTATTTGCTTTCGCGATGGGTATATGCGCGACATTGACGCTTGCTCCGTTCTATTTTTTTCCACTCATTATTCCTGCCTATGCCGGTTTGTTCATACTGGTGAGAAATTCAGTGTCATGGAAGAGGGTTTTTGCTGATGGCTGGTGGTGGGGTTGGGGATTTTATATCAGCGGACTTTACTGGTTCTGCATCGCCCTGCTTACCGAGCCGGAAAAATTTGCGTGGGCAATTCCTTTTGCCTTATTTGGACTCAATGCGATTATTGCCATATATCCTGGCGTTGCTTGTTTGCTGTTTTATTTAGCCTGTCATACCAGACCCCGCAATAAATGCGGGGTGACAAAGGATAAATGCGGTGTGACAAAGAGCAAGTGCGGAATGGTGGGGGTATGGTTGTTTTCCACTATCTGGCTTATCGTTGAATATGCGCGTGGGCATTTATTCTCGGGTTTCCCATGGAATCTGGCTGGTTACAGCTTTGCTTTCAGTGATTCTTCCTTGCAGCTTGCTTCAATATTTGGTGCTTACGGGCTAACTTTTTTTGCGGTGCTACTCGGCGCGTCCACTGCTATAATCAAAGCCAATAAAATTTTTGTTCTGGCAGTGTGGGGATTGTTTGCCGGTTTGTTAGTTTGGGGAAATGCAAGGTTAGAAAGCGCGACAGAAGGCGAGGCGACTGGTGCAGTACTCCGGCTGGTGCAGGCGAATATTCTCCAGCCACATAAATGGAATCCAAAATTACAGCAGGAAAATTTAGAGGAATATATAAAGCTTACGCGCAGTGAAGGCTTGGAAAAAATTACCCATGTTATCTGGCCGGAAACAGCGACCCCATTTGTGTTGCGCTCTGATACATCACTTTCTTCTGGTCTTGGAAGAATGTTGCCGGAAGGGGCTTTGCTTATCACCGGTGCGCTGCGCTCCGATGGTGAAGGTGATGACAAGCAATATTATAATAGCGTGGTGATGATTGATGGCAGTGGCTATATTGTTGGGAACTACGATAAACATGTGCTGGTGCCGTTTGGCGAATTTTTGCCCTTACGTTTTTTAATTCCGAAATCCCTGAAACTTCCGGTGGGCGATAAGGATTTTTCCGAAGGTGAAGGAGTGAGGACGCTTAAATGGCAAGGATTGCCGCCGGTCAGCGTTCTGGTGTGTTATGAAGGAATTTTTCCGGAATTTGCGGCAGATAACAATAATCGACCGGATTGGCTGCTTAATGTCACCAATGATGCCTGGTTCGGGATGAGTAGTGGCCCATATCAGCATTTTGCAATGGCAAGGATGCGCTCGGTGGAGCAGGGGCTACCGCTGGTGCGGGTGGCAAATACCGGGATAACCGCCTATATAGATGAATATGGACAGATCAAGCAGCAACTTGCCCTTGGAATTAAGGGGATAATGGATGTTCCCCTGCGCCGTTCCAGCCTATATGGCACATTATATACCAAGTATGGAAATATTATTGCTTTTATAACTATATGTTTTAGCTTGTTTTTTATACTGCATTGCAAAAAGTTAATGAAAAATTAATTATTTTCACTTGCAAATTCTGTTTTTTATGCGAAAAGTGACAGTATAAATTTGTAATAAATTCAATCAAACACAAAATAACTTACATAGTATTTATATGACAAAACACGACATTGACGGATATGTTGGCAAACGCCTTAAACAAAGACGTACCATAATGGGACTTAGCCAGGAATCAGTAGCTAAGGCAGTTGGCATCACTTTCCAGCAGGTGCAGAAATACGAAAAAGGCAGCAATGCAATGAACGCACGCCGTCTGTATGAATTCGCACGCTTTATGAATGTTCCGGTTGCTTATTTCTTTGAAGGCATTGATCAGAATATTACTGTTCATAACGTGGTCAGTGGTTTTGCGGAAACGCCGGCTGCCCAGTTCGACCATGATAACAAGGCATCAGACCGCGAATCTCTGGAAATGATGAAATCATTCAAGCGTATCAAAGAGCCTGTTGTGCGTAAACGCCTTGCAGATTTGCTGCGTGCTGTTGCTGATAACAAAACCCTTGTTGATTAAAGTTGCGTTAGTTCGTAATTCGTAGTTACGTAATTAGGCGGACAGCCGATACCGTTTTCGCGTGGAATTTTGCTTGACATCTGATTTCCAAAGTTTAGTTTACCCCTAGTTTACAGGTGGGGATTTGGGTTGCTTGACAACCACCTTAAGAAACAAAAGTTTCTTTATAAAAAATGGACTAAGCTATCGTTGTGTTTTCTGCACAATAGATATTTCTCAAATCCCCATACTGCTTTTGTAATAAGAAATTTATGGGGAGCATTACCATGTCCAGTCAATTTTCCAGCCGCAGCGATTATGTTTTTACCAGTGAATCAGTAGCGGAGGGACATCCTGATAAGGTTTGTGACCAGATTTCCGACGCGGTTGTGGACGCCATGCTTGCTATTAATCCGGAGGCGCGGGTGGCATGCGAAACACTGGCAACTACTAATACTATAGTTATCGCTGGAGAAACCCGTGGTGCAGATTTAACCAAAGCACAAATCGAAAAGATTGCCCGTGATAAGGTGCGGGAAATTGGCTATCTGCAGGAAGGTTTCCATGCTGATAATGTTGATGTATATGTACATCTGCACGCGCAATCAGCCGATATTGCTATTGGTGTTGATTCCGCAGAAAATAAAGACGAAGGGGCAGGGGATCAGGGCATTATGTTCGGCTTTGCCTGCAATGAAACCGAAACGCTGATGCCAGCGCCGATTCATTTGTCGCATCGTATATTGCAGAATCTGGCGGATGTGCGTCATAGCGGAAAAGAAAAAGGTCTGGGGCCAGATGCTAAAAGCCAAGTTTCGCTGCTTTATGAAAAAGGCAAACCAGTGAAAGCAACTTCGATTGTGGTTTCTACCCAGCACGCTGAGGGACTCACGCAAAATGATGTGCGCGAGATTGTGCGTCCGCAGGTTTTGGCGGCGCTTCCTAAGGGCTGGATGTGTGACGAGGCGGAATTTTATGTAAACCCAACTGGACAATTTATTATTGGCGGGCCTGATGGCGATTGCGGCTTGACTGGCCGTAAAATTATCGTGGATACTTACGGCGGGGCGGCTCCACATGGCGGCGGCGCGTTTTCGGGAAAAGACCCGACCAAGGTTGATCGCTCGGCGGCATATATGGCGCGCTATCTTGCTAAAAACGTGGTGGCGGCGGGAATTGCCGAGCGTTGCACCATCCAGCTTTCTTATGCGATTGGCGTTTCCAAACCGTTATCATTTTATGTTAGCACGGCTGGTACCGGAAGAGCTGATGATGGAAAATTAGAGAGTGTTCTGCAGGAATTGGTGGATTTGTCGCCACGCGGAATCCGCACCCATCTGCAGCTTAACCGCCCGATCTATGCACGCACGGCAGCTTACGGGCATTTTGGCAGAAACCCAGAAAAAGATGGCGGTTTTTCATGGGAAAAAACTGATCTGGTTGAGGCATTGAAGGATTATTTTAAGTAATTTTAGTACTTAATATGAAGGATGATATTATTAAGTCCATTGTTAATGGTATTTGCAAAATTACTTATTATTTAATTGCTATAATAATAACAGTTTATGTGATTCTTAATACTATAAATATGTATAATTGGTATTTCTTTCCTATATATGAATATGACAGTAGATACGGGTGGGAATATAGTTCTAAATTTCATGTATTGCTTGAATTAATCACATGTTTTCTGGGCTTTTCCGCAGCATTATTTATATCCTATAAATACAAGAAACAATATTTCGCTAAAAGTTTAATACTTATAGCCTCAATTATCGTTTATTTAGCATTTCATATTAATCAAAAAGGTATAGAGAGTATTATAGAGAGGGTCAGCTAATAACGGAAATGTTTGCGGAAAAACCACTACGCTCTTTTGGCAGACGCAAGGGGCGGAATCTGCGCCCGACTAAGCAGGGACTGTTTGATACTTTGTTGCCGAGCTTGCAAATCTCCCTTCCCGAATCCCGAATCTCGAATCCCGAATCCCGAACTTGGCTGGAAATCGGATTTGGTGGCGGTGAGCATCTGGCGCATATGGCAAGCCTGCATCCGGAGGTGCAGTTTATCGGCTGTGAGCCTTATGTAAACGGTATTGCTGGCCTGCTTGCACATATTGATAAAAACAAGCTTTCGAATATTCGGATTTACAGTGATGATGCGCGCGATCTGGTTGCCGCTTTGCCGGATAATTCGCTAGAGCGCGTGTTTATTTTATATCCTGATCCGTGGCCAAAAACCCGCCACCATAAACGGCGGATTGTTTCCAGCGAATTTCTAAGCGAACTGGCGCGGGTGATGAAGCCGGGCGCGGAGTTGCGGCTGGCAACTGACAGCGCGGATTATGCGACATGGATGCTGGAAAGATTGCTCGCTAACAAGAATTTTAAATGGCTGGCTAAGACTTGTGATGACTGGCTTAATCCGCCTGCGGAATGGATTTCCACGCGCTATGAGCAGAAGGCATTGGCGGGGATTCCGACATATTTGAATTTTGTTCGGACTATCAGAAAAACTGTGTATTGATTATATTTATATAAATCTATATAATTTTATGATTAATAACAGAAGGTTTTGGTATGCAACTTGCTGATTTACGCAATAATTATCGTGATATGATACTAGCTATTGCCGCTAAATATCATGCTTCTAATGTACGAGTTTTTGGCTCGGTAGCCCGTGGTCAACAGGGTGTTGGTAGCGATATTGATTTTTTGGTGCGATTTGATTCAGGGGCTTCTTTACTGGATGAAGCGGGCTTGGATCGTGAACTTTCTGCGTTACTTAAACAACCCATAGATTTAATTGGTGAGGATGTAATTCGCGATGAATTCCGTCAATTTATTTTGAACGAAGCTGTGGCTTTATAATTATGCCGAGAAAAATTGATCCCGACCTTATCCGCTTAAAAGATGTATTGAATGCGATTGCTGATATTGATGAATTCATTACGAAATCATCATTTTCAGAGCGTATGACATTGATGGCTGTAGCATATGAAATTGCTATTATTGGTGAAGCTTGTGGAAAATTGTCAGAAGGAATTTATGCCACATATCCAGAAATTCCATGGAGTGATATAATTGGAATGCGTCACCGTATAATTCATGGTTATGGAAATGTAAGCGTTGAGCGATTGCAGGAAGTTGTCAATAAACATCTGCCAATTCTAAAAACACAAATTGAACAGATATTGCTGGAATTGACAAATAAATAGAGCCTCTAAATAGGAGGACAAGTTATTTAAGCACACCCAACAAATCCTGCATATCCTCTGGTAGTTCGCTGGTGAATTTCATTTCTTTTTTTGTGTGTGGATGGATGAAGCGCAGCTTTACTGCGTGCAGTGCCTGACGTTTAAATTCTGACAGGTGACTGCGGATTTCGTCCGGCAGGTTTTTGTATATATTCTGCTTCAGGCGACTTGCTGTTGTTTGTCCATAAGCCGGGTCGCCAACCAGCGGATTTCCTAGCTTGGTGAGATGCACGCGGATCTGGTGGGTGCGTCCGGTTTCGAGTTTGCACTCTACGAGCGCGAAGAGTGCTGAGTGCTGAGTGCTGAGTGTAGAGTAATGTGTAATGGCGGGTTTGCCGCCGGTTTTCACTATTGCCATTTTCTGGCGGTTGGTGGGGGAACGCCCGATATTGCCAGTGATTGTGCCGGTTACCGGATTTGGTGCGCCCCAGACAATGGCGTTGTAGGTGCGTCCGAGCGTGTGGTCAGCAAGCTGGGCAGCGAGGAAATGATGGGCGGTGTCATGCTTGGCAACCACCATCAGCCCGCTTGTATCCTTATCAAGGCGGTGAACGATGCCAGGGCGGGCAACGCCACCAATGCCGGAAAGCGAATCGCCACAATGGGCAAGCAGGGCATTGACCAGCGTGTTGTCGTGGTTGCCGACAGCGGGGTGAACGGTAAGCCCTGCCGGTTTATTGATGACTAACAGGTGCTTATCCTCAAAAACAATATCCATATCCATAGCTTGTGGTAGGATATGCGATGGTTTGGTTTCTGGAATAATAACCTGATATTGCTGGTTTATTTTGGTTTTAGCGGAGGCGTCGGCGGTGATTTTGCCACCCACAGTAACGCATTCCTGCTCCAGCAAAGCCTGAATCCGCGCGCGTGACAGCGAAGGCAGGCAGGCGGTCAGGAATTTATCCAGACGCTGACCTGTGTCGGCCTCGCTCACCGTAAAAATATGCTGGTTTTTGTTCATTTTTTCATCTTTTCTGTCATTCCAGCGTAGGCTGGAATCTATGCCTAACCATAAAATATAAAGTAAATTGTCAGGCGTGGATACCGCCCTTCGGCGGTATGACAATATAATTCAACTGGTTACAAAAATCGTAGGTAGTGTTAGTGATTATAAACATTAATTATGAAAATTGTCACAAAAACTTCATTTGTAGTGCGCTATATGTTAATTTATAGTCAGGGTAGGGAATTGTTTATTTTGCGTGAGGAGTTAGGGTATGGTTGATGAGAGAGATGAATTTGGAAATCCAAAGGTTTCACCAGATCATAATGTTTTGACCGTTGAGCAGGATGCCAGAAGGGATGGTGTTGCGCTTGTAGCTCTGGCTGATAAAGATAAGACCATGGCTCGGATGCGTGAGGAAGCACTCGGAGAAAGAGATAAATTTGCTCGTGATTATCCGCATGAAGCAGATAAGTTACCACAATTTGATGAAGGCGATCCGCTTAGATATAGAGATGCGATTTTGGCGATGCGGTCTGCAAAAGAAGGAGAACAAATTACTCAAAATCTAGGAAAAGCTATTGGCGCGGCGATTGGTTTAGAAGTTATGAGTACTGCTGCCAATGGAGGAATGCTTCCTGCCGGTGCTGGTGTATTTTCTCCAGAAGTTCTTGCGAGACAGAAGGCTATTATGCGTGACGATGCTGGGGTGCTTTCTCCTGAAGAATTGGAGAAGAGGAAGGATCCTATAAAATTTAATGCAGAGCTTGAGAAAATTCTTAAAGAAGGTGGTATCGACAAAGAAAAACTCGCACGTACAGGTGTAAAAACTGATGGTCAGGATGTCGATAAAGGTCAGAATTTTGTACCTACTGAAGTGCCTAATCTAAAAGCTGCGGTAGCGAAACAGCAGGAATCATCTGGTTTTGAACGCAGTCGTACAGCATAGGAATTTACAGAAATCGGATAGTTTATGATTAAAGATAATACTCCTGATTTAAAGCGGTTTAATGAAATAATGAATCGCGAGAATTTTGACCATAATCTTCCCCATGGTCACCATAGATGTGATAATAACCGCAGGATGAATGGCAGGGAGGATAATCATCATGGCTCTTCTCATGGTGAAAAAGTAACATTAACAAATGAAGAATTACAGATGGCTGGGATGATACTAGCCAAACAGATTGAGATGTGTAATGCCAAAACCAATGATTCTTCGATTGTTGTTGATGCCTGTCTAATGAATGCGAACCCAATGTCCATGAAGGGTGAAGCATTAAAGAGTTTATTTAATTCAGTTTTTGCTGCACACAAAGCAGTGAAGAGTGAAGAAGGTGATGACGAAAGCCTTATGGCTAAGGTTATTAGTGGCTGCAAAAACCTGTTGTTTGGTAGGAAGCATTGCCATGATAAGTCGTCGGCTCTTGCGAATCAGATTAGCCCAGCCATAAACAAAGACATGGTGGGCGTGATGAATGTGACGCTGCAGGAGTTGGGAGAGTTGAAGACTCCGTTGATGCTCAGAGGCATTGGGATTGATCCTGGTTTTGTTGTTGATCCTGATAATACAAAGCGTAAGAAGCAACAGCAAAGTGTTATGGTTTGATGACAGTTTGGTGACGGTTTTCGTAATTGGTTTGCGTATGTCACAAAAGCTTAATTTGCGATAATCCAGAAATATGCGATAATGTATGTAAGTATAGTATTAAATTAGGGATTTATATGTCGTCAGAACATCCAGCACTAAAAAATTTCAGCCCAGTCGAAGCGGGATTCAAGCATGTCCTTGGAAAAGCCCTGAAATGGGCAGCTTGGGGTGCTGTAGCACTCGGAGCATTGGCGATGGCTCCAGCCGCACTAACTGGAGTTGCGACCACAATTGCTGGTTGGTTTGGGATTGAGGCGAGCGCGGGAACTGCCCTGCTGGTTGCCGGTTTGGTAAAAGGTGCGACAATCGGTGCGGTGCTTGGCTCAATTTCAGGATTAGGCGGTGTATTTAAGGCGGTTGAAGAGCGCAAACAGGATGCAATGGCCGATTATGAGCAGAATATGCTGGTGCAAGAAAGGCAGGCTTTGTTGTCTAGGGGGCGTGGGCAGAGTTTTGCGAACAGCGAGGCGGCGATTGGCAATGTGGCTTACCGCGCACCGGGAAAAAACCAAGGAATGAGCGTAGGTTAGCCTATGTCACATTTGGTAATATTATTGTCATGAAACCGTAACTTGTGGTTAGCAGATTTTGTGGCATTATTGGGGATATAGAGAAAAATAGTTATTAAGTGGGGTGATTTTATGGCTAGTGACAATCAGAATTCATCGGTAACGGGCGAAACCGTAAAAGGCGCGGCTAAGGGTGTTGGTGCTGTGGTTTTAGGTGGCTTGGCACTGGTTGCAGGGGTGGTAGCACTCGCTGCTGCCGTTTATGCTGCCCCTGTTGTTATGGCTGCCTTGGCTGGCGGAGCGTTAATTGGTGGAGCGGCAGTTGCTTATGCCGCCCCAGTTCTTGCTACTGGTGCTGCACTTGGTGGTGGCTACGGTTTGTACAAAGCCATGTCAAAAAATAAGCAGCAGGCTCAGAATCATGATCGGGAAATGGCTGAGACAATCAAGCTGGCGCAGCAACAGGCATATGTGGCGGGTGCGCGTGATGGTCAGGTGCATTTAGTTCAGGAACTACAGAAAGCTCAGGAAGCGCAGATGACTAAAGCTCAGGAAAATTCTACCAAGTTTGCTGATAAGGTGACGCAGAAGAAAGATTCAATTACGCCGGAAGCTATTATTAAACAACGTGAAGCTGCTGCTGTGGCTTCCAATCAGGTAGGTTAAGTTATGGGAATTGTGAATTTAATCAAAGGTATTGGAAATGCTTTTGCTCATCGCAGGGCTACTAACACGGCGCAAAGCGTTATAGGTGGTGTTGAAAAAATATCGGAAAAATTGCCAAAATATAATGGCGAAAAGTTAGTTGATCCGTTGAAAAAGGCTGGGGCTGAGGTTGCAGATAAATTTGCGGCATATAAGGGTGCGGTTGCAACCGGTGTGGGCGTTACGGAGGCAAGGGAAGCATTATCAGAAAGCCGTAAAGCTGCGACAGGCATATTGAAAGAGGCGAAAAGCCATATTGGCGATATAAAGTCTTTCGCGCGCGGGAATTTTATTGGGAAGATACTAAGCAGTAAGTTTTTTCTTGTGCCGGCTGCTATTGTTGCCGCGACGGTTGTGCTTGCCAAGCTTGTTTCCGGTAAAAACAAGCGTTCTAGAGCAGAATTGGTAGAAAACAGGAATCAGGCTATTGCAGCCCAGCAAGCAGAGGTTGATGCTATTAAAGCAAATACCATGATGGGACTTGCGCCAGCTCCGGGCGACCATGCGGCAAGGGTTCTTGCCGGGCGCAGTGGTGCTGCAATGGGAATTGATGCCAGCAATCCTAACATGACTGCAGCTAACTTCGAAGCTGTCAGAGCGTAAGAATTATTAGAGGTTACCCCCGAAACCCTCCTTCTACTGTGAATAACGGTGGAGGAGGGTGCTACTTTTAAGTTAGAAACTAGAAAATACCATGTTGACAGCTATTATTTTCTTTGTATATTCATCCCTCCAAAATCTTTTATAAATAAGGTAAAATTGTGACAAAACGTATTGATTGTAAATATAAAATCAGCCGTCGCCTGGGTGTCAGCCTGTGGGGCAACGCTAAGGATCCATTTAATAAACGCGCTTATGCGCCAGGGCAGCACGGAGCTGCAGCAAAGCGCAAAAAGCCTTCCGATTACGGCACACAGCTGCATGAAAAGCAGAAATTGCGCGGTTATTATGGCAATATTACCGAGCGTCAGTTCCGCAAAATTTATTTTGAAGCGGTGCGCCTGAAAGGTGATACCGGCGAGAACCTGATCGGGTTGCTGGAAAGCCGTTTGGATACAGTCGTTTACCGTATGGGCTTGGTGCCAACCCCGTTTGCTGCGCGCCAGCTGGTAAGCCATGGGCATATGCGCGTTAATGGTCGCAAAGTTAATATCCCTAGCTATAAAGTGGCGGCGGGTGACACTGTGGAAATACGCGAAAAGTCAAAAAATATGGCAGTGGTTCTGGAAATGTTGCAAAATCCTGAGCGTTCTGTGCCGGAATATATCGAATTTGATAAAAACGAGCTGAAAGCTAAGTTTATCCGCGCTCCTAAGCTTGCGGAAGTGCCATATCCAACGATTATGCAGCCTAACTTCGTAATCGAATTCTATTCAAGATAGAGTGCTTTTATTTAGCAAAATTGAAAAGGTCGGCTTGTCCGGCCTTTTTCTTTGCTTGAAGCCCTCACTTTAACATTCTCTCAGAGAGACCTCTGCATAATGCGTCATTGCGACTGCGAGCGTAGCGTGGCAGGAAGCAATCCATCTTTCTATGATGCTTAATTTTACTGGATTGCCACGTCGGCTTCGCCTCCTCGCAATGACGAAAAACGCATTATGCAGAGGTCTTTCAGAGGGAGAGGGGACTGCAATACAGAAAAGGCTTATTTCATTAGTTTTCCTATAATAATATAATAGTAACACAATTGTAACATGCTTTTTAGTTTGGAATTTGTTAGATTTATAGGATGGAAAGTACTGTAAAAAATATAGATTCTGCTAAAACGCCCATCCAAAATGCTGATGCTGCGGATAATGTGGCTAATAAGCCTATGAATTCTCAGGATAAGGCGGCGGAAGCCGCTAAAGAAAATGCTGCAGTGCCGGAGCAGAAAAAGAAGCGCACAGTCGGTAATAAAGTTTATGATTTTCTGGTGTTTGCCCCGATTGCCTGGGGTGGTGTGTGGGTGTCATCAGCGGTTACCGGTTATCATGCCATATACGGCACTAGCAAGAATTTTGAATGGTTGCGGCGCATGAATGGTAGGGTTGGCGAGTGGATTAAAGATACACTTTCTGCCACAGTAATGAAAAATTCCACGCCAAAAAATGTCGAAGGAATGGCTAAAAATATTGGGCTGACTTTTATTCTAGGAATGGGAAGCCATGCTCTGGTTGCGCCAATCAAATGGCTGGAAGATCATCGTCAGACAAATGCAGCGAGGATTGATAAAGCCTTTGGCACAACTCCACCTGACGCTGAAACAATCAAGGATGAACCAAAGCAGAGTTGGAGCAGCGTTTTCGCTGGGCGCATTGCTTCATGGGCTACGGCATTTGTGGCGTTGGCTGCTATGGGACCTGAACTTGTCGAAAATATAAATAATAAATTCGGAGATAAGGCCACTAAAAGGTGGAGGAAATCGTTTCCTCATCATAATGAGCAGAAAGTCAGGAACTGGATGAATATCCTAGCGTTTGACGCACTCGGAACTGCGGTGACAGCGGCTGTGACTTATGTGTTCAGCAGATTCGTGGCGGCAAGCTTTGGCAGGAAAGAAATTGCGGATACGGTTTATGAACTGAATCCTGTAGCTCCTAACCCTATTGGTGAAGATGAGCCTAAACATAAAAGCTTTACGCAAAAAGTGAAGGCTGAAAATAAGACAAAGATTACGCATGAGCCTAATATGGCGTTTGTTGATAAAGTTAAAAGTGAAGCTGGTTTGAGTCATTCTTTGGCTTAAGTCGTAGTTAGTAATTAGTATTTCGTAATTCGTAGATACGTAGCTCGAGATACTCTCAAAGACCTCTGCATAATGCGTTTTTCGTCATTGCGAGAAGGCGTAGCCTTCGTGGCAATCCAGTAAAATCAAGCATCATAGAAAGATGGATTGCTTCCTGCCACGCTACGCTCGCAGTCGCAATGACGCATTATGCAGAGGTCTTTCTCATATATTTTTATCCCCCTCCCTAACCCTCCCCCGCAAGCGGGAGAGGGGATTGGTTTTTGCTACCTATTGTCTAGCCCAAAATCTTAAATACCAGATGCAGTGCTGCCTTATGAAATAGCAGTAATATCCCATTTATTCCCATAAATATGGTTGACTGTCCCATGAAAGTACGGTAATTTCCCATGGTATCCCATGCCATCCCATGAAAACCCAAAATTGACCCTGAGTAATTATCCCGATGCTTTTTTTGTCAACATTCCAGAGTCGTATCGATAAGAAAGGGCGGGTTTCTATTCCCGCTCAGTTTCGGGCAGTGCTGGCGGCGAAGGTGCTGGCGAATGATTTTCAGGGAATTGTCGCGTACCAATCGCCGATCAATGAATGCATCGAAGCTTGCGGGATGAGCCGCATCATAAAAATGCATGAAAGGATCGAGGCGCATGATCCGTATTCGCAGGAACGCGATGCTTTCGTCACCACCATGTTCGGTGAATCGGTGCAGCTTTCTTTCGATAGTGAAGGGCGGGTTGGAATTCCCGAACATTTGATGACGGTGGCGGGTTTAAAAGATCAGGTGACTTTTGTGGGTAAGGGCGAAGTGTTCGAGATATGGGAGCCGAAGGGATTTGCTGATTACGCGAAACACGCGCGCGCATTGCTGCAGGAGAAACGCTTCATGATGAAGGGGCAGCAGTAGCTAGGGATTAGGCATTAGGGATTAGGGATTAGGCATTAGGGATTAGGCATTAGGGA
>JBBTBX010000009.1:0-165599 GCA_038043465.1 Pseudomonadota bacterium
TGTCGTTAGCTTCAGAATTACCGTTACCAACGTTTTCGCTGTTGTTGTTAGCTTGGTCATTAGATGAGTTATCATCATTAGATGAATTATCCTGAGAAGCATCAACTGCGATATCACCAACAGCTACATCAGTAGAGCTATCAGAATTACCAACATCATTGTTGCTAGTGCTTGTACCTGAATCTCCTTGGGTAACAGTTGTGTCATCAGCGATTGCACCAGCTGAAACCAGCATAGCGAACGCAGAAACACCAACTAAAAGTTTCTTATTCATAAATAAACGCTCCTTGATTTTGGACTATCCGTTCAAACAGAATCTTTTGAACCAGATAACCAATGGTTAAACAAAAATAAAAGCTAACACTAATTTTGGGATAAGCATTAGTTAAATAAATGATAACGGTAAAAAAATAGGTTAACCATTAACACTTGCCTGCGTTGTTAAATTATTATCATATCGTTGTCAACACAAACTTTAATATATAAATATAAAAAATACTGCCAAATATCACCCCAAAATTTCTATAATTACAACATATAGCGTTATAATGAAATATTGTATATCATGATGTATTATCATAGGTAATTTAGGTAGTTGACTGAATAACTGGTATTTTTGCTGTATATCCAACGATGTGATGCTAAACATTTTATCAATTTTTCTGCACAAAAATTGTAATATATAAAATCAATGCGGAGTTAAAAAAACCATGGCATTAAATAATTAATCGACTTGGAAATTTTAATGGTTTCTCAAAGTTGCCTTTGCATTTGCACTATACTCCATTCTGTATTTTTTAATACAGAATGGAGTATGAAAATCGAGACCGAAAGTCCGATTTTTCGCCGCGTAGCGGGCGTAACCAGAAAATAATGATGTATCATTATTTTCTGTAACAATTATAGAGCTTGACGCAAGAGCGATTTTGTCCGCTTACGCTGCGCACATACTATAAAATACATATGCGTGATTGTTGCGTTAATGCAAAACGAACTCACTGCGGATTTGTGCATAAGCTTGCGTCGTGGCTCCAGAAAAACCACGCATTGGCTGACCTGCCCTTCTGGGCACTTATGATCCAACGTTAATACGAAATAGCCTAGTATACATCAAACTTTAT
Organism: Pseudomonadota bacterium; assembly: GCA_038043465.1. Taxonomy (GTDB): domain Bacteria; phylum Pseudomonadota; class Alphaproteobacteria; order Rickettsiales; family SXRF01; genus SXRF01. Next base: position 1,122 of record JBBTBX010000009.1, read on the forward strand.
AGGAACACGGAACCCAAGACGAGCGTCAGGCGCATCTTCAGTCACCCCAAAGCTGGCATTGAAGTTTAGACCAAGACGGTCGTTAAGCTGGTAAGCATAGCCTAAATCAAGGCTGCCGACCTGAAGAAGATCACTATTAAGACTCACATTATTCGCTATCGTCTCAAAAACAGTGCTATGGCTATAGCCAACACTGAAAGAGGCGCGATCGTTAAGTGACATACTCATACCAAAAGCGGCACTAATGCTACCACCCGGCTCAACCTTAACCCCGTTAAAGCTACGAGGAACATTGTGCAGATAACCTAAGTTAGCATAATACACCACCGGATCAGACGGGAAAATCGCAGTCACACTCGGCTGAATAGCATAAAACCCGGAACCTGTTGGCAACCGCGTTAAAAGCCCATTGGTATCGGTCGGTATTTCAAACGGTCCCTCACCAGTCGCGCTTTTGAAGCGCAGATTGGAAATAAAGAACGGCCAGCCCTTTTTACCATCATTTATCTGGTAGTGCGCCCCTACCTCAACATCGCCTATGCCGTTACTGGAAAGACGAGTGGTAGAATCAGACGAAGACGCGCCACCAACAGGACGACCAGTTGTGGCATCGCGGCGGTAAAGATAAGGAATCTTACCTTCAAGCTCTAATCTGTTAGTAATACCGAGACGACCAGAGATTGACCCGGTCAGAACGTCACGACCAACCCTGGAAACCTGGAATGTTCCAATATTGATAGCTGGTATAACGCTGAATCCTTCAATGGAAACCAAGGTGGCAGAAGAGCGTGAATACTCAAATGAAGGAGTAACAATCGCTTTACCTTTCTGCAATAAAACACCACCCTGATTCAGATCAGCAGCAATTTCAGGTGGCTTATCGCTTTCTTCAGGTTTACGCTCAGTGCCGACTTCGTTTGGCACGCCTGTATTTGCATGTTTTGTTTCATCGGATTTATTTGCATTATCGCCACCAACATCGCCAGTGGAACTATTCGAAGCAGGAGTAGCCGAGGTATTTTTTGCGACTTGGGTGGCAGCTTTGGCAGAAGCAGGATTAGATTTAGACATCTTACCAACTAATCTTTCCAGTGTATCCAGCTTGCGTTGTTGCGCATCCAGCCTTTTTCTCTGATCTTCGACCAGCTTTACAAGGCTATCTATATCTTTATTGGAAAAGGTAGCCTTATCTGCAGCATAAGACACGCTGCCAACTAGAGATATTGCGAAGAATGCCGTGCTGGCAAGAAGAATACCAAATTTTCTATTCATATTTCCCCATTATTTTTATCTAATCCGAACAACCAGATACCTACAGGCTAATATATTTGTCAATATATTAACTTGGATATACTGTGTTTTTTGCAGCTGTTTAGTATTTGTGTGACTTATAAAACACTAAATTATTAATGCGTCAGATTATGGTGATATTATGTATTATAATAGATGGGGAAAATTATTGTGAATTTTTTTATCTTAGAAACACTCAACGATTCCTGCCTCTAGGTGGATCTTCAGAAATATTTGCTCCGCGAGAATTTATAATTCTTCTTATATGTTCATCTACTTCCACTCGCGGAAAAACTCTTTTCATAAATGCCGGATCTGCTGGTTTACCCATCTCAACTTTTGGTGATGCCACATCTATGGGAGATTCCACACCGAATTTTTTAGCTGCCTCCTCAGTGCCATGAGTAGAGATAGCACCATATTCATGGAGGAGAGAAAGAACATCCTTTACCATACTCTTACTGACCATGTTATCTTTAGCAGTCAGTATAAGTTTTGCGCCTTCTATTTCTACAGTAAATGTTCCGCGAAGAGCATATCCAATTATTGCCGAATCTGTAACATTACGATTAAAAGTAATATGGATACTGTCTTTTACAAACCTCGTTCTATTACTTCCAACTTCCAATGACTCTGGCTTAATCACCATGTCTTGAGCAAGCAATGGCACTCTGGCATTGATAATTTTTCCAGCATTGGGATCAACATCAAAGCTATAGGACAAGGCTTTATCGGTTACGGCGCGTTCCTGCCCGGGATCATTTTTATCCATGTATTACCTAATTACCGGCTAGGTTTACGGTGTGGATGTGTATGCTTTCTGTATTCTTCTTGCCCCCTAAGTCGCGTAGCCCTGCTTGCAAACCCACGCTCAGGAGTTTGAGCAGATTGCTCTTCTAATCTTTTCATTAAACTAACGCTATCATCAGCAGTAGGTTCTGGTTTCTGAGATTCCAATTCATCTTTACCTGACATAACTAACCTCCATGTTTATTTTAATTACTAATAAAACTAGGTTTAGACTAACACAGCAAGCTCGTGCAGTATTGTTAAAATTTTGTGACACTTTAAAGACTGTCATCGCCTTTACATCAACATATTGTAAATAATAGATTTTTATAAGGAATCGCGCTTTGTATCATTAAATGGCGCGGGTTCTTCTTATTCCCGCCTAAATCTGATAAAATTGATGGTGAATAGTGGTGATCCGGGCGGGAATCGAACCCGCGACAACCTGATTAAAAGTCAGGTGCTCTACCGACTGAGCTACCGGATCACGCGAAAAACATTTAAGAATTTGGGAACATAAGGTTTTATGGGGTATTGTCAACCATTTAGGATGAAGAAAAATCATTTTTTATAATTTTTCTTATATTTCACCAGCATCCTATTATTTTTTCATTAGCTCCTGCGCGGCAATTGCTGCCACATCTTCTACCTTCGTACCTTTTTCTTTCGCGATGCGCTCATATTCAGCTTTGCGCTTGGCGTTTACCTCAGCAACCAAGGCACTGGCTTCCGGTTTTACCGCTTTAATATACCCTGTCGGCTGTTCAACAACCATGCCCCCTGCCCGCGCCGACTGTAAATCAAGGGCAAAGGCAGGATTGGCAACCAGAAATATTATCAAACCTGTATAAATAATTTTTTTCATAATTTTCTCCTGTTGTAATTCCTACTATCCAATTTCTGTCATTCCGCCGAAGGCTGGTATGACACTAAAAAATATCTTTATTCTTAGCAATCGCCTGTTTCACATCCTTCTGGATCTCAAGCTTGATGTTCACATTTAAATTTATTTCAATCGGCTTATCCGGAGCTTCCACCTTCACTGTCGGCTGGCAGGCGGTAAAAAATGGAAGAAGAAAAACTAAATATGCGTTCTTTGACATGCTGCACCCTATTTCAACAAGTTTAAACTCTGTGTTATCATCTCTATCACATCTCCCGTTAGATGCACGTTCAATTTTACCGTCTTACCATTATATACATCAGGATTATTACCCTCAAGTGACAGCAACATTGATAATTGTTTAGAATCGGCAGTTTCTATGCTCATAGAAAATAGTGAATAATGAAAGTTTTTCAGCACATCACGCACCAACGCCACCTGCTGCGCATCGCTAGGGATGACATCTGGTGACAGTTTTAGTGTCCCCGCTTCATCTGTTTTCAGATTCCCTTTTTTCATCGTAAATGTACCGTCACGATTAATCACAACAGGCAGCGTGCCAGAAACAACCCCTGTGGCGGTGGCGCGATCACCAGTAGATGCGGAAAGAAGTGAATTTAACGACACCTGCTTCACTTTCAGGGAAATGGCAATCGGAGCATCCGAAAATATTGGAACGGATATATTCTGCGCTGATAGAACGCCCTCACTCCACGGCAAAGTGGTGGAAATAATTTTGAGGATTGCTGATTTATCGTCATTTAACGAATAATCAAATTTGAACTCAGTTGCGGTTTTTTTATCCGTGCTGAAAATATCACCTGACAAAGCAAGTTTATTCTCCGCAAATTCTATTTTCCCCTTGCCCGTAATCGGCGGCAAAATAACTGGCGTACCCAGTATATTTATCGATTTTATTTGCCAGTCATTAGAGATAATATTGACATCGACACCACGCAGTAGCGCTTCAATTTTGCCGCTTTTAATTTTTATTTCATCGGAATTTATTTTCTGGAAATTGCCTTTGAGCAATTCAATCAGCTCATAATCAACAGAAAGGCTTGTTAAATTAAGTTCGCCATAAGCAATATCTTTAAAATTTATTTTATTTAGAGATACAGAATCAATGGAAAACTCCAGATTATGTATATCGCGCTTCGCAAGTTCCTGCTCTAGCTTCGACTTGAGCAAATCTTTCCAAGGTAGCGCGTAAACAGCCAAAACCACCAATAAAACAACTGCTATTACCAGATTTCTTTTCCGCATTTTTTTCTGCCAATTTTTATAATGCTATGATATTTCAATACTTGTACATATGTTTATTAATACTGTATAATATTACAATACTTAAGCAATATACACTGGCAAATGATTATATACAGACATAAAAAATATGGTTTCACCCTTATTGAGCTATCAGTGGTTCTGGTAATCATCGGACTCATTATCGGAGGGGTGATGGTGGGAAAGGTTCTAATTGAATCTGGGAAAATACGCGCACAACTAACACAGATTTCTGATATCGAAACCCAGATAAATACTTTTAAGCTAAAATATGATTGCCTGCCCGGCGACTGCCCGAATGCCACTTCTTTTTTAGGCACAACTTATAACGGAAATACCGTCCGCGATGGTGACGGCGATGGTATTATCCGCTCTATATACGCCTATGGTGTAGCACATACCGCTGGTGAATGTACCAGACCTGATGCTACTGGTGAAGTATCGCAGCTCCTTATGCAGCTTACTGCCACAGGACTTGGTAAATATAGGGCTAATGGCAGTGGTGGTTCTGGTGCTCCAAGTGCTGTAGTTGGCAGGGAATATACTTACGCTGCTTATGACAATAGCACAGGGCTTTTTGTAAGCTGTCTGGCAAGCATTGCAAACCCAACACTTACACCGCTATTTTTTCGCACTGGAAACATTATTGTTTTTGGCGCAGCTTCTTCCTCTGTCGGAAGAATAGGATATGCAACAGGTACTCTTGGAATAGCATTTTACGGCGCGTATGGAGCTTACGCAGCTGGACCTCTTTTGCTAAATCCAATAGGGATTCCTGCCGATGCTGTAAGACAAATGGATGAGAAAATTGATGATGGCAAACCTAGCTCAGGAAAGTTTGGCATTGTAAATGGTGACACGGCATGCGCAGCTAACGCCACTGCTTACCCTGCTCCTGATGTGTATTGCCGAGTGACGGCGGGGAAAAAGATTAATTAGATTTTTGTAATCCCGAGCGCAGCCAAGAGATCTTGTCATTATTTTAAGCTGCAAAGATTCTTTGTTTCACTCGGAATGACAATTATTATAGCGTAATAAAAATTCTTCGGAAAACTGCTGCACTTTCTGCTTCGAAATTGCATCACGCAGCCCTTGCATCAATTGCTGGTAGAATGTCAGATTGTGCCAGGTAAGCAGAGTTGCGCCCAGCATTTCCTCGGCTTTGAATAAATGATGCAAATACGCACGGCTATAATTTTTGCAGGTCGGGCATGGGCAGTTTTCCTGAAGCGGGCGCGGGTCTTCAGAAAATTTGGCATTGCGGAGATTTTTCTCACCCTCATCAGTGTAGCCGCGCGCAAACCGCCCTGCCCTTGTGGGGATCACGCAATCAAACATATCCACCCCGCGCATAACCGCACCGATAATATCATCAGGCTTGCCCACTCCCATCAAATACCTTGGTTTATCAGTCGGCAGGTGTGGCACAGTGTAATCCAGCACCTCAAACATTAGCTCCTGCCCCTCGCCCACCGCCAGCCCGCCTATCGCATAACCATCAAAGCCGATTTGCTTTAATGCAGCCGCCGATTGTTCGCGTAAGCGCGGAAAAACGCTACCCTGCACTATGCCAAACAAACCGTAGCCATCGCGTTTAATATAAGAATCTTTGGAACGCTGCGCCCAACGCATCGAAAGCTGCATGGATTTTTCGGCATCATCTTCGCTCACTGGAAATTGCGTACATTCATCAAATGCCATAGTTATATCGCTGCCGAGAAGATATTGTATTTCCATCGCCCGCTCTGGTGATAATTTATAAGTGCTACCGTCAATGTGCGATTGAAAAGTTACATCCTGCTCAGAAATTTTGCGCAGCTTGGATAAAGACATAACCTGAAAACCGCCTGAATCAGTAAGGATTGGTCTGTTCCAGTTCATAAATTTATGCAGTCCGCCCATTTTCGCGATAAGTTCGGCGGTTGGGCGCAACATAAGGTGGTATGTATTGGAAAGCAGTATATCCGCGCCAGTCTCAGCCACTGCTTCTGGGGTCATACCTTTCACCGTTGCTGCCGTGCCAACTGGCATGAACGCTGGCGTGCGAATTTCGCCGTGCGCTGTTGATACAACTCCAGTTCGGGAAGCACCATCGGTATGGTTGATATTAAATGAAATACTCATTTTTTAAAATTACACTTGCTTGTTAATTAAAACTATGATTTATTTTATTAAAATACATTAACGCAATTAAGGGGTTTTATGACTGACGATATACAACATGGTGATCAAGAAACCTTACTTTCCCACATATCTGGTTATAAATGGAAAAAGGAAGAAGATAGGTATGAAGTACTGGTTCCTTTTAATAAACTTGGAGAGTTAAAAAAAATCCTGCCCTCTGTTATGAAGGATGGTCATAAAAAGGATATAGACATTGTCGCAGAAGAAGTTCCAGTTATGGGCAAACGAACAGAAAGCTGGAATCGTGTCTCCGTAAAAGCTTACTCTATTGATATAAAAAAACTACAAGCAGCTTCCTCAAAAGCATTGAGCAGAGATATTGAAAGATCATAATCTGCCTCTTAGCAAAAAACAAGCATCGCCATAAGAATAAAAACGGTAATTCTGTGCTATGGCATGGGCATAGGCTGATTGCATTTTTTCAAGTCCGGCAAAGGCACAGACCAGCATGAACAGGGTTGATTTGGGTAGATGGAAATTGGTTAGCATCGCGTCCACGATTTTGAATTTATAGCTCGGCGTTATAAAAATATTGGTTTCACCCGCAAATTCCTGCAAAATCCCCTCTCCATTCGCTGCCGATTCAAGGGTACGGACGCTGGTTGTGCCAACTGCTATCACCCGCCCACCTGCCTGTTTTGCATTATTTATAATTCGCGCCGCTTCTCCCGATATTTCCGCATACTCACTATGCATGATATGGCTTTCTGTATCATCGGATTTTACAGGTAAGAATGTTCCGCCACCCACATGCAAAGTCACATGCACGCGCTTTACGCCAATCGCATCAATTTTATCCAGCAATTCTTTGGTGAAATGCAAGCCCGCTGTCGGCGCAGCAACCGAACCTGAATTTTTTGCATATACGGTTTGGTAATTATTATTATCCGATTCGTCAGCGTGACGGTTTTTTTCAATATATGGCGGTAGTGGCATTGTGCCGTATTTATCCAGCTTTTTCTGAAAATCATCCGCGCTATACGCAAAACTCAATAGTACCTGACCGTCATCATATTTCTTTACAACCTCCGCACAAAAATCATCGGCGAATGTCAGCATATCAGCAACCCGCAGTTTTTTTGCAGGCTTTGCAAAACATTGCCACAACTGCAATCCCCTCTCCCTTTGGGACGAGGCGCAACATACATGTTGCGGGGTGAGGGCTATTTGTTCCTGTGTCTTTGCCCTCACCCCGCCCTCTCCCAAAGGGAGAGGGAGAAGACTAATACTTTTATGCAGCAGCACTTCAATCTTTGCATTGCCGCGCAGACCAAATAAACGCGCAGGTATCACTTTAGTATCGTTAAAAACCATAACGTCCCCTGCCCTCAGGAAACCAATTATGTCAGCAATGTTTTTATCCTGAAGATTATCACCAATAACCAACATGCGCGAACTATCACGTGGATTGGCAGGAGCTGTGGCTATATGCCCATGCGGAAGGGTAAAGTCGAACAGTGAAGTTTTCATTTTATTTCAGAGTCTGGCGGCATCCAAACTATGCCCGTTATTAACTCCAGTAGTTTTTTTAGAACTATTTACAAAAGTATAACCATTTAATTTCTCTATACCTAATACCTTAAGGATATTATCAATTCTATTTATAGCCCTCTGCAATATACTAATTTGCTTATCATTTTCCATAAGGCTGACAATTTTTAACTCATTACTCTCTTTATCGCGAAATACTTCTGAATAAGCTGGAATATTCTGTTTTATTTCGCCAGTATTGGCAGTAATTACCGCACCTTCGCCTATCTTTATATTATCAATAATGGTGTTTCCAGCGTAAATCTTGGCAGAACTTCCAATTGAAACATTATTTCCAATGGTAAGAAGCTTGCTGTTTTTTAAACCACCATCAATTGTCACAGAGCTACTAATCGATACTTTATTCCCTATAGTAATATTATTGCCAGTTAATAAGGAATCTGGGCCAATTTTAATTTCATCACCAACTTTTATGTTTCCAAGAACTTTCGCACCAACAGAAATAACGCAATCACTACCTATTTTAGGATGACGGTTTTTGGTATCGCATCGTCCATATGCTCCAAGCGTTACACCATGATAGGTCATCGTGCCATTACCAATTTCAGCAGTTTCCCCAATCACTACGCCAGTTCCATGATCAGCAAAGAAATTTTCTCCAATTTTTGTTGCTGGATGTATATCTATTCCAGTTCGTGCGTGGGCTGCTTCTGCAAGTTTTACAGCCTGTATCATTTTTATCTTGTCGCCAGATGTAAAAAGCCTATGTGCTTCGGCGTGGCTGGCTATTGCAAGAACTGAAGGATAAAATGGAACTACAGATTCCACATATTTTTTATCTTTTCCCTGCAAAGCAGGATCATTTTTATGCATAAAATTAATTATGCTATCAGTTACATACTCCTTAGCCAACTTATCAATTCTGTCCTGTATTGAAGAGAAATTAGCTTGAATATAGTCATATTGTGGGGATTTGTTCATTAAAAAATATTATCCTTTATAGTATAAATTTATACCATAAATATATAGCACTATATTTTATTGTCAAATAAACAAAAGCACATCAATTATATGTGAATTAAGCCGCCAAATCTTCGCTGGCTAAGACTCTGCGGATTAAATTGATAGTTTCAGTTCGCCCATAAAGCTTTACAAATGACCCCATGCGCGGGCCTTGTGGTTGCCCCAGCAAAGTTTCATAAAGAGCTGAGAACCATGCTTTCAGTTCAGGAAATGGGTTGTTTTTTCCAATCTCATAAATCTGGGTCTGGATTTCTTCGGCGGTGGCATTATCACCGATTGATTCTAAATAGTTAGCTAACTGACTAAGACACTTTTCCTCTAATTCATTAGGCAAACGGAATTTGCGGGTCGGCTTTACAAAGTCCTGATAATAATTAACCGCGCCATTTACCAGCTTATCCAAAAACGGATGAGTCTGTGGCGTGAACTGCGGCATGGTGTGGGTTATAAAGCCCCATAGAACTTTGCCATCCTGCGCCCCTGCTACACTTGCCAGATTCAGCAAAAGGTTAAAGCTCGGCACTCCTTCTGGTGCTGGCGGGTTGCCATTATGGATATGATAAACAGGGTTATTGAGACGCGCTGCTGCATCCTCCTTAGCGAATTTATCAAGATAAGTTTGATATTCATCCACAGCTTTCGGAATCACATCGAAATATAAACGCTTCGCCTTGCGTGGCGATTGGAACATATAAAGACTGAGCGATTCCTGTGGCGCATAACGCAGCCATTCGTCAATAGTAAGACCATTGCCTTTGGACTTGGAAATTTTCTGACCTTTTTCATCAAGGAATAATTCATACATATATTGCTGCGGCGGTTTACCACCAGCAATTGTGCAAATCGCACTGTAAAGCTCGGCTGATGCCAGATGGTCTTTACCATACATTTCATAATCAACGCCCAGAGCCGCCCAGCGCATGCCCATATCAGGCTTCCATTGCAACTTGCAATGCCCGCCTGTCACTGGAACTTCTTCCAGCGTTCCATCTTCTTCCTCATAAACAATTGTGCCTTTGCTGACTTTAGTTTCCACAACTTTAGCCAGCAAAACTTTGCCCGAACGTGGTGAAACTGGCAGAAACGGGCTATAAGTCTGTTGCCGTTCATCGCCAAGAGTCGGCAACATAACCTTCATCACCTGATCATACCGCTCAAGTAAAGCAAGCAGGGCATGATCAAACTCCCCAGATTTATAGGTTTCAGTTGAGCTTTTGAATTCATACTCGAAACCGAAATGGTCAAGGAAAGCACACAGGCGGGCATTCATATGATGTCCGAAACTTTCATGCGTGCCAAACGGATCAGGCACGGAAGTAAGCGGCTTGCCCAAATTAGCTTTTATCATCTCAGCATTTGGTAAATTATCTGGCACTTTACGCAGCCCATCCATGTCATCGGAAAAGCAAATCAATTTGGTCGGAATATCACTTATTGCCGCAAAGGCTTTGCGAACCATAGTCGTGCGCGCCACTTCACCGAAAGTTCCAATATGTGGCAGCCCAGAAGGACCATATCCAGTTTCAAATAACACATAGCCTTTCTTGGGCGGCGCATCTTTATAGCGTTCCAGCAAGGTAATCGCTTCCTGAAATGGCCAGGCGTTGGAGGCGGCGGCGAGTGCGCGTATGTCAGTCATAATCTATATTCTCTCTGAAAAATGGGTAACAAGGAAGAGCATTAACCGAAAATTCGATTATTTCCAATAGGGAAAACCAGATTAGTACTATTTCAATAGATATAAGACTATTAAATAGCCCTGCTTATCGGAATTACCGTAACAAAATCTTCATAATATTTAAATTGCTCAATATCCTTTCCTAGCTATACTGCCTTATAAATCAAAATTAAGAGGATTAAATATGTCTAAAGAAGAAGAGAGTCCATTAGACCATGATCTGCGTTTAACAAAGAAAATTGGAACTACTCTTGGAGCTATCTCTCTATTGGGAGCAGTTGCAAGCAACTCACCTGTTGATACTAAACCATTAGATAAGCGTAGCATACCAGAAATTAGTACGGAGTTAGCTTCGCGTACACAACCGCCTACCCAAAATAATTCTAATGAAAAAACTACTAGATACATGGAATTTATTGGCGAACAACGCCGAAAAGAGCGTGCGCCATCTGGACAGGAGATAGGTTAATAATGTGATTTATCTATAGTTATTGCAATATTTCCATAAAATTTATACTATATTAAAAAGCAGGTTTTTCCCATCCCATCCCGCTATTTCCCAGCATTTCCCACGATTTCCCATATTTTCCCACAAATATCCATTTACTTTCCTATAACATACTGCTATTACCGCTGCGTAAATCATGGGATTATGGCTATCGCCCCTTCAGGTTTCATTTGGTACGCTCTCTTTGAAGCGCGTGGCAAATGAAGGGGTTTGGCTGTCTTTTTGATATATTAATTTTGGGATATGACACATGAAACTGCTCGCCTGTAATAGCAATATACCACTTGCCCAAGGAGTCGCTGATTATCTTGGAGTTAAGCTGACCAATGCCAGCGTAAAACGCTTTGCCGATCAGGAAGTATTTGTTGAAATCCATGAGAATGTGCGTGGCGAAGACGTGTTTGTTATCCAGTCTACTTCCTATCCCGCCAATGACCATATCATGGAACTCTTGGTGTGCCTTGATGCACTCAAACGTGCTTCCGCCCGCCGCGTTACCGCAGTTATTCCTTATTTCGGTTATGCCAGGCAAGACCGCAAAATGGGTTCACGCACACCGATCACCGCCAAGCTGGTTGCCAATGTAATTACCGCATCCGGCGCAAACCGCGTTCTGACTGTGGATCTACATGCTGGTCAGATTCAAGGGTTTTTTGATATCCCGCTGGATCATTTATACGCTGCCCCAGTGATTATAAATGACATTAAAAAGCATTATTCCAACCCGGAGAATATAATGATTATATCGCCGGACGTTGGTGGTGTGGTGCGGGCGCGGGCTATTGCCAACCGTATTGGTGCTGACCTTGCCATAGTTGATAAACGCAGGGAAAGAGCCGGACATTCGGAAGTTATGAACATAATCGGTGATGTTAATGGGCGCGATTGTATTTTATTTGATGACATTGTCGATTCCGCCGGAACACTATGCAACGCTGCCGCTGCCCTTAAAGATGCCGGCGCGGCTTCTGTTGCTGCTTACGTTACGCATGGCGTACTTTCCGGAAAAGCTATTGAAAGAGTTGAAAACTCGGTGCTTACCTCACTGGTGATAAGCGACACGATAATGACAACAGATGCGGTGAAATCAGCAAAAAATATACGGGTATTATCAGTTGCGCCACTACTAGCCGAAGCCATAAAGCGCATCAGCGAAGAGACATCGGTTTCGAGCCTGTTTGATTAATAATTCAAGAAAATTTTAAACACTTTAAGGAGAATAAAAATGTCTAACACTAAAAAAGCTATAGCTGTAATTCCAGCTGCACTTCGTGACCAGAGCGGTAAGGGAATTTCGCGCAGTTTGCGCCGCGAAGGAAAAATCCCCGGCGTTCTTTACAGCAAAGGCAAGGAAGCTGTGCGTATCAGTCTGCCACTGAAAGAAGTTGCGATGGAATATGCAAAAGGTCGCTTCAGCAGCCGCCTTCTGGAACTTAAATTTGCCGATAAAACGATTAAGGCACTGCCAAAAGACCTGCAATTTAATCCGGTAACCGACATGATTGAACATGTTGATTTTATTGGCGTTGAAGCTGGTTCAACCTTGCGCGTAAATGTTCCGGTAAAGGTTACTGGTCAGGAACGTTCAGTTGGTTTGAAACGCGGTGGTGTTTATAATATTGTACGCCATGAAATTGAATTTATCTGTTTGCCTGATGCGATACCTACACATATTGAAATTAATATTCAGGCTGTGGATATTGGTCACAGCGTTCATATCAATGATATTGAACTGCCAAAAGGCGTTACTCCGGCTATCAAGCGCAACTTCACGATTGTGACAATCGCTGGTCGCGGTAAAGCGGAAGAAGAAGCTCCGGTAGCAACAGCGGCGGCAGCAACTCCGGCGGTAGGTGCAGCAGCAGCGGCTCCAGCGGCGGCAGCTAAGAAAGAAGCACCAAAGAAGAAATAGATGACAAGATGACAAGATGATAAGATGATTAAAAATACTTAGTTATCTTATTATCTCGTTATCTAATCATCTATTTTTTTGCTAAGCAAAAAAATATGACATATCTCATTATAGGTCTTGGCAATCCTGGGACAGGTTACTCCGGCAACCGCCACAATATCGGGTTTATGGCACTCGATACAATCATAAACGATTATGGATTTTCCAAACCATCGCTGAAATTCGGCGGTTCAGTTTCCGAGGGTTCGATCGCCGGCAATAAAGTCTATGCATTCAAACCACTAGGTTACATGAATATTTCCGGTGGGCCTGCCAGTGAGATAGCGCGATTTTATAAAATTGACCTGAAAAATACAATTGCTATCCATGACGATCTGGATATTGCGCCGGGAAAATTAAAAATAAAACGTGGCGGCGGCAGTGGCGGGCATAACGGGCTTAAGAGCCTTGATTCGCATATCGGAGTTGATTACATGAGAATACGTATTGGTATCGGCCATCCCGGTGATAAAGATATGGTATCGGAATATGTGCTTTCCAATTTCCGCAAGGAAGAATTGCCGATTATAGATAGTATGATACAGGAAACATCACGGCATATTGCATTGCTTCTGGATGGTGACGAAGCGGGTTTTATGAATAAGGTAAGTTTGTCGCTGCAGTAAATTAGTGCTGAGTTTTGAGTGCTGAGTTATAATCACTTACTCACTACTCAGCACTCACAACTCAAAACTTAAGGAAAAAACAATGGGTTTTAAATGTGGTATTGTCGGTCTGCCTAATGTTGGCAAATCAACCTTGTTCAACGCGCTGCTTTCGACGATTCAGGCGGAAGCTGCTAATTACCCGTTCTGCACCATTGAGCCAAATGTCGGGCGCGTCAATGTGCCGGACGAGAGGCTGGACAAGCTTGCGGCGATTGCTAACTCTGCGCAGATCATTCCGACGCAACTGGAATTTGTGGATATTGCCGGGCTGGTGCGTGGCGCAAGCAAAGGCGAAGGACTTGGCAACCAGTTCCTCGCGCATATCCGTGAAGTTGATGCTATAATATATATGTTGCGCTGTTTTGAAGACGGCAATATCACCCATGTGGAAGGTGCGATTGACCCGATGCGCGATTCGGAAATTGTGGAAACAGAGCTGGTGCTTGCAGATTTGGAAAGCCTTGAAAAACGCCTACCCGCCTTGCAGAAAAAAGCAAAAACCGACAAGGAAATTGCCGAGCAGGTTGCGGTTATTGAAAAAGTTCTGGCGGTAGTTTCCGAAGGAAATCCGGCGCGGGAAACCATCCTTAAAGATGAAAACGAAAAACGCCAGATGAAGTTATTGCAACTTCTAACTTCAAAACCGGTTTTATATGTCTGCAATGTGGATGAAGGAAGCGCGGCAGGTGGCAATGCCCTGTCGGAAAAGGTTATGGAGATGGCGGCGAAGAAAAAAGCACCTTGCGTGGTGGTTTCCGCGCGGATTGAGGCGGAAATATCCATGCTTCCCAGCGAAGAAGATAAGAAAGAGTTTTTATCATCGCTGGAACTTACTGAAACTGGTCTGTCACGTATTATCAAAGCCGGATATGAGTTGCTCGATTTATCGACTTATTTCACAATAGGCCCGAAAGAAGCGCGGGCTTGGACAATTACTAAAGGGACGAACGCGCCGGCGGCAGCCGGAGTAATTCACACTGACTTTGAAAAAGGATTTATCCGCGCTGAAACAATAGCATATGATGACTACATAACCCACAAAGGCGAAACCGGAGCCAAAGAAGCTGGAAAGTTTCGCTTAGAAGGCAAAGAATATCGTGTAAAAGACGGTGATGTTTTGCATTTCCGCTTTAATAATTAGATGCTATAATCACTTTTCTTAATGTATAATTTCATAGGAAATATTTATGTTCCCTTTCTCAAGAAGGAAAAAGAGAAAACAAAAACCAACACCAACATGGATGATGTTGCTGGTTATTGTTTTTCTTGCTTATACGATATTTACCAACGATAAAAATTCTCCGCCAACTACCGGAAATGGTAGTGGCAACGCCCTGGAATCTTCTGCACCGGCAACACCAGAATCGACTGAGAAGCCAGCCATAGAACGTTTGGTCAACTCAGTTGTAGAAACAAATAAAATAATAAATATCGACCCATTGAAAGGTAAATTTACACCGCAATCGGTAATTAAGCTGAGTGTAAAAGATAACAGCGAAGGTAGTGGACAATTTACTGTATGCGGACAAAAAGTAAAAATATCCTATAGCTCTTTCACTGAAGACAAAAAAGAAATAGAAAGCAATCAGACCGTTACTTTCAGAATTGGTGAAAACAAAGTTATGCCGGCACTTGAAGAAGGAGTGTCAGGCATGAAAAAGAATGGTACGCGCACCATTTCTTCACCTAGAGGCAGTGCATATGGTGCAGAAAATTTCCAGCGCAATGATGTTCCTGTTGATGCCAATGTAAATTTCGAGGTAAAAATGCTGGAGATATCTCCAGACATGCCAGAGATTGGAGCTTACCGTATATTAGGTGATGGAAATGGGCCTAGCAAAGGCTATTCCTGTGGTTCACAGGTAAAACTACACGTAACTTTGTGGGATATTGAAGGTAAAAAACTTTATAGTTCCAGAGATAATAACGGCGCGCCAATTGTTTTTACCATCGGCAAATCTGAAGTTTTTCTAGGACTGGAGCAAGGAATATTGGATATGTTGCCTGCAATGAGGCGCAACCTGATCGTGCCTCCATCTTTTCAGAAAACCTTGCGAGGCAACGCGCCAACAATTGATTTCCCACTACCAAAAAACCAAATAGTACTGGTTGATGTGGAAGCCGTACCTTAACAAACAATTCAAAAGAGGAATAATAATGACTGATGTTGCCCGCCGTTTGAGCCTTGTAAAACCATCGCCAACCCTTGCTGTTACCGCCAAAGCTGCTGAACTGAAAACAGCAGGAAAGGATGTTATCGGCCTTGGAGCCGGCGAGCCGGATTTTGACACACCAGAGCATATTAAAAATGCCGCTATTGAAGCTATCAAGAAAGGTGAAACCAAATACACTGCGGTTGCCGGAACTCCGGCTCTTAAAAAAGCAATAATTGATAAATTCAAACGTGAAAACGGATTGGAATATGCTGCTAACCAAATTGTGGTTGGCGTTGGCGCGAAACAAATTATTTTCAATGCCTTGATGGCAACTATTAATGCGGGTGATGAGGTTATAATACCAGCTCCATACTGGGTATCTTATCCTGATATGGTTTTATTTGCCGAAGGAACGCCAATAACTGTTTCCTGCCTGGAAAAAGATGGGTTTAAACTGAAGCCTGATGTTCTGGAAAAAGCCATAACTAAAAAAACCAAATGGCTTATTTTAAACTCACCATCGAACCCAACCGGTTCCGCTTATAGCAAAGAAGAACTGCGCGCACTCGCCGATGTCCTGCTCAAACATCCGCAGGTTATGATTCTCTCAGACGATATTTACGAACATCTGCTGTATGATGGTTTTACTTTCAGCACGATAGCACAGATTGAACCTAGACTATATGACCGTACGCTTACGGTAAACGGTGTATCAAAAGCCTATGCCATGACTGGCTGGCGAATTGGTTATGCTGGTGGTTCAAAATCACTAATCACGGCAATTGCCGATATTCAGTCGCATAGCACATCTAATGCCTGCTCTATCAGTCAGGCAGCTTCCGTTGCGGCATTAACCGGAGATCAGGTATTTCTGCAGGACTGGAGAAAATCTTTTGCCGGCAGGCGTGATTTAGTGGTTGCTGCCCTTAACAATATCACTGGCATCACCTGCCTGAAACCGGAAGGTGCATTTTATGTATTTCCGAATATGCAAAAGCTAATAGGTAAGAAAACTCCGCAAGGAAAAACTATAAGTAACAGTTCTGAATTCTGCGAATATCTTCTGGAGGAAGGTCTGATTGCAGCTGTCGCTGGTAGCGCGTTTGGTCTGGAAGGATATTTCCGGATTTCCTACGCCACCAGCGAAGCAGTACTACAAAAAGCAATGCAGCGGATAAAAGCTGCTTGCGAAGCCATTAAGCCCTGATCTTCATCAGGAAAGCATCAACCTGAGCATTCAGGCTTTCTGCCTTGTCCGCCAATTCCTGAACGGAACTAACCATCTTTTCAGCTGCTAGCCCGGAATTAGAAGATGAGGTGCTTACATCTCCCATATTATCAGATATGGTTTGAGTTCCCGTAGCGGCTACCTGCATGTTCTGGGCAATCTCATTAGTCACCGCCGATTGTTCTTCAACCGCAGAAGCTACACTGGAGGTTGCTTCAGTGATAGAATTAACCGAGAACTTGATTTCATTCAGAGCTGTTACTATAGAACTGGCCGCGCCACGCATTTCCCCAATTACACTTTGAATTTCATTGATAGTTTTATCAGTTTGAGTCGCCAGATTTTTTACTTCACTGGCAACCACGGCAAAACCTTTACCTGCCTCACCTGCCCTAGCTGATTCTATAGTAGCGTTAAGAGCAAGCAAATTAATCTGACCGGCAATTGCAGAAATCATATCCATAGCACCTGCTACTCTATCAGAAGCCGTAGTCAATGCCGATGCAAGACTATCAGCATTTTCTGCTTTCAATCGCGATTCATCCACCAGCGCACTGGTTTTCTGGAGCTGACCTGATATTTCCCGAACAGAAGAAGATAGTTCTTCAGCAGCAGAGGCAACAGATTGAACATTACCAGTGGTTCTAACAGCCATATCATTAGCAGATGACGCGAGCTGCGAACTTCTTGAAACTGACTGAGCCATTTCTTTTGCTGTACGCGCGAGATCGATAGCGGAACTAGCTACTACACCAACTATACTCTTAACGCTTTGCTCAAATTCAACGGCTATTTTTTCTTGATTATTTTTTCTTTCATTAATCATCTGCAAATCCTTTTGCCGCATGTCATCTTCCATGCTCTTTGTAAGCATAGAAGTCTCGCGGAATGATTCAATGCTACGCGCCAACTCGCCAACTTCGTCGGAACGATCTTTATACTTATTTTCTACCTCAAAAGCAGTGTTGCCTTTTTCAAGTATTTTTATCTTTTTAAGTATGGCTATTAAAGGCTGCGAAATACCGCGCGATACAAAGAAGGCCACTGCACCAAAAATTAATACAACCAAGGAGGAAAATAAAATTGAATTATTAATCAGGCTATTAAGCGGTTTCATCACCTCATCTTCATCCTGCTCCCCGATAATGGCATATTTCACCCCTAAAAATTCCAATGGGGTGTACGCAGAGAATACACTTACGCCTCTATAATCCTGTATAATGTCAGAACCTGTTTTCCCAGCTAAAGCTTCTTTTACAGCTCCGGTATCAACTTTCTGTTTCAGCAGGGTGGATTCTTTAGAAAAACGAGAATCACTACGCATCAACATATCTGAACCAACTATATAAGTTTCACCAGACTCACCCATACCAGCCGATTCTTTCATTATGCCGTTAATTTTTTCAATTGGCATTTGGAACACAAGAACCCCAGCTGGCGAACCATCTTTATTGGTAATAGCATGGGAAATAAAAGCTGCTGGCGCATTAGCACTAATCGCATAGGGTTTAAAATCAACAAATGCAGCTTCTTTAGGATTAGCAAGTGCATTTTTGTAAACAGCTCCAAGATCAGTATCTTTACCAGAACCTTTTATAACATTGCTGGCAAAATCCAATTCTTTAAACACAGTATAAACAACATCCCCATTATTATTGATCAAGAAAATGTCATAATATCCACGCTTCTGCAAAAAAGATCGAAACCACGGATGGTACTTAGCGTGCATAGCAGAATATTTGGAGCTATCAGGGGCGACATCTAATTTTTCTTTTTGACCGGTAGGATTAGGATTATCATTAATATATAATTTCTGTAATAAAGTTTCTTCTGTGCCGGATGGAATTTCCTTCCATGCTGCATTAAATTCTTCAAGTGCTTGTAAGGTGTTATCATTAGAACTAATTGCCTCAACATCCGCCTTGATAGAATCCAAATAACTTCCTAATGAGTTTTTACGGGAAATAGAAAGTGCTTCGAGCTTTGCCTTAGACATATCAACGACAGATATTTTTGCTTCATAAGTGCTAATAAGCACTACCGCTACACTAGAGCTCACCACCGCGCCAATTGCTAATAAAAGGATTTTATGTGAAATTTTCATGTACGCCTACCCCCGATAATATTTGTTGTTAACTAAGTTATGTACTCGATTTGGCACAAAAATGTGCTTTCTTAATACAAGACAAGCAACATTGCTACAGCAAAATATTTAATATTTCATTAACTCGTTACCACTTGATGAAATATTTTTTTTATTAATATTATAAAAATTCAAATCCTCTTCATTAGACGTGTAGATTCTACAGTTAACAACTTGAACTGATCTCCACACTCACCGGATTGTTATTCCAGCTTTTGGCAGCGGCAAAAAAGATGTCACCGCGCCTCTGCCACCACACATGAAAGAGGGCTTCAAGGCACTGGGGATTGAGATAGGAAAACAAACTATCTTAATCCGATTGCTGCCCGGAGTAATTCATTAATACGTGATTGCCAGCCATTGCCGCTTTCCCGTAATATATCCAGCAAATCACGATCTATGCTTATGCTCACCACAGCTTTATTGCGTCCTGCTGGTCTGCCACGCTTTGCCGCTTTAAATTTTTTAATAAAATCAGGGTCAAGTTCTTTCATTGGGCGCATAGATTCTAATACTTCATTGCTTAATCCAACCGCATCACCTGACTTATTGGTTAGTTTTTTGGTCATAAATTTTTTCCTCTTTCTTATTTGCTTTTCTCAGGCTGATTATTCTGTAGTTTTTATCTCGCTCCGTATAAACGCAGGTGAAAAGCCGTTCATTTATTTTTCCTATGGCAATAAATCGTATTTCACCATATTCATATCTACCGTCAGCTGTGCGGATTGCGTTTTCCCAATCAAAATCCCACACTTCCGAAAACTCAATATTATGCTTGAGAAAGTTGCTTTTATTCTTTTTATTATCCCATTCGAACATATATTAAATATAGCTATAAAAAATCATCAGGTCAAACGATTTTGCTTGTTAACTGCTTGAACTGATTTTGCTTTTAAGATAAATAACTACAATATAATAGGAATTAATCAGATGACGCTGCCCACTAACACTCCCGCGAAAAATCCATTTTCCCTGCCGACAAAAGCATTAGCAGAAGCTGTTGCGCTTGAGTGGCAATCCAGCAAAAAATATACTCAGGCAGCTATGCCGCTTACCGCGCTGGCTTACACGGCAATTGATAAAATTGCGCCCTCTAAAGACAACATAGTGGAAGTACTGATGGTATATGTTGATAGTGATACTTTAACCTATCGCGCTACAGGTTCGGAAGATTTAGCAAAGCAGCAGGAAGAAAAATGGGGTGCTGTCCTGAAATGGGTCGGTTTGCGTTTTGATGTGGCGTGGGCAACCACCAGCGGAGTTATGCCGGTGGAGCAATCGCCGCTTCTGCATAAAGCCATAGAGCGTTATCTGCAGTCGCTTAACGAGTGGGAGCTTTCCGCGTTCTGCGTACTATCATCCGGATTTTCTTCATTAGTACTTGCCATTGCTGTTTTTGAAAATCATTTAAGTGCTGAGGAAGCCTTTACTCTATCACGTCTGGAAGAAGACGCACAAGCGCGGCAATGGGGCAGAGACGCTGAGGCGGAAGCCCGCGTTAGAAAAATGCAAGAGGAAATAATTGTGGCTGAGCATTTTTTACGCTTGCTCAAATTACCATAAAAGAGTTATTTAGAGCTTTACTGTATATTAATTCGTTAGGTGTATATGATGACTCTTGCTAGAAATAAACGTAATATTCCGAATGAGAAATTGATGACTGACAATTCTTCTCTTCACCCTAACTCGGTTATTGCTGAGTTGGAACATAAGCGCGAGCGAGCACGTCAGGGTGGCGGACAGGCGCGGGTTGATGCCCAGCACGCCAAGGGAAAACTTTCAGCGCGTGAGCGTATTGAAGTTCTGCTCGATCCTGATTCTTTTGAAGAATTTGATATGTTCGTGGAGCATCGCTGCACTAACTTTAACATGCAGGAAAATAAAGTTCCAGGTGATGGCTGTGTAACCGGACATGGCACTATCAATGGTCGTATCGTCTTTATCTATAGTCAGGATTTTACGGTTCTCGGCGGTTCGCTGTCGGAAACCAACGCTTTAAAAATTTGTAAAATTCTTGATATGGCGATGAAGGTTGGTGCACCGGTGATTGGATTGCTTGATTCCGGTGGTGCGCGTATTCAGGAAGGTGTGGATTCACTGGGTGGCTTTGCCGAAATTTTCCAGCGTAATGTTCTGGCATCTGGTGTAGTACCACAGATTTCTGTTATCCTTGGCCCATGCGCCGGTGGTGCGGTTTATTCGCCCGCGCTTACTGATTTTATCGTAATGGTGCGCGGTTCTTCGTATATGTTTGTAACTGGGCCAGACGTTGTAAAAACGGTTACGCATGAAATCGTAACTCAGGAAGAACTTGGTGGTGCTGATACTCATACCCATAAAACCGGTGTTGCTGATTTGGCTTATGATAATGATATTGAGGCGTTGCTGCAAACTCGCCGCATGTTCAATTTCCTGCCACTTTCCAACAGGTCTGGAGTTCCAGTGCGTCCTACCTTTGATCCGGCTGACCGTGTCGAAATGTCATTAAACACATTGGTTCCGGAAAATGCTAATAAAGCTTATAATATGAAAGAGCTTCTGGAGCGGGTTGTCGATGAAGGTGATTTCTTCGAAATCCAACCGGATTATGCAAAAAATATCATTATTGGTTTTGGGCGCATGGAAGGCCATACAGTTGGCTTTGTCGCTAATCAACCGACTCAGCTTGCTGGTTGTCTTGATATTGACGCTTCCCGCAAAGCTGCACGCTTTATCCGTTTTTGTGATGCTTTCAGTATTCCTATCGTTACCTTTGTTGATGTACCGGGCTTTATGCCGGGAACGCATCAGGAACATAACGGCGTTATTAAACATGGCGCGAAATTATTGTTTGCTTACGCAGAGGCGACTGTGCCGAAGATTACGGTGATTACCCGTAAAGCGTATGGTGGTGCTTATGACGTGATGAGCAGCAAGCATCTGCGTGGTGATGTGAATTATGCCTGGCCATCGGCAGAAATTGCGGTGATGGGGCCAAGGGGCGCGGTGGAAATTATTTTCCGTGGCAAATTCTCTAATGAAGAGGAAGAGCAAAAGCTGATTGATGATTACCGTGCAAAATTCGCCTCTCCTTTTGTGGCAGCTTCGCGTGGTTTTATTGATGATATAATCCGTCCGCAAAATACGCGCTGGCGCATTTGTCGCTCGCTTTCGATTTTGCGTAGTAAAAATATCCAGAATCCATGGAAGAAGCACGATAATCTTCCGCTGTAAATAGTGGGGTTAGGTATGAATAGACTATTACTCATTGCATTATTTTTATTAGTGGTTTTTCTTATTGTGCGTTGGTTGGGAGCGCAGAATAGGGAGTTTATTGAGCAGTCTGATGTTGTATCTGGTATGATTATCAGTAAGGAAGAGCGAGCTATTCGCAATGACCAGCCACAGCGCAAAGAATATATGGTAACTTATAGCTATAGGGTGGGTGATAAGGAATATATAAGCAGGGATAATTGTGAGTTTGCTGAGTTATGGTCAGACATTAAAGAAGGGCAGGTTGTGGATATTAATTATTTAAAATCCGACCCTGCCAAAAGCCAGCTATCTATGTTGTTGAAAAAGCGAGCTAAATAGATGGTTGCAAATAGCGTCTTTATATCAAATACCAGCATAAATTAATATATAGTTAATATGCAGGGGGTATAATAATTAGATATTAGCTGATTATTTTGGAGTCGCCCATGTCAACCGCTATAGATTCTGCCCTTTCCGGTCTTTCTGTCGCCAGCAGGCGTATTGAAGTTGCCGCAAGCAATCTTGCCAATCAGTCAAGCACAGCGACGCGGGTTAATGGTGTCACCACCAACCAGCCTTATATTCCTAAAGATGTTGTGCAGATTTCATTAGGTGCAGGTGGGGTACGTGCGGAAGTACGTGATGCCAATGTGCCGGAGGTGAGATATCATGATCCGGAAAATCCACAAGCCGATGATTATGGTTTTGTTCGCGCTCCTAATGTTGATACTGCGGAAGAGTTGGTAAAAATGCAGATTGCCTCATATGATTTTAAAGCTAATTTAAAATCTATCCAAATCGCTGATAGGATGGCGGAGAATTTACTAGATATGCTGACCTAGGGTAGTGCTGAGTTGTGAGTGCTGCGTACTGAGTTGAAAAAAACTCATGCGCTTTTTTTTTGCCAAAATTCTTAAAATTTTACATTGAACTTCTGTGCTTTGCAGGGTAGGAATGGTACTTACTGACAACTGACAACTGACAACTGAGTATCTAAATCATGTTTGAAAAAATTCTTATTGCTAATCGTGGTGAAATTGCTGTTCGTATAATGCAGACCTGCCGGCGGATGGGGATTAAGACCGTCGCGATTTATTCCGAGGCGGATACTAGCGCGTTGCATGTTAAAGAAGCGGATGAAGCTGTTTATATCGGCCCTTCGCCATCAATCAAAAGCTATTTGAATATTGATAATATATTGAACGCTATTGACCAGACCGGCGCACAGGCAGTGCACCCTGGCTATGGATTTTTGTCGGAAAATGCCGAGTTTGCCCGCCGTTTGCGTGACGCAGGGGTCGCGCTTATAGGGCCTTCGCCTGATGCTATTAAGCGCATGGGGGATAAAATCGAATCAAAAAAAGTGGCGGTAAAAGCTGGTGTTTCCACCGTTCCGGGAAATCTGGATGTGGTGACTTCTGATGTTGAAGCTAAAAAAATTGTGGAGCAGATTGGTTTTCCGGTGATGATTAAAGCTGCTGCTGGAGGTGGTGGCAAGGGGATGCGTGTCGCCCGTAATGATAAGGAATTACATGATGGTTTGCTGTCCTCAGCTTCCGAAGCAGCCAGCAGCTTTAAAGATGGTCGCGTATTTATTGAGAAATTTTTTGAAAATCCACGCCATATCGAAATTCAGGTTCTTGGCGATCAGCATGGCAATATCTTATGGCTTGGTGAACGTGAGTGTTCAATTCAGCGTCGGCATCAAAAAGTAATCGAAGAAGCACCGAGCAGTTTCCTGACTCCGGAAATCCGCAGTGCAATGGGAAAGCAGTCGGTGGCTCTTGCCCGCGAGGTTGGCTATTATTCTGCGGGTACTGTTGAATTTATAATGGATCAGGACGGAAAATTTTATTTTCTGGAAATGAATACCCGTCTGCAGGTGGAACACAGGGTTACTGAGCTTATCACCGGAATTGACCTGGTTGAACAGATGATCCGCGTTGCCGCTGGTGAAAAACTTTCTTTCACTCAAGATGATATAAAATTCGAGGGTTGGGCGATGGAAGCGCGCCTTTACGCGGAAGATCCGAAACGTGGATTCTTGCCTTCAACCGGTCGCATAACCCGCTACCTGAAGCCGGAAAATATTGAGAATGTGCTTATTGATACTGGCATATATGAAGGTGGTGAAGTAAGCATGTTTTATGATCCTATGGTTGCTAAGGTATGCAGCTATGGTGATGACAGGAAATCTGCAATTGATACTATGAAGTCTGCCCTTTCCGCTTTTATTATTGAGGGAATTTCCCATAATGGCAGTTTTCTGGAAGCAATAATTTCGCATCCACGTTTTGAGGCCGGCGATATTTCCACGAATTTTATTGAACAGGAATATCCGGGTGGATTTATCGGGGCAGAGCTTACCTCGGAAACCACAAAAATCTTCCTCGGTGCTGCAGTTACCATATTCTTGCGTGACGCCGAACGCGCTGCGAAAATCAGCGGACAGACTCCAGGGAGAGAACGGGCTATTGGTGCGCGTTGGGTGGTGAATGTAGAAGGTGAGGATTACAATATTTATGTACGTCCGGATCAGGATCAAGGGTATTTTATCACTCATAACCGCCGACTGATTGCCGTTAAAACTCAGTGGCGGCTTGGGCGTAGGCTGTTTCAGGCAACTATAAACGGCAAGCCGGTATCGGTTCAGATTAAGCATCTTGAGGAAGGCTACGTGCTGACTTATGGCGGCGCGGATGTAGTGGTAAAAGTCCGTTCACCACGGGTGGCAGAGCTCGCGCAGTTCATGCCGAAACCGCAAAACAAGAATAAAAAAGATCAACTGGTTGCACCGATTGCCGGGTTGGTAATAGGTATAAAAGTTAAGGAAGGGCAGAAAGTAACGCGTGGGCAGGAACTTGTAGTTATCGAAGCGATGAAGATGGAAAATATTATTTACGCTGATCACGAAACTACTGTAACCAAGGTAAATGTCAGTGAGCGCGAAACAGTTTCCGTCGATCAGGTTATTATCCAGTTTGCTGCTTAGTTTTACAGGATAATAAATTCCTTCTAATAGCCACCCACTTTTTTAATTATGCCGCTTCTGCTAATGCTTTTGTCGGCAGGGAAAATGGATTTTTCGCGTGTGTGTGGGTGGGGAGTGTCATCTAAATCTATAATATATTATTTTTATTAAAATACAGGATTTTCACATTTTTCCACCCATTTTTTTGTTACATTATTCCATTTAAAGTCACCAGAATAGTTACGCTCCCCACCAAGTAAAAACCCTAAGAATGAGAAATTATAATTAACATTAATTATTAAGCATGCAGAAGATAATATATAATTACCTGGAAATTTAATGGCACGCCCGATATCGCAATCCAATTTCTTATAAGGTTCAATATTATATAAATTACCACTCGCCAGTAATGATTTGTCTAGGCTAATTTTCCCAAAACCTGTATCTATTTTAGCGGTAATATTACATTCCCATTTTACATTTTCCACATTAAGATTGCTTGATTTAGTTAAAATAAAAGGCACTGCCATTGCTAAGGATGGATCAGTATCATCATTAATTACTTCTATCTTCGGATCTTTAAAATTTGATTGATAGAAAGTATAAGCACCAACGATTAATGCTATAATCTTCCAAACAACAGATATACCCCTCCATAATCTACCAATAAAAGCAATAGTGTTCTTAATTGTATCCAAAATTCCAGAAGGAGATTTAGTTGGCGTTGTTTTATTACTGACAGTTTTAGATTGATTTCTCGGTGGTGGAGATTGATTAGCTTTTCTTTTTTTACCTTTATTCCTTTTGCTACTCATTTCTTCACCTCAATACCCAGTGCTTTAAAGCTTTCTTTCATGTGTGTCGGCAGTGGTGCGGTGACATCAATTTTTTTGCCGCTGCCAAATGCGGGAATCACTATCCGGCGAGCGTGGAGATGCAACCCGTCAGCTATGCCGACATCCTGCGCCTGCAACTCATCGCCACCATATTTTTCATCACCTACTATCGGGCAATTTATTGCCTGCATATGCACACGCAACTGATGAGTGCGTCCGGTCAGAGGCTTAAGCTCCATAAGCGCGAAACGCCGCGCCAATGATTCCACCACGCGGTATTCAGTGCGTGCATATTTGCCTTCCTCATCATCCACCGCCACACGTTCATATGAATTTTCGCCATGCTCTGCTTTAAGCAAGCGGTAATCAATCGTGCCGACTGTTTGCAGCGGTCTTCCATGCGTAAGTGCCAGATAGGTTTTTTCAATATCCTTGCCCGCAAACATTTTGGCAAGAAGAGACGCTGATTTGGTATTGCGCGCCAGCACCAGAACGCCACTAGTATCGCGATCTAATCTGTGCACCAATTTTGGGCGTTCCTTAGCATCAAACAACAGACCTCCAAGCATATCATCGAGGCTCTTTTTAATTTTTGTTCCGCCCTGCACGGGAAGACCGAATGGCTTATTGATAATGATTACATTTGCGTCTTTATATAAAACCAGACTACGGACAAATTCTGCATCCTGCTCACTGGCTTGAGGCTTGGCTTTTACAAAGGCAACATCTTCGCCAAATTCTGGATAACCCAGCACCTGCCCTGCCCTGATCCGATCCGATGACTTGGCTTTTTTACCATCAAGACGTACGGCACCTTTGCGTAAATATTTTTCGAGCATAGCATGTTGCAAATTCGGGAAATGCCGCTTAAACCAGCGGTCAAGGCGGATATCATTATCTTCATCAGAGATGGTCTGGTTTATCATATTTTTCTTTCTTAAGATTCCAACAGCAAGCCCATTACCAAGTCATTTTCATAGACCCCATTAACCTTGGTGGAATTTCGTTTTATGCCTTCAACAATAAAACCAAATTTTTTGTATAATTCTATAGCTCTAGCATTCTTTTCGCGAACCTCAAGTTCGACTCTAGTAAGACCTATTTCTTTAGCTTTCGAAAGTGTTACTTGCATCATTGCCCTTCCTATACCTTTACCACGATATTGACTTATTAAGCCCATACCAAGAATTCCTGAATGTACAAAAACTGGGCGGTGTTTAGATGAAATATCACACCAGCCAACAACATCTCCATTAACTAAGGCTATATAGTGCGGCATGTTATTTTGTAATTGTTCAAAAATATAGGATTGTGTCTTTTCAATGGGAGGAGCTTCTAAGAATGCAATATACAATTCCTCTTTAGCTACACTATCAACAGCCCGCCAAAAACCATCAATATGTTTTTCTGTAATAGAAACAATTTCATAATTCATAAAATTTTTGTTCTTAGATTTTACTCACACCAACAAGCCACATACCAAAAACCAATGCAACAACTGAAACCAGCACCGATGAAATGATATAGATGGCAGCCTGACTATATTCTGTACGCTCAAATAAATAAAAGATATCAAGGCTGAATGTTGAAAAGGTGGTGAATCCACCGAGCACGCCAACCGCAAATAACAGATGCAGATCGCGGGAACGTTCGGGCAGGAGATGAGCCATTACGGCAATCCACACACCCATAACGAATGAACCGAGGACATTAACAGCGAGTGTGCCATAAGGGAAAGGGCTTACTATCAGGCGACCAATAAAGGACATCATGAGGTAGCGCAGAGCCGAACCAATTGCTCCTCCGGTCATTACGTAAATAAGCGGCATTACCTGCATAACTCTCCCCAAAAAATAAAAAAGCAGCCCGATAATATCAAGGCTGCTTCTTTATTATAACATTAAACTAAAACTATGCTGCAGCAGCTTCTTCAACTACAAGACCAGAATCTTTGCCTTTAGCAGTAACATCACGGTCTACAAATTCAATGATCGCCATAGGCGCATTGTCACCATAACGGAAACCGGCTTTCAGAACACGCAGGTAACCGCCCTGACGGGTTTTGTAGCGTTCTGCAATTGCTGAAAATAATTTATTGGTAAGATCAGCGTCTCTCAGCACAGCATTAACCTGACGGCGTGCATGCAGATCGCCACGTTTAGCAAGTGTAACCAGTTTTTCTACTATAGGACGCAAATCCTTAGCTTTAGGCAAAGTGGTGGAAATCTGCTCGTGCTTGATCAAAGCCATAGCAAGGTTGGCAAACATCGACTTACGATGCGCTGATTTACGACCTAATTTGCGACCTCTCATAGCGTGGCGCATATATTTTACTCCTTTAGTTTAAGGCTTAGGGCTTAGGGCTTTAGGCTTAGAAAAACTCTTAAGCCTATTTGCCTTATGCCTTGAGCCGATTAATATGGTTCCTCGTATTTACGAGCTAATTCTTCAATATTTTCCGGTGGCCAGTTTGGAACTTCCATGCCGAAACGAAGACCAATCTTAGCAAGTTTTTCTTTAATTTCGTTCAGCGATTTACGACCAAAATTAGGAGTCTTGAGCATTTCACCTTCGGTCTTCTGCACCAGATCACCAACATAAATGATGTTATCATTTTTCAGGCAGTTTGTCGCACGAACTGATAATTCATCAAGATCATATACTTTCTTGAGCAGGTATTGGCTGAATGGAAGATCTGGTTTCGCATCTTCTTTCTTCTCAATCTTAGATTCTTCAAAATTGATGAAGAGCTGCAACTGATCCTGCAAGATACGGGCAGCCAGCGCAAGCGCATCTTCAGCAGTAAGCGAGCCATCAGTTTCAATAGTCATTGACAGTTTATCATAATCGGTCATCTGACCAACGCGAGCATTTTCAACTTTGTAAGACACTTTAACAATCGGGCTGAACAAAGCATCAACCGGTATCAAACCAATTGGAGCATCAGCAGCACGCTGCGCGCGCACATAACCTTTTCCGGTTTCAACAGTCATTTCCATGTTCAGCTTCGCGCCTTTATCCAAAGTGCAGATAACATGGTCTTTATTGATAATCTCCACATCGCCGGATACTTCAATAGCACCAGCTTTAACTTCGCCAGGACCAGTAGCAGTGAGGCTTATGCGCTTCTTTTCTGCGGTAGAGCATTTAAGGCGGAGTTCTTTGATGTTCAAAATTACATCAGTTACGTCTTCACGCACACCAGGAATTGAGGAGAATTCATGCAACACGCCATCTATTTTCAAAGTGGTAACCGCCGCACCCTGAAGCGATGAAAGCAACACACGACGCAGCACAACACCAAGCGTATGTCCGAAACCGCGTTCCAGAGGTTCAGCAACGATAGTTGCCTGACATGGATTGTTTTTTGCAGTTACGATCTCGAGCTTGGTCGGCTTAATCATATCTTGCCAGTTCTTTGCCAACATATTTTTTTCTCCTTGTTGTCATCCTGTGAACGACTAAGCCGCAACACAGGATTTCATTGTTATTTGCACCAGATCCTGTGCAGCCTACGGCTCACAGGATGACAGAATTACACACGACGACGTTTCGGCGGACGGCAACCATTATGCGGCACCGGGGTTATGTCCTTAATGGAAGTAACTGTAAAGCCAACAGTCTGCAACGCGCGCAGAGCCGATTCACGACCAGAACCAGGACCTTTGACAACAACTGCCAACGTTCTCATACCATGCTCCTGCGCCTTACGCCCAGCATCTTCAGCAGTAACCTGCGCTGCATATGGTGTTGATTTACGTGAACCTTTAAAACCATGATGACCAGCAGATGACCAGGAAACAGTGTTACCCTGCAAATCAGTGATGGTTATTATAGTATTGTTAAAAGACGCGTTCACATGCGCCACGCCAGTGGTGATGTTCTTGCGCTCACGTTTCTTTAGCCTTGCGGCACCTGCTTCTTTACCAGCCATTTTTATCTTCTTTCTCTTTATTTACCAGATCCCGCAACAAGTGCGGGATAAGAAAAAACTAAGCAGCAAAACTGCTAAGATTTCTCTTATTTAGTTGCGAGTTTCTTACCAGCTATCGGTTTCGCCTTACCTTTACGGGTACGAGCGTTAGTGTGCGTACGCTGACCACGCACAGGAAGTTTTTTGCGATGACGAAGACCACGATAGCAGCCCAAATCAACCAAACGCTTGATGTTCATTGATATTTCACGACGCAAATCACCTTCAACCGTATAATCACGGTCAATAATTTCGCGCACACGGATTATTTCCGATTCAGCTAATTGATGCACACGTTTTTCCGGTGGCAACCCTGCTTTTTCGCAGATTTGCGCGGATTTCACACGGCCAATGCCATGTATGTATGTAAGCGCAACATCAAGACGCTTACCTGAAGGAATATTTACACCAGCAATACGAGCCACAAAAAAACCTCTAAAATGAATAAGTTACTAAAAAAATACTACAAAAAATTGTTAAGAGGAGGAAGGATAATAGGGAAATTATACCTTCCGTCAATAGTTTTATACGATTTTTTCCCCTGTTTTTAAAATATTATCAATTTGCCCAGTTACCTTGGATATTTCCGCCATGCCGTCAACCGAAACCAACACCCCATGCGCACGGTAATAAGGCAGCAACGGAGCCGTCTGACGGTGGTAAGCCTCCAGACGGGCAGTAACAGTTTCCGCTTTATCATCAGCCCGGCGGATAAATTCTTTACTGCCACATTCATCGCAAACTCCGTTTATAGCTGTTTGCTTGAATTTATCATGGTAACCAGCACCACATTTTGCGCAGGAAAAGCGACCGGAGATGCGCTCGGTGAGCTCTTTATCATCGACCTGTAATTCTATTACAAAATCAATCTTTTTGTTTTCTGCTTTCAGCATGGAATCAAGTGCTTCCGCCTGCCCTAAAGTACGCGGAAATCCGTCAAGAATAAAACCATTCTTGCAGTCTGGTTGCTCTATACGGCTACGAATAAGACCAACTACCAAGTCATCTGGTACTAATCCGCCTTTTTCCATAATAACCTTGGCTTGTTTGCCAAGCTCACTGCCAGAAGCCACCGCAGCCCTGAGCATGTCACCGGTTGAAAGTTTAGCAATAGACAATTTATTCTGCAGATATTGAGCCTGAGTACCTTTTCCAGCTCCAGGAGGACCAAGTAAAATCAGTTTCATTTGATCTTACCCTTCAGGCGCGACTTTTTAATCAGGCTTTCATATTGATGAGCGAACAGATGCGACTGCACCTGCGTTACGAAGTCAATAACCACATTCACAACAATTAGTAGACCTGTGCCACCAAGCTGGAACGGAATTGCATATTTAGCAACAAAAATTTCCGGCATTACGCATACCAGCGATAGGTAAAGCGCGCCAATCGCGGTCAGACGGGTCAGGATAAAATCGAGATAATCTGCGGTCTGCTGACCAGGGCGAACTCCCGCTACGAAACCACCGTTTTTCTTCAGATTTTCTGCGGTTTCAGTAGGGTTGAAAACAATTGAAGTATAGAAAAAACAGAAAAATATAATCAAGGCAACATATGCCAGAATATATAGCGGCTGCCCATGCGCAAGGTAAGTGCTTATGGTTTGTAATATACCACTGCCACCAGCGTTAAAGCTGGCTATGGTAAGTGGGAAAAGAAGAAGTGAACTGGCAAAGATCGGCGGAATAACGCCAGCAGTATTCAGCTTCAGCGGCATATGGTTACTTTCCTTTGCCCCCATCTGCCTCCTTGGATATTGGATAATAATCCGCCTCTGCGCCCTTTCTACAAAAACAATCAGAGCGATTAACGCTAGAACTACAGCAATAATTATAAGAACCAGCGGAGTGGAAATTACACCAGTACGCCCCAGCTCAAAAGTCTGGCTTATAGCACCCGGTAAATTGGCAACGATGCCGGCAAAAATAATCAGGGAAATGCCATTGCCGATGCCGCGCGCAGTAATCTGTTCACCCAGCCACATCAGGAACATTGTTCCGCCAACCAATGTAACAGTGGCAGTAAAGCGGAAAAACATGCCAGGATCAATAACCGCAGAACCTTTGGCACTACTCATGCTTTCCAGACCAGCTGCAATTCCATAGCCCTGCAAAGCGGCAAGTATTACCGTTCCATACCGCGTATACTGGTTGATTTTCCTGCGTCCGGCATCGCCTTCTTTCTTGAGTTCCGCCAGAGATGGCACAGCAAAAGAGAGTATCTGCATTATAATAGAAGAAGAAATATAAGGCATCACAGCAAGGGCAAGGATGGACATGCGCGACAAACCACCGCCGGAAAGCAAATTCCCCAGACCAAGTATTCCCCCCTGATGTTTGGCAAAAATCTCAGATAAAATATTTGGGTCGATTCCGGGAACCGGAATGTAAGTACCGACGCGGTAAACCACAAGAGCTACGAACACAAACCACAAACGCTTTTTAAGCTCGGTGGCCTTAGAAAATGTTCCAAGATTCATATTACTGGCAAGGCGTTCCGCAGCAGAGGTCATATCTTATAAATTCCATCACTTAAATTATAGAACCAGAAACCGAAAACATCACCAGACCCCCGCCTGCGCGGGGATGACGGGAATCTAAGCAGCAGAGCTGCTAAGATTTACCGTCACTTTACCACCAGATTTTTCAACTGCTTCTTTTGCAGAAGCTGATGCGAAATGTACATCTATAGTAACTTTAGCGGTAAGAGCACCTTTTGCCAGCAACTTTACCTCGGTCGCAGCCTTACGAACTAGACCGGCATTTTTAAGCTCGTCTATAGTGATATTTTTCTTAGCATCAAGAGTGCCAGCATCAACCGCTTTCTGAATAGCACCGAGATTAACGGTTTCATATTCATGACGTGTGTAATTATTAAACCCGCGCTTTGGCAAACGGCGATGAATTGGTGTCTGACCACCTTCAAAACCATTGATACGCACACCGGTACGCGCGGTCTGACCTTTACCACCACGACCGGAGGTTTTGCCTTTACCGGAACCGATACCGCGACCAACACGCATTTTGCGGTGCCTCGCGCCTTTATTATCTTGTAATTCATTTAATTGCATGTCGATTACCTTAGAATTTTCTGTGTGTTAGTTAACTGACTCAACCTTAAGCAGATGCCTTACTTTGTAGATCATACCGCGTACAGATGGAGTATCTTCAAGTACCTTTGTCCTGTGACGTTTATTAAGACCAAGACCAATAAGTGTTGCTTCCTGATCGTGCCTACGACCAATTGAACCAATTACCTGTGTTACTTTAACCCTGCCAGTTACGGTAGAGGTTTTTTTAGTTTCTGCTTTTTTAGCTGGAGCCACAGCTTTAGCAGATGCCTTCGCTGGTTTTTCCGCCGGAGCTTTCTTCGCTGCTGGTTTTGTCTTTGCTTCAGTTGCCATACAAATTATTCCTTAGATTTCTTTTCAGTTTTAACAGCTTCTTTAGCAGCACTGCTTTTACCTTCTCTGCGGTCAACAATCTCACCAACTGCTTTACCACGTTTTGTAGCAATAGCACGTGGCGATTTCATGCCTTCAAGAGCATCAAAAGTTGCTTTAAGCATGTTATGAGGATTAGAAGTACCAACTGATTTCGCTACCACATCCTGCACACCGAGGGCTTCAAAAACTGCGCGCATTGGCCCGCCAGCAATGATACCAGTACCAACAGGTGCAGTGCGTATAATCACTTTACCGGCACCAAAACGACCATATAAATCGTGATGAACAGTGCGACCTTCACGCAGAGGTATACGCATCATGGATTTTTTTGCAGTTTCCAAGGCTTTACGCATAGCGTCAGATACTTCTTTCGCTTTACCAGAACCGTAACCGACCCGTCCCTTACCGTCGCCAACGACAACAAGAGCAGCAAAGCCGAAACGTCTACCGCCTTTTACCACTTTGGCAACACGGTTTATCGATACTAATTTATCGATCAAATCGCTGCCTTCTTCGCGACCACTTTTCTTTTCATTGCGTTCTGGACGTGCCATATTTATTTTCCCAACTCTATTACAAATAATACAAAATTCTTAGAAAGATAACCCAGCTTCACGCGCCGCATCAGCCAAAGCCTTTACGCGCCCATGAAACAAATACCCACCACGATCAAAAACCACTTCTTTTACGTTGGCTTTTTTAGCGCGCTGAGCTATCAAAGTACCAATAATTTTTGCCACTTCCACTGTAGAAGTAGATTTCGCCTTGCCTTTAACATCCGCATCAAGAGATGAAGCAGCAGCGAGAGTCGTTCCCTTGCTATCATCAATAAGCTGAGCATAAATATGCTTGCCGGAACGAAACACTGAAAGGCGCACACGATTATTGGTCTGCTTGCGAATCGCGCTACGGACACGTTGCTTGCGACGATCAAATAACGCTTTTGATTTAACTGCTTGGCTCATATTTTTACTAGTATCTCACCTTTCTTACATTTGCAAAGATCCACGACTGCGTGGAGATAACAGGAATCTAAGCAGCACAGCTGCCAGATTTACTGTTACTTCTTCTTCCCTTCTTTTTTACGTACATACTCACCTTCATAGCGAACACCTTTTCCTTTATATGGCTCAGGTTTCCGCAATGCACGAATTTCAGCTGCCACCTGCCCTACCAGCTTTTTATCAAAACCGGATATAGCTACTGATGTTGGTTTTTCACAAACTATGCTAACACCGTCCGGAATGGCAAATTTTATTTCATGACTGAAGCCAAGAGCCAGTGTCAGGTAGTTCTTGTCAGCCGCCGCACGGAAACCAACGCCTTGAATCTCAAGCTTAACAACAAAGCCTTTGGAAACACCTTCAACCATGTTATTAACTTGGTTGCGAGTAGTTCCCCACATAGCGCGGGAACGTTTGTCATCCTTATCCACAGGCAAAATGATAACATTGCCTCCGGAAATCTCAACCTTTACTTCCGGTGCTAATTTCGCTTTGAGTTCACCCTTGCCACCTTTAACCGCAATCTCACCGGCATCAACTTTAACTGTGACACCTGATGGTATTGCAACCGGCTTTTTACCTACACGAGACATTACTTACTCCTTACTTAGATAATCCGATTACCCGATTACCCGATAACCAGATTATCCGTGACATTATAATTTACTTTACTCGATCATCCGATCATCCGACCATCTGATCATCTTCCTTAGAATACTGAACAAAGAACTTCACCACCAACATTCGCCTGACGCGCATCAAAATCTGACATTACACCTTTTGATGTAGATAAAATCGCAATACCGAGACCGTTAAAGAATTTCGGCAATTTTGAAATTTCGCAATAAACGCGGCGACCAGGCTTAGAAATACAGGTAATTTCCTTAATAACACGCTCACCATCCTGATACTTAAGTTCAATTTCAAACTCCGGTTTCCCATCATTCTCAGAACTTTTGTAACCGGCGATAAAGCCTTCGTTTTTTAGAACTTCCAACACGTTTCCAAGCAGATTAGTTGCCTGGCAACGAACAACTGCCAAACGAGCAGCCTGTCCATTACGGATCAGAGACAACATATCAGCAAGGCGATAATTCATAGACATAATTATTCTCCTACCAGCTTGCCTTGGTTAAGCCCGGAACTTTTCCGAACGAACCAAGCTCACGCAATTTTATGCGTGAAAGTTTGAATTTACGATACACACCACGTGCGCGACCAGTTAGTTCGCAGCGATTGCGGTGACGGGTTTTAGCACCATTGCGCGGCAATGCAGAAAGCTTAATCTGTGCTTGTAGACGCTCATCGAAAGGCAGATCACGATCCATAACAACAGCTTTAAGCGCGCCGCGTTTGTTAGCAAACTTCTTTGCCATTTTCAAACGGCGGTTATTCTTATTTATCGAACTCAATTTAGCCATAATTTCAGTGGTTAGTGGTCGGTGGTCAGTGGTCAGTGAATTTTCACTGTCAACTTTTCATCTACCAATTTTTTCCACTCCTCCTTATAAGTTACTGTTTAACTACTACCCTAAATCTTTTCTTCACTAGTCACTGACCGCCAGTCACTAGTCACTACTTAACAAACGGCATATTCATTGCAGCAAGCAAACTCTTTGCTTCCTCGTCAGTTTTCGCAGTGGTGCAGATGATAATATCCATACCACGAATCTGATCGATCTTATCATAATTTATCTCTGGAAAAACGATCTGTTCCTTAAGCCCGAGAGCATAGTTGCCACGCCCGTCAAAGCTCTTATGAGGAACTCCGCGGAAGTCACGAACACGCGGCAGAGCCGTATTAATCAACCTATCCAAAAATTCATACATACGCTGCTTACGCAAAGTCACCTTACAGCCAATCGGCAAGCCTTCACGCAATTTAAAACCAGCGATAGCTTTCTTTGATTTAGTAACAAGAGGCTTCTGACCAGCAATCAAGCCAAGCTCATTAACCGCCGCCTGAATGGTTTTGCTATCATTTACGTTTTCACCAACGCCCATATTGATAACAATCTTATCAAGCTTAGGAACTTGCATCGCGTTCTTGTAATTGAACTGTTTCTGCATAGCAGAACGCACGTCTTTTTCATATACAGCCTGCAAACGAGGTGTGTAACCACCGGCAGGCTTCTTCGCCGCCTTTTCCGCTTTAGGTGCTTTCTCAGCTTTTACAGCCTTATTTTCTGTTGCTTTAGCCATTATATCTTATCTCCTGAACGCTTGGAAACACGAACCTTGTTGTCTCCCTCAAATTTATAGCCAGCGCGTGTCGGCTTTCCTGATTTTGCATCAATCAAAGAAACGTTAGACACATGCAGAGAAGCTTCCTTCTCAATGATTCCACCAGCAGAAGTTTTGCTAGGCTTGGTATGGCGTTTCACCATATTGATGCCACCAACAACAACCCGCGCTTCACTGGTGATAACCTGAGTTATCTTGCCCTTTTTGCCTTTTTCTTTGCCAGCGATGACAATAACCTCATCACCTTTTTTTACTTTGAATTTCACAGCCATTTCTCAAATTCCTTAAAATTATAATACTTCTGGTGCCAGAGAGACAATTTTCATAAACTGCTTAGCACGAAGTTCACGAGTAACTGGCCCAAATATACGAGTGCCAATCGGCTCATTCTGCTTAGTAAGAAGCACCGCAGCGTTTTTATCAAAGCGGATAGTGCTACCGTCAGCACGGTGTATATCGCGACGAGTGCGCACGATAACAGCACGATGCACCTCACCCTTTTTCACCTTGCCACGCGGTATCGCATCTTTAACAGAAACTACAATAATATCGCCCACGCCTGCGAATTTACGTCCTGCTCCGCCTAGAACTTTAATGCACATCACCCGACGCGCACCTGAATTGTCAGCCACCTCTAAATTACTTTGTTGTTGTATCATACTTTCCTCATCATTTCCTTAGAGCTGCATCTTATTCTTCGTATATCACTTGCCAACGCTTAGATTTAGAAATAGGAGCTGACTCCACAATCTGAACCTTATCGCCAACCTTGAACTGGTTTTTCTCATCATGCGCCGCATATTTTTTAGAGCGGCGAATGGTTTTCTTATATACAGGATGCGAAACACGGCGTTCCACACGCACTGTTACAGTTTTTTCATTCGCATCGCTAACGACAGTTCCTTGTAGTACACGCCTTGGCATGAATTATCCCTTCTTATTTTTTTTAGCCACAGCCTTTTTAGGGGCAGCTTTTTTAACATTATTAACGCCTTCGTTCAACAAAGTTTTTGCCCGAGCAATAGTACGGCGAGCCGCGCGGAATCCCTGCCTGCTTTCCAAAGAACCGGTGGCATCCTGCATCCGCAGGTTAAACTGTTCTTTTTTAGAATTCAGGATTATTTCCTTCAGTTCTTCTGCAGATTTAGTACGTAATTCAGAAGTTTTCATAATTATTCCCCTCCCTTAACGCGCGAAACGAATTTGGTTTTGATAGGAAGCTTGGCAGAAGCACGGTCAAACGCTTCACGGGCAACAGCCTCGCTAACACCTTCCACTTCAAACAATATGCGACCAGGAGCAACACGTGCTGCCCAGAATTCTACAGACCCCTTACCGCTACCCATACGTACTTCGGCAGGCTTGCGAGTTACCGGCAGGTCTGGAAAAATACGAATCCACATACGACCAACGCGCTTTACATGACGGGAAATGGCACGACGGGCAGCTTCAATCTGACGCGCAGTAATACGCTCAGGCTGCATCGCCTTCAAACCATACTCACCAAAATTCAGGGTAAAGCCACCTTTGGAGGCACCTTTAATCCGCCCTTTATGGGCTTTACGGTATTTAGTTTTTTTAGGACTCATCATAACTTGTTACTCGTTGCTAGTTGCTAGTATTTCGACAGGAACAACGTCAGCCGCTGCGTCAATCTTCTTTTCTTTACCAAGTATCTCACCTTTGAATACCCATACTTTTACACCAATAGTGCCGTAAGCGGTTTCAGAACGAGCGATACCATAATCAATATCCGAACGCAGAGTGTGCAAAGGCACGCGACCTTCACGATACCATTCCATACGCGCAATTTCAGCACCGCCAAGACGACCGCTGACATTGATACGGATACCAAGTGCGCCAAGACGCAGGCATGATTGCACGGCACGTTTCATAGCACGACGGAAAGCCACACGCTTTTCTAATTGCTGCGCGATAGACTCAGCAATCAAAGTTGCATCAAGCTCCGGCTTCGGCACCGGCACAATATTAAGATGAACTTCATCCTTAGTAAATTTAGCCAGATCCTTCTTGATTTTATCAATATCAGCACCTTTTTTACCAATAACCACACCAGGACG
Source organism: Pseudomonadota bacterium (assembly GCA_038043465.1). Lineage (GTDB taxonomy): Bacteria > Pseudomonadota > Alphaproteobacteria > Rickettsiales > SXRF01 > SXRF01. The sequence goes on from JBBTBX010000009.1 coordinate 40,186, forward strand.
CGCAGTATGAATAGTGATATGCGCTTTCTTGGTAGGACGCTCGATCACAACCTTGCTTACGCCAGCAGCATCAAGGCTTTTCTTCAAGTAGGCCTGAATTTTATAATCTTCATGCAGCTTGGTGGCATAATCAGCACCGGCGAACCAACGCGAATCCCAAGTTTTGTTCACGCCAACACGAAAACCAATTGCGTTTACTTTCTGACCCATATTATGCTTTCTCCTCTTTTTCACGCACAATCAGCGTCAAATTTGCAAATGGTCTGAATACACGCGCCGATTTACCACGACCACGAGTATGCATACGTTTCATTACCAGATTTTTCCCAACATACGCTTCTTTAACATAAAGAGAATCAACATTCAGGTTATGGTTATTCTCAGCGTTGGCAATTGCTGACTGCAAAGCTTTTTTTACATCTCCGGCAATACGCTTGCTGGAAAATGATAGCTGGGTAAGCGCGCCATTCACATCCATTCCACGGATAAGAGCCGCCACAAGGTTAAGCTTCTGTGGACTGATGCGGATACGGTTGATAACCGCTTTCGCTTCGTTTGGTGCTAATGCACGCTGGGTTGCTTTTTTAGACATATATTATTACCATTCCTTATTTCTTAGCTGCAGTTTTCTTGTCAGCCGCTGTATGACCGTGGAAAGTACGAGTCGGAGCAAATTCACCGAATTTGTGACCAATCATATCTTCGTTAACCGATACAGGGATAAATTTCTTGCCATTATAGACACCGAAAGTCAGCCCCACAAACTGCGGCAGGATAGTCGAACGACGTGACCATGTTTTGATAATCTGATTGCGGGTCGCGCCTCTGGCTCCTTCTGCTTTCTTAAGCAGGTAACCATCAACAAACGGACCTTTCCAAACTGAACGTGCCATAATATTTTAGTGGTCAGTGGCTAGTGGCTAGTGGCTAGTGCAACAAAACACTAACTACAATCTCTATTCCATTTTTTCCACTCCTCCTCAAAATTAAAATTACACTTAACTAACCGCTAACCGCTAGCCGCCAGCCTTACTTACCCTGATGTCTGCTACGAAGAATGAGTTTATTCTTCTTCTTTTTTGAACGTGTCTTTGTACCTTTAGTTCCTTTACCCCACGGCGTAACCGGATGACGACCACCAGAAGTACGTCCTTCACCACCACCATGCGGATGGTCAACAGGATTCATCGCCACACCGCGAACGCATGGACGAACGCCAAGCCAACGGCTGCGACCTGCTTTACCGATAACCGCATTTTGGTTGTCCGGATTAGAAACCGCACCGATAGTAGCCAGGCAATCAGAACGAATCAGGCGAAGTTCACCGGAACGTAGTTTAACCTGAGCATAACCAGCATCTTTACCAACAAGCTGTACATAAGTTCCGGCAGCGCGGGCAAGCTGCCCACCTTTGCCTTCCTTCATTTCAACGTTATGGATAATAGTTCCAACCGGAATATTTTTCAGCGGAATGGTGTTACCCGGTTTAATGTCAGCTCTTTCTGAAGATACCACAACATCGCCAACCGCAAGACGCTGCGGAGCAATGATATAAGCCAGCTCACCATCAGAATATTTTATCAGCGCAATAAATGAAGTGCGGTTCGGATCATATTCCAAACGCTCAACAGTTGCAGCAACATCAAACTTACGGCGTTTGAAATCAATAATACGATATGACTGCTTGTGACCACCACCCACGCGGAACGCAGTCAAACGACCATAATTATTACGACCACCACTTTTATTTTTTCCTTCAGTCAGTTTTTTAACTGGCTTACCTTTATACAATTCACTGCGGTCAACAATAACCAATTGACGCTGAGCAGGAGTTGTAGGTTTAAAACTTTTGAGAGCCATATTAGCTTACTCCCCCATCTAGGTTTATTGACTGGCCGGCAGCAAGAGTTACGATTGCTTTCTTAGTATCGTTCTGCTTGCCTTTTACACCACGGAATAACTTTACTTTTCCAAGGCGGCGCAATGTATTCACATTAGCAACTTTTACCTTAAATAAAGCTTCAACCGCTGATTTTATTTCAGCTTTGGTTGATTCCAGACGCACATTGAACATAACCTTATTGAACTCAGAAACCATGGTTGATTTCTCGGTGATAACCGGAGAAACGATGGTATCGTAGTGATAAGCGCGCGCTTCCGTTTTTTCTACTTTTTTAGCTTTTTTCATTTAAGCCTCTCTTCAAGATGCTTCACCGCATCCTTAGTCAAAATCAACTGTTTGTGACGCAGAATATCATAAACATTGATACCCTGTTGCGGGAGCACATCCACAAATTTTATATTGCGGGCGGCTTTAGCAAAATTTTCATTCACCTGCGTGCCATCAATGAATAACGGAGCATCCCAACCGTTCTTTGCAAAAATCTCAACCATAGCTTTGGTTTTAGCTTCTTTCACATTGACATTATCAACAACAAACAAAGTACCATCCGCCTGTTTGGAAGAAAGGGCAACACGCATAGCAAGTTTGCGAACTTTCTTAGGAAGATCGATTGCATGGCTGCGAACCACCGGTCCAAAAATAGTAGCACCACCGCGCATCTGTGCAGAACGCATAGAACCCTGACGGGCATTACCGGAACCTTTTTGCTTGAAAGGCTTTTTACCAGTACCACTTATTTCGCTGATAGTCTTGGTTTTATGAGTACCAGACTGAGCCTTTGCGCGCTGCCACTGCACCATACGGTGCAATATGTCCTTGCGAACCGGAGCAGCAAAGATGCTATCAGATAATTCAATATCACCAGCAGCTTTATTCTCGATTGTTACAACTTTTACTTTCATAATTTCTCCTAAATCCTGTGGGCGACAAAGTCGCAGCGCAGGATCTTAATCCTTTTACTCAGTCTTTTTATCTTCAACAGATCCTGTGCTCTCGCTTTCGCTCGCCACAGGATTATTAACTTTACGTACACCAGCTGGAAATGGAGCAGCAGGATGAGAGCCTTTTTTGCAAGCATCTTTAACCAGAACAAAACCATTCTCAGCACCTGGAACCGCGCCACGCACCATGATAAAACCACGCTCTTCATCCACAGAAATAACCTGAAGATTCTGAGTAGTTACACGAACCGTTCCCATGTGACCGGCCATTTTTTTGCCTTTGAATACACGACCCGGATCCTGACGTTGTCCGGTAGAGCCATGCGAACGATGCGCAACAGAAACGCCATGCGTTGCTTCCAGACCGGCAAAGTTATAACGCTTCATAACACCGGCGAAGCCCTTACCAACCGAGTTTCCAACCACATCAACATATTGCCCTGGAACAAAATGGCTGGCAACAATTTCAGTACCTGGTTCAATCAAAGCTTTTTCTTCAACACGGAACTCAACGAGTTTGCGTTTCGGTTCTACTTTCGCTTTAGCGTAATGCCCACGCAAAGCCTTAGAAACATTTTTTACCTTAGCTTTGCCAACACCAAGCTGAACAGCTGTATAACCATCTTTAGCAACGGTTTTATTGGCAACAACCTGGCAATTATCAACGTGCAACACGGTAACCGGTGTTTCCACACCTTCTTCCGTGTACACACTGGTCATACCCAGTTTTTTAGCAATTAATCCTGTACGCATATTATGCTGCCTCCGCCTTAATCTTAATATCAACACCAGAAGCAAGATCTAATTTCATCAAAGCATCCACGGTTTGCGGAGTTGGATCAAGAATGTCAATCAAACGTTTGTGCGTACGGATTTCAAACTGTTCACGCGATTTCTTATCGATATGCGGAGAACGGTTAACAGTAAAACGTGCGATACGCAGTGGCAGAGGAATCGGCCCTCTAACTTGCGCGCCGGTGCGTTTTGCAGTTGACACAATCTCAGCTGTCGATTGATCAAGAACGCGATGATCAAACGCTTTCAGCCAGATACGAATTTTTTGGTTTTGCATGTCTAATTACTCCAGAATCTTAGCAACGACACCGGCACCGATGGTGCGGCCACCTTCACGGATAGCGAAGCGCAAGCCTTCTTCCATCGCGATTGGTGAGATTAGAGTCGCTTCGATGCTCACGTTATCGCCAGGCATGATCATTTCAACGCCGTCAGGCAGTTTGATAGATCCGGTCACGTCAGTGGTACGGAAATAGAATTGCGGGCGGTAATTGCTGAAGAACGGGGTATGGCGACCACCTTCATCCTTGTTAAGAACGTAAATCTCAGCAGTGAACTTAGTATGCGGGGTGATCGAACCTGGTTTGCAGAGTACTTGACCACGCTCAACTTCCTCGCGCTTGGTGCCACGAAGAAGAATACCAACGTTATCACCGGCACGACCTTCATCAAGCAGCTTACGGAACATTTCAACGCCGGTGCATGTGGTTTTCTGGGTAGCACGCAAGCCTACAATCTCGATTTCCTCACCAACCTTGACGATACCGCGTTCAACACGACCGGTAACTACAGTACCACGACCGGAGATCGAGAACACGTCCTCAACCGGCATAATGAATGGTTTATCAATAGGGCGCTCAGGCTGCGGGATTGATTTATCAACCGCTTCCATAAGCTTAAGGATAGCTTCGCGACCAAGAGCCGGATTCTTATCTTCCAGCGCGCACAGAGCTGAACCATGGATGATAGGAATGGTATCGCCCGGGAATTTATATTTGCTGAGAAGCTCGCGCACTTCCATCTCAACCAGCTCAAGCAATTCAGGATCATCAACCATGTCGCACTTGTTCAGGAACACAACCAATGCCGGAACGCCAACCTGACGGGCAAGAAGGATATGTTCGCGAGTCTGTGGCATAGGACCGTCAGCAGCTGATACTACAAGTATCGCGCCATCCATCTGCGCCGCACCGGTGATCATGTTCTTAACATAATCGGCGTGACCTGGGCAATCAACGTGCGCATAGTGGCGGTTCTCAGTTTCATATTCAACGTGCGCGGTGTTAATCGTGATACCACGCGCCTTCTCTTCCGGAGCAGCGTCGATCTTGTCATACGCCGTATATTTAGCACGACCAGACTCAGCCAAAACCTTCGTGATCGCAGCAGTCAAACTCGTCTTGCCGTGATCAACATGACCTATCGTTCCGATATTACAGTGAGGTTTATTCCTCTCAAATTTCTCTTTTGCCATTTTGACTACTCCTTAAGCTACTTTCTTTTTAATTTCTTCTGCAACAGCCGATGGAACCTGATCATAATGATCAAATTGCATTGAATATTGCGCACGACCTTGCGACATCGAACGTAAGGTATTTACATAACCAAACATTGAAGCCAGCGGAACCATCGCATCAACAACACGAGCGTTACCGCGAGAATCCATGCCTGTTACCTGACCGCGACGTGATGACAAATCACCAATCACATCACCCATGTAATCTTCCGGCGTTACAACTTCCACTTTCATTATTGGCTCAAGCAAAACCGGCGAAGCTTTCGGCATACCTTCACGGAACGAAGCACGGGCAGCAATTTCGAACGCCAGCGCGGAAGAATCTACATCATGATATGCGCCGTCAACCAGAGTTGCTTTGAAATCGATAGTTGGGAAGCCAGCTACCACACCATTACTGATAGAAGCATCGAGACCTTTTTCAACACCTGGGATATATTCTTTTGGAACAGATCCGCCGGTGATTTTTGCTTCGAATACGAAACCAGAACCTGGTGGCAGCGGCTCGAAATCAATGATAACGCGCGCAAACTGACCAGAACCACCCGATTGTTTTTTATGAGTGTAATCAACCTGAAATTTCTTGGTGATAGTTTCGCGATAAGCAACCTGCGGCGCGCCAACGTTAGCTTCTACCTTGAATTCGCGTTTCATGCGATCAACGATAATTTCCAAATGTAATTCGCCCATACCTTTAAGAATGGTTTGACCGGTTTCTTCATTAGTAGAAATACGCAAACTAGGATCTTCCGAAGCAAGACGTGATAAAGCCATACCCATCTTCTCTTGATCCGCCTTAGTTTTAGGCTCAACGGCAACTTCAATAACTGGTTCTGGGAATTCCATACGCTCAAGAATTACCTGAGCATCAACATCACATAAAGTATCGCCGGTAGTGGTATTTTTAAGACCAGCAAGCGCAACAATGTCACCGGCATAAACTTCTTTTACATCTTCACGCGAATTTGCATGCATAAGCAACATGCGGCCTACGCGTTCACGATTATCTTTCACTGTGTTCTGCACATAAGAACCGGCTTCCAATTTACCGGAATACACGCGAACGAAAGTAAGAGAACCAACGAATGGATCAGTCATAATCTTGAAAGCAAGACCAGAAAACTTCTCATCATCCCTAGCAAAACGCTTAATTTCAGCATCAGTTTTAACATCAATCGCAGTAACCGAGCCAATATCAACCGGGCTAGGAAGGAAATCCACCACCGCATCTAACATTGGCTGAACACCTTTGTTCTTAAAGGCTGCTCCATTTAATACCGGTACAAATTTGAAAGCGACAGTGCCTTTGCGGATGCAAGATTTTAATTCATCAATAGTTGGTTCTTCACCACCAAGATATTTTTCCATAACCGCATCATCCATTTCAACTGCGGTTTCCAACATCTTCGTGCGGGCAGCTTTTGCTGCATCCTGAAGTTCAGAGCGGATAGGAAGCTCATCAAATTTAGCACCAAGCTCATCGCCTTTCCAGACGATTTCTTTCATTTTAATCAGATCTACAATGCCCTCATATTTGTCTTCGCTACCTATTGGAAGCTGAACAACCAAAGGAACAGTTCCTAGGCGATCGATCATCATATCCACGCAGCGCTGGAAATTAGCACCGATACGATCCATTTTATTCACAAAACAAATACGCGGCACACTATATTTATCAGCCTGACGCCATACGGTTTCTGATTGTGGCTCAACACCAGCAACCGAGTCAAACACGGTCACAGCACCATCGAGAACACGCATTGAACGCTCTACTTCAATGGTAAAATCCACGTGACCAGGTGTATCAATGATGTTAATGCGGTGATCATTCCAATAGCAGGTGGTAGCCGCTGAAGTAATAGTAATACCGCGCTCCTGTTCCTGCTCCATCCAATCCATGGTCGCAGCACCTTCGTGCACTTCGCCGATTTTATGGGATTTGCCGGTATAATATAAAATACGTTCAGTCGTAGTGGTCTTACCTGCGTCAATATGCGCGCAGATGCCGATGTTACGATAGTCACTGAGTGGCGTTTTACGAGTCATAGTTTAAAATGAATTGAGGAATTGAGGAATTGAAGAATTGAGGAAATATAAATTTCACCCTACCTTCATAACCACCCTACCTTTGCATCATCTCCCTTTCTTTTTTATCTTTATTCTTCAATTCTTAGGTTCACCAGTTCTTCAATTCCGCTAATCCTACCATCTGAAATGCGAGAATGCTTTGTTAGCATCCGCCATTTTGTGAGTATTTTCGCGCTTGGTAACCGCACCGCCACGACCATTTGCCGCATCCATAAGCTCAGCTGCAATACGGTCACGCATAGTTTTTTCCTTACGAGCACGAGCAGCAGCAATCAACCAACGCAAAGCCAGAGCCAGACGGCGTTCTTCACGAACTTCAGTTGGAACTTGGTAAGTAGCACCACCAACACGGCGCGAGCGAACTTCTACAGAAGGCTTTATATTAGAAAGCGCATCATGGAAAAATTTCAGCGGGTCAGCACTGGTTTTCTTATGTATAATGTCAAGAGCTTCATAAGCAATCGTTTCAGCGGCAGATTTTTTGCCATCATACATCATTGTGTTTATCAATTTCGTAAGGACAACATCACCAAACTTAGCATCTGGTAATATCTCTCTTTTTTTTGCGGCATGGCGACGTGACATAAATTCTACCTATATTTCTTATTTCGGACGTTTCGCGCCGTAAGCCGAACGCGATTGTTTACGGTTTTTCACACCTTGTGTATCAAGAGTACCACGGATAATGTGGTAGCGAACACCTGGCAAATCCTTTACACGACCACCACGGATCAACACAACACTATGCTCCTGAAGGTTATGACCTTCACCCGGGATGTATCCAAACACTTCAAAGCCATTGGTCAAACGAATACGTGCTACCTTACGCAAAGCCGAATTCGGCTTCTTCGGGGTCACAGTCTTCACCTGAGTACATACACCGCGCTTCTGCGGGCAGGCTTTCAAAGCTGGAACCTTATTACGTTTAGCCACAGAGCGACGAGGACTGCGGACCAACTGATTAATTGTTGGCATTCTATACCCTTATATCTACAAAAGTTTATCTCAAATCTATAATAACAACTGAGCGATACACTAAAATCAATCTAACATCTTGAACAATCTAGATTTCTAGTCATTCCCAAGCCGAACAGATTCCATAAATCACTCAACTCCGACCAAAAAACACAGGGACTTATACAGGTAATTTTTGCATATATCAATATATATCAACTACTTGCACAGTATCAGCCTTGTTTGGCGGAGGCACGCAACCTAATTATCTATTAAGCATCCGTCAAGCTAAAATTGTACAAAAACGAAAAAAAATGACGAATTGCATTTTTATGGTTGGCATTGCGAGAAAAATAACTTACTAATCCCCCCGATGATGGTTTGAGAGTTGTGTTAAACTAAGTTAAGAGCCACAATGAACGAATATGCATATTCATACCCGGTAAAGATAGTTTGTCGCTCGGCTGCAATGTCCAGAATCCGTAAGCTGCGCCTTTCCTGGTTCGCTGCGGGAGTTGCTTTCAGTATAGGTTGCACATCTGCCCTCACCCCAATTTTTGACAGCAGGAATCTGGTAGCTTCTATAGAAGAATCAGAGATGGTTGCCAGTGCTTCATTAGAAGAGATTGTTGGAGCCGCACCTGCTGATATTACCCCGCAAATAGTTTTGGAATCGGAAACTTCGACAGAAGAATATGCAAAAACTGATACGGGAAGCAACGAAAAGGCATCCGCAGAAGACAATATCAGCTACCCTAGATCACTGGAACTTAAGGTCAGCAAGGGCGACACTCTGGTCAGCCTTCTTTCTGATGCCGGTGTCTCAAAAGAGGAAGCAAAGAATACTTTCGATGCCGTACGCACCATCTTTAACCCAAGGAAACTGGATGTTGGCAGCACTATTAAGGTGAAAATTGATAAAAGCAGCAGTGGCGAAGTTATCGTTCGTGAATTCAAGCTACCTATGTCAGTTCTTTCTACCATAGAGCTTACCAGAACCAAAGATGACCAGTTTAACATCAAGAAAATCAATGTTCCCCTGACAAAGAAGCTTGCGCGTGCCGGCGGGTCAATTGATAGTAGTATCTATAAAACAGGGGCAGATATTGGGATTCCGGCTTCTATGCTGAATGATATTGTTAATGCCTATAGCTATGATATCGACTTCCAGCGCGACGTAAAAAAAGGTGACGCGATAGACGTTTTATTTGAACGCATGGAAACTAAAGACGGCAAGGTTGTTGGCAATGGAAATCTGGTATTTTCCCAGCTAACCCTTGGTAATCGTGAAGTAAAAATTTATCGCTATACAGACAAAAATGGCAATGCTGATTTTTATAACGAAAAAGGCGAAAGTATACGTAAGGCTCTGCTCCGCACGCCAATAAACGGGGCGAGAATGACCTCTGCCTTCGGAATGCGTGAACATCCCATTTCAGGCTATACCAAAATGCACAGAGGTGTAGATTTCGGCGCGCCGACGGGCACACCTGTCTATGCTGCCGGTGATGGTGTTGTAGATTCAGCATCAGTAAAAAGTGGTTATGGTAAATACCTGAAAATAAATCATAACAAAAAATATTCTTCGGCTTATGCCCATTTAAGCAGGTTTGCCAGCGGTGTTTCACCAGGTAAAAAAGTAAAGCAGGGGCAGATTGTTGCTTATGTGGGAAGCACTGGTGCAAGTACTGGTCCACATCTGCATTATGAAATTATGGTGAATAACGAACAGGTGAACCCAGCTAACGTTAAATTCAAAACCGGAAATATGTTGCAAGGCAAGGAGCTTGCTGGTTTCCGCAGCAACATGAATAAGATAGAAGCTAAGCTTGCATCAGTTGAACGTGGCAGAACTGTTGCGATGCTTGAGGAAGCAAATAAGAAAAGTGCTGAGTAGTTCAGCCTACTTCTTTGTCAGCGTCACCGTGGCACAGCTGTAAGCCAAGTTAAAAGCGACAATATGCAAAATTACAATCTCAGCACAAGAAAAAAAGATGGTTTCACTCTGCTTGAATTATCAATAGCTATAGTCATAATAGGTTTGGTTATTGGTGGCGTAATGGTTGGTAAATCATTAGTAAATGCGTCAGAAATACGCAGAAAGATCAACGACCTTAATATAATAACGGCAGCTGTAAACACCTTTAAAACAAAATACAACTGCATTCCCGGTGATTGTAACAACACGACAAGTTTTTTAAGCAATATCAGCGGCAATGGCGATGGTGATGGGTGGATTGAGTGGTCATCAGAATCTATTTACGCAACACAATCACTATACTACGCTCAGCTTACACCTAAAAATACAACATCGGTTGGCAGCCCATATATTAATGCAAATAATGATGGTTTTGGCTATCTTTATTATCAGGACTTATATACCACTTACAGGCGCATGGGTGTTACCATTTCATGGTTTGGCAGTGGAGGTTTTACAAATAGTAACACTTGCGGTCAGATTAATACGCCTGCACTTACTCCAAATGACGCTATGGCAATTGATACTAAAATAGATGACGCGGTGCCAAATTCAGGGGGGTTCATTTCTCTTGATGGAAAAATAAAACAAAATCCAGACTGCCCAGCGCAAGCTACCGCACCAGCAAATTGCCGCAATGCAAGTAGCCCAAACCTATATCTAAACTCAGATGTTATAGGCTGTCGCACGGTTTATTATTTACCGGGGAACTGAACTACATTGTCAGCTCGAACTTGAGTTACACCTTCAGCCCACCTTCCCAGCCTGTGACATGCACATCCTGCCCGTCTGATATACGTCCGGCAAGCAGCGCGTTTGCCAGCTTATCCTGCAGTTCTTTTTGAATAACACGTTTCAAAGGGCGCGCGCCATACATTGGGTCATAGCCAGTTTCCGCCAGAAAATCTTTTGCCTTTTTGTCCAAAGTAATGGTTATATGTTTTTCCTCTAATCGTTTCGCTAGGCGTGCAATCTGTATATCCACAATCGCCGACATATCTTCTTTTTGCAAACGTCCGAATAAAATAATTTCATCCAAGCGATTGATAAATTCAGGACGAAAAGAGCTACGTACCATGTTCATCACCATCTCACGGGTTTTAACTGAGATTTCTTTTTCCTTCGAGTCAGCAAGAAATTCCGAACCCAAATTTGAAGTCAGGATAATCATGGTATTGCGGAAATCCACCGTGCGCCCTTGCCCATCTGTCAAACGCCCGTCATCCAACACCTGCAGCAGGATATTGAACACATCAGGATGTGCTTTTTCTACTTCGTCAAACAATATAACTTGATATGGACGACGGCGCACAGCCTCGGTTATAACCCCACCTTCTTCATAACCGACATATCCCGGAGGCGCGCCAATCAAACGCGCCACAGCATGTTTTTCCATGAACTCTGACATATCAATACGCAGTAACGCCGATTCATCATCAAAAATAAACTCGGCAAGGGCTTTGGTAAGCTCGGTTTTCCCCACCCCAGTAGGCCCAAGAAAGAGGAACGAGCCAAGCGGACGCGAAGGATCTTGCAAACCAGCACGCGCACGGCGCACAGCATTGGCAACAGCAATCAATGCCTCTTCCTGACCAACTACCCGCCCGCGCAGATTATCCTCCATTTTTAGGAGTTTTGCCCGCTCGCCTTCCAGCATTTTTTCCACTGGAACACCAGTCCAGCGCGAAACAATGGCGGCAATATCACTTTCAGTTACCGCCTCTTTAACCATGCCATCCTGCGCTTCACTTTCAGCTTTTTTAAGCTGTTCGCTGAGCTTTGGAATTACGCCATAAACAATCTCACCAGCTTTTGCCAAATCGCCATTACGCTGGGCAATGTCGCGCTCATGCTGGGCTTGCTCAATTTGTTCCTTAAGTTTCTGCACGCTCACGCGCTGGCTTTTTTCTGCTTGCCAGCTTGAAGATAAATCCGCACTTTGTTTTTCTAGCTCTTCCAGCTCTTTATTTAGCTTTATCAACCGTTCTTTAGAGGCATTATCGGTTTCTTTTTTGAGAGCCTCGCGCTCGATTTTAAGCTGCATAACGCGCCTGTCCAGTTCGTCCAGCTCCTCAGGCTTGCTGTCCACTTCCATCCGCAACCTTGCAGCAGCTTCATCCATTAAATCAATGGCTTTATCAGGAAGAAAACGATCAGAAATATAACGATCAGAAAATGTCGCCGCAGCCACAATCGCCGCATCACTGATTCTGATTCCATGATGCAGCTCATATTTTTCTTTAAGCCCGCGGAGTATCGAGATTGTATCCTCCACACTTGGCTGCGCTACAAAAATTGACTGGAACCGCCGCGCCAGAGCCGCGTCTTTTTCAATATATTTGCGATATTCATCGAGCGTGGTTGCGCCCACACAGTGCAAATCACCACGCGCAAGAGCTGGTTTTAGAAGGTTGGAAGCATCCATCGAGCCTTCAGCCTTTCCAGCCCCCACCAGCGTATGCAATTCATCAATAAACAGCACCACATCGCCTTCATTGGCGGTGATTTCATTTAATACCGATTTCAACCGTTCTTCAAATTCACCACGGAATTTTGCACCTGCCACCAGCGCACCTAAATCCAGTGACAGCAAACGTTTATCACGCAGGGTTTCCGGCACATCACCAGCCACCATGCGCTGCGCCAAACCTTCGATAATAGCGGTTTTACCAACACCCGGCTCACCGATAAGCACAGGGTTATTCTTGGTACGGCGCGATAAAACCTGCATGGTGCGGCGGATTTCTTCATCGCGACCAATAACAGGATCTAATTTCCCGTCCTTGGCAAGCTGGGTAAAATCCTTGGTGTATTTTTTGAGTGCTTCAAAACCATCTTCAGCGTTAGCAGAGCTTGCCACCCGCCCCTTACGCATGTCATTTATGGCAGAATTAAGTTTTTGCGGAGTAACGCCTGAGTCTTTCAGTATTTTCGCACTGGGCGTTCCATCCGCCAGCGACAAAGCCTGCAACATCCGCTCCACGGTTACATATTCATCACCAGCTTTTTTGGAAAGTTCTTCGGCAGAAGAAAAAACTTTGACAATTTCGGGAGCCGCATATAGCCCACCTGCCCCGCTGCCCTCAACTTTTGGCATGGATTTCAACGCATCTTCGGAAGCTTTGGCAACGCGCCCAGCATCACCGCCACAAACCCGAATAAGCTTATCCGCCAGCTTTTCGCGGTCTTCCATCATCGCTGCCAGAATATGCTCTGGAGTGAAGCGTTGATGCGAGTTCTTAAGTCCCAAAACCTGCGCCGCCTGAATTAAAGCTTGTGATTTATCTGTATATTTTTCAAAATTCATATTTATAATACCTTTCAATGTTATTTATAAAAACATAGTTTATATATAGTTATGCATCGCCTTTTTATCAATATCCTGCTAGCTTCAATGTTGATGACTTCTCCCGCTATATCCGCAGAAAACCTTACTCCCATAAGTGAAAAATTATATTATGAGGCTGACTGGTCAGGGGTAAATTTTGGCAAAATCGGCATTGAAATTGACCAACAGGCAAATAAGGCAGATGTTACCTGCGATATAAGATCTTCAGGAATAATGGCATTGTTTGTAAAGCATTCCAGCCACACAACTTTAACCGCCACTGGAAATAATTACGTTTATCCTGACCGGACTTATGAAAGCAGATATTTCACCCGCAAAAAAGCGCGGCATGTAAAACTTACTTATGAAGATAATAAAATAAGTGAGCAGATTGTTGAACCACCGGATAATCGTGATAAGCGTCCGGCTGTGCCTGAAGATGATATAAATTCTGCATATGACTTGATGAGTTTTTTGTTACAGATGCGTAGCGAGATTACTCTCGCACAAAAATCCGGAAAAATGGAATTTAGCATAAATTCCTATGATGGTCGCAGGCTTACACAAGGCGATTTCAAAATACTGGGAAAGAAAACCATTAAAATAGCTGGAAAAAAACATGAAACTTTAATGATAAACGCCAGACGCAAGTTACTTGCCGGCTATACTAAAAGCGAAGAGGATGATTATAACCCTAAAGAACCTAGCATGACGATCTACTTCAGCAATGATGAAAAACTGCTCCCTCTGCGCATGGAAATTCCGTTCTTCATGCAGAATGTTAGTGCAACCCTGATTAAGCGTTGTGAAAAAGCCGGAGAGTGCTTGCTTTAGTAAGGCTTAAGGCTTAAGGCTTGAGGCTTAAGCCATAAGCCCTAAGCCCTAAGCCTTGAGCCTTGAGCCTACTCTTCTTCCCAATTCGGCGAAACAACCGGCTCACCATCCTTCTTCGGTGGCTCATAATTTGCCGTTAGAAATGCCGGCAGTGAACTTACATTAGTAGAAATTGCGTCATCTTCTTCAACAACTGCTTCCGGCGCAGCTTCCGCTACTTGCTGTTCTTGTGGTACATGTACACGCTGTGGACGAGAAGCGTTATCTTCGGCAATCATACGGAAACAATGGTCAGCGTGCTGAAAATAGTTTTCAGCAAGAACACGATCCCCAGATGCCAGAGCATCACGCGCCTGAGCCAGATATTTCTCACGCATCGCTCCATAATTTTTACGCGGACGACCGCCATTACTATGGCTGTGTCCCTGATTGCTACCACCGCCACCATGCGAGAAACGTGGCTTATTACGTTGCTGGTTATTGCTGCCGCTATAGCTACCGCTACCTTGCGCTGATGATTTTTTTCTTGGGTAATTCACTTTCCACTTATCCTTCTAAAGTTAATGATTATAATTATTAGTTATTCTGAATAATAATGCATCTGGTAATACCACCTAAATCATTTTTACTCCCTGCAATTTCAAATCCATTTTCAGTTGCTATTTTTGTAAAACCACTTTGCTGCCCTATGCCAATTTCAAAAGCGGCAAACCCATCTTTCGCTAAAACACGCGCTAGAGAACTCATAATTTTTCGATAACAATTCAAACCATCCTCACCACCATCAAGTGCCAACAGCGGGTCAAATTCTGTAACTTCCGGCTCCAGAACGGAAATGTCCACGGTCGGGATATAAGGAGGATTGGAAAGTATAATATCAAATTTTCCTTCCAGCTTGCCACACCAATCCCCAAGCACAAAGTTCGTTTTGTCAGTAAATCCTAACGTCATAGCGTTTTCTTTAGCAACCAAAAGTGCGTCTTCCGAGCAATCGACTCCAACACCAGTTGCCCCTGGCAACTCCGAAAGGAGCGATAAAAGTAAGCAACCAGTTCCAGTTCCTAAATCCAGAATCCGAAATGAATCGCCACGATTGCGGATACGCTCCAAAACACACTCTACCAACGTCTCACTATCAGGGCGCGGGTCAAGGGTATTTTCATTTACCGCAAAATTGATCCCCCAGAACTCGCGTCTGCCAATAATCTTAGAAACCGGCTGGCGTTTTGTTCTTTTCGCAACCAAAACTGCGAAGCGGTCATATTGCTCTGTAGTTATGGGTAATTCAAGAGAAAAAAGCAATTGCTCGCGGTTTACCCCTAAAACATATTCCAGCAATATCCTCGCATCCAGAGAGGCAGATTCTATATGTTCCTGCTGCAACTTCATCACCGCCCAGCGCAGAGCCTCTTTTGCGAGTGTCTCAACTTTTTTTGCACGCATCATCATTACTCAAACTCCTATTTCAGATGATCCGATTACCCGATAATCAGATTATCCGTGATATTATAACTACTTTTCACTTAATCATCTGATCATCTTTCTAATTCAGTTCCGATAGCTGACGAGCCTGATCGTCAGCTATAAGTGCTTCAATAAATTCATTTAATTCACCATTCATCACCTGATCGATATTATAGGCTGTAAGGTTAATGCGGTGATCGGACACGCGCCCCTGCGGGAAGTTATAGGTGCGGATACGCTCGCTCCTGTCACCCGAACCAACCTGCTCCTTGCGCGAACTGGCGCGCGCTGCCGCCAGCTTTTCACGCTCCATCTCATAGAGGCGTGAACGCAGAACCTTAAGGGCTTTCGCTTTGTTTTTAATTTGCGATTTTTCATCCTGCTGCTGCACGGTAACGCCAGTTGGGATATGCACAATCCGTACCGCCGAATCAGTAGTATTCACCGACTGCCCACCTGGCCCGCTGGAACGGAAAACGTCAATCCGTAAATCCTTATCCTCAATTTTAATATCAACTTCCTCAGCTTCAGGAAGCACCGCAACCGTTGCCGCCGAGGTATGGATTCGCCCTTGTGTTTCCGTGGCCGGCACACGCTGCACACGATGTACGCCCGATTCAAACTTCATCCGCGCGAACACGCTCTTACCGCTGATTTCCGCCTGCGCTTCCTTATAACCACCGACACTGCCATCGGAAATGGAGATAACTTCAAATTTCCAGCCCTGCTTCTGGGCGTAACGCTGGTACATATTAAATAAATCGGCGGCAAACAGCGCGGCTTCATCACCACCAGTTCCGGCGCGCACTTCCAAAATAGCGTTTTTCTCATCAGCAACGTCTTTCGGAATTAGGGACAACTGCACCTTACGCGTCATTTCCGGAAGTTTCTGGGTAAGACCGTAAGATTCTTCCTCAGCCATTTTTTTCATCTCGGCATCACAAGCAGGGTCTTTCGCCATCTGCTCGAGTTCATAGATGGATTTCTTGGCATCGCTATATTCTTTTATTACTTCAACAATCGGCGTTAACTCCGCGTATTCCTTGGATATTTTCGAGAACTCGTTACCCGACACTGTCCCCCGCGCCAACGTATCGCCCAGCTCATCATGCCGACGAACTAACATTTCCAACTTATCTTCAAAACTCATTTTCTTTTATACTTTCTTCTATATTCCAAAAATTTCTTTTAACTTTTCTATACTTAAACCAGATATAGAAATTTTCTGCTCATTACGAGTTTCCATATTTTTTACTATAACCATACCATCTTTCATTTCATCAGGTGATATAATCACAACGTGAGTAGCACCGTTTTTTGCTGCTTTTTCAAGGCGTTTTGATAATTTTCCTTGCCAATCAATATCTACTGACATAATAGTTTTGCGTAAATTATTATATAATCCAGCGCGTAATCCGCCTACTAAATCAAGCACTATTTCTGGGTCTACCTCCTCAAAAGGTATAACTGTAATATTTAATGATTTTTCTTCTTTCTTGTTTCCAGTTAAAAGAGAAAGGCGTTCTACTCCCGCCGCAAAGCCAATAGCTGGTGTTGGTTTTCCACCCATCTGTTCAATTAATCCATCATAACGACCACCAGCCAGAACCGTGTTCTGCGCTCCTAAATCACCGCTAGTGGCAACAAATTCAAAAACAATATCCGTATAATAATCAAGACCGCGAACCAACGCTGGATCAACTTTTATAGAATTAAAAAATTCTAATTTGCTTAAATAATTGCAAACTTTATCAAACCGTTTTTTTGCAACATCGCTCAAATAATTGGTCATGACTGGTGCATTTATAAGTATATCTCTATCGCCCTTATCCTTAGAATCCAAAATACGCAGTGGATTTTCTGCTAGCCTCCGCTTGCTATCTTCCGAAAGTTTCTCAGCAAATGGGGTTAGAAAACTAACCAATGCATCACGATATCTTTCTCTGCTCTTTACATCACCTAGCGTATTTATATGTAAAGTGCAGCTATCTTCGATTGCAGAAATGGATTGTAAAAACCTTCCAGCTAATTCAATAACCTCAACATCCGCCATCCAGCTATCATCACCCAGCCATTCGAAATTCACTTGATGGAATTGGCGTTGGCGGCCTTTCTGTGGGCGTTCATAACGAAATAATGGCCCTGTAGAAAATAATTTAAGCGGCAAGTGCTGTTGCATTCCGTTGGAGATGAAAGCCCGCGCGATTCCCGCGGTAAATTCCGGGCGTAGCGTTACGCTTTCGCCACCACGCGTTTCGAAGGTGAACATTTCCTTGCTAACCACATCGGAAGTTTCGCCCATTGAACGCGAGAAAACTTCGGTCTGCTCAAAGATCGGCGTTGCCATTTCGCGAAAGCCATAAAGCGTGGCAAGATCGCGCGCAGTTTCTACGACATAATGGAATTTTTCAAAATCCCCACCATATTCTTGTGGCAAAATATCATGCGTACCACGCACTGGTTGCAGTTTATTACTCATACCCCATCCTTTTTAATCCGCTTATATAACGAATAACGTTCCGGCTTCATTGGCTTCTCGCCCTCCTCCAGATTATCATTATCCGGCTTGTTACCTTCTATTTCACCAATTTTTTCATAATTCTGCCACAGAACAAAGAAACGAACATCGCGCGATAACACCTTAATTATATCGCGGTTTTCCGGTTCAATATCATAATCAGCAATTTTTTCCAAATTAACATTTTCATCAACCCATACCAGTTCCGGCGGATGACTGGAGAAATCACGCACCAGATTATCATAAAAAAACTTCCTGGCACTAACAATATCCTCAGTCTTTTTACCTTCTTGTTCGCGGATGATAAGACCGGACATTGGCCATAGCTGGTAAAAACTGCCACGAAAAACACCTTTTGACAAGGCTATCACCGGAAATGCCGACTGCATATTAAACGCCAGCGAATATACGTATTTCCCGTCAGCATGCTTATCAATTTCCGCCAGTAACCTAGTATGTATCACTGATGGATGTTTATAAATAAAATACCAGAATTTACCGTCCACATAAATTCCGGCAAGCAAGGTAGCTATGCCCACACAAAGTGCCAGAAAGCGCGTTCTGCCGATGAGCAACCCAATCTCCTGCAATATTTCAACCAGATAGAGCAGAACCATCACGATAACGAAACCAGCCATGAACACCATAGGATATAGATGGTTCAGCCAATCTTTGCGCTGCACAACCATCAACATGGCACAAGCAAACATCCACACCACCATCCGCCCGATAATTTTCCTGAAATCAGAATGTGGGTTCGCCATCCATGCGAGCAACAACGCGAGACCGCAAATAATGGCTATAATTTTAAGTATGCTGTACCATAAAGTTTCATAGGCGAAATAGGTGGTAAGAACTGCTGGAATTATTGTGTTTATATATTCCGGTGCAAGGTAATATATCGCTGCAAAATAGAGCAATTGAACAAATCCGATAATCCAGTTCCTGAGCGCGAAAAGCGACAGAAAATTGCGTTCCTGAATTGCCTTATGTAATTCGTTCAAACCCCATAACAACAGGAAGAATGGTTTAAGCGCGAAACCGATTGCCGCCATTAAAATGATAATTAGATCAACGAAAGTTGATTTTTCTTCGCGTTCTGCAAATAACGATTTGATAAGATATGGCAGCACAAGAGTAATGAACAATAATTCGCGCTGACCATAAACCGCTGGCGAGAGTAGGAAAAAGCCAAAGGCGATATAAAGCAACACCGCCCCAAATACCGGCTTTGCGCCGAGCAGATTATTTCCGCGCATCACTTTCGCCACAAGACACATGCTGGTAAGGTTCAGTAATGTAACCAGCAGCGGGAAAACGGTAAATGGCGATAAGCTAAATACCTTGCCGAGCAAAACCGGAAGAAGGCTTATCCATAAAATCAGTGGCGGGTTGGTTTCCATAAAATCAACATATGGAACCTGCCCATCCGCCATGCGCTGCGCAGCGTAGATCAGCCAGCTGCTGTCAGGGTTTGGTATCATATCAGGGATAGGGAAAAACGCTATCTCACGTAGCAATGCGAGAATTACCATAACGCCGATCGCAATTATAAGCAGCGTGCTACTCTCAATTTTACGCTGCATAATTTGCCCTTACATAATTCTCAACTATTGCCTGAAATTCCTCAGCAATATGCTCACCACGCAGGGTTACGGTTTTTTTGCCGTCCACAAATACTGGCGCGGCTGGCTGCTCACCTGTTCCTGGCAGGCTGATGCCGATATTGGCGTGTTTGCTTTCGCCGGGGCCATTTACGATGCAGCCCATAACCGCCACATTCATATTCTCCACGCCTTTATACTGATTTTTCCATACCGGCATCTGGTTACGCAGGTAGGTTTGAATCTTATCAGCCAGTTCCTGAAAAACGGTGCTGGTGGTACGTCCACAACCTGGACAGGCTATAACCTGCGGAGTGAAAGCGCGAAAGCCCATGGACTGCAAAATTTCCTGCGCCACCCGCACTTCCTGTGTCCTGTCGCCATTTGGCTCTGGCGTAAGTGAAACACGGATGGTATCACCAATGCCTTCCTGCAGCAGCACCGCAAGCGCAGCCGTGGAAGAAACTATGCCTTTGCTGCCCATGCCCGCCTCGGTAAGGCCAAGATGCAGCGGATATTCGCAGCGAGCCGCCAGATCACGATATACCAAAATCAAATCCTGAACACGGCTGACCTTGCAGGAAAGCAAAATTTGATTGGCGGGAAGACCAATTTTTTCTGCCACGAGCGCGCTTTCAACCGCCGAGCGCACCAGTGCTTCATGGGCAACAGATGATGAATCTTTGGGGTTTGCGCTTTTGGCATTTTCATCCATCACCGTAGCCAGCATCTGTTGATCCAGACTCCCCCAATTCACACCGATACGAATTGGTTTTTTATATTTAATGGCAAACTCTACCATCTGCGAAAATTGCAAATCATGCTTATCCGAAAACCCGACATTGCCGGGGTTAATCCGATATTTGGCAAGTGCCTGAGCCATATCTGGAAAATCTTTGAGCAGCTTATGCCCATTATAATGAAAATCTCCAACCAGAGGAACATGGCAGCCAAGCGTATCCAATTTTTCACGAATAACAGCAACTGCTTTTGCGGAAGCTTCATTATTTACTGTTATCCGCACCACCTCCGAACCTGCCTGCGCCAGTTCATGCACCTGTTTTACCGTTGCCTGCACATCGGCAGTGTCGGTATTGGTCATTGATTGCACCATAACGGGGGCATCACCACCAACCGGTACACTACCTATAAAAACCTGATGGGATTTTCTGCGAATGGGAAGCACAATATCCTTAAATATAATTGCCGTTAAAAGCTTTAGAGCATTTTCGCTTTAGCCGCGACTATCCGAATACATAACGGATACAGCCTTACGACGCTTTGGCAATGGAGCATTCACTCCCACCTTGCCAACATTTGCCCAATAACAGGGAGGATATACCCCAGGCTGATTCTTAGCGCAAGTATGATTAAACAGGCTAATGGAAAGTGAAGTTTGCAAATATGAGCTGGCAATACGCGGAGGTACCGGGGTTACATATGATGGGGCAACACCAGGTCTGAGGGCAAAAAACCATAGGAAATAAATTATAAAAACCAACAAAACTCCGCCCCAGACAATTGAATTTGAAGGATTTTTATTTTTCCCAAAGACTTTAGGAAAGAAAAGGTCCTTTTCTGGAAAATCATTATTTACTATTTCAAAGCGGCGTAGAATTTCATCCTTATCCAGATACAAAAAAATCGCATAGGATTGCAGATAGCCCTTGGTGTAGGCTGAACCTGGCAAATCATCCAGTTTTCCACTCTCCAGTGCCTGAAGATAATGGGCGCGGATATGCAAAGCAGACGAAGCCTCCGGCAAGGTCAAGCGTAAGTCTTCCCTTGCATTTTGCAACACTTGCCCAATTTCTTTATAATATAGCGAACTCATAGACTTCAATTACATCTAAACAGGTGTAAATGGAACATAAAACAACTTGTAAAAACCAGAATAGAACAAAAGAGAGAATTATAGTTATTATTTTGAAGTTACTCTTGCTTCGCAGCGAAAAGTAAAATCTTTGGCGGTCTTTCGGACTCGATTTTCATAGTAATTCCGCATAATGATTATACAGAATTACTACAACGTTTTTTGTTGAATTTATGGGTATAGGAGCATTATACTATACTTAGTATACCAATATTTTAGGAAGCAATATGGAAACATTAACTTATAACTTCCCAGACGAGTACAAGACTCGTGAGGCTGCAAAAAATTTATATCGAACTATAACCGACGGCTTTGGCGGAAAATATAATGCGGTTGTGATGGCAAATAATAATTTACAACAAAGATACGGTGTATCAGACGCCGGCGATGACGAAGAAGTTCTTTATTTTATGGTAAACGCCAGAAACAGCAGTCCTTACATAACCTTCAATTTTAAAACAGCCACACACAAGGCAGTATTTGAAGAGATTTTTGCACGTACCGCCGAAGAACATGGCGGGATAGCGCAAAAGCAGAGAATAAAGACTGATTAGGTTTACGCTTTTTTTCGCATTCCAAGGCAGGACTCTGACTGCGCTATAAGCTCGTTCACTATGTTTTGCATCGGCTCTATCTTGCTTACCATGCCGACACTCTGCCCCGCCATCAGCGAACCATTTTCCACGTCACCCTCAATAACTGCTTTCCTGAGCGCGCCTGCCCAGAAATGTTCTATCTTAAGCTGCGCGTCTTTCTTATCAACGCCGCCTGCCCGAAACTCTCTTATAACTTCATGCTGACAACGGGTAAAAGCATCGGTTGCCTTATTCAGCAACGCACGCACCGGAATCACTGGAAAATCAGGATCAACCTGTACTGACGGCATGGCATCCCTCGCCTGCGCCCGGATAAAAGCCTCTTTGAATTTGGGATGAGCAATAGATTCTTCTGCACATACAAAACGTGTGCCGAGCTGCACACCAGACGCACCCATTTCCAGATAGCTGACAATTGCTTCGCCACGACCTATGCCACCGGCTACAAAAACCGGAACTTCTTTTATATTCGGCAAAATCTCCTGCGCCAGCACCGATGTCGAAACCGGACCGATATGCCCACCCGCTTCCGCCCCTTCAATCACCAGTGCGTCAACCCCGCTCCTGACTAATTTGCGACCAATTATCGCTGACGGCGCAAAGGCAATAACCTTGCCGCCCGATTCTTTGATGGATTTTATGGTATCGCCGCTGGGAATCCCACCCGCCAGCACCACATGCGTAACTTTCTGGCGTTTGCAGACTTCCACCAATTCCGCAAGCTGCGGGTGCATGATAATAAGATTTACGCCAAACGGTTTGCTGGTGAGTTTTTTAGTCTCAATGATTTCTTTTTCCAACAAATCAGGCGGCATTGAACCGCAGGCAATTACCCCAAACGCTCCAGCGTTAGAAAGTGCTGCAACCAGATTACGCTCGGAAACCCAAGACATCGCCCCGCCCATAATGGCATATTGCGTGCCGAGGAATTCTGTGCCTCGCTGCCAGAGCGAGTTGAGTTGTGAGTGCTGAGTGCTGAGTGAGGTTGTCATGCTTTCTCCAATTCAAATGCCGCGTGCAAGGCGCGCACTGCCAGCTCGGTATATTCTTCGGCGATAAGAACGCTGATTTTTATTTCGGAAGTGGAAATAACCGAGATATTGATATTCTTCTCAGCGAGTGCTTCAAACATTGTCTGCGCGATACCTGTATGGCTGCGCATTCCCACGCCGACCACTGAAATTTTTGCTACGTTTTTATCAGCGTGCATGGATTTATATTTGAGTTTGTCCCGCAGCTTTTCCACCACCGCAACCGCATTATCCAGATCCGCCTTAGGCACGGTGAAAGTAATGTCAGTTGCCTTACCGCCTTCAGTTACGTTCTGCACGATCATATCAACATTGATGCCCGCCTCGGCAAGAGGCGCAAACAACGAGGCTGACATTCCTGGGATATTGGCAATTTCGGTGAGCGAAATCCGCGCGTCATCACGCGAATAAGCAATCCCTGTAATACGTTTCTGTTCCACAATATCCTCCTCTTTTACCAGTAATGTTCCAGCTTCATCATTAAAACTATTCAGCACCTGCACAATCACATTGTGATTCATCGCCATTTCCACCGAGCGTGTTTGCAAAACCTTAGCGCCGAGTGACGCCATTTCCAGCATCTCCTCATAGGCGATTTTATCCAGCTTGCGAGCATTGCTCACGATGCGCGGATCGGTGGTGTATACTCCGTTCACATCGGTATAAATATCGCACCTGTCGGCTTTAAGAGCTGCAGCGAGTGCCACCGCAGAGGTATCCGAACCGCCGCGCCCGAGTGTTGAAATACGGTTATCTTCACTCACCCCCTGAAAACCCGCAACTACCACTACTTTGCCGCTATTAATTTCGGCAAGCATGGAGGTGGCATCAATGCTTTCTATCCGCGCTTTACCATGTGCCATATTGGTATTAAGTGGAATTTGCCAGCCAGAATAGGAACGGGCAGGAATTCCCATCTCATTTAAGCA
Source organism: Pseudomonadota bacterium (assembly GCA_038043465.1). Classification (GTDB taxonomy): domain Bacteria; phylum Pseudomonadota; class Alphaproteobacteria; order Rickettsiales; family SXRF01; genus SXRF01. Next base: position 64,538 of record JBBTBX010000009.1, read on the forward strand.
TAACGCCAGCAAACCGCTGGTCACCTGTTCACCAGACGCGACAACATGGTCATATTCCGCCCACGCTTCTTTGGTGGAAAGTGGAGAAAGCTCCTGCACATAAGCAACCAGTTGATTGGTAACGCCCGACATGGCGGAAACCACCACCGCCACCTTATTGCCCTTATCCAGTTCTTTTTTTACTTTAATGGCAACATTGCGGATACGTTCAATATTACCAACCGAAGTGCCACCGAATTTCTGTACTATTAATGCCATGATTTTAGTGATTAGTGATTAGTGGATAAGTGATTAGTGATTAGACTATTTTTTTTATAGTTACAAGATCACTTTATATTGTCCGGCTAGTGCAGGCTGGTATCCAGAGCAACTAATCTTGCATAATTTTATTATTTATTTACAATAATATACAACAATCATACTATTCCTTAACAATTTTAACTTTTAATTTACATAGGCTTATTGTATTGTAGACGGACTAAATAATTAAAAAATATATCAAGGGGAGAGATTACGTGGAAGAATCTAAGAGGGCTACGCCAGAAAATACAAGATGGATTGAATATGGCATAACTGAATCAGCTGAAGCTGGTGCTCAATTACGTTCCAGCAGTTTGCCAAGAGAGCAAGCTAAAGCATTAGTCCATCATATTAATAAAACCAACCCCAACATAGGTGCTACTTCTCACCCTTTAAATACCAAAGTAGGAGCTGAGCATCAAGTCCATATTAAAAATGCTTCTGAATTTATTAAATCTTTTCCTGTTGCAGATGTTGCGCTCAAAAGCCATGCAGACAGCCATTTCAGATATGGTCCAAAAGCCAGCGCACATACACAACCAAGTATGCATTGTCGGTAATTATAAATCTTTATAATTACCACAACTTCTTCATCATCACCAGCGCGTCAGTGAGCGAGCCGTCAAGCTGCTGGTAATATAGCTTGCGGCGGTTGATGTGTTGGAAACCGAAAGTTTCATAGAGTTTTATGGCGGAGTCATTGCCGACTTCCACCTCGAGGAATAGTTTTTCCACGCCAAGCGATTTGCATTTTTCCAGCATATCTTCCACCAGCTTTCTAGCAATTCCCTGTTTCCTGTAGGCTGGTAGAACTGCAATCGTCAGGATTTCCGCCTGGTCAAACGCCACGCGGTAGACCAACATAGCAACAGCCTCCTGCCCCTCCTCCACCAGAAAAGCGAAAGTGTCCTTAACTGCAAAAAAATCGGTAAAAACATCGCGGTTCCAATAGCGCGGGAAGCATATCGCATGAATGTTGGTTAGTTTATCAGCTTCAGTCTCAGCAACCTGCCTGATAGTAAAATCCTTACGCACCACCACTTGCCGCTTTCAGCATATCTTTTGCCTCCTGCCAATCAGGTTTGATTTGCAAGGCTTTTACCAAGGAGATTTTGGCATTTGCTTTTTTATCAACCGCCATATAGCTCGCCCCAAGCCAATACCAACCATCGGCATGCTTCGGTTCAATCCATGTCAGGAATTTGAAACGGAAAACCGCATCATCAAAATTACCAAGATCGTAGTGTTTACGACCCAGCTCATAATTATTTTTTACAATATCACGAGCTTTTTTAAGGTTTCTTATAAAATCTATGATTGCGTGTTTCCATCTCTGGAGTTTTTCCCCAAGCGGATCTTTTTTGAACTCGTCTTTGAAGGAGTTTTTTATATCTTGTACAAAATCTTTCTTTTTTGCAGATTCTTCTTCCAGCATATATTATACTCCCCGATAATTATATAAATTGAAGATAGTTTACCAATTTACAGGCACAAATGAAAACAAAAAATACAAAATCTACTGCCGAAAGCAGTTCCGTTGATGCTGAAGAAATTGAGCGTTTCTCGCGCATCGCCGATGAATGGTGGAACGTAAACGGGAAATTTGCCCCCTTGCACAGCATGAATCCTGTTCGGATTGAGTATATTAGAGATAAAATAATAAAGCATTTTGGAGCGATGGATTCGCTATCGCTGCTGGATATTGGTTGTGGAGGCGGATTGATTGCCGAACCTATGGCACGGCTCGGAGCAAAGGTAACGGCTATTGACGCTTCGCAGAAAAATATTGCGGTTGCCAGCCTGCACGCGGAGAAAATGGGGCTAGATATTGATTATCGCTGTACCACGGCTGAGGAACTGGCGGCAAGTGGAGCGGTTTTTGATGTGGTTCTATCGCTGGAAATTGTGGAGCATGTGTCGGATATTGATTTATTCATAAAATCCGCCTGCAAGCTTTTAAAGACGGGTGGTATTATAATTCTTTCTACTTTGAATCGTACTGTAAAATCTTATGGCCTCGCCATTATCGGCGCGGAATATATCATGCGCTTGCTGCCTATTGGAACCCATACATGGAATAAATTCCTGCGCCCCAGCGAATTATGCAACTTGTTGGAGCAAAACCAGATTGAAATAGACGAGCTGATGGGGATGGTGATGAACCCAATTACATGGAAATGGCGACTGGATTCCAAGGATTTAGCGGTTAATTATCTGGTGGTGGGGAAGCGATGATTTGTCATGCCGCATTTATTGCGGCATCTGGTCTTTATTATTGCCAGACCCCGCAATAAATGCGGGGTGACAGAACTCTCTATCATGTTGTAAATTTGGCAATTTACCACGCATTTTTGCCACTTCGCTTAAATCAATATCAGCACTTATGATACCTTCTTCCGTTCCGCCATCAGCAATGATTTTTCCCCACGGGTCTACTACTAGCGAATGACCATAGGTTTTCCGCCCGCCAGCATGGGTTCCGGTTTGCGCTGGAGCAATGATAAAACATCCGGTTTCGATGGCGCGGGCGCGCAGCAAAACATGCCAGTGCGCTTCTCCAGTTACCTGCGTAAAAGCAGCTGGTACGGCGATGATACCCGCCCCTGCCTTGGCTAGCGCCCGATAAAGCTGGGGAAAGCGGACATCATAACAAATCGTCATACCCAGTTTTGCCCAAGGTGTAGGAGCAATGACAGCCTTGTCACCAGCAATAATTTTAGAAGATTCCCGATAAACCTGCCCATCACCAACCTCAACATCAAACAGGTGAATTTTATCATAATGGGACATAATTTCGCCCTCAGGGTTAAAAAGCAGCGAACGGTTATAGGTGAGAGGCGAGTGAGTTTTGAGTGCTGAGTGCTGAGTGCTGAGTATAGCAACGCTGCCTATTAGCAGCCAAATATTGTTTTTACGCGCCATTTCCGCTGAGGCTTTAACTGCCGGATGCTCATGCTGCTTATAAAAAACCCGGTCTTTTCCACTTTCTTCTATTAAAAATGTGTTTTCGGGAGTAGCGACCAGCCCTGCCCCCATGGCGGTCGCACGCTCCACCATACCCCTAACTTTAACAATATTTTCCAGCAAATCCGCGCTACTGGTAAGTTGCAAGCACGCTATCTTTAACATATTATTTACCAATAATTTATTCGATAAAATGCAGATAATAATAACTAATGATTAATTCTATTGCTATAATATATCTATTATAAAACAGGTATTCTTAATCATTCCACCATTATAAAAATACAAAACTATATGGGCAGTATAACTACTATCAAAGGCTGGTTAAAGTATTTACTTATACCGGCTTGCTTATTGGCATTCTCCAGCACACTGGTTCTTTCCGAAAATTTGCCTACGGAGCCAGAAACCACTTGTGAGACTGACTGCAAAGCGGCTAATCGCCACACGGAAATTCTGGAAACCGCAATACATAATTATCAGGATATTTACGCTAAGGGTGGCTGGGAGCATTTCCCGCTGGGAAAATCGATAAAGATACACGGCAAGGATTCGAGAGTCCCTACTCTACGCCGGATACTTTCGGTAATGGGCGATTATAAGGTGGAAACAGAAGATTCGGCAGAAGTAGACGTAGAAATTTTAGATGAAAATCTTTCGGAAGCAGTAAAAAAATTTCAGGAGCGGCATGGACTGGAAACCGATGGTGCGATTGGCAAAAAAACGCAAGTAGCTCTTGCTGTTCCAGTTGAATTCCGTATTGCACAGATGAAAGCAACACTGGAACGCATGCAGGACATGCCGGAGCTTAACAAACGTCATGTACTGGTGAATATCGCGGGATTCTATCTGGAAGCGGTTGATAATAACAAAACCATAATCAATTCGCGGATTATTGTCGGCAAACCAAGACACGCCACCCCACTTTTCCACCGCGACATCATAGAAGTAAGCTTTAATCCGCAGTGGCACGTTCCGGCAAGCATAGCCCGTAACGAAATGATGGGTAAATTGCGTGAAGAACCGGAATATTTTACCAAAGGCAATTATGTTATACGCGATAGTGATGGTGAAGTCATCAATGCCGAGGAGATTGACTGGGAAAACCAATCAGATGAAACTTATAAATTTGTGCAGCGCGCAGGCAGTGGCAATGCTCTTGGCAAAATAAAATTCAACCTGCCTGACACTAACAATATATACCTGCATTCAACAGGAACTCCCAAATTATTTGCGAAAGCAGAACGTGCCTTGAGCCACGGTTGCATCAGGGTTGAGAAGGCACGTGAACTGGCACATTTTGTAATGAGTGGAATGGAAGGCTGGAACGTTGAAAGAATCGACAAGCTTTATGATGGCAGACAGTCAAAAATATTATCAGTCGATCCAGTAGAAGTGTATCTGGTATATTGGACAAGCTGGGTTGATGAAGCTACAAAGAAACCATATTTTTACACTGACGTTTATGGCAGGGATAAAAAACGGGTTACAGAAATACTGGAAGCAATGAAAAATCCGGAAGTAAAAAGTGAAGTTGCAGATGATTAAGCAATTACCAATTACGCACTTTTCCAGAGTCCACATGCACAAATTTTGAATCCGGATAATAGCCAACTCCACCGACATTCATAGCAAGGGCGGCGTTGCGGATATAGACTAAATCTTTATCAGGCAGGCGGATATCAATGGCTTTTCCCTGTACATGCATACTTTTCTGAGCAACACCGCCGGAATGCTCACGCAACATGGCATTGGTCTTTGGCGAACGGTAAGCGGAAATCACCTCGAAAGGAGCGCGTGAGCCAAGTTTGTTGTGCAGTATAAATAACTGGTCAAGAAGTGCTTTATCAATACGCGCAACTTCGTTAGTGCGGTGATCACGCAGCACACGATTTATTTCTGCAAGCGCGCCCTTAACATAACGCCCCTTTTCCCAATAAACCAGCTTGGTTTTTTCGCCGGTATGCAGATTGTCAAAAGCCAGAAAACGCACATTCTTAGACTTGGAAGCAGACTTAGAAGAAGGTTTAGAACCGTTTTTTATCTTGATGGATGGTCCAATTTTTATCTTTTTAGGAGGCGCTGCCAGAAGCGGCGCAGGAATAATAGACAAGCCAGCAAAGGCAACCAGCCCACCAATTAACTGACGGCGGTTCAATGCAAAAGGGTTGCCAAAAGAGTCGTATGTATCTTGTTCTTCAATCATTACGCACGTTCCTGTATTTTAGTTAAGAAACCCTAACCCATACAGGCATGTTTTTCAACCCTAAATTTTCTGCGACTATAACCTACTATTTTTCAGAAAGTTTTTCCGTTTCTTCAGCTAATATCTGCTTTGCTTTTGGTGAAAGTTGCAGGTGCAATTCGCGCAGTTGCTTATCATCGGCAACATTCGGTGCTTGCATCAATAAATCTTCTGCTTTCTGGTTCATCGGGAAGGCAATAACTTCGCGTATGTTCGGTTCATCAGCAAGGAGCATCACCATCCGGTCAACTCCCGGAGCCAACCCACCATGCGGAGGTGCGCCGAATTTGAAGGCCGAGATCATTCCGCCGAATTTGGAATCAACCACGCCTGGACCATAACCAGCTATCTCAAAAGCTTTATACATCAGCTCTGGCTTGTGGTTACGAATCGCGCCCGAAGAAAGCTCCACCCCGTTGCACACAATATCATATTGATAAGCTAATATATCGAGCGGGTTTTTATTAAGCAGTGCATCCATCCCGCCTTGTGGCATGGAGAAAGGATTATGGCTGAAAATAATTTTCTTCTCCTCTTCATCATATTCAAAATATGGGAAATCAACAACCCAGAGAAATTTGAACACGCCTTTTTCCAATAAATCCAGTTCATTTCCTAGCTGCACCCGCACCTGCCCAGCCAGCTTTGCTGCGGCTAGTTCTGCGCCAGAGGAGAAGAAAACCGCATCACCATTTTTAACACCCGCAACCTGTTTTAGTTCAGCAAGTTTTTCCGCTGTCAGGAATTTAGCAATCGGGCTTTTCGCATCGCCATTTTCTTCAAAAATAATATAAGCAAGCCCTTGCGCGCCCATGCTCTTGGCAAATTCAATCATATTGTCGAAAAAGCTACGTGGTTTTGCTGCACAACCCGGCGCAGGAATGGCGCGAACAACTCCTCCGCCTTCAATCACTTTGTTGAAAATACCAAAGCCGGAACCGCGCCAAACTTCGGTTACATCGCTTATGATAAGCGGGTTGCGTAAATCTGGTTTATCGCTACCATATTTGAGCATCGACTCTTTATAGGTGATGCGCGGGAATGGTGTGTCAGTCACTTTTTTAGTGCCAAACTCAGTGAATACGCCGTGCAGGACTGGCTCAATCGCGGCAAAAACATCATCCTGCGTTACAAAGCTCATCTCAATATCAAGCTGATAGAACTCACCCGGCGAACGGTCAGCACGCCCATCTTCATCACGGAAACACGGGGCAATCTGGAAATATTTATCAAAACCGGAAACCATGAGCAATTGCTTGAATTGCTGCGGTGCTTGTGGCAACGCGTAAAATTTTCCCGGATGGATGCGCGAAGGAACAAGGTAATCGCGCGCGCCTTCCGGTGAACTCGCGGTCAGAATCGGGGTCTGGAATTCGTTAAATCCTGAATCTGTCATCCTACGGCGGAGTGACGATATAACCTGCGAGCGGAGCATAATATTTTTATGGAGTTTCTCGCGGCGCAGATCAAGAAAACGATAGCGCAGGCGGGTCTCCTCCGGCTGTTCGCGGTCAGAATTAACCTGAATTGGCAGGGCATCGGCGGTTGATTCAAGTTTCATGGCAGAAACCACAACTTCAATTTCACCGGTCAGCAAATCTTTATTCGTTGTTTCGCCGGAACGGGCGACCACCTTACCTTCAACCGTAATCACGCTTTCCAACTTAACATGAGTCAGCGTGTCAAAATGCTCGCCACCATCAGCCACCAACTGAGTGATGCCGTAATGATCACGCAGATCTATGAACAGCAAATTGCCGTGATCGCGCTTGCGGTGAACCCAACCGGAAAGTTTTACGGTTTCACCGACATTGTTTTTAGTAAGCTGTGAGCAAGTATGAGTACGATAGGTGTGCATGATATTTCTAACTTATCAGTTAATTGTTATTTAGCCGTTGTTAGTTAGTGTTTTTTGTGCCTTAGGTCAATTATTTTCCCCATCGTCATCGCGAACCGCTATAAAGCGGCGTGGCGATCCAGATTTCTACAATTAAGGGGAATGGATTGCCGCGTTCGCTTTGCTCACTCGCAATGACGAACACCTTGTTTTTATGTAATAAACCGCACTTTTTCCACCACATTATCGAACATTTCCTGCGTCAGGCGGCCAGTATTCATGTTATAACGTGAGGTGTGGTAGCTGTTTAGCAAGGTAATTTTGTTATTAATTTGATGTTCAGCACCATGCACAAATTTAGCAAAAGATGCCTTATATCCAAAGGCTTTCAGCACGGCGTTATGGGAAACTAAGCCCAGCGACAGAATGATTTTCAGGTTTTTTATCACCGCGATTTCCGCTTTCAGGAAATTATTGCACTGGTTTATTTCCGATAGTTCGGGCTTGTTTTCCTGCGGGACACAGCGCACAGCATTAGTTACGCGGCAATTTATGAGCGTAAAACCGTCATCTGCACGTTCTTTATACTCTCCCCTCGCAAAACCGTATTTTTGCAATGAATGATAGAGAATCAGCCCTGCATAATCACCTGTAAACGGTCTGCCCGTCTGGTTCGCGCCTTTTAGCCCTGGTGCCAGCCCAACCACTAGAAACTGCGCGTCCAAACTGCCAAAAGATGGCACTGGAGCATTAAAAAAACTGGGATACTGCTCTTTATTCTGGTTGCGAAAGCTGCAAAGCCTTGGGCAAATCTGGCAGTCGGAATCTGGGCTGTAATTCATCGCTTATTTCTTTGGCTTCACTAGATTTCTTATAATGTTACAATCAAGTTTTGAACCAAATTGCTGCTTCATCAAAAGATATATCTGTTCTACCATTTCAATCTGTTTTTCCCAGTTTTTACCCATTGATCTGGACAAGGAATATGGCACATCCAGTTTCCACTTTCCTTCTTCCTTCACAAAAAATAGGCGCAGGAAACGCTGTTTTCCAAGATCAGTTGCACTGGCGCGGATCATCACGTGACTGCCATCTTCCTTGTGCGAAACATACGCCGAATCTTTCGGCAGGCAATTCATCAAACCATATGAGGCGAAGCGGTCATATAACGAAAATGAACTGGCGGTGAATAAGTCCTTACAGCCCGCTGTATCTTCTTTTTTCACGCAATTATTTATGCTGTCGAAAGAATCCTTGGCTGATTCCGATGCATAAACATTGCCGATAACCGACATAATCAATAATGCGGATAATAAAATTAATTGCTTCATTGTAACCTCATCCTCCAGAGAACCCCGATAAATATACCCTTAGCCCGTGGCAACACTAATATCGCCAGAATAAAAGCCAGACTAGTAAACCCAACCACCAGCAACCAATCCGGAGTAGTTGAATCAGGAATTACTGCAAGCAACAAAGGTGCAAGAACATGCCCGACAATCATAATAGTAAGCCACGCCGGACCATCATCAGCCCGAATATTTCCAAGATTTTCAGAACATACCGCACAATTATCAACCTGCTTAAGGTAACGAGAAAATAATCTGCCCTCACCACAATGCGGGCAGCGACCGATTATGCCGCGAATTACTACCAGCCAGAAATCAAGTGGTTTTTCTTTCACTTTGGTTTTCGCTGTTTAATTATCTGCTGCGAACGCTCAAGGGCAAGATTACCGTCAGGCACATCCTGCGTAATCACACTGCCTGCGCCGATTACCGCACCAGCACCAATTGAAACCGGCGCAACCAGCGAAGTGTTTGAGCCGATAAAAGCTTTTTCACCAATAGTGGTTTTATGTTTATTCACACCATCATAATTGCAGGTAATCGTTCCCGCGCCAATATTAGCCCCTGCCCCAACTTGCGCGTCACCAACATAGCTCAAATGATTGGCTTTTGCGCCATCACCAAGCTTGGTGTTTTTAAGTTCTACAAAATTTCCTACATGGGCATTTACACCAATCACACTACCAGTACGCAGACGAGCAAATGGCCCAATTATTGCCCCAGATTTGATATATGCTCCCTCGATATGTGAGAATGAGCGAATTTCCACCCCAGATTCCACCGTAACCCCCGCACCAAATACCACACTCGGATGAATAATAACATCTGGTGCAATTTTTGTGTCCATCCGCAAAAATACGCTGGCAGGATCAATCATGGTCACGCCACTCGCCATAGCCTCCTTACGCAACCGCCACTGCATAATGTTTTCTGCTTCAGCAAGCTGCTCACGGGTATTTATACCGGAAAGCTCCGCAGCTTCCGCCTCCACCACATGTGAATGTAGCCCCATATCATCAGCAAGAGCGATGATATCTGTGAGGTAATATTCACCGGCATTATTATTTACAGTAAGTTTTTCCAACAGCGGGAATAAATATCTGCCACTTACCGCCATGACTCCGGAATTGCAGAGATTAATAGCTCTCTGTTCAGGCGTTGCATCGCGTTCTTCGATAATTTCTTCGAGTTGCCCTCTGCTATCAACAATCATGCGACCATAACCATAGGGATTTTCCATGCGCATACCCAGCACCGCTATATCAGCGGACTGCGCTGTTTCTAAAAGACGTTGCAGAGTATTAGGGGTAATAAGTGGTATATCACCATACAAAATCAAAAGCTTACCTGCGTATCCTTTTAATTCCGACTCCGTAACTTTTAGAGCGTGACCTGTGCCAAGCTGTTGGTTTTGAATGATAAATTTTGATGATGGACTAACTGCGCCTGCTGCCTGCTGCACTGATTCCATTCCGGGGGCAACTACTATTACGGTTTTTTCAGGAGAAAGCTGAGAAACAGTAGAAATAACATGCGAAATCAATGGTATACCAGCAACTTTATGAATAACTTTCGGCAGCGAAGATTTCATCCGCGTGCCTTTTCCGGCCGCAAGTACAACACAATTGAAAGAATATTGCATTTTGTTCTTGTTTTGATTCTCCATAAAGGTAAGAATTACCCCAAATTATGTAACTATGCAATAATGGGATTGAACATATGGATAAAATCGTTGATGTTGAGATTGGCAAACGTATAAAGCTTCGTCGTACAGTGCTGGGCTTCAGTCAGGCATACACAGCAAATGCTCTTAATTTAACTTTTCAACAAGTGCAGAAATACGAAAAAGGTATTAATTCTCTTAGCTCTAACAAATTATATAGTTTTGCTAGCTTGTTAAGAGTCCCGGTGTCCTACTTTTTCGAAGGATTAGGAAGTGGTAGTACTAAGATAACAGCTAAGTTTGACAAAGAAAATTCATTCGGTTCCGACCGTGAAGCGCTGGAAGTTATGAAAGTCTTTAACAAAATAGAAAGTCCTTATTTGCGAAAGAAAATGATTGAACTGTTACATCTGTTAATCGATGATGATATTAAGAGTAGAGTAAACTAATAACCACAAATATTTTTAACAGCATGATTTCCAGCAACATAAAATATTCTTGCAAGTACTACAGCGTAGGCTTCTTTGTTTTTATTGAATCAAACAATTCTGATTCAACGAAGCAATTTTCTATGGAACCAATCATGGAAGTGGACACTGAAGCGCAGGGAATAGAGCTAATTAACTGGTTATCAGACAATCATTTTGTAGCACGGCAAATTGCAAATATGGCAAATGATAATTACTAACGCCGATAAATTAAATTATTTTTTTATTTAACTTGATTTTATAATTTATAATTAAACATAATATAAATCTAAAGTTGTAGCAATATTAGCGTATATTATCTTGATGATAGATTTTGTTAAATTTGTAACAGAAATGAACCGGGCAGAATGTGCAGAAGATGCATTTAATTATCTGGAAAAAACTTTATCAGATTTAGGTTTTGACAGGGTTGTTTACTCACTTATAACCGACCACCCCAGTATGCAGTTAAAGCGTGGCCATGGTATTCTTAGAAACTATCCAGATGATTGGATGAAATATTATTTTGCAAAAAACTATTTTGAAGTAGACCCCGTAATCAAAGTTATTAAGCAGACCAGCGGTCCATTCCTATGGGAAAAGCTTCCGGAATTAAAAAACGGGTTACGGAAAGATGAAAACGTCCTGATGGAAGAAGCGCGAGAAGCCAAATTACTGGATGGGATAGGCATATCATTACATGGCGCACGCGGAGAAATCGTGGGAATGGGAATTGCCAGCAGCTCGGGAAGAACGGATATATTAAACCCGGATATGATCAGCATTGTATACGCGCTTTGTTCCCAATTTCATATAGTCTATAGAAAGATGAAAGAAAAATTACTGCCTATCATCCATCTTTCACAAAGGGAGCAGGAAGTCCTTACCTGGATTGCGGCAGGGAAAAGCAAAAGCGTAGTCGCCGATATATTGCAAATCAGCGATGACAGCGTAAAAACCTACGTTAACAGGATTTTCACCAAATTAGAGGTGAATTCAATACAATTAGCCGTTGTAAAGGCTATTGCTATGGGGCTGATAACTCCAGATTTATGCCATAAAAATTCATCTTACCTGGAAACGTCACCCAACTAGGTGACAATACTTTTATTGTAAATAATGAGCAGATTCTCCACACAATTTATTTGGAGAATTTATGAACGTATATATTATTTCAATCGAAAACATGCATGAATACGGTGACATAATGCCTTCTATGCTCAGGCTGCGTCATAAGGAATTTAAAGAACGCCAGAGTTATAATATCCCTACCTTCAAAGATATGGAATATGATGCCTATGACACTCCGGCCACCGTATATGTGGTGTGGAGAGATGATGATGGAATAGTACGTGGCTGCTCAAGGATGGCTCCAACTGACCGGGCATATATGATTCAAGATTTATGGCCGAATATAGTAACCAATATTCACCTGCCTAATAATGATGACATCTGGGAATCTTCACGGTTTGCTATTGATAGCGATTTGCCAGCAGACATGCGTGCGCGGGTTAAATTGGAAATTCTGCAGGCTAAAATTGAATATGCTTTGGCTCTGGGGATAAAAGGAATGATAGGTGTTATGCCCCCACTCATCTGGAGAGCTGTATTTGTAAATTCTGGATGGCAAATTGATAATATTGGCCCAGTTACCACGTTAGCTAGTGGTGAAAAAATTGTAGCGGGCTGGATAAATGTTAATCCGACTATTCTTGATAATATCAGGAGCAAGACGGGTATTAGCAGCTCATTCTTAGAAAACTGCAACATACTTCAAAGAAAAATCGGGAAAGAAACACCCATTAGAAATATTAACTTTAGCAAAAAATTAGAAGGAGTAGCATAAAATGGCAACATTTACGGATAGTGATATGGAATCAAAGAATATTATTTGCTGTCTAGAATTTTTATCTCAGCAAGCACTTGCCAGCCATATGTTAGCGGAGCATTCTATTCTAAAAAACACCATTACTGAAATATCTAAGGTCGACTCTTTATGTGGCGATATAAGGCATAATGTTGAATACTCAGACATCATAACCGCCTTCAAATTCTTTACTAAATTTTGTTTAGTTGAAGACAAAGACACAAAAAAACATATCTTACATTTAATTGAAAATTTGGATGTGGATACAATGTCCAATTACGCTAGAAATGAGATTTATTAGCCATTGCTATACTCAATCTGTATAATATAGTAACTCTAAAATAATAACTGTAAAGTTATTGTTAAGACCTGCATAATACGTCATTGCGAGTGAAACGAAGCAATCCATCTTTCTATGATGCTTTATTTTACTGGATTGCCGCGAAGGCTACGCCTTCTCGCAATGACGAAAAACGCGTTATGCAGAGGTCTTTTGTTTGGAATAACTATACTTGTGAATATGACATGGAAATTACGACTATATTATTATTGGTGGCAGCTATTGCACTGGGTTTTAGTGCAGGCTGGGCATTATTTTCACGAAAACGCATAAGCCTTGCCACAAGGCTGGAAATATCGCAGCAGGAGCTGGACAGCCTGCGTGATGATTTGGAGTTTGCCAGAAGCGAACGCACCCAATTCCATGAAAAATACATAACTGCCGAAACCAAACGTGAACTATTGGAAAAAGAGCTGGAGCAGACGCAGGAAAAACTACGGGCGGAATTTAAAAATACTGCCACCAATATATTCGAGGATTTCAGCAATAAATTCACGGTTCAATCTGAGAAGAAAATTGGTGATTTGCTGAATCCGCTGCGCGACAGGCTTGGTGAATTCCAGAAAAAAATTGATGATTCTTTTAGCGCGCAGGGCAAAGAGCAGCACTCGCTGAAAGCCGAAATTGAAAAAATCGTGTTGCAGACTGATGGTCTGACGCGAGCGTTACGTGGTGATGTTAAAGCACAGGGCAACTGGGGCGAAGTTATGCTGGAGCGAATCCTTGAAGAATCAGGACTGCGCACTGGCGAAGATTATATTATTCAAGGCACGGGAATGGGGTTGAATAATGCTGATGGTGGCAGGTTGCAGCCTGATGTTATCGTGAATCTGCCTGATAAAAAACATATCATCATTGATTCAAAAGTGTCGCTCACCGCTTATGAAAGATACTGTAATGAGGGTGATGAAACACTGCGCCAGATTCAGATAAAAGAATTTGTAAGATCTATAAAAGCACATGTGAACGGCTTGGAGCAAAAGCGTTATCAGGATATTGAAAAGCTCGGCACGCCTGATTTTGTGATGATGTTCCTGCCGATTGAAGGGGCATATTCGTTGGCTATACAGGCAGACAGCGAACTTCATTCCTACGCGTGGGGTAAAAAAATTGTGCTGGTCTGTCCTGCCACATTATTTGCCACTTTGCGTACTATCGCTTCAATCTGGCGCATTGAAAGACAGAATGTAAATGCACAGGAAATTGCCCGCCAAGGCGGCGCGTTATATGATAAATTTTCAGGGTTTCTGGGAGATATGGAGGAAATAAACAAACATATCCATAATCTCCATAAAGCCTATGATAATGCCAATAATAAGCTGGTCAGCGGGCGTGGCAACATATTGAATCAAGTGGAAAAATTGAAGATTCTCGGGGCAAAAACCTCTAAATCGTTGCCTAAAAGCCGAGAAGCCAACCTTGAAGAGGATATTGAGGAATTGATGGAGGATTAACAATGTCATGCCAGAAGCCGGATTTTGTTAGATTTCTGCAAAAAATCGTTACAAAATCAGCTGTTTGGCATCCACACCAACCTTTTTCTGGATACCAGACAGCTCAGCTTTAAAGGACATTTGCAAGCAAATGTAAAAACTGGCTTCTGGTATGACAAGTTCTTTATTGGTGTGGATTTTGTAACACAGTTAGAGGTAAGCTATTACTGTACCAATATGGCATATTCAATTAAATCAATAGCTTACCGTGTAACAAAACTGTAATATTTGTAAGTCATCAAACCTTCACGAAATTGTCATCCAATTTCAAAAAAAATAGGTTATGATGAGTTTATTGAAGTAAATATAAATATGATTTTTTAGGATTTAGGAGTTTTAGTATGGTAAAGGCAAATTGGGGTGAAGTTCCAATTAAGATTAAGTTAGACAGTTCTACTGCTGTAAGAGAAGCTGATGGTATATACAACCAAGAGCATTCTGCTCGTGCAAATAGGGAAGCAACGGCTAGAATAGAATTTCAGTTAGCTAAGAGCGAACCTGATAGGAACAAAGATCTTTCCGCTTCTATTCCTCCTCAAGTAGCTAGTCGCAAAAGAGATAATGGTATCTTTATCGGCTAATTTTTCCTGAACTCTAATCCTAAAGTCCGATAGCTTTCGCTATCTTCTTTCCAGTTCGGTTTTACTTTTACGAATAATTCCAGGTGGATTTTCTTATCCAGAGTTTTTTCTAACTCACGGCGGGTGGCAATTCCTATATCTTTTATCATCTTGCCTTTATCGCCGATCACGATTTTTTTCTGGCCTTCACGCTGCACGAGTATCGCCTGCGAGATTTTTACAAAATTATCGCTTTCCTCGAAAGCTTCAGTTTCCACAAAAATCGCGTAAGGCAGTTCCTGCTCCAAACGCAGGAATATTTTTTCGCGGGTTATTTCCGCAGCAAGCAGACGCAGGGAAATATCGCTCATCTGCTCAGGCGGATATAGCCAAGGATGAACAGGAACAATTTCGGAAAGATAAGTCACTATGTCAGAAACCCCATCGCCACTCAGTGCTGAAATCATAAATATTTTAGCAAAATTTCCGCGCTTGTCGCACTGCTCCACCAGTTCAAATAATTTGGCTTTTTCTATCGCATCAATTTTATTCAAAACCAGACAGACTGGTTTTCCCATATACTCGTCATTGCGACTGCGCGCCGAAGGCGTGGCAGGAAGCAATCCAGAATCATCGGTATCCTTTGGCTTCTGGATTGCTTCGTCGGCAACGCCCCCTCGCAATGACAAGGAATTTAGCTTATCTATAATCTGCAAAGTGCTGTCGCGTAAACCCCGCGTTACATCGAGTAACAGCATAACAACATCCGCGTCACCAATACCCGACCACGCCGCCTGCACCATGGCTTTTTCAAAGTTTTTCTCAGCAGAAAAAATTCCTGGCGTGTCGATAAACACCAACTGCGAATCGGCATGCACGCAGACTCCACGAATATTAAAACGTGTGGTTTGCACTTTGGGAGTTACGATAGAAACCTTGCCACCAACCAGGCGGTTAATCAGCGTGGATTTTCCGGCATTTGGCTCACCGATAATCGCGATCAGTCCACATTTCTCATTACTCATTATTCAATCTTTCCAATAAAATTCCTGCTGCTTCCTGTTCAGCAGTGCGCTTGGACGCAGCTTTTGCCTGCGCCGGTTCATAACCCTGTACTGCGACTTCCACGGTAAAAACCGGAGCATGAGCAAAACCTATAGTTTCCAGCAAGCGGTATACAGGAAGTGGCAACCCCCTGCCCTGCACCCATTCCTGCAAAGATGTTTTGGCATCTTTGGGAGCTACTATTGCATTTCCTGCCAGCTTTTTCCAAATTGGCACTACAAAATCCTCAACCGCAGCAAGCCCACCATCCAGATAAATCGCACCAAGCAAAGCCTCAATAGCGTCTTCAAGATTTGATGGATTATCACGCCCGCCACTTTGTATTTCGCTGGTGGCAATTTTCAAAGCTTCACCAAGCTTGATATCACGCGCCACTTGCGCCAGAGTTTCACCACGCACCAAGCTTGCCTGCCTGCGCGCCAACTCACCTTCCTGTTCCTGCGGAAATAAATCATAAAGAATACGGGCAACCATAAGACCAATAACCGCATCGCCCAAAAACTCAAGCCTTTGGTTATTTTCCTGCCGAGCCAGGCTTGGATGAGTAAGAGCACGCTCGAGCAAAGATGCATTACGAAACTGGTAGCCTATGCGTTTCTGTAACGCTTCCATCACTCAACACGCTTGAAAAAACGATCGATACGTAGCGCCGTAAACCAGCTTATAGGATTGAGGTACTGGGCACTGCCATCTGTCGAAAACCATATTGTTTCAGCTCGTCCAACCAGATTCTCAGCTGGCACAAAACCAACTGTAAGACGGCTGTCTATTGAGTTATCACGATTATCACCCATCATGAAATATTTGCCCTCCGGCACAATAAATTCCGGAGTATTATTAACTGGTCCTGTACCTTTTTCCAGAAGGATCTTAACAACTTTTCCTTCCGGCAGAGTCTCTGCAAAACGCGGAATGGATTTTACCATATTGTTTTCAGTGTCGGAAAAATCATCAACATAATGCCTTTCCAGAGACTTATCGTTTATATACAGAATTCCTTCCTTTACCTGAACTTTATCGCCAGGAAGCCCAATCAGACGTTTAATGTAATCAATTCTAGGGTTAGGTGGAAAGCGAAACACCACTACATCACCACGTTTCGGTTCACTTGCCAGTATCCGTCCTTCGAAGAAAGGAATACCCAGTGGAAAAGAATAACGGCTGTAACCATACGAATATTTAGAAACAAATAGATAATCGCCAACCAGCAAATTGCTTTTCATCGATCCCGAAGGAATATTGAAAGGTTCATAAGCAAAACTACGAACAGTAAGTGCTAATACAACCGCAAGCAATATGGTCTTTATTGAATCATTCCACGAACTATGTTTCTTCTCATCAGATTTTTCGACGGTCATTATCTCCACTACCTGCAGTTAGGTTAATATAAAATTTCATTATTTCCAGGATGGCTTTCCCAGATTAACCTGACTTTTGTCAACGACAGCACCGACGGCAGCACCAACCGCACCACCAACCACAGCTCCGGCAATAGGATTTGCGCCAGCTATCGCACCGCCGACAGCACCAACGCCAGCACCGATACCAGCTCCACTCAAAGCACGCTCACCTTGAGTTGAACCACAAGCCGAAACTAGTGACACGGAGGTTACCAACAATAATATGTTTTTTATTTTCTGCATAATCGCCTCATTCCATAAATAACATTACAAATTTAGTTCTTGGCTTTATCCACCAGTTTGTTTTTAGTAATCCACGGCATCATGGCGCGCAGTTTAGAACCAACAGCTTCAATTGGATGCTCTGCTTGCAAGCGACGAGTTGCTTTAAATGATGGTTTGCCAGCCTTATTTTCTAACATCCAGTCACGCGCGAAACGACCAGACTGAATATCATCCAAGATACGCTTCATTTCTTTTTTAGTTTCTGGCGTAATAACTCGTTTTCCGCTTACATAGTCACCATATTCAGCGGTGTTGGAAATTGAATAACGCATATTGGCTATGCCACCTTCATATATCAGATCCACGATAAGTTTTACTTCATGCAGACATTCGAAATATGCCATTTCTGGTGCATATCCTGCCTCAGTCAAGGTTTCAAAACCAGCTTGAATAAGCGCGGAAACACCACCACAGAGAACAGCTTGCTCACCAAACAAATCAGTTTCACATTCTTCGCGGAAAGTTGTTTCAATAATTCCCGAACGTCCGCCACCAACGGCGCAGGCGTAAGAAAGGGCAAGATCCAGAGCTTTGCCGGAAGCATTCTGATGAACCGCAACCAGACAAGGAACGCCGCCACCTTTTTGATATTCACCGCGCACAGTATGCCCCGGGCCTTTAGGAGCAACCATCCACACATCCATATCCGCGCGTGGCTCAATAAGCCCGAAATGCACGTTAAAACCATGTGCGAACACGAGGCTTGCACCTTTTTTTACATTTGGCGCGATTTCATTGGCGTAAATTTCCGCCTGCAATTCATCAGGGGTTAAAATCATGATAACATCAGCCCAAGCTGCCGCTTTTGCTGGAGTCATAACTTCAAATTTAGCAGCTTTCGCTTTCGCCACACTTATAGAATCAGGCTTGAGTGCCACGCGCACTTCTTTCACGCCAGAATCACGCAGATTAGCAGCATGGGCATGCCCCTGGCTGCCATAGCCGATAATCGCAACTTTTTTATTCTTAATTAATTTCAAATCAGCATTTTTATCATAATAAACGCGCATTTAAATCTCTCCGCTTAGGTTTCAGGTTTATGCATATTTTGTCGAAAGGAGTGGAATTTACTCAATTATTGCTAAATTGGAAAGCTTTTTATAGTAATTCTGCATAATTATTATATAGAATTACTATAAAAATCGAGTCCGAAAGACCGATTTTTCGCTGCGAAGCAAGCGTAACTACAAAATAGTAATAGTGCTTATTCCACAATAAATCCGATGTTCATATTGACTATTGGCGGAAAATCCTAGAAAATTCGCCGGATAATTAATTTTCTTTTACCAAACATGATACAAACACACACGGGACACACTGCTGAACGCGCCGGTGGGGACAATTCCGACAGTAATGCTCATAAGCCATCAAAAAGCAACGGCTTATTAATAGCTGGTGGTCTTGCTACATCCGCCCTTATCGTTTCCCCTTATATCGGTGATGCGCTGGGCATAAGCTCTGCTACCGTCCCGGAAATAATGGGTAATTTACACCAGCATGGTCTTGGCTCCGGTCTTGCTGGCGCAGCAAACAGCCTGCTTAACATGATCCCACTGGTTGGCGAGACTCTTTCCGCCGGTGGAATGGTTACTACCGCAACTTCCGGCATAATTGGCATTGGCGGCATTCTTCTTGGTAATTATTTTGGTAAAAGACACCATAAACCCAGCGATTTAAAATGGGAAAAAGCTATAAAATATGCCGCCCTCACTACCTCCATACTCATAGCCCTGCCCAGCATCCTCACTGGGATAAGCGTAGGACTTTCCTATCTTGCAGCATTTGCCGGAGCCGGTATCGCCAGCAGTGCCTTAACTTCAATGGCAACCGTCATAGGTTCAATCGGAGGAACAGGTATGGCAGCAGCTGGAGCAGGCATCGGCAGTGCTCTCACCCATCTCATAACCTGTGGAGGTGCTGCTCTTTCTGTCGCCGGATCCATATATTTGGATAAAAGCACGGAAGCTATAGAAGAAAAGAAAATGAATGTTGAGATTATCGACAAAAAGGCGATAGAGCGTGGTAAGGAATGTCAGATAAAAATCCGCATCAGTGATGATAGTGGGAAAGCCATGACTCCTGATGATCTGGCGGAAATATATACTAAGAAGCTACATGTCATGCTGGTTGACAGCTCCCTTACCGATTACCAGCATATTCATCCTGAATATGACAAGGATAGCGGTCTGTTTGTGCTTAACTTCACTCCGAAATGCCATGGGGAATATAATCTATGGTGTGATTTCAAACTGAATAATAACGCTTCAAATTCTGTCATAAAAAACAAACTGGCTTCCGAGCAAAACCATAAAATGCCAACAATTATCCAGCACACTAACTCGGTGATAACTGATAACAGTAACATTACTATTGAATCTGACCCACCACTTACCGCTGGTATTGCATCCAACCTGAAAATAAACATTACTAAGAAATCTGGAGAGCTGGTAAAACTCCAGCAGGTAATGGGAGCATATGCACATCTGGTGGGTTTCAGCAAGGACGGTGAAAATCTTATTCACTGCCATCCTTTAAATACCAGCAGGCATGATAATGGTGAATTACATTTTCATGTAACACCGGAAAAAAATGGCTTCACCAAATTCTTTCTCCAGATAAAGACTGATAATAAGGAAAGCGTGATCCCCTTTGGACAATATATTCAATCTCCTGTTAAATTTTCTGAGCGCGAAACTGCGCCACAAAATTTTATAGCACATGAAAATTCTGCTATAAGCGGGTATGGCGGTCATCTGCATATTTAAAATTTACTGTAGATGAATTATCTGTAATGTGAGCTTAATATGGACGTAATATAACCCTGTTATCATGACCTCAGTTAATCAATAATTTCTGAAAGAGGATTTATATGAAAAAGGTGATTTTACTAAGTATGGCAATACTAACGCTTGGCAGCGAAACTGCTAGTGCTTCCGGCTTCAGCCTGAATTTCTTTGCTCCAGCTCCGATATATGCTACTCCGGCTCCGGTATATGTTGCGCCAAGACCAGTATATGTAAGAAGTTATCCGGCATATTACGCTTCTGCTTACCCTAGCTATAACTACGAACATAATTACTGGTATTATGATGATGACCGTGAACACAGACGGGAGTGCAAGCGCAAAAAACACCACCGGCATAAACGTCATGATCATGACTACCACTATTATCGGTATTAATAGTCATCAGAACTTACTCATTAAGGGAACGTAGATCTGCACGTGTGCCATATACTACTAAATCGTCAAAAGCGGTTATTGTAGCCGGTTTCTGAACGAATGTTACAGAAAATGCGGTTGCTGCCCCACTGGAATCGCAATGGCAATTGGTAAGTTCAGCACTGTCGGCACTTATGTAATTTGCGAGTCTGGTGCTACTGCCGCCACGGTTATATCCGCCATGTCCGTTTTTGCCAAAACTCAGTAGCAAATAAACTCCAGAAGTTGTTTTCGCCGCGCCGGTTGCATCATTTACCGTAATCCTGGCAGTTGAACTGTCGCTGACTGGAATATTAACTGCTCCGGATGCAGCAGTCATATTAACATCCACCATATACATTATGCGTCTTCCCCAACCATCAATGGCATAATCATCCGGAAGCCCGAGAGTCTTAGTTGGAACCATTCCTCCTGCAACGCTATAACGGCTTATGGTAATACCAGAATTAGTTGCGGTTGCTGGTTTATCAAGAGTAATCTGGGTTGAGCTGTCAATACTGGCAATATACGCACCAGCGGGAATGCCAGTGCCTGAAACCAGCGTTCCAACGGAAAGACCTGTTGTTGAGCTAACGCTGGTCACTATTGCTGAAGTATTGGTTGTATTACCGGTAAAAGTGCTGGCTGCCATTGAGAAATTCGCCGCTGGAGTCCCGCCTGTACAAGTCCCGTTATTTGCAGCCTCTATACCAAAATTATTGCTGGAAGTAGCATCCATAAGCTGAGTCGCATCCGCTGGGCAGGGAATGCGGTTAAATGCCTGCCGGTAATCCAGCAAAGCCTTCTGAATGGCTGCCATCTTAACTTGTGTTTCTTTGATTTGCTTCAAATCAATCGAATGGTTGAAAAGCACCATCGCCCCACCCATGACTACAGAAATAATAACTAGGACAATGCTGAGTTCGAGGAGGGTGAAAGCTCTGTTGTTTAATTTCTGCATATATAATCTCCAAGTGGGCGTGGTAGGCGTGATAATCGTGGTGGGCGTGGCGAAGTAATTTATCAATACCAATCATTTACGACTATCACGTCCATCACGCCTACCACGATAACCACGATTATACTACATATGAACTACTTTACCAAACGCGTCCAGTGTCGATTCGTGCATCATTTCTGAAAGAGTCGGATGCGGGAAAATAGTGTGCATCAAATCAGCTTCGGTAAGCTCACCAGTTTTGGCGATAACATAACCCTGAATCATCTCGGTTACTTCCGCGCCGATCATATGCGCGCCGAGCAGCTCACCAGTTTTCGCATCAAATATGGTTTTTACTAACCCTTCTGGTTCGCCAAGTGCAATCGCCTTGCCATTACCCATGAATTGAAAACGCCCGACTTTCACATTATAACCTTTTTCCTTAGCGGCTTTTTCAGTCAGCCCCACGCTTGCCACCTGTGGGTTGGCATAGGTGCATCCTGGGATATTAGCGGTTTTCATCGGGTGTACATCTTTTACGCCCGCGATTTTTTCTACGCAGATTACGCCCTCATGGCTGGCTTTATGCGCAAGCCACGGCGCGCCAGTTAAATCACCAATCGCATAAACATTCGGCTCGTCAGTTGCGCCCCATTGATTAGTTACGACATGAGTTTTTTCTACTTTAACCTTAGTGCCTTCAAAGCCAAGATTTTCCACATTACCGACAATGCCCACCGCCAGTATCACGCGGTCAACGGTGATTTCGCTGGATTTTCCACCAGCTTCGAGTGTGGCAGTCACATTATTTTTGCCTTTTTTCAGTGATTTCACAGTTGTTGTCGTGTGAATTTTCATGCCTTGTTTTTCAAAAGCTTTCTGCGCCAGTTTAGAAATTTCTTCATCCTCTACTGGAAGAATTCTATCCATAACCTCAACTACTGTTACTTCTGCTCCCAGCGTGCGATAAAAACTTGCAAACTCGATGCCAATAGCACCGCTTCCCACCACCAATAATGATTTTGGCATTATGTCTGGCAGCATGGCTTCCCGATATGTCCATACCAGCTTGCCGTCTGGCTCAAGATTTGGCAAAGCCCGCGCCCGCGCGCCAGTTGCCAGAATCACATTTTTATAAGATATTTCGCTGATTTTTTTGCCGTCTTTCTCCACGGAAACCTTGCCTTTGCCAGCTAGTTTTCCGTAACCATCAATAACGGTTATTTTATTTTTTTTCATAAGTCCAGAAACGCCTTTGGAAAGCTGCCCAGAAACCGCGCGCGAACGGGCAACAATTTTTGCCAGATCAAATTTTATGTCTTTAGCACTTAAACCAAAAGCATCGAGATTGTGTAACAAATGATAAATTTCGCTGGAACGCAGCAAAGCCTTGGTTGGAATACAGCCCCAATTCAGACAGATTCCGCCCATGTGGTTAGCTTCCACCAACGCGGTTTTAATGCCTAGTTGCGCTGCACGAATTGCCGCCACATACCCACCAGGCCCACCACCAATAACCACAAGATCAAAACTCTGCTGTTCCGTCATATTTTTTCCTTTTTTATTTTTTGTATTTTATTTAGCTTTGAACCCGCGCACCAGCCAGCACCCTACTGGAAATAATGCCAGCAGTAAAATGGGCGGTAATAACACCATGCCAATACGTTTCATTTGCAATTCTTCTTTATCTTTGCCGTCACTCTGGGAAATGCCATTTTCGTCAATACGCAACTCAGAATCTTTAGACAAAGAAATGGTTATGCCATTCTTTTCAACTTTATTAGCTTCCTGATACTGATACCAGCCCATTCCACCTATCCATAACACGCTGATAAGCACCCAAACTCGTAACAACCCACGCCCAATATTTTTACTCATAATAAACCTACTATCTTATGTTTTGTGGCATGGGAACAGCGGAAGAATGATGATCAACAATCATCCATTTTTTCCCCTGCAACTGATAAGTAAACGAAAAACGCGCAGGCACAGCCACCTCCTCGCCTTCCTGCGTATAGCTCAAAGTATATTTTCCAGTATTTACCGCCATATCTCCAAACCTGCGCGGATGCTCTTCTTCTATTTCCACACGCACATCAGGATTAGAAACCACTTTTTTATAATATCCCGTCAATGCTTTATTAGTGGTAAGCGGATTTTGCACAAAAGTGGAAATCATTATCGCGTTTTTATCATATAAAGCAGCAATTGCCTCAACATCACGCCCTTCTACCGCGCTTTTCCAATCCTGAATCGCAGAGCCAACATCCGGTGCTCCAGCCTTCAACATCGTAGGAGCAAGCTCACGGGCGGAGGCTGTGAAAGAGCAAGATAAAACTGCGAACAATAACACCCAAAAATTAAATTTCTGTTTCATATTTTTCCTTTAATATTTTTCTTGCAACATCAACTAAATCTGGCAAGCTTTCATTAATTATTTGCCAAACTTCTTCATATTCTAAATCACCCAGATAATCATGCACCAAAACATTACGAAAGGACTTTACAGTTGCCCAAGGAATTTGTGTATATTCTAATCTTGTCTCTTCCTTTAAATTACTAGCAGATTCAGTTATATTCGCCAAAACTTTAATAGTTGCATTTTGAAGCAAATGACTTTTAAGAAAATCCTCTTTTCCAAAGGCAATATACTCTTTGATATACTCATAAGATTCTATAATATGTTGCAAATAAAGTCTTTCATCTTTCATATAGGTTTTGCCTCTTTAAGGACAGCATCTTTAATTACCCAATGTAAAGTTGGTTCGACCACGAAATCTATTTTACGGTGGAACATTTCCTCCAAGGCAGCTGGGAAACCATAAGTTGCCAGCCCCATATTTACACCTTTAATCCTGTTCACCAAAATATCAATATCACTATCCACTCGCTCCTGCCCTCGCGCTACCGAGCCAAACACCCGCACATCCGTAAGCCCACATTCCGTGGCAAGTGCCAGAATTTTCTCTCGGTTTTTGCGTAATTCGTTAAGGAGTGTCATGGTTTTTATCTCTTAAGATCCCCGCTTTTGCGAGTAATTGAAATTACAACAACATCAGGCTTGGGCTTTCGATATAATGTTTCAGGGCTTGCAAGAACTGTGCGCCGACTGCACCGTCTACCACACGGTGATCCACTGATAATGTTAAATCTACGATATTGCGGATTTCTATTTTACCATGGCGTACCACTGCCCGTTCTTCACCTGCACCAACGGCAAGAATACAGCCTTGTGGCGGGTTTACAATCGCCGCAAATTGCTTAACACCGAACATGCCGAGGTTGGAAATGCTGAAACCACCGCCCTGGAATTCCTCAGGCGCAAGCTTGCCAGTTTTAGCGCGAGCAGCGAGGTCTTTCATTTCGTTTGAAATAGTCACCACGCTTTTTTGGTCAGCATTTTTTACAATCGGAGTAATAAGCCCACCATCAATCGCCACCGCTACCGAAATATCCACATTGTTATATTGCAAAGTAGCTTCATCGCTCCATGAAGCATTGGCGGTTGGAACTTTTTTCAGTGCCAGAGCAGTTGCCTTAATGATAAAATCATTCACAGAAAGTTTGTAAGCTGGTTTTTTGTCTTTGCCTGCCACCGCTTCCGCATCAAAATTAATTTCCTTGCGAACTTCCAGAAGCCTGTCCAATTCACAATCAATGGTGAGATAGAAATGCGGCACAGTCTGCTTAGATTCCGTCAGACGGCGGGCAATTACTTTACGCATATTGTTATTAGGGATTTTGGTGAATTCAGTTGGGTTACGCAGCACCCTGCCCTTGCCACCAGTTCCGCCAGAAGCGACGGCTTTCAGCACATCATCTTTTACAATGCGGCCATGCGGCCCTGTGCCAGCCACCATCCGCAAATCAATTGATTCGTTAGAGGCGACGCGCTTGGCAAGCGGGCTTGCCTTCAGGCGATCCCCTGATGAGAGAGCAGGATTCTGGATTCTGGATTCAGAGGTAGAAACAGAAACAGTTTCAGGTTTTTTTTCTTCTTTCTTCCCTGAATCCTGACTTCCGACACTTGAACCCTTAGCTTTATAGCCATCCAAGACTTTCTTATCTTCACCATCTTCAAGCAGCAGGGCGATAAGCTCATTTACTTTCACGCCCTCCGTGCCAGAAGCAACCATGATTTTTCCAACGATACCCTCGTCAACCGCCTCGACTTCCATAGTCGCCTTATCGGTTTCAATCTCAGCAATAACCTGACCTGACTTTATCTTATCACCTTCTTTTACTGTCCATTTGGCAAGGTTACCCTCAGTCATGGTTGGCGAAAGCGCAGGCATTAAAATTTCAATTGGCATCTTTCAGTTCTTCCTTAATTTTAATTATTTGTTCTTTTAGCAAAGGTATATCTTTTTCGCAAGCACTCCAAACTTCTTTCATATCCACTTCAAAATACCCGTGAATTAGCATGTTTCTCATATCAACAATTTGCCGCCATGGCACATCACTATGTCGTATTTTCAGTTCTTTAGAAACATTATTAGCCGCTTCTCCGATAACTTCCATTGCCCTTACTATTGCAAGTTCAGTTATAAAATCCCTATTACCACAAAGCAAAATTTTTTCTACAATTACAATATAATCGAGTACATGATCTATATATACGATATCATATAATTCACTTTTTTTCATAAAGGCACTAAATCGCGGAAAATAGATTCACGAACCAGAGGATGCCTTATGTTATTTGGCTTGAATAAATCAATTTTTTTCCCTATAGCATCTTCCAATTCCGCTTTTAAAGATGCGAAACCAAAAAATGTCCCATTAAAGTTATCTATTAGCAAGTCAATATCAGAATTTTCATTTTCATCGCCGCGTGCAATTGAGCCAAACACCTTTATCTCGCGCACACCATACTGGGAAGCTATTTTTATAATTTCAGGTTTTTTGGCACGGAGTTCAGAGAGATTCATAATTCAATCTTGACCACCCATAGCATTTAAACAATTACCATTTTTATAGCTGCTACCATTTACCGATACGTTAAATTTTTGCTGGGTCAGGAATTCGGCAAATTTTATTGCCTCATCAGAATTTCCAACTTGATAATTAACACCTCCGTTCATTTGATAATTCTGGACGTTATTATTGTAATTATTGTTAATATTATAACTCATCGACTGCAATTCAAATTTCTTCATCTCCTGTTTTTTAGCATAATCATAAATAGATTGCATTTTTTCATCATATTTAGTTTTCGCCTGCACAAAATTTTCTGCGGCTAAGTTAAAGCTTATAGAAACACTAACCTGTTCCTGCAAACCACACTTTGACGGAACGATACTAGATATCACTTTGTCAGCCAAAACAGGTGTTGAAAAAAATATGCCAATAATAAATGCTAAAATATATTTAAGCTTCATAATAATCATCTCCTGTAAGTGTTTTATAAAGAAGTAATAACTCAATTTTTAATGTTGGCAAATCATCAGTTATTATTTTTCCAATTCTCTGCAAATTTATTTCTTCATACTCATGGCTTAATATATTCCGAATTCCAATGATTTTTTGCCATGGTATATGCTGGTTTTTTTGTTTCACATCATCGCCTATTCGTTTACAGGCTTCCCCAAGTACCGTAAAAGCACGAAGCACGGCATGTCCCACCATTTCATCATGCAAATCACCACGTTGCATAAACTTCTCAATATGCCCAATTTCAAAAAGCATATCCCAAATATATACATCTGGATTTTTAATATTATTTTTACTCATAATGGAACAGCACCATCAAGCATGTAACGCTTACGAAGCGGGTTTCTAACAATGTCTATTTCCACCATATCAACCTTAGTATGAAGCAAATTCTCAACCTTATTTTTAAACTCTAAAAATTCAAAAATAGAGCCATCTTTCATTTTTATCATAAGATCAATATCAGAATTATCGCCCTCATCACCACGTGCAACTGAGCCAAAAACACGAATATCACTCACACCGTATTCATCAGCAATTTTTATAATTTCAGGTTTTTTAGTACGAAGCTCAGCCAGATTCATAATCAAACCTCCAAAATTTTAAATTTCACGCGCGCAAACTTCTTTTACCGCCTCAATGATGTGGCTGGCTTGCGGCAGTGCAAGTTTTTCAAGATTTGCCGCATAAGGAAGCGGGACATCAACACCCGCCACACGTTTTACTGGCGCATCAAGATAATCAAAAGCATGCTCCATAATCACCGCTGCTATTTCCGAGCCAATGCCTGCTGCCGGCCATCCCTCTTCCACACTTACACAACGGCTGGTTTTCTTAACCGATTCGATTATGGTTTCAGTGTCCAGCGGGCGGATGGTTCGCAGGTCAATAACCTCTGCCGATATACCTTCCTGTGCCAACGCCTCCGCAGCTTCCAAAGCTTTTCCCACCATAATGGAAAATGCAACAATGGTAACATCCGTGCCTTCACGCACCACGGCGGCTTTACCAATTTCCAGCGTAATATCGTCACCTTCAGGAACATCAAAATTCTGCCCATAGAGCATTTCATTTTCTAGGAATATAACAGGATTTGGATCGCGGATTGCCGCTTTGAGCAAAGCTTTTGCCGATGCTGCGTCCCACGGTGCAACTACTTTAAGACCCGGAATATGTGCGTACCAACTAGCGTAGCACTGTGAATGTTGCGCGCCTACCCGTGATGCTGCGCCGTTTGGCCCACGAAACACAATCGGACAACGAATCTGCCCACCCGACATATAGTTGGTTTTTGCCGCCGAATTAATTATATGATCCATCGCCTGCATGGCAAAATTGAAAGTCATGAATTCAACAACCGGTTTCAACCCCATCATGGCAGCACCAACACCAAGACCAGCGAATCCATGCTCGGTTATCGGCGTGTCAACCACCCGCCGCGCTCCAAACTCCGCAAGCAAGCCCTCAGTTACTTTATACGCCCCCTGATACTCGGCAACTTCCTCGCCCATCACGAAAACTTCTTTATCACGGCGCATTTCTTCCGCCATCGCATCACGAAGCGCTACTCTTACTGTCTGCTGTCCCATATATTTTTCCTCTCGTATTTTACCATACCGCACGTTTGTAATGTTTCAAAATTTTTTCATCGCCAGTTACCAATTTTCCTTTGCGCAGTGTAGCTTCTGCAACTATCAGGCGATCAAAAGTGTCTCTTGTCCAACCTATTTTAATAGCCTCTCTGCAAACATCCGCAAAATTACTTCGCGATTCTGCTATCTCTATTTTTCCTCGCAAAACATCCAGAAAATGCTCCGCATCATAACGGGTTTTGCCTATCTCATAAAGATAACCCAACTCCAAACAGACCATTGGAGAATACAAAACTTCGTTTTCAAGAATAGTTTTTTTAGCTACGGAACTAAGTTTTTTAAAATTTCCCTTAACCAACCACAATATAATATTGGTATCAATGAAAATAGCATCATTCATATTTGCCATCACGATTCCATGGTCCAATCAAGCTCTCCCAATCGATTGAACGGTAAAACTCAGAATCCTCCACCAAGCAATCTTTTAATGGCACTATTTTTGAAAAATCATTGATGATTTTTTTCTTCTTTTTTGCAGATTTTTTAGGTGGAGTAATAGTGATAAGCTGTTTATTTCTACGCACTGAAACAGGCTCACCAGTGCGGATTACTTCATCAATAATCGCATAGATATTGCTGCGTAGCTCAGTAACTGTAATCTCATTTTTCATATAACTACCATATCACGTACGTACGTACCTGTCAATTGTCAGAGCTACGATTAGAATCTTGCGTTTTTTCATTTTTTAATTTACTCCAGCAACCGGAAAAATAATCAGAAACATTAGAGGTGTCTTTCTCCTCAATACCGCACCAGCAGCCGCTGAGAAATACCAAGACAACAAGGGGAAAGGTTATTTTCATAACTAAACCAAAACATCCGTCCATAATTCCGATTCAGGAGGCACTGGGGATTTCTGGGCAAAATCGGCGGCTTCTGCTACAATTGCTTTTATTTCCTTATCGATTTCTTTCAGAGAATCTTCACTGGCATATTTGTCTTTAATCAGGCGCGTTTTCAAACCTTCAATCGGGTCGTGGTGCTCCTTGTAATCTTCGACTTCTTCTTTGCTGCGATATTTTGCCGGATCAGACATTGAATGACCACGATAGCGGTAGGTTTTCATTTCAAGCAGGAATGGACCTTTGCCGGCGCGAACATGTGCAACTGCTTCCTGACCAGCTTCACGCACTGCTACCACATCCATACCATTAACCTGCCTGCCAATAATACCAAAACCTTCGCCACGTTTATAAAGCTCAGTAGTGGCGTGGCTGCGTTTGGTGGAAGTACCCATCGCATATTCGTTATTCTCAATAATGTAAATTACTGGCAGTTTCCACAGGCTTGCCATGTTGAACGCTTCATAAACCTGCCCTTGATTGACCGAACCATCACCAAAATATACGAGGCTCAAATTTCCATTCTCGCGGTATTTATGAGCGAAAGCTATGCCCGTTCCCAGCGGCACTTGCGCGCCAACGATTCCATGCCCGCCATAAAAATGCTTCTCGGTGGAGAACATGTGCATCGAGCCACCCTTGCCTTTGGAAAAACCATCAATGCGGCCAGTAAGCTCCGCCATAATTCCTTTCGGATCCATACCGCAAGCGAGCATATGACCATGATCGCGGTAGCTGGTTATCACCGCATCATTTGGGGTGATGCAGCTTTGCATGCCAACCACCACTGCTTCCTGCCCGATATATAAATGGCAGAAACCGCCGATAAGCCCCATACCATAAAGCTGACCAGCTTTTTCTTCAAAGCGGCGAATCATCAACATTTCACGATATAAGGAAAGCAGGAGTTCTTTAGATACTGGTTTGTTCACGCTGCTTATTTCACTCACCACTGTTTTTGCCGCTTTAGACATGAAAACTCCAAAAAATATAATATGAATTATATATGATAATAAACCGGTATAAAGCAGAAAAACAACCTGTTTTGCAAGAGTTTAATCAAGATTTTTGTGCTGCACTGCAATATGGATGAGGGGTAATTGGATGATTAGATAACTGAAGAAAAGAGTTTACTTAACTGCCAAATCCTTTAGTAATCTAGTCATCTTAATATATAAATTATTTCAGTTTATGTCCTAAATACTTATGCCAAAAAATCTACTGAATAACTTAGGCAAAGAGAGAGAGAGAGAGAGAGAGAGAGAGACCAATTCCGAATTTTCCATGCCTAATATTAGGGGGTTTACTCTAATTGAACTGTCCATAACCTTAGTTATCATAGGGCTAATTATCGGTGCCATTCTAGTCGGACAGAATATGATTAATAGTGCCAGACTACGCTCAGTAGCGTCAGAACTGGTAAATTTTGAAACTGCAACAAACACTTTTATGTTAAAATATAATTGCTTGTCTGGCGATTGCTCCAACGCCACCCAATTCTTTGGAGTTAATAGCAATGGTTGCCCTGATGGCAATAGCTACACAGGCACATGCGATGGTGACGGCGATGGCTTCATAGGTACTGGTGATGGATGGAATGACTTTGAAGGCAATGAATGGTATCGTTATTGGCAACAACTAGCACAAGCAGGATTAATTTCCGGAATATTTACCGGCATGTCTGAAGCTGGGTCTTGTGGTGGTAAATGCGTAAGCACCCTTAATGCAAATGTTCCAACATCAAAAGCCTTTGTTAGTGGCGGATATTCTGGATGGATTGAAGATCCCGCAGGGGCAGTTGATTATTTTAACACTACGCATAAAAAAGATATTTATATCTTTGGCGCAGCAACTTCTAATTATATATCAAACACCCCTATAATATCACCAGCTGATGTTTACTACATTGATGCTAAAATTGATGATGGACTGGTTATATCAGGTAAAGTTACGACTGATAGATCATCTTCCTGCCCGACGAGCAATGATAATGTTACAGCAAAATATGATCTAGCAAGCAGCAGCCTGTCTTGTATCTTGATATACCGCCCTGATCTTCAGTAAATAATCCATAAGGTTGTGCTATAATGATTGTTTCCTATGCCGCAATATGGATAGTTATACGGCAAGCCGGCTATAAAGAAAAAAGTTTACTTAACCGCCAAATCCTTTAGTAATCTGGTCATCTTATAATATATTCATCCAGTCATCTCACATATGTCCGATCTATTTACATCCAAAAACAATAACATAAATTCTTCCTATACCGCCGAAGATATCGAGGTATTGGAAGGGCTTGAGCCGGTGCGCCGTCGCCCGGGGATGTATATAGGCGGAACCGATGAAACCGCCATGCACCATCTCGTCAATGAGATTTTTGATAATGCTATGGACGAAGCAGTGGCAGGGTTTGCCGATTCCATAGAGTTTGAGGTTAAGCCGGATAATATAATAATAGTGCGCGATAATGGGCGCGGGATTCCAATTGACCCGCATCCTAAATTCCCGAAAAAATCGGCGATGGAAGTTATTATGACCATGCTCCATTCCGGCGGGAAGTTCGGTGGCAAGGTGTATGATACATCAGGCGGGCTGCATGGTGTTGGTATTTCGGTGGTGAATGCCCTTTCCGACTATATGGAAGTGGAGGTGGTGCGGAGTAAAACCGTCTATCGCCAGTCATATTCGCGTGGGGAACCGACCAGCAAGCTCATGAAAATTGGTGATGATCCGAAAGGACGGGGAACAACGGTTGCCTTTCGTCCTGACACCCAGATTTTTGGCAAGGCTAAATTCCGCCCGGAAAAACTATATAAACTGGCACGCTCCAAAGCCTATCTGTTCCGTGGGGTTAAGATACGCTGGAAATGTGATAAGTCCCTGCTGCCTGAAGGCAGCGAAATACCAACGGAAGATACTATCCATTTCCCGAATGGTCTGCGTGATTTTCTCAGTCAACAATTGGAAGGCCGCGCAACCGTAACCTCGCAACCATTTTTCGGAGAAGCAGAACTTGCCGGAAAAATGGGACGCATCGAATGGGCGGTTGATTGGCCGGCGGATGAAGAATCATATATAAGCACTTATTGTAATACAATTCCAACACCTGATGGCGGAACCCACGAAACGGGACTGCGCTCTGCTATCAATAAAGGTATCCGCGCTTATGGCGAGCTTACCAATAATAAAAAAATTACACAGGCACAGGGTGAAGATATTTTAGGTGGGGCGGTGATTGTGCTGTCGCTATTCATCCGTGACCCACAGTTCCAGGGGCAAACCAAAAACCGCCTGGTGAGCGCGGAAGCAGCGCGGCTGGTGGAAAACGCCATGCGTGACCATTTTGATCATTACCTAAGTGGTGACACGGAAAATAGTACCAAATTAATGAATGTAATCATCCAACGTTTGGAAGAACGCCTGCGCCGTAAATCGGAAAAAGAAGTCAGCCGCAAAGCTGTGACCACCCGCCTGCGCCTTCCGGGAAAACTAGCTGACTGCTCGCGCTCCACCAATAAAGGCACCGAGATTTTCATTGTGGAAGGTGACTCAGCAGGTGGCAGCGCGAAACAAGCAAGAAACCGTGAAACTCAGGCGATTTTACCGCTACGCGGAAAAATCCTGAATGTCGCCAGCGCATCACTTGATAAAATCAAGGCCAATCAGGAACTTTCTGATCTCGTTCTAGCTCTTGGTTGTGGCAGTGGTTCGCATTACACGCCCGACGCGCTGCGCTATGAAAAAGTAATTATCATGACCGATGCTGACGTGGACGGCGCGCATATAGCTTCGCTGCTCATGACCTTTTTCTATCAGGAAATGCCGAGCCTGATTTCTGGTGGACATTTATTCCTTGCCCGCCCTCCTCTGTTCCGCATCACCATCAGTAACCAGACTTACTACGCGCAGGATGAAAAAGAGAAAACCCAGATAATCGCCAAACACGCCAAAGGTAATGCCAAAGTCGAGGTTGGTCGTTTTAAAGGTCTAGGAGAAATGACTCCGCCGCAGCTTAAAGAAACCACCATGAATCCGGAAAACCGGATATTGTTGAAAGTCCTGATTGATAGTGATGATAGCGAACGCACTTCCGAGCGCGTTGAACAGCTGATGGGACGCAAACC
The DNA here is from genome assembly GCA_038043465.1 of Pseudomonadota bacterium. Taxonomy (GTDB): domain Bacteria; phylum Pseudomonadota; class Alphaproteobacteria; order Rickettsiales; family SXRF01; genus SXRF01. The sequence goes on from JBBTBX010000009.1 coordinate 98,564, forward strand.
CGAACACCGCTTTACCTTCATTCAGGAACAAACCCGCGACCGGGTGGTGATTGATGAGCTGGATGTTTAAGGAGAAAATATGTCAGACAATATTAAAAATCGTGATGGAAATCTGGTAACAGTTGATTTCACCCAAAAATCCGCACCTCAAATAAATTTGCGAGGAAAAGAAACAAACCCATTATCTGCAGTAGCGGTTGCCACTGCACTTACGCCAGTGCTTATCGCCGGTGCTGCCGTTCCTTTCCTTGCAGGTGACAAAAAAGATAATGGCACTTCCGATAAAAGCCCCACTCCTCACGAACAGAAATTAGATGAACTACCAGAGCATATGAGATTACCGACGAGTGAGATAATAAAGAAATTTAGCGAAAAGCAAGGCGGTGGTCATGTCAGCAGAATTGAGAAAGAAGAAGATAGTGGCAAACAAAGATAGCTTAATCTTATGTGCAGCATTCCAATAAACTCATTGAAATATCAACATTCTTTTGCTAGTCTAAAAGTATAAATGGAGGGCAATATGAACATATCGATTTCACCGGAATTTGAACAATTTGTAAATTCCAAGATTGAAGCTGGGGAATATTGCTCGGCTGGCGAAATGGTTAATGATGCCCTGCGCCTGCTTGCAGAGCGTGACGAACTTCGCCAAATCCGAATCCGCAAACTAAACCAGGAAATACAGCTTGGGTTGGATCAGGTTGAGCGTGGAGATGTGGTTTCGGCAGAGGAATCAAAGGCGCGTATAGATAAGCTATTTAAATCTATTGAAAGTCATCATGACTGAAATTTTTAAACTTTCTGACTTAGCTCAGGATGATTATGAAGATATTTTGAGTTATATAGCTGAAGGTAATTTATCCGCAGCAAAGCAGGTACGAATTGAGTTTAGCAAAACATTTGCACTGCTCGCCAAAAATCCCAATATCGGGCATAAGCGCAGCGATATAACCAACAAACCTGTTCGTTTCTGGAACTTATATAGTTACCAGATTATTTATGCCGAAAATACTAGCCCACTACAAATTTTGCGGATATTAAGTGGCTATCGTGACCTTGCCAATATTCTTGAGGATTAAATAACATGACCCACATATTCCCCATTATAGCCAAGTCCAAAGTCGCCAGCACGCCAATTTATTGGTTCACCAAAGAAAATTTTCCGGCGTGGAAAAGAAAGCAACCTAAGATATTGCAAAAATGGATAACTGATAATGGCTTTAATGCCAAACCAGAGAGCTACATGCTAGTTCCCAACAAAGATGGTTCACTGTGCAGCATCATTGCTGGTGTGGAAACTCCACTGAATATCTGGAGCATTGCCTTTTTACCAACCAAAATTCCCGCTGGTATTTATCATCTGGAAAGTTCTTTTGATAAAGAAGAAGCAACTAATCTAGCACTGGGCTGGTCGCTCGCCACTTATGAATTCACTCGCTATAAAAACAGTGACAAAAAATTTCCGGAGCTTGTTGCACCAAAAAATTGTGACGTTCCGCTTACAAAATCATTCTTTGAAGCAATCTGCTGGGCGCGAGATTTAATAAACACTCCCGCCAATGATATGAATCCGGCAGCACTTGCCAACGAAGCTGTAAACTGGGCGAAATCGGCGCAAGCAAAGGCGGGCGTGATAAGGGGTGAAGAATTGCTCAAAGCTAATTACCCGATGATTTACGCTGTAGGCAAAGCAGCAAATGTTTCTCCACGTCTTGTTGATATTCGCTTTCCCCTGAAGAACGCACCAAAAATTACATTGGTCGGCAAAGGTGTAACTTTTGATTCTGGTGGTCTTGATATTAAATCCGCAGGCGGAATGAAAATAATGAAAAAAGATATGGGCGGAGCAGCTAACGTCCTCGCACTTGCCAAAGTTATACTTGATACAAAACTACCCGTGCAACTGCGCATTCTGCTGCCGATTGTGGAAAATGCGGTATCAGGCAACGCTATGCGCCCGCTGGATATTGTGCCAACACGCAAGGGCATAAATGTTGAGATTGGTAATACTGATGCGGAAGGTCGGCTGATACTTTGCGACGCGCTGTTTGAAGCTGATAGCGAAACACCTGACCTTATAATTGATTGCGCGACACTTACGGGAGCTGCACGCGTGGCACTCGGAACAGAAATTCCAGCATTTTTTACTGCCGATAATAAACTCGCAAATAAACTCTCTGAAATAAGCGAAAATGAACACGACCCTCTCTGGCGTTTACCACTATGGAAAGCCTATCGCAGCCAACTTGATACGCCAAACGCTGACCTAAGCAATGATCCGGATAGCAGTTTCGCAGGTGCAATAACTGCAGCTTTATTCCTCCAGGAATTTGTAAGTAAAACAAAATCATGGATTCATGTTGACATGATGGCATGGAATCTGCAAAACAAAGCAGGTCGTCCGCAAGGTGGCGAAGCGATGGCAATTCGTGCATTATATAAACTGATAAAGGAAAATTATGTCGGTACGCGCTAAGGAAGAAAAAATCGGCTCATCAAAAACAATCCGCGCATTATCATTCTGGCATGGCGTGACTTCAACCGCACTTAAAACAATGCCTGTTGATTTATCGGCTCGCCAGACTGCCGTGTTGCTGAACATATATTTGATGCCACCGCCACATAGCATTAAATCACTGGCGGAAGAGCTGATGATTTCCAAGCCCGCCATTTGCCGCGCGGTGGATGCTCTGGAAAATGCGAAATTGATAAAGCGTATCCGCGATAAGCAGGATAAGCGCAACGTAATAATCCAGAGGACTGTGAAAGGTTCGGTTTATCTCAGCGAATTTGCTGATATTATCCTTACCGCTTCTAAAGAAGGCAGCTAAACTATTTCTTAAGTATTCAAGACTTATAATAACGTCCATATGCAATATTATTATATAAACAAAAACGATCAGAAAGATGGGCCACACGATCTGGTAACGATGATGCGACGCATACGTTCTGGAGTAATAGTTCCAGACACTATGATATATCAGGAAGCTGGGATGGAAGCCGTCCCCGCTTTTAGTATCAGCGAGTTATCGCCGTTTTTTAATAATCCTGTTGAAGATGTCCGCAATGAGCTGGAAGCATCTGCTAATATATCACTTCTCAAAACTTTTAAAAAAGGCTGGCGTTTTACTTTGGAGCATCAGGGAATGTCGGTTTTTGCCGGTGCGATACTGCTTGCATCATGGATGTTCGGCAAGCTGGCAGATGGCATATTGCATAATACGGCTTCAAGCATTATGGCAAGCTGGATTATGTTCATTTTTTTACAGAGTTGTTTTTTTGCCGTTGCCATCCGCCTTTATCGCGGCCAGAAAACTGATTTAGGTTTTCTTGAACACACACTTGCGCCGGTGATTGGAAAAATATCTTTTGCCGCTGTTCTCTTTTCCTTCGCAATAATAGGTGCGCTGCCAGTTTTTATATTTCCCGGTGTTATCGCCATGCTTACCATAGTTTATATTCCGATGTTCATATTGGATTATAACTACAGCGTAAAACATACTATCACTTCCATATATACTTTACTCGGAAGGATGAAAAAAACATCTTTTATGAATTTATGCCTCATCACTTTATTCTATATGATAGCTATCGCATTTATAATTCCGATACCGATTGCCATGCCAATTATGGCTGGTTGCCTTTGCTCCATCTATGAAGAACTATCAACCGCATAAATATGCTGCAAAGCAGCACTCACCCTTGATTACAGCGTATATTTAACTAATTCAAACGCATAAACAGCTTCTTTGCGTATTTTTTGCTAATTTTTATTGTGCATCGCAGCAAAAATATCTTTGAAAAACAATAGATTATCCTTTTAATCCACAGAGATTTGTGTTAATATAAATTTAGGGTTAGAAGAGATTTTAATCCAGCAACACATGGGAGGAGGTTAAATAAGCATATGTTCAACAAGATCACTTTGTTGCTCGTCATATTCGGTGCCATTAACATTGGGCTGGTGACGGTGCTACATGTTGACCTGATCGGCGTATTGTTTGGCACTTTCAGCCACATCATTAGCGTACTGGTCGGCTTATCTGGTCTGTATATGTTACTTACTACATATACGACACTGTTGAAAAAGCCAGTTCACTAAATTCATAGTGAATTATAATTTTTAACTAACTCCCCGCTTTGGAAACAAGGCGGGGTTTTGTTATGCAAAACAACCTAAACCATATTTTGCTTCAAACTCATCAAAATCCGGAGAGCTATTATTTCCTGCAAGATGGCAGGCATCCTCACATTGCTGAGCTATCAAACGATCACGCGCTACGAATTCAACGATGTTTTCAATGCTATCGCTATTTTCGGCATTTGCAGAAGCTGCAATCACAGGAATATTTACAGCCAGCGGCTGTTCTTGTTTTTTCCGGACAGAATTACGCATAACACCTCCTACATGTCTGGTTGGTTATTACCGAGCGCAGTATAGCACCAAGATTGTAAAAAATCTATAAAGAATAATGTGCGAATTCGGGAATTATATATTGCAGTGCAATACTATAACTATAGTAATTCTAAATAAGAACTGTACAGTTCTTATTTGAAGATACGCTGCCTGCGGCGCGGAAAATCGGACTTTCGGTCTCGATTTTCATAATTATTATGTATACATAATAACTATACTCAAAGCAGTTCAAGAATTGGCTAGACAACCGAGACGAAGTGTAGAAAAACTACACGAGTCGAAGGTTAACAACGCCAATTCTTGAAATGAGAAGAGTATATTACAATCCAAGCTGTATATTTATAGCAAGCTCTACTGCTTCCATATCCGATTCATTCAACTGACCAATTTTTTCTTTAAGACGCTGCTTGCTTACTGTCGCAATCTGGTCAGCACAAGCTTTGCTGGATTTACCTTTTACAGTAACTAATGCCTCACATGGATAAATTTTGCTGATATTACTGGTAAATGGGATAACCTGAATTCGGTTGAGAGCATTATTGGAAGCATTATTACTTACTATAACTGCGGGACGGGTTTTACCTATTTCTCCGCCGAGTGATGGATCAAACGAAACCCACCAGACTTCACCGCGTTTCATCAATATCCTGCGTCAGGTTTTCCACCCACTCGCTAGCTTCAGCTTCGCGCGCTGAATCATTCGCCATATCACGATAGCTGGCAGCAAGTTCTTTGTTCAGTACATAAGGACGCGCTAAACGCTCCAGGAACTGGCTTATATTCCCCCGCCCTATGACAGCATGTAAGCCCTCATAAACTTTAGAATCCACGGTTATTGTTAGTTTTTTCTGCATATACGTATATTATACGTATTAAATACGTATGTCAAGCATAAGGTTGCATTTCCGTATTAATTGTATTACAATGTACTAAATGTAACACATAAGGAATTTATATATGACATCGGTGCGCCTGCCGGAAAATATTGATATACAGCTCGAACATCTTTGCGCGCTTACCAAGCGCAGCAAAAGTTTTTATATTAAGGAAGCTCTCACCAACTATCTGGAAGATATTGCTGACCAGTATATTGCTATTGACCGCATCTCACGCCCTAAACGCAAATTGCTCACCACAAAAGAAGTGCTCAAAGAGCTTGAAAAGCGGAAATGATATACACGGTAAAATGGGATGAGGACGCACTTGAAGATTTATCTTCACTAGGAAAAACCGAAGCAATACGCATCGTTAAAAAAATTGAATCGCACCTAGTTAAAGATCCGCTAAATCTTGGCAAGCCGCTTACTGGCAACCTCTCTGGCTTATATCGCTACCGAATTGGTGATTACCGTATAATCTATCAAATTTTTAAAAATGAACTCATTGTTGTGGTGGTACGAGTTGGACATCGGAGGGATGTTTATGGTTGAATAAATAATCTTACTTGCCACTAATTCAAAAATATGCTACTAATAGTACTAGACTATACAGAAAGCCAATACTAATGGTGTTTTGGTTTTATAGACCGCGAATTTGTTGAGAGTAGCCTACGGTTTGAACGATACAGGGTAAGTAACCTAGTAATAGTATAATTTTTTGTCAGGGCATATCTCTATTAATTTTTTTATTATGGAGTATAACTATGTCTACGCTGACAGAAACTAAAACTATTATATGGACTGGTCAATCTGGTAAAGAATATCAATATTGGATTTACCCTATTAATACTTCTTTTAACGCAAAATCTGGTAATTACTGTTTTTCTAAAGAGACATCTTCTGGCTATTGGACTCCACTCTATTTTGGTGAGTCAGAAGATTTAAGCGGTCGCTTTGACAATCATCACAAGATAGATATGGCTATACGTCGGGGAGCTACACATATACATGCTCATGTTAATAATGGCAGTAAAATAGCTAGAATAAATGAAGAAACAGACCTGATAAGGAAATGGAATCCTCCATGTAATGGATAAGATAAAAAAAAGCCCCAGTATTTCTACTGGGGCTTTTTTTAGTAATGTGTGCAAATATTTTGCTATTATGTCGCTGCACGCAGTATAGGGTTTAACCCATCAACTATAAAATTGCTAAGATCGGATTGTTTGCTGGCATGCTGGATGTCAAGACCGACTAGCCTACCCTGTGAGTCAATATCGGCTACTATGTCATCGGTAACAATTACAGTATCCGAGCCAGGACCATCTATAAAGTCTATGTATAAAGAATCGGTTTCTTTATCGTAATTAAATTTCATTTTCAATGTTCCTTTGGCTTAAATCCACGATCAAAAAATATGTTATGCACAGTCTCGCCGTCCTCCAAAGTAATTACGCGAACGAACTTCCGTACTTCAGTTATGTATTTATAATAACGTATTCTGCCATCAGATTGAAGCATTTTATAATCTGGTGACAAAATAGCCTCTAAGCACCACTCACGCTTCATGTAAGGTCTTTTCTTAGCCATTACATCTTCTTCAAAATAACGAGTGGTTTTCATAAAAATCAAAATAACACAATATCTTGCCCTATCAATAACAAAAAAGGCTCTGGAAATAATCCAGAGCCTTTTTTCATAATTTGTGTGTTCCGCCTTCGTCCAGAGGACTACGGCGTGATTCGAGCATTTAGGCGCAGATGGCGAGGCATCATGTATAATGATTCGTTTAATCAGTCAGTCACCTGAATAATTCAGGGAAAGCCGAAATAAACAAAATCCTTAGAAAGGAGGTAATCCAGCCGCAGGTTCCCCTACGGCTACCTTGTTACGACTTCACCCCAGTCACTGACCCTACCGTGGTAGCCTGCTCCCTTGCGGTTAGCGCAGCTGCTTAAGGTAGAACCAACTCCCATGGTGTGACGGGCGGTGTGTACAAGACCCGGGAACGTATTCACCGCGGCATGCTGATCCGCGATTACTAGCGATTCCAATTTCATGTACTCGAGTTGCAGAGTACAATCCAAACTGAGGCGGCTTTTTGAGATTCGCTCCCCCTTGCGGGTTCGCTGCCCATTGTCACCGCCATTGTAACACGTGTGTAGCCCAGGCCGTAAGGGCCATGAGGACTTGACGTCATCCCCACCTTCCTCCGGCTTATCACCGGCAGTTTCCTCAGAGTTCTCAGCATTACCTGTTAGCAACAGAGGATGAGGGTTGCGCTCGTTGCGGGACTTAACCCAACATCTCACGACACGAGCTGACGACAGCCATGCAGCACCTGTGCACCTCCCACCCGAACTGAAAGAATCCATTTCTGGAAACTATAGAGGGCATGTCAAGACCTGGTAAGGTTCTTCGCGTTGCCTCGAATTAAACCACATGTTCCACCGCTTGTGCGGGTCCCCGTCAATTTCTTTGAGTTTTAATCTTGCGACCGTACTCCCCAGGCGGGGTGCTTAACGCGTTAGCTGCGCCACTGAGAGGAATCCTCCCAACGGCTAGCACCCATCGTTTACAGCGTGGACTACCAGGGTATCTAATCCTGTTTGATCCCCACGCTTTCGCGCCTCAGCGTCAGTTGTCGTCCAGATAGCCGCCTTCGCCACCGGTGTTCCTGCTAATATCTACGAATTTCACCTCTACATTAGCAATTCCGCTATCCCCTCCGACACTCTAGCAATATAGTTTCAAAGGCAGTTCTGGAGTTGAGCTCCAGGCTTTCACCTCTGACTTATATCGCCGCCTACGCGCGCTTTACGCCCAGTGATTCCGAACAACGCTAGCACCCTTCGTATTACCGCGGCTGCTGGCACGAAGTTAGCCGGTGCTTATTCTTCAGGTACCGTCATTATCTTCCCTGACAAAAGAACTTTACAACCCTAAGGCCTTCATCGTTCACGCGGCATGGCTGGATCAGGCTTGCGCCCATTGTCCAATATTCCCCACTGCTGCCTCCCGTAGGAGTCTGGACCGTGTCTCAGTTCCAGTGTGGCTGATCATCCTCTCAGACCAGCTAGAGATCGTAGGCTTGGTAGGCCATTACCCCACCAACTACCTAATCTCACGCGGGCTAATCCTTTAGCGATAAATCTTTCCCCCGAAGGGCGTATACGGTATTAGCAGTCGTTTCCAACTGTTATTCCGTACTAAAGGGCATATTCCCACGCGTTACTCACCCGTGCGCCACTATGTATTGCTACATCGTTCGACTTGCATGTGTTAAGCCTGCCGCCAGCGTTCGTTCTGAGCCAGAATCAAACTCTCAAGTTTTGATTTCTGGCAATCGTTCACATGAATTTTATGAACGCTTGCGCAATTTGCCTATATTTCTATAGGACTTTATTTTCGGAAACACGCACAATATCATCTAATTTGCTACGCCTTGGATTTACGCAAACTAGTTTATTGTGCCCACTAACCACCGAAGTGATTAGTGATAGTACGCATATGACATTGTGCTGTTAATTTCAACAACAAACATTCAATAAAGAAGCCGACCTATGGTCGGACACCTCCGAAAAGATGCTTTGCTGTGACACAACGCCACCTGCGCTTAAATGCTCTTCACACTATCAAACTACAGATTAGAAGCCTTGTTTGAGGCACTAATCAAGCAACCTCCGAATCGAAGCCACTCAAGAAAGGATGGTCTTTATGACGAATCATAATGGAAGAGTCAAGCATGAAAATCATTTTTTTTGCAATTTTTTTATATTAGTTGTTTTTTCTAGGATTTACGCCTATCTTGAGAGGTAGGATCTAGGGAGTTGGGACTAGATTTAAGAGTAAGAGCATAGAAAGTTTTTGACATGCTTCCCATATTTTTATACTAGCCCCTATAGCCTAGCATCAAGAACCCGATATAATTGAAAATGCACAAATGAAACTAGATTTTATAAAAATGAACGGTTCTGGCAACGATTTTATCATTTTTGATGCCAGAAAACAGGATATAAGCCTGTCTGGAGAGCAAATCCGGCAGATCTCAGCGCGTAACAACTCAGCAACCAAAGGCTGCGACCAGCTCCTTATATTGCGCAAGTCTGATATAGCTAATGTTTTTATGCAGATTTACAACGCCGATGGCAGCGAGGTTGATGCCTGTGGCAATGCCACGCGCTGTGTCGTGGATATTCTGTATAAAGAATCGGGAAAGCTGCCCGTAGTTATTAAGACCAATACGGCGATTTTGCTGGGGGTAAAACAGCAGGATGATTATATTCTGGTGGATATGGGTGTACCAAAATTCCGCTGGGGGGATATACCACTTGCAATGCCGATAAGGGAAGCAATACCTAAAATTGAAGAATTAAGCGGTTTAAAAAACCCAACCTTTGTGAGCATGGGCAATCCACATATTGTGTATTTTACAGATGAGATACCAAGTGATGCCATAGTCACGGAAATTGGTTCGCGCATTGAAAATTTTGCAGAAGTCTTTCCAAAGAGGATAAATGTCAGCTTTGCAAAAAACACTCCGGAGATTATAGAAGCAAAAATCTGGGAGCGCGGAGCAGGACTCACCAAAGCCTGTGGCACGGGAGCATGCGCTATTTTAGCAGCAGCATATAAGCAATTTGAAAGAACTGAAGCTCAGGTGAAATTCATGAATTCAGGTGAGGCTGTTCATGTAAAACTGGAAAACAAACATATATTTCTGGGCGGTCGCATAGAAACAGAGCTTACTGGTATAGTGGAGATATGAGTAATCTAGCGTCCGTCATCCCCGTCTTGCGCGGGGATCTAGAGCAACAAACTCAAGTATCGGAACTTGGCACTAGCCCCCCGCATGAAGCGGGGGTGGCAGAAGCTATAAAAATTATCAATTTCGGTTGCCGACTGAATATTTATGAGGGTGAGATAATCAAACAGAATGCCGCCGAAGCTGGGCTGGAAAATGCCATTATATTTAACAGTTGCGCGGTGACGGCGGAAGCTGAACGACAGGTTCGCCAATCTATCCGCAAGGCACGCAAGGAAAATCCTGAAGCAAAAATAATCGTGACTGGTTGTGGCGCGCAGATAAACCCGAAAGCATATGCCGACATGCCAGAAGTGGACAAAGTGATTGGCAATGAGGAGAAGCTGAAAAGCCAATCATATTCATTACTGACAACCGACAACTGGCAACTGACTACTGAAAAAATCCTCGTCAATGACATCATGTCGGTGAAGGAAACAGCGTCACATCTGGTGGCTTCATTCGATGGGAAAGCGCGGGCATTTGTGCAGGTGCAAAATGGTTGCGACCATCGCTGCACTTTCTGCATCATACCATTCGGGCGAGGCAATAGTCGCAGCGTGCCGATGGGCGAAATCGTAACGCAGGTGCAAGGTCTTGTGGAGACTGGTTATAATGAAGTGGTGCTGACTGGCGTTGACATAAGCGATTACGGCAAAGATTTGCCTAGTGCGCCAACGCTTGGCAATATGTGTCGCCGTTTGCTTAATCTTGTGCCGGACTTAAAACGTCTGCGTATTTCTTCAATTGATGCGGTGGAGGTGGATGATGATCTGCTGGATTTATTTGCGAATGAACCACGCCTGATGCCACATATCCATATCAGCTTGCAGGCGGGTGACGATATGGTTTTAAAACGCATGAAACGCAGGCATAACCGACAGGATATAGTTGATTTCTGTGCGAAGCTGCGCGAGCTTCGCCCCGATGTTGTTTTTGGTGCGGATATTATCGCAGGATTTCCCACTGAAACTGATGAAATGTTTGAAAACACCCTGAATCTGGTAAAAGAAACTGGGCTTATATATCTGCATGTCTTCCCCTACTCTGCCCGTGCTGGCACGCCCGCTGCCAAGATGCCGCAAGTAGTAAAAGCCATCCGCAAGGAACGGGCTGCAAGGCTGCGCGAAGCCGGAGAAGTAAACTTACAAAAATATCTTGAGTCGCAAATTGGCGTTACCACTGAAATTCTGGTAGAAAAAGGTAAAATAGGCAAAACTCCACACTTCGCACCGGTGGAATTGGATAGGGAATGTGAAGCGGGTAGTGTAATAAATTGTGTTATAACAGGAAGTTATACTTGTAAATTACATGCTAAAATTTTATAAAACTGCCTATTGCTCTGTAATGCCTAGTGTTATATAATGTCAATGAGAGGAATGAATTTTGAGGGTTTTTCAAACAAAATCGTTTGCTCGCTTTGCTATAAAATCAGGAATTGACGACCACGCTTTGTGCAAAGCAGTAATGAATGCAGAAAACGGCTTGATTGATGCGGATTTAGGCGGAGGAGTAATAAAGCAACGTGTTGCAAGAAAAGGTGAAGGGAAATCCGGTGGTTTTCGTACCATCATTTTATTCAAAATAAAAGACAAGGCGTTCTTCGTTTATGGTTTTGCTAAAAATGAGAAATCCAATATAGAAAATAATGACCTGTTAGATTTCAGAAGGCTCGCAGCAGATATGCTAGGTTATGCTGAATTAGAGATAGCCAAAGCTGTAAAAAACAAGTTACTAATTGAGGTAGAATATGAAAACAAAACAATATCGCAATAAAATCGCAGCCACTATCCATGAAACGGCAGAAGGGCTATATGCGTCTGGTTTGATGGACAAAAAAACAATGCAAGAATTTGATGGAAGCTGCCTAACACCAACTAAAAATCTTACCGCAGAAGAAATACGCAACATAAGGGAAAAAGAAAATGTCAGCCAGAGCGTGTTTGCCAACTATCTGAATGTTACAAAGGGACTTGTTAGCCAATGGGAACGAGGAGAAAAACATCCCTCTGGAACTTCTCTAAAACTGTTGTCTTTGGTTGCAAAAAAAGGGCTTGATGCTATTGCATAAAATATGTCTTTCCTATCCAAACTAAAATCAGGTTTATCCAAAACCTCTGGCAAACTTTCCAGTGGTATTGTTGGTATTTTTACCAAGCGCAAGCTGGATAATGACTCGCTGGAAGAGCTGGAAGAGTTGCTAATAGAGGCGGATTTAGGCGCGCCACTGGCACATGAATTAACAACAGAATTCGCCAAGCAGCGTTTTGATAAAAACATTGAAGCTGGTGAAGTGCGCGAATTTCTAGCTGGTAAAATAGCTGATATATTGAAGCCCTACTCCATCCCACTGACCACTGACCACCGACCACTGACCACTATCATCATGGTGGGAGTAAATGGCAACGGCAAAACCACAACTATCGGCAAACTCGCCAGTAAGTTTAAGAACGAAGGTAAAAAAGTGATGATCGCGGCGGCGGACACATTCCGCGCAGCAGCAGTTGAGCAGATGCAGGTCTGGGGTGAGCGTTCAAATATTCCAGTAGTCACCGGCGCGTTTCAAGCCGATCCAGCAAGCGTTGCTTTCCAAGCACTCGAAAGGGCAAGAGCGGAAAATGTTGACGTGCTATTTATCGACACAGCCGGACGTTTGCAGAATAAATCAAACCTCATGGCGGAATTGCAAAAAATTATAAAAGTGCTGAAAAAAATTGATGAATCCGCACCCCACCATGTCCTCCAAGTTCTGGATGCCACCACTGGGCAGAATGCGCTGTCACAGGTGAGCACTTTTAAAGAGATGGTAAATGTTACCGGGCTGATTATCACTAAGCTTGACGGCACTGCCAAAGGTGGGATCGTAGTCGCCCTCGCCCGCGAATCCAAACTTCCAATTCACGCAATCGGCATTGGTGAAGCGATTGATGATTTAGATGCTTTCAACCCAGAAGATTTTGCCAGAAATCTGGTGGATTTGTAGCTGTCATCCCGCACTTGATGCGGGATCTAGGGATAAAACCAATGACAGAATTGTTGCCATAGATCCCCGATTAAATCGGGGATGACAAGATTCCTTGGACAGGCTGGAGATAACACAAACAATTTATTACTTAATGTCAAGATAACCACTGCGAAACGGCGAACACGCCAGATAATGCAGGCGTTTGTTCTCGCGGCGGAAGCGGGCAATTCCTTCTAAAATAATGCCGCTGGTGAAAACTACTCCGCTAAGTAAAATCAACCCGACAACGGCAAAAGCTGTGGGCATACGCGGCACGGTGCTGGTTTCGATGAAAGTTTCGATTAGCGGTATGCCGAGAATTACCGCGAATAAAAGCATCACCACCGCAATCCACGTAAACATCCGGAAAGGACGGGTTTCACTGAATAACACAACCATGCGCCAGGCGATGCGGAAGCCATCGCGGAATGTTCGAAGTTTGCTCACCGAACCTTCCGGACGATCACCATAATGGAATGGAATTTCAACAAATGGCAAACGCAAATCTAGCGCATGTACGCTAAGCTCCATTTCAATTTCAAAACCACGACTTACAGCCGGAAAAGTTTTTACAAATCTTCTGTTAAAAACACGGTAGCCAGAAAAAACATCCTTCATCCCACGACGGAAAAGCACTTCGACCAGACGGTTGAACATGCGATTGCCGAAATTATGATAACGCCTTGTTTCATTTTCACCTTGGATACGTGCGCCAATAACCATATCCAGCCTCTGTTCCAGCAGTGCATTTATAAAACTATCTGCCGGCTCCGGCGGATGCGCGTTATCGCCATCAGCAAGGATATAAATATCGGCATCGATGTCAGCAAACATCTGGCGCACCACATTGCCCTTACCCTGCCTTGATTCACGGCGGACAATCGCCCCTGATTGAGCCGCTAAAGCAGCGGTATTATCGGTAGAATTATTGTCATAAACATAGATTCTGGCGGTAGGAAAGCGGACACGAAAAGAGGTCACCACTCCGGCAATAGTCATTTCCTCGTTATAGCAAGGAAGCAAGATGGCAATAGAAAGATTTTCCGGTATCACATTCTTCTCACAATTCAATTTCAGATTAGTAAAGTAATATAAACTTGCTAATAATTGGTTAATTCATTGAATTATATGAAATTAATTAGACATATCCGCAGGTTGGTTATTTCTATTGATTAACCTTATAGTAACTAATACAATATATACTATAGTATTATTATGAATGGTCGCAGGATGTTTTAGTGACCATGGCGAGTGTATGTCGCTAACGTCAGGAGGATGAAATGAATATAAGCTCATTATCAGGTTTGACTGGTCTTTCGCAACAGCAAAACCTTCAGAAATCCAGCTCTAAGCTTAGCGCGGTTATCGCTGCTCTTGCCAGTGGCAACAAGCTTACATCTGCCAGCACTGATATATCTTCGCTTTCAGTTGCCGGTCAATTACAGGCAGCAGTGAGCGGCCTTAAACAAGCATCAGGAAATCTGGCACAGGCGAGCAGTCTGGCACAAGTCGCAGATGGTGGTCTTTCACAAATAAATGAAATAGCGCAGCAGCTGCAGAATCTGGCGCAGCAGGCGCGTTCTCCAATTTTAAATGATGATAACCGTAGAGCTCTTGGTGAGCAATTTAAGCAACTAACGGCACAAATTGATAGTATCGCAGCGAACACCAGCTTTGGCGGAAAAAAACTTTTAAATGGCGATTTGAATGGTAATAGCGCGGTATCACTTGATAGCTTGCTTTCTTCCGAAGGCAGTGAATCAGGCAGCCTTTCCATAGAAAATTTTTCCAGTGCCAGCCTGTTTGGTGGCAGCACGCTAAATCTTTCCAGCGCGGATGATGCTGCTAATGCTTTTGCTGTGATTGGTGATGCACTGAATAAAGTCACCAGTGGACGAGCTGATGCCGGCTCATTCTTGCAATCAGTTGATTATGCCGCGGCAAGCATTGACTCAGCGATCGCCAATCAGGAAGCGGCGCGTTCAACCCTTCAGGATACGGATTTTGCTGAAGCTTCATCGCAGCAATCACAGGCAACCCTGCAACAGAATATTGCCCTTGCCCTCGCCGCACAAGGCAACCGCCTTACCCCTGCATTATTGCAGCTTGTTGGGTAGACTAGTGAATGGTTATTAGTGGCCGGTGGATGGTGAGAATGACACTAACCACGATTCACTAACCACCAATCACCAACTTTCCAAGGAATAGCTTTTGGCAATCGTCTTACGTTGTGGTAAGTATCAAATAACCACCACAAATAGGAGATGATTTATGAAAAAGCAGCTTTCCCTTCTTTTGCTTAGCAGTGCGCTTGGCTTTTCAATGCCGGCATTTGCTGATGAAACCGCAATAACTATTTACAGCAAAGCGCAACCAGGAGCAATCAACCCCAACCTGTATCGTCCGGTAAATGGTCAGGCTGGATATAGCGGTATGAACGTGCCGGGCTATGGGATTGTGCGCCAGATTCGTGATATTGAACTGCCGGGCAAAAGCAACATTATCAAATATAGCGATGTGGCAGCGTATATCGACCCAACCACGGTTCAGTTTAAATCACTCACCGACCCGAAAGGTACAAAAGTTGGCGAGCAGAATTACCAGTTTGATTTAGTCAGCCAGCAGAAACTTCTGGAAAAATATATCGACAAAAAAATTACTGTGGAAAAAATTGTCGGTGATAAGGTTGAAAGCATTCAGGGTACGTTACTAAGCACGCAAGGCGGACTGACTGTCAAAACTGATGATGGTGCGGTGAAAGCTATAAATGGTTATTCCAACATTACCTTTCCAAGTCTAAGCGATGGGCTTATCACCAAACCCACTCTGGTGTGGAATATTTTTACCGGAACTATCGGTAAGCATAAAAGCGAAGTGAGCTATCAGACGCAAGGAATGACCTGGTGGGCGGATTACAACCTGATTTATAATGAAGGCAAAGACGCTAATAACGGCACAGTGGATTTCGGTTCGTGGGTTTCCATAATCAACCAGACTGGCGCAAGTTTTAATGATGCTAAATTGAAATTGATGGCTGGTGATGTGCAGCAGGTTGCCCAACCGCAAGCATATGCCGGACGAGCCATGGCAATGGAAATGAAAGCAATGGATTCTGTTGCTGCCGCTCCAGCATTTTCTGAAAAAGAATTTTTTGAATATCATCTATATACTCTGGATACACCGGTAACACTTCCGGATAATTCCACCAAGCAATTGGAGCTGATTCCAGCCGTTAGCAATGTGCCGGTTGAGAAGCTGATGGTGTTTAATGGTCAGCAAGCGCAATATTGGAATTATGGCGGGATATATATTGATCAGGGTTATGGTGTGGAAACCGGCAACCGCAAGGTTGATGTATTTCTGAAGCTACTTAACAAAAAAGAAAATGGGCTTGGCGTTCCCCTGCCCTCCGGTAGAATCCGCGTCAACCAGCGTGATGCAGCCGATGGCAGCCTGGAATTTATTGGTGAAAACATTATTGACCACACAGCGCGCAATGAAGAAATAATGATAAAGCTCGGCAGTGCTTTTGATGTGGTTGGAGAGCGCAAACAACTTAATTATGTGCTGAACACTAGCAATAAATTTGCTGATGAGGAAATTGAAATAAAAATCCGCAACCAGAAAAAACAAGCAGTGAAAGTAAAGATTGTAGAAAGCATGTATCGCGCGACGGGCTGGAAAATTTTAGGCAGCAGCGATGAATATGCCAAAGACAATTCACATCAGGTTAGTTTTATAGTTGATGTTGCGCCGGAAAAGGAAAAAATCGTTACTTATAAGGTGCGTTATAGCTGGTAGTTATACAAATCCTGCGGGTGGCAAAAGCCACAGCGCAGGATCTGTTTATAGCCACACGAGATCCTGTGCTGAATGCTCTGCATTCCCACAGGATGGTAGCTCTAATTAACCGAAAATATACTCAGTAGAGGCTCGTCTGCCACTTCAACGGTTACATCGGAATAGAAGCCGTTGAAATTGGTACGCATGGTTGCGCCGTAAGCACCGAGTTGACCAATCTCGATCCAGTCGCCTTCTTTAATATCAGCCGGCAAATGGAACGGACCTTTCATAATATCCATGCTATCGCAGGTAGGGCCGAAGAACCCAAACTCCATTAGCTCATCCGACATCTTCCCGGCAGGGCGGATAGCCTGCACCGGATAGGAAAAATTCGGGATTCCGGCATCAAACAGGCTACCATAAGTACCATCGTTGATGTAGAGCATGTTGCCCTTACGCAGTTCAACACGCACCACCACCGCACCACCTTCGGCAACCAGAGCGCGACCCGGTTCGCAGACAACTTCGCACTGCGAAAGCATCGGCTGCTTAGCAAGCGCGGCTTTTATTGTATCCATATAATTCATCAGCGGTGGCGGAGTCATGCCCGGATAAATTGACGGGAAACCACCACCAATATCCAGCACATCAAGACGCACATCAATCTGGGTGATAAGATCCACTACTGTCTGCATAGCCGCTTCATAAGCATCCGGGTTCATGCACTGCGAACCGACATGGAAGCACAGCCCAAGCTTACTGGCTGCCTTGCTGGTCGCCATAATCAGAGATGCTGCTTGTTCGAGTGGCACACCAAACTTTCCTGCCATACTGTAAGCAGCTTTATCGCTCGCCATAGACAGGCGAACATAAAGGTTCAAATCGTCAGCATAATTGGTGACTTCCAGAATTTTCTGCAGTTCTTCATGTGAATCCAGAGAGAAATCACGAACTCCATAATTAAAATAAGCAGCAAAAATCGCCTCACGGTTTTTCACCGGATGCATGAAATACATTTTTGCATTAGGCAGGGTATCAGCCACAACCTTAACTTCCGCAAGTGACGCCACGTCAAAACGGGTTATTCCGGCGCGGGCGATAATACGCAGCACCTGCGGATCAGGATTGGTTTTCACCGCAAACATAACCTCACCCGGGAAATTCTCCACAAACCACTTGCTCATTGCCGTAATCACCGCCGGACGCAGGCAATGCACAGGCGCGGTCGGACGCATGCTGCTTACCATATCGGACACAGAGGCATAAGCACCCTTCATATTGGAAGGGAGTTGCTGCGTTTTGAGCTTTTTAAGGGGAATGACGTTGGAACGTCTAGCCAATTTTAAATTGGGGGTGCGAGCCGGAGGCTCACTGGTGGTTTTGTTCATCTAACTTAATACCATATATCTAAAGGTTAAAGTAGTTATGGCTCACCGAGCATAATCCCGATAAACCGCCTGCTAGTGCGTTGTTTTTTAACAGAATTTATCACAAAAGGCCTATTTGTTGTTAACGAAACGACTTCTATATATAGAAATCAAAAATATAATAAAGCAAAAACTGCAAATATATAAGAGTTTTTTTCAAGAATTTTATTAAATCTACGTAATCTGACAAAAACCCTAAATTATTGAATGACAAGCCCTGAAAAACAGGATACTCCTTTCTAGCAAAATCGAATTAACCATATAAAATAAGGTTTTGCCTAGATGACTAATACAAAAATCTCCTCCTCCATCCCAGAATCCCTTACTTTTGATGACGTGCTGCTTAAACCGCAAGCCTCTGACTTCACTCCTTCCGAGTCCGACACCAGCACGCAGCTTACAAAAAACATAAAGCTAGCTATTCCCCTGATTTCAGCGGCTATGGACACCGTCACCGAGTCGGCACTCGCCATAGCCATGGCACAGCAAGGCGGAATGGGCTGCATCCATAAAAATATGACCATGCTCGAACAAGCAACCGAGGTTCAGACTGTCAAAAAATTTGAATCGGGGATGGTGATTGACCCGCTTACTATTGCGCCGGAATCGGTGCTGGAAGACGCACTCACCCTTATGAGCCAGAATCATATATCCGGTGTTCCGGTGGTTGAGAAAGGAAATGGCAAGCTGGTTGGCATACTCACCAACCGCGATGTGCGTTTTGCCTCCAACCGTAAACAGCCAGTGCATGAGCTGATGACCAAGGAAAATCTTATAACTGTGCAGAAAAACATCAGCCGTGATGATGCCAAACGCCTGCTGCACCAGCACCGTATTGAGAAATTGCTGGTGGTTGACGATGCTTACCGCTGCATCGGCCTGATTACCGTAAAAGACATTGAAAAAGCGCAGGCTTATCCGACTGCCAGCAAGGATGAGCGGGGTCGGTTGCGCGTAGCAGCTGCTACCGGCACTGGTGCTGACGGTCTGAAGCGTGCGGAAATGCTGATTGCTGCCGGAGTTGATGTAGTAGTGGTCGACACGGCGCATGGCCATTCCAAGGGCGTGTTGGATAGTATAAAGAAAATCAAAGAAATTCATAAGAACGTGCAGATTATTGGCGGTAATATCGCCACTGCCGAGGGCGCGGAAGCCCTTATAAAAGCCGGAGCAGATGCAGTTAAAGTCGGTATCGGCCCTGGCTCGATTTGCACCACCCGCATTGTAGCAGGTGTTGGAGTTCCTCAGCTTTCCGCTATTATGGACGTGGCAAAAATCGCCCAGAAACACGGCATTCCGATTATTGCCGATGGCGGCATAAAATATTCTGGCGACCTTGCCAAAGCAATCGCCGCTGGCGCAAACTGCGCGATGCTTGGCTCGCTATTTGCTGGCACCGAGGAAAGCCCGGGTGAAGTGATTTTATATCAGGGTCGGTCTTACAAAACTTATCGCGGTATGGGCAGCGTTGGCGCGATGGCGCGTGGCTCGGCGGATAGATATTTCCAGCAGGAAATCGGCGATAAATTAAAGTTAGTTCCGGAAGGTGTTGAAGGTCGTGTCCCCTTTAAAGGCGCGGTTTCCGGAGTGGTGCATCAATTGATCGGTGGGCTTAAAGCCGCCATGGGCTACACCGGCAATAGAACCATTGCCGACATGCAGAAAAATTGTGAATTTGTGCGGATTACCAACGCAGGACTACGCGAATCTCACGCCCATAATATCTCCATCACCCGCGAATCGCCGAATTACCGGATGGAGAGTTAATAACTTGTCATGCCAGCGTAGGCTGGCATCCAGAAAAATAAATCTGGATACCAGACAGCTCAGTTTTTAAAGGACATTTGCAAGCAAATGTGAAAAACTGGCTTCTGGTATGACAATCTCATTGAATAAGATACAAAGGCAAGACAAGTGAACCGCATATATTTCTTTATCGCCATAGCTATTTTAATTGCCTTTCTTATCGCGCAGTTTCCATATGCTGTTGCAAAAAATGATGATAAGATGCAACTGGTTTATTCAACTTTGATATTATCCATAGTTGCTCTTGGCGCAAGAAGCCTGCCTTTAAACCAAACCCTAAAATATGTAGCTGCATGGATTGTTGTATTTTTTATTATAGTGCTTGGCTATAGCTATAAAGATACTATTTTGAACACGCGGATAATGGCGGAATTACTGCCTAACCGCGCGCGGATTAATGCGGAAGGAAATATTGTTATCCGCGCCAGCCAGAATAAACATTTTCATATTGAAGCGAAAGTAAATGGCGTGCCGGTTAATTTTATGATTGATACTGGCGCGAGCGATGTGGTGCTTAGTAAAAGCGATGCTGAGCGTGCCGGCATAAATACTGAAGAACTTGCTTATACCCGCACCTATTATACCGCCAATGGCGTAACCGGTGGCGCGATTATAAAGTTGAAACGCCTGCAGATTGGTGAGTTTATCCTCGATGATTTCCCAGTAAGCGTTAATAAAGGCAAAATGGATGGCTCGCTACTCGGAATGAGCGCGCTTAGAGAACTAGGCGGATTCAGGATTGATGGTGACGAGATGGTGATAGGTAAGGATTAATACATCACCGATGCTCCTCTTTTTCTTATTACCTCAGGACAATCTCTACACATCGCTTTTACTAGTTCTGGATTAATAATTTCATAAACCGGTTTACTTCCTGGGCTATTAATTGAGGATGACCATACCACACCAAAACCTGCCATCCCTGCAACTTTTTCATAAGCAACTCTAAAAACACAATCATCTCTTTCAAAAACAAGTGCGCCTTGCCGTTTACCATCTCCACCATTAAGCCCTTTGGTACCGTCAAATTTTACGCCATCATTAGTCAGTAAAATTAAAACTTGCCTAGCTTCTTCTCTTGATAAATTTTCCATGTTAAATCTCCACAATTTTAAACTTTATAATATTTTATAAGGCATTATAGCCTTTAACTCTGAGAATAAGTTAGCAGTTTACCAGAGAAAATAGTATTAAGATTTTGTGACAAGTGTTTGAATATAAGAAAATATATGCTATCTATTTGTAAATAAATGATTTTTAATCAACCATACTATACACCAATATGACCCCAGGCGCACGCATCCAAGCTTCCATCGAACTGCTCGACCAGATATTTACCGCATGGCAATCGGAGAAAAGATTTCCTGCCGATAAAATGCTGGAGCAATATTTCAAGGGGCATCGCTATATTGGTTCTAAGGATCGCGGCGCGGTGGCAGAACTCATATATTGGGTGCTGCGCCATAAATCCACTATCCAGTGGTGGCTGGAAAAATATTCGCAAGCCTCAGATGGCAGGGCATTTATTATGGCAGCGCTGATACTACGCCATGATTTCAATCCGCAGACGATGGAAAGTTTGAGCAAGGACAGCAAATATTCGCCAGATAAACTAAGTGACGCTGAGCAAAAATTTATCCATACATTAGTACGGATGGATCTAACCAACCCGGATATGCCCGACCATATCCGCCTGAATTATCCTGAGTGGATGGATGAAAACCTGCGTGCTAGTTTTGGTGACAAACTTGCAGAAGCAATGAACGCTATGAATGAACAGGCACCGACCGATTTGCGCGTAAATACGCTGAAAACCCACCGCGAAAAATTGATTGGGCAATTGCAAGCGGAAGGGTTTGATTGCTCCCCTACCCCATTCTCTCCAATCGGCATACGCCTTACTCGGCGCGCTCCGATTTTTACTTCCAAGTTTTTCAAGGAAGGGCATTTTGAAGTGCAGGATGAAGGCTCGCAGGCTGTAGCATTACTGGTTGATGCAAAACCAAATCACCGCGTGATTGATTTCTGCGCCGGAGCTGGTGGCAAGACTCTCGCCATAGCTGCAAGCATGGAAAATAAAGGGCGGATTCTGGCGTGGGACACATCAAAGAAACGCCTCGACCAGATAAATATCCGATTGAGACGTGCTGGCGTACATAATGTGCAGACACATGTTCTGGAATCAGAGCATGATGCTTTTATCAAACGTCATAAAGCAACTGCTGACCGCGTCCTGATTGACGTACCATGCAGCGGAAGTGGAACATGGCGACGCAATCCAGATCTCAAATGGAGATTCAACAAAAAGGATTTGGAAGAAGTTTGTAAAGTACAGCAAGATATTTTGCAAAGCGCGGCACGATTAGTAAAGCCCGGTGGCAGGCTGATTTATGCAACTTGTTCAGTGTTTAAGGAAGAGAATGAAAATCAGATTGAGATTTTCTTAAAATCCAGTAACCATTTTAAGGTTGTCTGTGAACAAAAAATATGGAATAAAAGTCATCCCGCTGACTGTGATAATAATACATCACATTTTCGGGTAGCTCCACACGAAGATGGAGTTGATGGTTTTTTTGCTGCGGTACTAGAACGTCTACCCGCATAAAAAAATTAAGAAATTAAATATAATCGGGAGTGACTATGCTAAATTACCAAATTCAGCAAGTGGGCTTGCTTTCTTATTATCCTGCTGCTGGAAAATATATCAAACAGCTTTTCCATCCACGCAGGATTATTATTGCTTCACAGAAGAAAGTGGTGAAATTCACCATCAATATTCCTGCCCAGATTTTTCTATTATTGCTCATTGCCAGTTTCATCTTGTGGTCATCATATACGGTTGGGCGTTTAATCGCGGCGAATATCGCGCTGGAAGAAAAAGCCCGAGACCTGCATTTAACCAGTCAGTTAGTTACCCAACAAAAACTTGGAGAGATGCTTGTTTCCACTCTGCCGGTTTTGCCCTCCGCAAAGGATAATAAAATTACACTACCTAATCCCGATCCAAGAAAAGTTGTAATGCTGGAGAAGAAGATTTCTGAGCTGAAAGATTTTAACGAGGAAGTTGCCAAACGCATAAGTACAAAAACAGACGGGCATATTGACAATCTGGAGAATATCGTCCGGCAAACCGGATTAAATCCAACATCGATCAAACAAGAATTAAACAAGAATAAAAAACATAGAGATGCGGAAGGTGGGCCTTACATCCCAAGCTCACTAATAGAAGTTTCTGATAATACACAGAAGATGTTTGACCTGCTTGATGAATTGCAAGATCTGCGACAGATTGTTGCCAGCCTCCCCTTGTCGCTGCCAATAAAAAATGCACAGGCACATAGCGGTTTCGGGCATCGTTATGACCCATTTAACGGCAATGCGGCGTTCCATTCCGGTCTTGATCTTGCCGCTCCCAGCAATTCCGAGATTTACAGCACATCTGACGGAGTTGTGGAAGCAGCTGAGCGTGACCCTGCATATGGAAATATGATCGATATTAATCATGGTTTCGGTATAGTAACCAGATATGGGCATTTGAAGAGAATAAATGTTAAAAAAGGTGATAAAGTCAAACGTGGTGACATTATCGGTGTGCAAGGCAGCACTGGACGTAGCACCGGCGAGCATCTGCATTACGAGGTGCGCTATAATGGTCAGGCCGTTAATCCACAAAAGTTTTTGCAGGCCGGAAAGCTGCTGGAAGTTAGCAATAGCTCCATACTGGAAGATTAATCCTTACTCCGTGTACGACACAAGCGATTAGGATTTCTTACGACCACGCTTCTTTTTTGGGCATAAATAGCTGGAGACGATGTAATATTTAAGAGCGCGGATTGACTCCTCCGATGCGCCGGAAGTAAAATAGCGCAGCACGATATAACGCTCGGAATCAAGTATTTCCTGGAAGAATCTGCGCTCCCTGCGCGATGACAGCAGCTTGCCTGTCGCCATATTCTCTTCAAGAAGATAGCGTTTCATTTTACGCACTAAAGACAGGTCATAAAAAGGGGTGTCTAAGGCAAGCAGATCGTCATTATCATTTGACGCTACTGGAAGGAACACAAAATTGTGACACCGCCCTATATGTTGCATGCGAACAGTATAAATCAACTATATATAGAGTCAATTCGTTTTTTTAACTATTATGAAGAGGTATGAACGTAGACCTTGTAATTTGTCATTGCGAGGAAATTTATAATTGTTACAGAAAATAATGATACATCATTATTTTCTGGTTACGCCCGCTACGCGGCGAAAAATCGGACTTTCGGTCTCGATTTTCATACTCCATTATGTATTAAAAAATACAGAATGGAGTATATTTCCAAAGCAATCCAGTAGTCTGCATATATTGAAAATACTGGATTGCCACGCATTTCTTATAAAAATGCTCACAATGACGGA
The DNA here is from genome assembly GCA_038043465.1 of Pseudomonadota bacterium. GTDB lineage: Bacteria > Pseudomonadota > Alphaproteobacteria > Rickettsiales > SXRF01 > SXRF01. The sequence goes on from JBBTBX010000009.1 coordinate 123,087, forward strand.
AGGCTAGGTTACATATCTTTTAAATATTCAGCTAGGAATTCTTCGGCAGATTCGTCCGGTTCTTTGCCAAATCCGGTATATACAACTTCACCATAATCAGAGACATCTTTACATGCTGTTCTCGTCATAAAATCGCTTTTCATTTTATGATATTGTTTTTCGTTACAGCGTATATAGGCGTAAAAATCTTCACCGGCGCGTGATACGGCACGGTATAACACTACGCTACTTTGGGCTTTCTGACGAATAACTGAAGCAAATTTGCCCATAACTCACCTATGAAAAATCATGAGGTTTGCTATAATCATCTAGTTTTCTGAGCTGTTGTATTCTGTTTTGCAAAAGCCTCTTTCATTCTCCATTCCTGATCCGGAGAATAATTTAATCCCTTATTTTCTGTCTGCTGACGAATCTTCTGAATTTTATCAACAATACCTGCTCGCTCTTCATCTTTTAAAGAATCATAAGTTGGCGTTTGGCTAGCTGATGTTTTTTTAGTTGTTGTTTCATTTTCTGACATAAATCCTCCATCTCTTATCTATGATATTTTGTTTATTTAATTACATTTGCCTATAAATACTGCTAAACAATCTAACAAATTTTCCAGCTTTATCACATTAAGCTTTTGTTACAATTTTATTATCATTGAAAATCAGCAATATAATCTTAACTCTGGGAATAACTTGTCATACCAGAAGCCAGTTTTTTACATTTGCTTGCAAATGTCCTTATAAAACTGAGCTGTCTGGTATCCAGACTTTACTACGCTGGATGCACACATAGCTGATTTTGTAACGATTTTTACAAAATCTAACAAAATCCAGCTTCTGGCACGACAAATTATCACTTCCGCCCAATCTGCCGGTCGATCATGTCCTTAAGCGATGAATCTTCAGGCAGCGATTTATAGAGCTCCTTCATCTCCGCCATAGCGTTTTCAGTGTCGCCCGACTGCATTTTATGCATCGCCAGAAAATAGCGCGCTTTCTCATTAGCGGGTTGCAATATAAGCAGCATATCCAGACTTTTCTTTGCGTCCTGCGTTACCGTTCCACCGGCAGCCAGAATCATGGCGCTGGCATATGCCATAATTAGCTCCGGATTGCCGCGCGAAAGTAAAATTCCCTGCTTATAAGCATTGGCAGCAGCGTCAAACTGATTTGATTCCATAAAATTATCGGCAAGTTCCAGCCATGCCTTAATATCTTTTGGGTCTTTTTTTACAGCGTCGGAATTTACTATTATTTTTTCTTTCAACGCCGATATCTCTTCTTCACGCTCGGCAAGTAACGGCAAAATTTCCGGTGTCCCAAACTGCTTATATAAAAACAAGCCCCCGCCAGCAATAAACATGGTTATCACTAACGAAAATAATGTCCGGTTTTTTCTGGAAATTTTTTTATCACGAACCACCGGAAACAACAAAATTCCAAGCAGCAGCACCAGTATTGCAGAAAATATTATATATATATTCATAGTCTTTTTTTAGGTTTTGCACCATGGAAATAAAAAAAGGCGGCACCTCCCCCGATCAACAATACAACCCATGGTCCGAGCCACAATAACACAGTGCTGGTTTTAAATGGTGGATTCATGAGAATAACGTCACCATAACGCTGTGCCAACTCTGATTTTATTTTCTCTTCACTCATGCCAGAAGTAATCTGTTGCCTTATGTTACGCCGTATATCGCCCGCGACTTCCGCATTGGAATCAGAAATAGCTTGTCCCTGACACACCATGCAGCGTATTTCTTTAAATAATTCCTGCGCCCTACGTTCTTGCCCAGAATCAGGCAGCGGAACATCGGCAGCAAAGGCAAATAAAGGAAAAATCCAAAGAAATACTATAGCCATTCCAACTGAAAAGTTGGGATGGGTATATAAAAATCGAGACCGAAAGTCCGATTTTTCGCCGCGTAGCGGGCGTACGCACTTCAAGAATTCCCAATTCTTGAAGTGCAAAAGATATATTAATAAATTAAGCTTATTCAGCGCGTTTATCATTTAATATACTAATTAATGGTATAAATAATTTCGTCATTGTTTCTTCGGTTATAGGTGCTTTATAATGCAACGCTATAGCTCCATTCTTATCAAGTACAAAAGTTTCAGGCACTCCCGTAATAGCCATAGGAACGGTTGTTATTCCAGCTTCATCAACCCCAATCTGCTGAAAAGGGTTTCCGCGCTGCTGAAGATATTTGATCGTATCCGCAGGCTTATCCTTCCATGCTATGCCATAAATATTAACCTTGTGAGCAAGCTTCATGAGCACTTCATGCTCAGTAGCGCATGGTTCACACCATGAAGCAAAAATATTAACAACAAGAACGCGACCACCGCCGAATAATTGCGGCGTGAACATCTCATTTTTTCCGAGCGAAGGTAATTCGTAAGCGGAAAATTTCTTACCCTGATTAACGGTAACAATCGCCTTATCACGGTCATCACCGCTGAAAAGCCCAAGAGCTATGGCAACACTGAGCACAAACAGAATCAAAAGCGGCAACATACGTAAAATATTGCTATTCATAGGTCAACCTATCCCGGTTCCTTATTTTGAAAATATATGCGGATCTCATCCATCTGTAAATTGAGCTTAACCAGCTTCTCGTTATCATGCGCAAGTGTCTTTGCCCGGCGGTGGTAAATTGCGGTTGCATCATCCAATGTGGCGGTACTGCCCAGACCAAAGCTTTTCAAGCATTCAGCGATATCCAGCCCTTCGGTTGGCGCATCATTAATATCATATCCAGCTTCAATCTCAAAGCCAGCCATCAGCATTGAAAGCCAGCCTATGCCCCAACGCTGCATATTAAGCCACTGGCGCACTGCCAGATGCATCGCATAAATATTATGCTCCATTTTTTGCCAGCGGTCACAGGTAATTATATAACCTTTGTCACGATATTTCAGATGCAGGCAAGCTCCTGTGCGGCTGCCAATTTTCTTGCGCAAGCGTTCCACCTGTGGTTGCTCGACATCAAGATATAAAACCGCATGATTAATGCCGGTGGCTTCAATTTCCTCTTTAAGAAAATTAATGGCATCGGTTAAACTCATATCAGCAGAAAAGCCATTATCGCTGCGCTGCTGCATCTTCGCGGTAACAGGAATTGATTCCGGCCAGCTTAAAGGTGATTTAAAATATAACATTCAGACTTCCCATTTCTGTTTTTTATTACTCAGGCACGCAGTTATACCACCTAATGCCATTAATACAAATCCTAACCAGATTAAATTTATCATTGGCTGGAAATACAGGCGCAAAGTTGTTTTTCCGCCATTAGCCATCTCACCTGTAACGCTATATAAATCACCGGTGATACTGTAATAAATATCCACTTCACTGGTAGTAGTGCCACCAACCGGATAATTCCTGTATTCAGGAAAAAGCCTTGCCAGTGGTTTATTATCTTTGCCTGAAACCAGAATTTCAGCGCGTTTTGCCGTATAATTATCACCTGCTACATCCGAGCTGTTTTCATATAGAAGGTTATAGCCCGCGAATGTAGCGGAATCACCATTTTTTACAAGCAGATGTGCTTCTTCTTTCCATAGACCAGAGGCAGTTATGCCGACAACTATGAAAGCTGCGCCGAGATGCCCTAAAAATACACTGTATCTGCCATGTTTTCCATGTGCATTAAAAAGCCATTGCACGCTGGCAGCAGCAAGCCAGGCAGCAAGGGAGAAACCGCAAATAGCCGAAATAATTTTACTCTCGGCAAATGCTAAAACTAGAAAGGCAGCGACAAGTGTTGCGATTATGGCAGGAGTTGCTGCAATTATGGCTTTGCGCAGTGAAGCTTTTTTCCACGGCATAAATGGAACAAGTCCAGCAAAGATAAGTGGAATAGCCATGAGCGGAATGAAACTCACTTCAAAATATGGCGCACCAACTGTAATTTTATCGTTGCTCACCAGCTCGGCAAACATTGGATATAATGTTCCAAGCAGCACTGTAACGCAGGCAGAAAGTATGAATAGATTGTTGATAACAATCATCCCTTCCCGCGAGACCGGCAGCATACGCTCTTTGCTTGCAAGCAGACCAGCACGCAAACCGTATAGAAACAAAGCACTTCCCACAGTTATAATAATATAACCCAAGATAAAAATTCCGCGTTCGGGATCACTTGCAAAACTATGCACCGAAGTAATCGCACCGGAGCGCACCAGAAAAGTTCCAAGAAGACTGAGAGCAAAAGTGATAATGGATAGTAAAATCACCCACTGCGCCAGCATATTACGTTTTTTAAGCACTATGTTGGAGTGGAGCAGTGCCGTTCCGGAAAGCCACGGAAGCAGAGAAGCATTCTCCACCGGATCCCAGAACCACCAACCACCCCATCCCAGTTCGCGATATGCCCACCAGCTGCCCAAACCAATACCAAGAGTAAGCGCACTCCATGATGCCATAATCCACGGATGAACAATATTCGCCCAGACCTTATCCGCGACACCATGAATAAGAGCGGCAACGGCGAGAGAGAAAACTATGGAAAACCCGACATAGCCGAGATAAAGCAAGGGTGGATGCAGCACCAGCCCGATATCCTGAAGCAATGGATTTAGTGCCTGCCCATCTGTGGTAGGCGGAAAAACCCGGTCAAAAGGATTGGAAGTGTAGAGAATAAAAATCAGGAAACCGGCGCAGAGAATGGACTGGATAGCAGTAGCGTAAAGTTTTATCTTATCTCTGCTACTTGCAAGCAAGGCACCAAATAACGCCAGAACAAAAACCCAGAGAAGCATCGAGCCTTCATGATTTCCCCATGTACCTGCGAATTTATATATAGTGGGAAGCGAAAGGTTTGAATGTTCCACCACATTTTTTACAGTAAAGTCAGAATTCAGGCGCAACGTAGCAAGTGTAGCAAGAGCTAGAGTCACAAAAAACGACTGCAGCCACGCACATAAGGGAACGATGGTCGCGAGCATCTTGCGAAGCGGAGCAACAGGCAGCAGATAAACACTCTGCAGCAAAGCGACAAGGAATGCCAGAACAAGAAAAAACACTCCTAACTCAGCTGTCATTGCGCATCACCGCCTTGCCACTTGCCAGAACGCTTCAAAGCATCCACAACTTCTCTTGGCAGGTATTTCTCATCATGCTTAGCCAGAATCCGCTGCGCTATAAATTTTCCATCCGCACTTAATATCCCTTCAGCGATACAGCCCTGCCCTTCACGGAATAAGTTTGGCACAATACCCTTATAAGCAACTTCTATATCGGCATTGCCATCAGTAATGATAAAATCCACATTGTCATCGTTACTTTTTATACTACCAGCTTTCACCAAACCACCAATACGCAATGTTTTCTCTTCCGACGGCTTATTCTCAGCCACATATTTCTGTAAATCCGACGGGCTGTAAAAAAAAATCAGATTACTGCGGAACGCGCTCATGGTAAGCACAGTACCCACACATAAAAACACCATGCTGATAATAACGAACAATAGACGTTGATGCTTTGGTTTCATTGGGGAAATTGTTCCTGATGTTCCTGCAGAATTTTCAATTTCCTTTGTGCATTTCTAAGCGAACGCAAGGTGACAAACAGAATTGCCACTATAATAATGGTCGCACTCGCAAATGACGTCCATACATATAAACCATAACTTCCCATGCTTAAAGCTTCTGCTATATTTTCCATCATGCCAATAATTTATAAATTCATTTGAAAAACTAATGAAAAAAAGTTTTGAATAATATCGCTATGTCTATTATGTATACGCATTATTTTAATTATCGGAAACTATAATTTTTACCAACATGAAAATTCTTATTCTTGGTTCAGGATTGCTAGGCGTTACCACTGCTTATGAACTTTCAAAACGTGGATTTGAAGTGACGGTTATCGACAGACAGGGTTTGCCAGCAGCAGAAACCAGCTTTGCCAATGGCGGGCAACTAAGTTATAGTCACGCCGAACCCTGGGCAAGCCCATCCCTTCTTCCTAAATTACCAAAATGGCTGATACACCCTGACTCACCGTTGGTATTCCGCCCGCGCGCCGATAAAGAGATGATTAAATGGGGTCTTGCATTCCTGCGCAACTGCACCAATTTCCGCGCAACCACTAATACCGTAAACCTGCTTCGCCTTGGGCTTTACAGCAGGAAATGCATGCATGCTATAATGAATAGTGAGAAACTGGATTTTGATTATTCCAACAAAGGTATATTGCATATATACGGCACACAAGCAGAGTTAGAGCATGGAAAAAGGCAGGTGGAGTTCCAGGCAAAATTCGGTGGCGATGAAAAAATCCTTTCACGTGATCAGGTGCTGGCACTAGAACCGGCTCTTGCTCATAGCTCACAAACTATTTTCGGAGGCATCCACGCACATCATGATGAAAGTGGGGACGCGAATTCTTTCTGCGCTCAACTGGCTAAAATCGCCACAGAAAAATATGGCGTGAAATTTGAATATGGGGTTTCCATTAATGATATAAAAACTGAAGGCAAACAGATTGTCGGAATTTCTACCGACAAAGGCGAGATGAAAGCCGATGGTTATGTTATGGCACTTGGTTCATACAGCTCGGTTTATTTAAAAAAAATCGGCATCCGCGTCCCGATTTATCCGATGAAAGGCTATAGTATCACTATTATGGCTAATGAATTCTGTCCGAACTTAAGCCTTACCGATGGAACTCACAAAATTGTTTACAGCCTCCTTGGAAACAGGCTGAGAGTTGCGGGAACTGCAGAATTCGCTGGCTATGACCATAGCATAAATGAAGAACGCATTACCCCTATCGTAAGAGCCGCGAAAGCTCTCCTGCCCAAAGCCGACTGGACTCAGGAAATCAGCAAATGGGCTTGTCTGCGCCCATCTACACCTGATGGCCCGCCAATAATTGGTGGCACACCATATCGCAACCTGTTCCTTAATACCGGACATGGAACTCTTGGATGGACACAGGCAGCAGGCAGCTCTACGCTCCTTGCCGATATAATGGAAAATAAGAATCCAGCTATTTTATTACATGGTCTAACTCTGGGGAGGTACAAGAGATGGCTAACATGAGAGATTTATGGTATGACTGGTTGGGATTTAACACATTTTTGTTTAAAAAAATAAATTCATTAAGCGACCTTCCAGCATATGGGCCTTTAATGAAAGGCATAACCTTATTTGGCGAAAAAAATCTGCTGCCATACATGCTTGGAGCAATTTGCATTTTTGCATTTTCCTCGATAGTGGTGCGTATTGTCCTTAATAAAGGAGGCGCAAGGAATTATTTATTCACCTGGATTACTATAACACTGATGATCAGCTCCGGTTTATTCATAAGTAATAGTATAGTAGATTATATAACAAGCACGGCTTCCTACCCTCGCCCCTATGTATTAATTCCTGCGAATGAAATAAATTTGCTGGAGATATTGCCTGTGGCAGAAGCCTATCGTAGTTTTCCCAGCGTGCATGTGATTATAATCACCATTTTAGCGTTCTCTTTATGGTCTACGCTTAACGAAACTTTCCGCTGGATCGCTGTGCTGCTTGTGTTTTCCGTGGCATGGTCAAGAATAGCCCTTGGTGTTAATTTCCCTATGGATGTTATCTCCGGTTTTGCAATTACTTTGACACAGATGATTTTAATTCGCTACGTGCTATATGGTATTGTACGGACAATCAGGATGGCTTTAAAGATATAATGGAAAACGAACCGCGCACTCATTTCCTTGATGTTCCGCTGGCTGGTGCAAGTGTGACACATAGAATGGCTGTATATGAATGGGGAAATGTGGTCGGTAATTCCGGCACTGTTTTTTGCGTGCATGGGCTGACCCGTAATGGTCGTGATTTTGATGTTCTGGCAAGTGCTTTGTCGGAAAATTACCGTGTGCTATCGGTTGATATGGCTGGACGTGGCAAAAGCCAGTGGCATAGCGACCCTGTGCATTATAATTATGGCAGTTATGTCTCCGATATAGCTTATCTTGCAGTTCAGCTTCAGATTTCCGGCATTCATTGGATCGGCACGTCAATGGGCGGGATACTCGGCATGATGATGGCAAATAATTTTCCCGGACTTATTAAAACTCTTATCCTTAACGATGTTGGCTGCCTGATTCCTGCTGCCGGATTAAACAGGATAAGCAAATATGTCGGTTCATCTCCTGATTTTGAAAACCGCGTTATGGCAGAAGATGAATTGCGCGCCCGTTGCGCGCCTTATGGAATTAAAAGTGAAAAACACTGGCAGAGTTTATTTGCTCATTCCATTCAAGAAACTGCTGATGGTAAATTTCGTCTTGCCTATGATCCGGCTATTGGAAAAAGCTTAAATGCCAATCCTGACGTTCCTATGCAAGATGTAAATCTATGGCCATTATGGGAAGCAATAAAAACCATTCCTACGCTACTCATACGTGGAGTTGATTCCGACCTGCTCACACATGCAACTGCAATAGAAATGGAAAAAACTCATCCTGATTTTTCTTTGCTTGAGATTGACGGAGTCGGTCACGCACCAGCACTAATGGATGAGGTACAGATAAATGCTATTAGAGTATGGATAAAGAAAGAAGACGAGAACTCCAGAAGACGAAAAGCCTAAAACTGTTTCTCGACTTCTCGTTTTCTCGACTTCTATATTTCTGCTTAATCGTTACGATCGTAATTTTTACGAGCTAGTTTACGCGCCCTTCTTTGAGCCTCTGCTGACTCACGAACGCGAGCCTCAGAAGGTTTCTCATAATGGCGGCGCATTTTCATTTCACGGAAAAGCCCTTCGCGCTGCATCTTTTTCTTAAGCGCACGCAGAGCCTGGTCAACGTTATTGTCACGTACTACAACTTCTACCAAATTAACATACCCCCTTCCGAGGAATAATCTAAATTATTTCGAGCAAGACTATTAATCTAACAAATGCCAATTGGTTTGTCAAACATGGATAAATCATATAAATTATTAGAATAACAACATATAATATGCCGTGAAAGGTGCTATTTTGCTAGATAATATTTATATTCCATATTTTGACTTTGCCAATCTCCTGGCTGATGCCAGCGGAGAAATATTGCGCGCCGGCTTTAAAACCAGCTATAAAATTGAGGAAAAAGCCGACCAAAGCCCGGTAACCCAGCTAGACACTAAGGTTGAGCAATGTATTCGCGCGCTTATCGAGGAAAAATTCCCCGAACATGGGATAGTCGGCGAGGAATTAGGTAATATCCGCGAAGAATCGCCATATCAATGGGTGATCGACCCAATTGACGGCACAAAAGCTTTTATTGCCGGCAAGACCACGTTTACCACGCTTATCGCCCTCCTCCACCATGAAAAACCGGTAATCGGCATAATCGACCAGCCTATTTTACGCGAACGCTGGTCAGGTGTCACTGGTGAGCAAAGCTTATATAATAAAGTGCCCCTGCCACATTTAAACAACCAGAAATCATTGCAAACAGCCAGTATTTCTACCACCTCCACTGATTATTTTACAGAAGAACAAGCGGCTAAATTCGCAAAATTATGTGAAAAAGCAGAAAATTGCATTCTAGGCGGCGATGCTTATGCTTATGGATTACTAGCCAGCGGCAACCTTGACATAGTAGTTGATGCCGGCATGAAACCTTATGATTTCCTAACCCTCTCCCCGGTTATTGAAGGAGTTAGCGGAATCATCACCGATTGGGCGGGAAAACCGCTGACCTTGCGTTCAGATGGCAGTGTAATAGCCTGCGCAAACAATGGCTTACATGGGGAAGCTTTAGGATTACTAAGCAATTTCACTAAATTGTAATAAACAAATCAGGTGTTTGCATATATAATTATTCCAATTAACGTTAATCTAAGATTTAAACATGTCCGAAACAACGCCAGATATCACTAGAATAAGAGCATATGAAACACATATAGACTCTATACAGAAATCAATAGAAGAAGATGCAAGCAAACAAACAGCGGCGAAAATTGAGTTTCTCACAGATTATATAGACATCAGTAAAAAAGCAGCAGCAGGACAACAAATCAGCGCTGATGATTTTAATTCTGCCGCCGAGCGGTATAATATAAAAACTAGTGATTTACTGACCAGATATAAAAATTATATATCGTCGACCACCGGTATATCGGATGAAGAGAAGAAACAACTTCAGGATGCAGCTAAAAAAATAAAAAATGCAACTCTTGAAAAAGCAGATAACCAGATTACGGGATGGAAAAAGAATAATCCTGAAGTAGAGAATATCGCTGCTAATTTGGATAATACATTTATTAGCCAGCATCTTTCCAAGGCACCTTCCATAAATCTTACACTTCCGGAAGGTATAGATACACCAGAAAAATTAATTTCTGCTTTGCTGAAAAATAATCCAGGTATTGCCATTGGCGACCTTCATATACGCGATGCAGCAATGAATTTCCTAACCAATAATATGAGAAATTTCAAAAAATCCGGCGTTGACACAATTTATTTGGAAGTGTCTCAAAGCGATTTTTTATTGTACAGCAAATTATCTATAGATGAGTTGAAAGCTAAATTAGAGGAAATAACCCCACAAGTAAGCAAAAAAATTTCAGAGCTTTGGTCAAAGGAATATGGTGCGGGAAGGTCTGATGATTTGCCATCGGCACAAATAAAATTATTTCTAGCGGCAAAAGAAAATGGCGTAGATATTGTTAATATTGATGAAAGAAGACCTGAAGCCTTTTATCCAGTAAGGGTTGCCGTAACTAATTTTGCATGGACAGAGGCAATAAAAAAAGATCGTGAACAAAATCATAGGACCGGTAAATACGCAGCATTTGGCGGATTAGATCATTTTACTGGAAGCGGATTAAATCATTATGAGGGAACCATATTGTCTTCAATTAAGACACGCGGATTTGTTGATGATGCTTTAGGACTTCCGGTAATTGCTTTTGATAAAAGAGAAGCAGGCAAAGGTGAATTTGCCCTAAGGGGAACCAGCGCGAACGGGGCAGATTTTTACCTGCCTGCTGGGCATTGTTATATTGATAGCCATAAATTACATAAAGCTATGGATGCATTTGATGCAATACCTAAAGCATCTTTTCCTTTCAATATAATAAATGGTGCCAAAGCTATTGTTTCTGGAGTTGGTTTATATAGAGAGTTTCGGGATTCCTCCGAATGCACTCAACAACCTATCCATGATGCATACTTAAAACAATTGGAAACAGCTACACAGATAGCTGTAGATGCTGAAACTGCGCGAATTAATGCGTACGCAGAGTTAAACAAGAAACATGCCGCCGGAAATCTAGTCAGTGCTGACGACATAACCAGTGCGGAAAATATTTACCGTAAGACAGCTTATCCTTTTGAATATATAAAACGGCAAATAGAAAAAGATACATCTAATTTAAGCAATGATTTAAAGAATATATTTAAGGCGTTTGATAAGAGCAGGCTTGACGCTATTAAAGCGTGGAAAGAGGAAAATTCTGTAATAAATCGTGAGGCAATTGATGGCATGGAATTAAAATATAGTGATGCCGATAAAACAACTATGAAACAGCCAACGCAGATTAGTGCGCCTTATCCTGCACAACCGCAACCGCAGCTAAACAAATAATAATTTTATCAGCAGCCAGTTATTATACTTCCTGCCATATTTTTTGCAGTGGTTGGTGATTATTGCGGTGGCTTTATTCCAGACAATAATACCAGACCCCGCAACAAGTGCGGGGTGACAAGCCAGATACTGCTTAACTATACCCTGTATCACCTCCTCAGAATTATTTGGTAAATTAGGGAAAGACTCGCGGTAAGCGGTTATTATGGGAAGCAGGGATTGTGGCTTAATATCCGTGCTGGCAAGTAGTTGTAGTAATGGATGGTTGCTCACTGCCACTGAGCTTCCCAAAGCTTCAATATTTTCCTGCCACCAAGCATAGCGTATATGCCCCATCATCTCTTCTTTTACCATATGGTGAACATGTTCCAGCTCAATATCCAGCGCGTAGATGGTGAGTACTGGCTCACGGATCGGTTCAGGCAGAAACATCGCGGCAAGAAACCAGTCGCGCCGCTGGATTTTTACCAAATTTATATAATCTACGCTGTTTTCTGTAGTTGTAATAATCATTTAGATACCATATATGAAGGACAGGATTTTTATAGAGCATTAAATAACAATATAAAAGAGGGCAACATGACTTTCACACTCCCAGAACTGCCTTACGCGCCAACCGCGCTTGAGCCACATCTTTCCGCCAATACTTTTTCTTTCCATTATAACAAACATCATCAGGCTTATGTCACCAATCTCAATAATCTGGTGAAAGATACTCCCCTAGCCTCTGCCAGCCTGGAAGATGTGATTAAGGAATCGGCAAAAGATGCAAGCAAGGCAGGAATTTTTAATAATGCCGCGCAGGTTTGGAATCATACATTTTATTGGAATTCGATGAAGCCAAATGGTGGTGGTTTGCCAAGCGGTGAACTTGCTAAAAAAATTGATAAGGATTTCGGAAGTTTTGATGCTTTCAAAGAAGCTTTCAAACAGGCTGGTGTTACTCAATTCGGCAGTGGCTGGGCTTGGTTGGTGCTGGATGGTGACACTCTTAAAGTAACCAAAACCGCCAATGCAGATCTACCTATGGTACATGGTCAGAAAGCACTGCTAACCTGTGACGTTTGGGAACATGCTTATTACATTGATTATCAGAACCGCCGCCCGGATTATATCGGCGTGTTTCTTGATAAATTAGTCAATTGGGATTTTGCTGCTAGCAATCTTGGTTAGATAAGGCTAGAGGGAAGAGGCATGAGGGATGATGAAAATTCCCCTCTTCCCGCTTCCCCCATTCCTCTAAATCGGTAGCCTATCACGCCTCTTAGATTTAAGCCAGGTAACTACCATCAGGCGGGTTACCAGAACTGCGGTATATAGTGAGCATAAAATACCTATAGCCAAGGCAACGGCAAAACCTTTTACTGTTCCCGTTCCGAAATAGTAAAGCAGCAATGATGCGGCAAGCACGGTTATATGTCCGTCAAAAATAGTGCCGAATGCCATTTTAAAACCATCGGAAACCGCCACATGAGGCAATTTCCCGTTACGAATCTCCTCACGCATACGCTCATAAATAAGCACGTTGGCATCGACCGCCATACCAACTGTAAGAACGATACCAGCGATGCCGGGAAGAGTAAGGGTTGCATTAAACATCGCAAGCAGGGAAATTGTCATAAACGCGTTTACTATCATTGCGATATTGGCAAACATGCCGAACAATCCGTAAAATAGAACCATGAAAATTACCACGAGACTAATAGCAATAATCGAAGCCAGTGTACCGGCTTTAATTGAATCGGCACCGAGGCTCGGACCAACCGAGCGTTCTTCAATAACCTTAAGCGGAGCCGGCAAAGCACCAGCGCGAAGCAATAATGATAAATCATTGGCTGATGCCGCAGTAAAATTACCGCTTATTACACCACTACCACCGATAATAGCCGAACGAATTACAGGAGCTGTAATAACTTTATTATCAAGCACGATGGCAAATGGCTTGCCTATATTTTCTGAAGTTATATCGGCAAATTTGCGTGCGCCGGCATGATTAAAGCGGAATTCCACTACCGCTTCACCATTCTGGTCAAAAGTCGTACGCGCATCAACCAGCATATCCCCAGACAACATTACTCTTGATTTAATAGCGAACTTAACCGACGCACCATCGCTGCGCTTATCATCACCAAGTAAAATCCTTGTGCCAGCCGGTACGGTACCGCTTTCAATATCCTGAAAGCCTACGGTTTCATCAACCATATGAAATGTCATTTTCGCAGTGCGTCCAAGCAACGCCTTCAAATGCTCAGGATTAGCCAAACCAGGGACCTGCAGAACTATCCTTGTATCGCCCTGACGCTGGATTATTGGTTCTTTCGTGCCGGTTTCGTTTACACGGCGGTTGATAATCTCCAGAGATTGTTCAAGAACCCTTAGTCTCTCGCCTTTCAGAAATTTATCATTGAATTTTACATTATAAGTTGCCGGTGATTTTTCCTCTATCTCAATATCAGGATTCATAGTTGTCAGGATTTTTTTTACATCTATCGCTGCATTTGCCGAATCTTCACGTAAGACAAAGGTTACACTTGCTGCCCCATCTTCCTTGTTTACGGCAAGACCACGATAGCCAATTTTTTCTGCACGAAATTTTGCACGAATATCATCAGACAAATTGTTCAGCTGTTCACGCAGATAAGAATCAAAATCCACTTCCAGCAATAAGTGGGAACCGCCTTGTAAATCAAGCCCTAGACTAACTGCCTGCTTCGGCATCCATGCAGGCAATTCATCACGCACTGATTCTTTCAAAAAACTGGGGATAGCAAAAACCACAAAAAACAGACATGAGCCTATTATCGCAAAAATTTTCCACTTGGGGAAATCTAACATTCACTGCTCCACATTCGACCAGACCACGTTACCTACTACAGACTGCTCGCTAATAATGACTAGACCCCATATACGTTACTTAGCGGGATGGTTATCAATTATCATTGGCACTTTCACTACCGGCAGATTTATCATCTGTTATTTCAGAAATAGAAGATTTAGCAACGCGAACGCGAACCCCCTGCGCTATTTCCACCACAACTATATCATCACCTTCGAGCTTGGTGATAACACCTATAATGCCACCGCTGGTAATTACTTTAACACCCTTCTTCAGGGATTTCATCATAGCATGATGCTCTCTAAGGCGTCTTTGCTGCGGTCTAATCAACATGAAATAAAGGATAAAGAACAATACTCCGAGTATGAGGAAATTATCCATCATCATTTTTTCAGCGGATAACTCATATGGCACGGTTTCCGCGCCAGCCACAGCACCAGCAGCAGGAGAAGGCGTAACCTCATCAGCAGCAAAAGCATCAGCCAGGATAAAGCTCATAATGGACTATTTAATTTTTGCTTCGTTAAAAACCACATGCTTACGCACCACAGGATCATATTTGCGGAAAGCAAGCTTCTCTGTTTTTGTCTTTGGGTTTTTCTTAGCAACGTAATAAAAACCGGTATCAGCAGAGCTGACAAGTTTTATAAGTACAATATTCTTTTTAGCCATAACCAGATTCCTATAAATCCCTGTAAAGCAAGTGCCATGCTCAGATAGGCTGCACTCACCTCAAACGGGTAATTTCCACATATAATTAAGTGCGGTAGAATATACACAGAACTCTGGCTGTCAAGACTAATTTTTTAAGTAAAAACTTTTGACTTTTCCTATGTTTTCCTATTAATGATGCCATTTGTGATGGTAAATAATCTGCCATTTTAACGGAATATCTGAGTATATATATGAAACATAAGAAGATTAAGAAGGTAGTTTTCCCTGTAGGCGGTCTTGGCACACGCTTTCTGCCAGCCACTAAATCCATGCCTAAGGAAATGTTGCCGGTAGTGGATAAGCCATTGATTCACTACGCATTTGAAGAGGCAAAAGAAGCAGGGATAGAGGAATTTATCTTTGTAACCGGTCGTAATAAAGGGGCTATAGCCGACCATTTTGACCATTCTTATGAACTTCAGGATATTCTAAGCGTTAAAAATAAGAAACGTGAGCTTGAGCTTACCAGTAAATGGCTGCCGGAAGCAGGAAATGTGGTGTTTACCCGCCAGCGTGAACCGCTGGGACTTGGGCATGCGGTATGGTGCGCCCGCCACCTGATAGGTGACGATCCGTTTGCGGTTATTCTTGCTGACGATCTGGTATTGTCTAAAAAACCATGCCTGAAGCAGATGATCGAGCAATATAATGATTGCGGCGGCAATGTTCTGGGGGTTATGGATATTCCGCGCGAAGATACTGCAAGCTACGGTATAGTTGATATTGACCCGAGTTTTGCCAAAGCCGATGCAAAACTGGTAAAAGCCAAAGGGCTTGTGGAGAAACCCGCTCCTGCCGACGCTCCGTCAACCCTTTCCATCATCGGTAGATATATATTGCAACCAGAAGTGATTAATGTTTTATCACATCAGAAAGCTGGTGCGGGCGGAGAAATCCAACTTACCGATGCCATTGCCAGCCTTATCGGCAAGGGTGATGTTTTTGGTTACCGTTATGAAGGTGTACGTTATGATTGTGGCGGGCTGGTTGGGTTTGTTGCCGCTAATGTTGCTTTTGCACTGGAACGCGAAGGAATAAAAGATAAAGTGATAAAAGAAATTGATGGTGTGTTCAAACGTGCTGGCATACATTCCTAAAAAATAAAGCGGAGAGTAAATATGCAGATTACTATGATAGGGACAGGCTATGTTGGTCTGGTTTCCGGTGTATGTTTTTCTGAATTTGGTTTTCAAGTTACCTGCGTTGATAAGGATGCGGACAAGATTGCTAAATTACAGCAACACATCATGCCGATTTATGAACCTGGTCTGGAGCAGATGGTAGAAGCCAACCGCAAGGCTGGTCGCCTGTCCTTCACCACAGATCTAGCTCAGGCAGTTGCACAGGCTGATATTGTGTTCATAGCGGTGGGAACACCGGCAAATGAAACTGATGGCATGCCGGACATGACTGCACTTAACATAGTTACCAAAGAAGTGGCAAAAGCTCTTAAAGGCTATACGCTGGTGGTGAATAAATCGACAGTTCCTATCGGAACTAATCGTGGCATTGCTAAAATTATCAAAGAAACTAATCCGAGCGCGGATTTTGATGTAGCATCCAATCCTGAGTTCTTACGTGAAGGAACGGCAATCAAGGATTTTATGGCTCCTGACCGGATTGTTGCAGGTATAGATTCCAAGCGCGCGCGCGAACATCTGAACAAGCTTTATGAACCAATCTGTTTGAATGGAGCTGAAATTCTTTTCACCACGTTTGAAAGTGCAGAGATGATTAAATACACGGCAAACAGCATGCTTGCTATTCGTATTGCCTTCATTAATGAAATTGCCGATTTATGCGAAAAAACCGGAGCTAATATCCGTGATGTCGTACGTGGAGTTGGTCTTGATAACCGTATTGGCGATAAATTCCTGCAGGCTGGCCCGGGATATGGTGGCTCGTGTTTTCCTAAAGATACTCTTGCCCTTAGGCAAATGGCAAAGAATGCTGGCGTGCCAAGCCAGCTGGTTGAAGCAACCATTAAGAGTAATGATTCCCGTAAACTGCGTATGGCAGAAAAAATTATTGCTGCTGCCGGTGGCAATATAAAAGGCAAGACTATCGCAATACTTGGGCTTACCTTCAAGCCAGGAACTGATGACATGCGCGAGAGTGCCAGCCTTTATATCATACCTGAATTAATTGCAGGAGGTGCTGAAATCCGCGCTTATGACCCGCAAGGAATGAAAGAAGCAGAACATTATTTCAAAGAACATGTAAAGTGGTGTGATGATGCTTATAACGCAATGCAAGAAGCAGATATGCTGGTTATACTCACTGAATGGAACGAATTCCGCAGCCTGGATTTAGACAAAGTAAAATCCACACTGCGTAATCCACTGGTGGTAGACCTACGAAATATCTATAAACGTCAGGACATGAAAGCCCACGGTTTCCACTATGTTTCAATTGGCAGGCAGACAGTAAAACCCTGTGAAACTGATGTCCTTGATCTCAATATTGAAGATGAGATTGCGGCATAGATATAATTCCGGCAAATGTTAGCGACCGCGATAGGAAGCCACTTCTTGCGGTGGAATCCAGATTCCTTTTGGTGCTTCTGATGTTTGATAAAAAATATCAATGGGAATGCCGCCACGCGGATACCAGTAACCACCAATGCGAAGCCAAGCAGGTTTTGCCTCTTTAATCAGACGCAGAGCAATAGCTATTGTGCAATCTTCATGAAATGCTCCGTGATTGCGAAAAGAACCAATAAATAATTTCAGAGATTTACTTTCTATAATCCAATCTTTGGGTACATAATCAATCACCAGATGCGCAAAATCCGGCTGACCGGTTATCGGGCAAATAGAGGTAAATTCTGGACAGGTGAAGCGTACCGAGTATCCAACATTTTTATGCGGATTTGCTACCTTCTCTAAAATCGCCTTCTCAGGAGAAGATGGCAATAAAGACTTGCTACCAAGCTGGGTTAGTTTTTTAGCCATCAAAACTCCGAACTCATGATTTCAACTTATAAGCCCCACGGAAATTATCCATAGCCACAAAAAGTCCCTTAGGATCAATAAGTGTCTCAGTAGCGCCAATTATTAATATACCATCCTTGGTTAAAGTACGCGACATTTTATCAGTAACTTGCGCTTTGGTCTGCTCATCAAAATAGATGAGTACATTGCGACAGAAAACAATGTCAAACTTTCCCAAAGAAGAATAATCCGTAAGTAAGTTCTGCAATTTGAACTGAACAGAAGAACGAATTACATCTTTAATCTTCCACGAAGTATCCGGCAGAGAAGTAAAATACTTCATCAATATCTGAATAGGAAGCCCTCTCTGAGCCTCAAATTGAGAATAAACACCTTCTTTTGCCTTATCTACAACTTTCTTAGCAAGGTCTGTAGCAACTATTTCAAAATCCCAACCAGCAAACTTCGCTGCATCTTCCTTAAGGCACATGGAGATAGTATATGGCTCTTGACCAGTGGAACAAGCCGCACTCCAGATACGTATCCTTTTCATGACAAACTGACGCGCCATAAGCATCGGCAATGCTATATTACGGAGTGATTCATAAGGTTTTATATCACGATAAAAAGATGATTCGTTGGTAGTCATTGCTTCTGTTATTTCAGTAAGCAATGACTCATTAGGATTGGTACGCAGCATATTACAAAGTTGCCCTATATCCTGCAAATTCTGACCGCGCGCAATTGGTAACAAACGACTTTCTATAAGATAAGCTTTATCATCAGTAAGTGCAAGTCCCGAACGCTGCTTCAAAATACCAGATAAATATTGAAAATCGCTCGCTTGCATCATCTGCCCTCTATTTGCTGAATCAGATAACGACCTATCTCTGTTAACGGCAGCACTGCCCGACATAATTTATTCTCCACAACTGCTTTGGGCATGCCATACACAGTACAACTACTTTCATCCTGTGCAATTACGCTACCACCATTTTCAACTACAACTTTAGAACCCAGCATTCCATCCTGCCCCATACCCGTAAGCACCACAACAACCAAATGTCTACCATATACTTTACTTAAAGACCTGAGCATGGGATCAGCAGCAGGTCTACAAAAATTTTCCTGCGGTTCTTTGTTTATAGAAATAACCGCCTGCCCGCCAGAATTTTTTTCTACGACCATATGAAAATCACCAGGCGCAATATATACATTTCCAGCTGCTGCAGTCTCTCCACCCTTAACTTCAATACAGTTACGAGATGATGATTTTGCCAGATGCTCTGCCAGAATTGTGGTAAATGTTGGTGGCATGTGCTGAGTAATAAAAACAGGTATATTCTGCAAACGACCTTTAAGCGATTCAAATAAAGACATAAGAGCCTGTGGCCCACCAGTGGAAGATGCAATAGCAAGAGCCTTTACTCCGGTAACATGCAGAGGAATATTAGAGGTCGAAACCAACTGAACAACAGACGGTTCTTTTACAGCTATAGCAGGAACAAAAGTACTTGCTGACGGGGCATTGTTACGCTTACTGCCAAGCCCCTTAACTTTCCCTATAAGTTCACGATAAAAAACGTCAACCTCATGACCATCTTTGGACGATGGCTTGGCAAGGTAATCGGTAGCTCCAAGCTGTAATGCTTTCATACTAAGGCTAGCATTGCTTCTGGTAAGAGCAGAAGCCATGATAACCTTGCTGGATGGAGATGCTTTAAGGATATCAGGCAAAGCTGCCAGCCCATCCATAAGAGGCATTTCTATATCAAGTACAACAACGTCGGGATGCAGACTACCAGCCATATTAATGGCCATACTGCCATTGGATGCCGTACCAACGATCTCTATGGCAGGATCAACAGAGAGGGCTTTAGACATCAAACCACGTATAACCGCAGAATCATCAACTAGTAAAACTTTAACTGGCACGAAACCCTTCCTTCTGCAAACGCAGTTAACTTAAAAAGCCATGCCTATCTGCTCTAATTTACCCTTAACAATTTCACCATCAAATGGCTTCATTATATATTCATTAGCCCCAGATTCCAAAGCTTGCATTATATTCCCCATCTCACTCTCCGTAGTACAGAATATAACCTTTGGAAAATCGCCGCTCGGCATAGCTCGCAAAGCCTTGACAAATTCCAGCCCATTCATTACCGGCATATGCCAATCAAGCAATATCATATCAGGCATATTTGCCTTATTCTCAACACAGTATTCCACTGCTTTCTGCCCGTCCTCAGCCTCAGAGACTGTAAATCCGAGTTCTTCCATAATACGGCGCTCTAACTTACGAACAACTTTGGAATCGTCAACAATAAGACATGATGGCATAGCACAGACCCTTATTTGTTATTTTTAATCTTCTTAACACGACGCACAATGAATAAGATAATCCCTATATTGTAAGCAGGGACTGCACATCAACAATAACCAGCAACTCTCCTGAGAGTTTATATATACCAGTTGTAACTTCCTTCCATTCTCCCCCAAGATTAGCAGGAGATTTTTCGATAGAGTGATAAGGAACCGTCATAACCTCTCCCACACTATCAACCATCAGACTGAATAATTCCCCCCTGTACTCAACCACCACAAACATACTTTTTGAGTCTTCAGGTCTTTCGGGCAGGCGCAAACGGCGACGGAGATTGATTACGGTTACAATACGTCCACGCAAATTAAGTGACCCAGATACTTCCGGAGCAGAAAGAGGAATATGAGTTATTTTCTGCTGCCGCAAAACATCGCGTACATTTTTTACCGGAATTCCAATAAGCTGATCTTCCACACGCATTGTAACATACATATGGTTTTCTGTATCCAGCATGCCGTACAACGCTCCTGCATTTGCAGCAGCAACACTGGGATCAATAGATATAACGTTTGCAGATGCAGTCATTACGCAGCCTCCTTATGTGCAACAATAAAATGTGCTACTGCATCAAGAAGACCTGGACGATCGGTTTTCACGATACAGTCGCTCATTCCTACATCCTTACTACGAGAAATAACATCTTTACTAAGTGATGCAGTATAACCAACGATTGGGGTTCCATTAACCTGCGCGCTTTTACGGCAAGCAGTTACAAATTCAAAACCGTCCATGACCGGCATTTCTATATCAGTAACGATAAGATCAAACGTCATCTTGTCTTCAGTCAGCATATGCAGAGCTTCCTGACCGTTTTCAGCTGATGTAACCTTATAGCCAACCGCCGATAACATAGGCACTGTTAAATTACGGAAGAAAGGACTATCTTCAACCAGCAGGATTGTCTTATTCTGCGCCTTCTGTTTACCTGACGCTCCAAGGTCAGCCACCATATCTTCCACCAGATCTGAAAGTAGATACCCAATATCAACCACATCTGTGGTTTTACCGGAAATTACCATGCTGCCAAGGTAACCATTCTGTTTTGCTTCTTTCGAGGTAAGCTTTATGTCAAACGGAGCTTTAACGATATCGATAATTTCATCGACAACCAGGCCTATAACTTTTTTGTCATAACCAAAAACTATAACATCAACGGTTCCACTGTTTGGCATTTTAAATTCATCATCAAGAGTGATAAGTCGCATTAAATCACCGCGATACTGCACTACCGGTTTATCTCCGGCAACCTCAATATCTTTGACATTAATTTCTTCCAGGCGTGAGATAAGCTCAAGCGGAACAGCTTTCGGAGCTCCCTTACCCAGAGTGAATGACAGGAAGCCTATCATATCCTGCTTGCTCTCGCCCATTGCCAGAGCAGCATTGGCATCCTCACGCTCACTAATTTCAGCATTGCTTATCGTACGGGCAATGCCATTAGGATCAAGAATCATAATTACGCTTCCATCACCTAAAATAGTATTTCCGGAGTAAATCGATAGTGACTTCAAAAGATCGGAAACAGGCTTAACCACAATTTCCTCTGTGTCAAAAACTCTGTCAACAAGTATACCAAAATCGTAGCTACCTACCCTGCAGACAACTATATATACTTCCCTCTGAAGCAGCTCATTATGATTACAAGGGAAACCAAGAGTCTCTGACATTATGGCAAGAGGCAGAAGCTTATCGCGCAGACGCATGACCAGTGAGTCATTAATCATTTCAAGCTGCACTCCTGCGCCAGGAGCTGCCCTAACCAGCTCCACCACATTTATCTGAGGAATAGCAAATTTCTGACTGTTGCTTTCAACTATAAGCACTGAAACTATCGCCAGAGTAAGAGGTATTTTTACAGCAACCTTTGAACCTTTTCCCCATGTCGAATCAAGATCTATAGTACCACCAATTTTCTGGATATTGGTTTTTACAACATCCATACCAACTCCACGTCCGGAAACGCTGGTAACTTTTTCGGCAGTTGAAAATCCAGCTGCAAAAATAAACTGGGCAATTTGTTTTTCGCTCATATTATCAAGCGCTGCTTCTGTTGCAATACCATTAGCCAATGCCTTCTGTTTTACACGCTCGATATTAATGCCACGACCATCATCAATAATCTCAATTATTATATGCCCGCCTTCATGATAGGCAGAAAGAGTAACCGTACCTACTTCCTGCTTGCCGGCAGCACGACGCTCCGCCGGAGTTTCCAGACCATGATCGCATGAATTGCGAACCATGTGGGTAAGCGGATCTTTGATAACCTCCAGTAGCTGCCTGTCTAATTCGGTTTCCGCTCCATGCATTTTTAATTCAATTTTTTTACCAAGATCAAGAGATAGGTCTCTAATCAAACGCGGAAATTTAGACCAGCCATTGCCTATAGGTTGCATGCGGGTTTTCATTACGCCTTCCTGCAGCTCTGATGTAATATGGCTTAATTGCTGCAATGGTGTAATTAACTCTTTATCATCTTTCGTACGCACAATCTGCATCAGCTGGTTACGGGTAAGCACCAGCTCGCTGACCATCTGCATGAGGTTTTCCAAAACATCAATATTAACGCGGATGCTTTGGGCAGTTTCATTATGCCCTTCTTTCTCTTTTTCTTCAGTTTTAGCAACCACAGGCTTTACCGGAGGAGCTTTGGAAGCAATATCAATTGGTGCTGCAGGAGCGACAGAAACAACTTCAATCTTAGGAGCTGCTTTCTCATCCTTAGTAACCGCCTCATCATCACCTTTAAAATGAGGAAATTCAGCTATAGCTATACGTTCAATAGCTTCCGTTATTTCTTTATCATCTGCACTTGCTGACGAAGAAGATGCGTTTATTATCGCAACTACTTCTTTTAATTCAGGGGATGCGCCTTCACCTACCCTACCGGTTTCCGCAAACTGGTTCAGACGCTCAATCAGCTGAGCGTCATCACCACCCTGCTCTTCACCGTTCTGACTTAAATAGTCAATAAGACCTTTGATATTATCAAGCGATTCCAAAACAAGGGTAATGGCTTCAGGAGTTGCCTCAAGCTGCTTTTCACGAATTTTCCCCAGAACATTCTCAGAAGCATGCGCCACACGCTCCAAACGAGGCAAACCAAGAAACCCGCAGGTTCCTTTAATCGTATGCATGATACGAAAAATATTACCTAGAATACCTTCATCCTGAGGGTTTTGCTCAAGCTTAACCAACTCAAGATCCAAAGTGGCTAGACCTTCACTGGTTTCAGTAATAAACTCTACTATTAGATCATCCATATTAATATCCTACCTGTTATAATTTATGATGTACCGCACTACTCTCCAGAAGACTGAACCACTCGTAAAACTAATTCGTCAGCACCAACTTTCCACTCAACCGCCGCTTTTAAATCGTCAGCATAATGACGCGTCAGATGCAACTGTACATTTTTTGTATTCACCACACAATCAGAAGATGAAACAGAAAAAACTTTTTCTGCCTCACTATCCCATTTCAGATTTGCACCTGTCGCCAATACTGTAATTACCTTACGCAATGAATCATCTTTATCCAATCTAACTGATATTTTTCCACCACGAATTAAAGCAGAAGATGCTATGACAAGGAGATTATACGTAAGACGCAACATTTTAAGGCTGATGGAAATTCCAGCAGCATCTGTGTGTGTCTCCGGCCAATCAAGCTCGATTTTAGTTCCAACAAAAAAATCTGAAGCTATTTTCTGTTTTTCGGAAAGGTTGGCCTCGCCATGCTCCTTCACATTACCGTAAGCTATACGATAAAACTGCAAACGGCTCACTGCAGAAAAAGCACTGCTCACTATTAAATCGACAGCTTGACTCTGAAGATCAAAACCTTCTTCACTTAAAAATTCCGCGCCGTTATTTACCGCTCCTATTGGCCCCGTAAGGTCATGACATAATCGCGTACATAGAAGTTCAGCAAAATACATTTTCTCGTTCATGAACAAATTTCTTCCTCTATATCTTGTATAGTAAAATATTTTTCCTCATAACTATTGCCTATAAAGATAAATTTTTAGTAAACGGAATGGCTTTGACTGAAATTTAAATAAAATTTTATATATTTATTTTATGTAGTATTGCTCCAGTAAATTCATACTCTCGCAATCCACACTTATATCAATAACATAATGATTATTATAAATTTATCGCTTTAAGCATTGACTTACAAAGAAAAAACCAATAGATTTCACAAACAATCAACCGCACTATAATGAAGAGCTGTGCCTGAAAAACAAACATCCGGAAGAAATACATCTGACCAGTCCAATACTATTGGCATCAGATTAAAAGCAGAAATAGCAAAAACCGGGATAAGTGCTGCGGAGATTGCTCGCCGTTCCGGTGTTCTCACGTCTTTTATATACGATATCTTAAGCGGAAAATCTACCAATCCATCTATACTAAAACTTGCTATGGTCGCTGATTGCCTTGGTGTAAGCCTGACTTATCTGATAGGTAGTGAATTAGAAAATAACCCGGCTATTACCAGAAACAGGAATGAAGAAAAATATATTTCAATCCCTCATATAAAGTTGAATAGTTCAAAAAATATTAAGAAGGGCTTTGTATCTTTTAAAGGAGAAGACGAACCATACCTTTTTAATGCCGGATGGATACGCGACAATTTTAATGTTGATGCAGCTTCCCTACGAATATTCACAATAATCGGTGACAGCATGGAACCCACAATCTGTAATAATGATATTGTGCTTATTGATACTAAGCAGACAATTCCTTCGCCTTCAGGTATATTTATAATATTTGATGGGCTCGGGCTTACAGCCAAAAGACTTGAATATGTTTTTGAAAATGATTCCCGGAATATTCGTATTATTTCTGACAACAAGTGCTATTCGACATATGATAGCTCATTATCAGACATAATTGCAGTCGGTAGAGTTATATGGTTTTCACGCACAATATGACCCTGCTTTTTATGTCTGCCTAGTTCGCCAACCTTCCGATATAAGGTCGAGCGACCAATGCCAAGACTGCGTGCTGCTTTGCTCATTGATCCACCACAAGCATTTAAAGCATAACGAATAGCATCTTCTTCAAGATGACGCAGTTTCTTAACCGTACCGTCTCCTGCCAGCAAAGTTTGAGATACATCCATAGTTGACGCAATCTGTGCGCCCCCATCAAATTCCAGTTGCTTTTCCAGCCGTTCAATCATTTTATACAAATTACGGGTACGCAGGGCACTTGCAATTGAAAGCCCCAGGCGTTCGATTGTAAGCGGCTTGGTAAGAAAATCATTAGCTCCGGCATTTATGGTCTCCACAGCCTTTTCCGTGTCCCCATATTCAACCATAATTATAATAGGGAAATCAGGTTTGCAGTGCTTAATTATATTAACCACATGAATAGCATCGATCTGTAATACACTCATATCAAGCAGCATTATACTGGGAACACAATTAACCGGCAGTACGGCATTAATTGCCTTTTGACCACTTGTAACTATCATGGTATTATATTTCAACCTGTTATTGATTGCGGTTTCCAGAACCCTCGCCTGAGCCTCGTCACCATCTACAATTAATATAGTATCTGAATCTGACATGTCTTCTTGCCTCCGCTAAACAACTCGATAGGTTTAGGTTGTATATTTTTTTTATTTAACAATCAATAGTTTTAACGAGGCAAAGATGATTAGATTTTTTTAATGTATTTCATATTAAATAATGTTAATGATAGAACAGCAACTAAATTGAGAATATATAATGTTAAAATTTCGCTTCATATTATTGCTATCTGTCGCCCTCATGTCCTCCGGTTATCGCTGGAGGTGTTATGCTTTTTGTGATGAACAAACGGCAATTCAAAATGACTATACGGAACAGCGCGATGACTGCCGTGGTTTTGCTCAGGACAATATAGATGCGGAGATGGCAAAAGCTCCCAATCCCAATAGTGTAAAAGCAAGAAAAATTAAGCTTATCGCCCTGTTCAGCGATTGCATGGCGCAATATGGCTGGGATGTACCTAAAGTAAATGATAAAGGTGGCAAGCTTGCTGATAGTGGCGAAGTTCCTCTTTACACATCAACTGTATCGAAACTGGCGGCTTCAGAAAAAAATCCAGATGCTGAAGTCCCTAACACCCCTGCTCCTGTTGAAGGAGAAATAACCGAGCAAGACCTGCCTGCCCGGAAAACGCCAGTTGGGAATATTCCAAAACAACAGGAAATTAAACAACAGGAAAATCTTAAACAGGAAAATTCTAAGAACACCAATAACACCAATACTGTAGTGCAGAAATCAGCGAAAAGCAAAGCGCAAAGCGGAAAATCACAATCAGCTACACAAACTGATAATATACAGAATCAGCCTGCTACAACTAAAAGCAAAAAATCTGTAAAAACCAGTAAGGAACAGAACGATCAGAAACCAGCCGACAACCAAGTAAAATCATCATCGCAGAAAACAACTTCCACCACCAGCTCTACTACTACCAACAAGGTTATAGAAAAACCTGCCAGTGAACAACAGAGCACGCAGCCGATACCTATACCGCCACCACCACCCGCAAATTCCACAAGTTACAGGAAAGTTACAAACAACAATAATTCTCTTTCTCAGCCCACAGATAATAAAGCGGGTAATAACAGCCATCCGCCAATACAGAAATTGTCTCCTGAAGCTGGGCGGTATGAACCTCCTGCGACTATTTCTACCACCTCTGAACCGATAAAAAATTCTCCAAATCCGACTTACACCAGAGAGACAAATAGCGTAAACAACATGCCGGCAAACTCTTCTGTATATACCGACCAGACTACATCTGACGATATGCGGCAACCAACTTTATCCGCAAACAGAGCTCAAATTGTAAGCAGCAGCAATAGCGAATCAACCAATCAGATAATCAAAGAAAAAGAGAGCATAGAACGAATAACAAGTTCTCAGCAAAGCGACAATGTGTCAAATGCTACTACTGTTACTACTGCTACCGCCCCACCAGCCGCAGCTGGCGTTTTATTGCCAGGGATTGATGAATCAGCGATCCCATCGCAACCGCGAGTGACAAAAAACAATTCAGCAACGCAAAAGACTTCAGAATGTGAATATGCCAGACGTTCGGCAGGTGTATCAGAAGCCGCCGCTAAAAAGGCAAAGGAATGTGATATAGAATGTGCAAAGCAGCGAAAAGTACTGCCAAAAACTGTTACTCCACCAGCCTGCCCTATAAAGGATCCAGCCGTGAATTTGCTCGATACGCAGCTCGGAAACAAACCATAAAGCTCAAAATCAGCTAAAATCCATAGGATAGTAGTGAAATTACCTCTAGTTTCTGCTATAATGTAACTATAATGAGATATTTAATATGCTTTATTGGACAGTAGCAGTAGTTACACTATATTCCGGAATTGTAGCATTCATGGCTATATTCCAGAGAAAACTCCTCTATTTTCCGGATAAAAAAATAGGACATCCGGAAATTTATGGGATTTCCGGGTTCAGTGAATTTTTTATCAAAACAGAAGATAATATAACCATTCAGGCGTGGCATAAGCCAGCAAAGGATAACAATCCGACAATATTATATTTCCATGGCAATGCTTCGCATATGGGTAACCGCGCCGGCATTTATTCCGCATTTGCAGGAAGAGGTTTTGGTGTACTTTCCATCAGTTATCGTGGATATGGAAAGAGCGAAGGAAGCCCAGATGAAAAGGGATTATACGCTGACGCGCAGGCGGCTATTTTATTTCTTACTAAAGAAAATGAAATATCATTGGATAATATTATATTATATGGCGAATCTCTGGGAACTGGTGTTGCCGTGCAGATGGCACAGGAACACAATGTTAAAGCGGTTATACTTCAGGCTCCCTACACTTCTGTTTCCGGCAGGGCAGCTGAGATTTACTTCTTTATGCCGGTTAAGCTGGTGATGCTCGACCATTTTGATTCCTTAAGCAAAATAGCAAACATAAAATCTCCATTGCTTATTTTACACGGAGAGCTAGACACAACCATTCCTATCCGGCACGGCAAAACTTTACTGAAAGCGGCAAAAACCCAGAAAGAAGCGGTATTCTTTCATGACGTTGGACATAATAATTTTGACAGTGCGACAATAGCAGAAAATGTAATGGATTTTATAATCCGGATGGATAACAGAGCAAACCAGTAGATGCTGCAAGGAAAAAATTAAGGCAGCACCGCTGGGCAGTGCCACCCTACAAATAATCAATAGTTTATAATTAGCGGTTAGCTGAAGTAAGAGTACTTGAAACCTTACTGAATGAGTTAGTTACGCTGTTACCAACGCGACCCATAGCCAGAATAGCTACGATAGAAACTAGAGCTGCAATAAGAGCATACTCAATCGCAGTAGCACCATCTTCTGATTTTAAGAAACGAATCATTGTCTGCATAATATTCCCTTAAACTTGATTGTTGATAGGACAACTGAATATATCAGCTACTAACTATTATTAGCAAACATTCGTTAACGACAAGTAAATATTACGAATTATAGTAAAAATATATTAATATGCTATATTACTTGCGACTCCCTCTCCCGGAGGGAGAGGGAATTCGAGAATGACGCTAATTAAACATTAACTGCTATACAATTTTTGTATCTCTGGATTCTGTGCCTCTATAACAGAAAAACGGCACCACAAGAATGATGCCGTTTTACAAAACCAGATAATACCGAGAATTAGCGGTTAGCTGAAGTAAGAGTACTTGCAACTTTACTGAATGAGTTAGTCACGCTGTTACCAACGGCACCCATTGCCAAAATAGCTACGATAGAAACTAGAGCTGCAATAAGAGCGTACTCAATCGCGGTTGCGCCATCTTCTGATTTAAAAAGACGAATCATTGTCTGCATAATCTTTCCTTAAACTTTGATTGTTGATAGAATAATAGAATAACTGAATATATCAGCTACCAGATATTATTAGCAAATACTCGTTAATGTCAAGTAAATGTCATGCATTACAGCAAAAAACATTAATTCTTATGGTATTATCTTAAGTAATTTATTAAATTATTATTAATAAACATCAAGAAAATAAGGAAAATTATACTTCAAATACCCTGCATCTCTTGATTCTACATTTTTATAACAGCAAAACGGCACCATAAAAATGATGCCGTTTTACAAAAATCAAATAACTAGCGGTTAGCTGAAGTAAGAGTACTTGCAACTTTACTGAATGAGTTAGTTACGCTGTTACCAACGCTACCCATAGCCACGATAGCTACGATAGAGACCAGAGCCGCAATAAGAGCATACTCAATCGCAGTAGCACCATCTTCTGATTTGAATAGACGAATAATTGTCTGCATAAACTTCTCCCTAAGAGTGTTAAATAAAGAAACCGGCTGATTGCTTCAGCTATTAACCATTATTATAAATAATCTGCCATTGGTCAAGCAATAATGCAAAAAAAATATCTACAATTTTATATATATTTTAGGCATTTACAAGAAAACTCTTTACCATAAATTGATTTGTGGTAACTATGTTACCTAATATTCAAAAAGTTGCAATCAATACGAAAACCATGGCTCTACACCAAATGGCTACGCGTTATAATGAAGAAACTGAACGTCACCCGCTGAAAGTGCTCGCCGGAGCATTATTATTCTCATTTTCTCTATTTTTACTGCTTTGTCTGGTAACTTATAACCAGTCTGACCCCTCATTAAATCAAGCAACTGCCAATACCGCAAACAATATAGGTGGGTATGCAGGGGCATTGGTTGCCGACCTTATGCTGCAATTTCTTGGTCTTGCCAGCATATTTGCAGCTATTGTCCCGCTTGCATGGAGCGCGAAGCTGCTTAAAGGTGAGAATATCACGTTTTTACAGGTTCGCCTGAGCCTACTTATTATCACGCTGGTTCTTGCAGCCAGCCTGCTCACGGAGATAGATCCGCCAATCTGGTGGTCGATCAAGGGCGGGCTTGGTGGCTCAATAGGAATGACGCTGCATAATTCTATGCATGTAATGTTCAAGAGCACTTTATTTACTGTAATGGTATTTTCCATCACCATAATCACAGCATCTCTTGCTTTTGGCATGAAACTCGATGAATGGAAGGAATTGGCACAAATTTCTAAAAAAGCATTTTTTGTAGCAGCGGGAGTGATATTATCACTTATACAGCGCAAGGAACGTGATGATTCTTATGAGTACGAAGAAGCAGAAGAAAAACTATCCTTACGCGAACGTTTTACTGGCTGGATAAGCAATCTTCGTTCTAATGAGTACGAAGAAGAGGAAGAAGATGAAGAACCTGTGCGTCGCGCACCACGGGTAAATAAAAAATCACAAGCAAAAGATACCGAAAAAGCTGCGCGCGCCAAACCAAAAGTGCAGACCACTCTTGCCTTACCACAAGGAGATTACGAGCTTCCCGACATCAATCTGTTAAGCCCACCGCCTAAAGGCAAAAAAACAACATTATCAGAAAATGCGCTGACCCAGAATGCCAAGCTTCTGGAATCAGTATTGCAGGATTTTGGTGTAAATGGAAATATCGTGGAGATTCGCCCTGGCCCTGTGGTTACGCTTTATGAACTGGAACCGGCAGCAGGAACAAAATCTTCAAGGGTTATTGGACTTGCTGATGATATTGCCCGTTCGATGAGCGCGATTTCCACACGTATTGCGGTTATTCCCGGACGCAATGCCATTGGTATAGAAATGCCGAATGCTTACCGCGAAACTGTTTATTTTCGAGAAATGCTGGAAACCAATGATTTTTCATCCGCCGATGCGAAGTTACCGCTCGCGCTTGGTAAAAATATCGGTGGCGAACCGATTATCGTTGATCTTGCGCGCATGCCGCATTTACTGGTGGCAGGAACCACCGGCTCCGGTAAATCCGTTGCCATCAACACCATGATTATGTCACTGCTTTACCGCCTCACGCCGGAAGAATGTAAATTCATTATGATTGACCCGAAGATGCTGGAGCTTTCAGTTTATGACGGCATCCCTCACCTTCTATCACCAGTAGTAACCGAGCCGGGAAAGGCTGTGGTTGCCCTTAAATGGACGGTGAAAGAAATGGAAAACCGCTACCGCCTGATGAACAATCATGCAGTGCGTAATATCGAGGGTTACAATAAGAAAATCCGCGAAGCAAAAGCCAAGGGCAACCAGCTATCGCGCAAGGTTCAGACCGGATTTAATCCTGACACTGGTGAACCTATTATCGAAGAAATGCCACTGGATATGAACGAATTGCCGTTTATCGTGGTAGTAGTCGACGAAATGGCGGATCTGATGATTGTTGCGGGGAAAGAAATTGAAGGATCTATCCAGCGTCTGGCACAAATGGCACGTGCTGCGGGAATTCATATTATCATGGCAACGCAAAGACCAAGCGTTGACGTTATCACCGGTGTTATCAAAGCCAACTTCCCTACCCGTATCAGCTTCCAGGTTACCTCGCGCATTGACAGCCGGACTATCCTTGGTGAACAGGGCGCGGAACAACTGCTTGGGCAGGGTGATATGCTGTATATGGCAGGTGGTGGGCGCATTACCCGTGTGCATGGTCCATTCGTGAGCGACAAGGAAGTTGAACAAGTGGTTGGTCATCTGAAACTGCAAGGCGAACCTAGCTATATCGAAGATGTCACCCGCGATGAGGAAGAAGAAGGAGCATTTGGTGAAGAAGGCGAAAAAGATGAAATGTATGATCAGGCAGTTGCTATCATCGCCCGTGATCGCAAAGCATCAACCAGCTATATCCAGCGTTGCCTGAAAATCGGTTATAACCGCGCCGCGTCAATCATTGAGCAGATGGAACGTGAAGGCATTGTCGGTCCCGCCAACCATGTCGGCAAACGCGAAGTTTTAGTTAGGGAAGATGGTTAAAGAATTGACTTCTTCGATGAATGTATATACAATGTAATTACTATGGAAACAGATATTATAAAAATTGGTAATTCAAAAGGAATCCGCATTCCCAAAGCGATACTTGAGCAATGCGGCTTTAATGGGGTAGTAAACATGCAGGTTGATGGTGATAAATTGGTATTGTCCAAGGCAAAAAAGAAAGTGCGTGAAGGTTGGGCAGAAGCAGCCAGAATTTGCCACGAAGCGGGTGATGACAAATTAATTTTTCCAGAAGGAAGTATAATAAATGAATTTGACAAAACCGAGTGGACATGGCCAGAACAAGACCATTAAGAGAAATAAAAAGGTTTGAAGTTTATTGGACTATGCTCGACCCAACAGTTGGGCATGAAATTCAAAAAACTCGCCCTTGCGTTGTTATATCTCCTGATAGCCTGAATTCTTTTTTGCATACTGTTATAATTTCTCCATTCACCTCAACAACCAGAAAATACCTATTTCGTGCAGATTCCAACCTTAAAAACATAAAAGGGCAAATAGCATTAGACCAGATGCGAACAGTAGACAAATCACGTTTGGGTGATTTAATTGGTGTTATTAAAGGAAAAGCAGCAACAGAAATATTAGATAAACTTTCAGAAATGTTTGCAGAGTAATTATGTTAAAAAAAATAATCACCATCGCCCTGATAACGCTTATGCCAGCCGTAAGCTTTGCTGCTGATGTAAATATTGCAGATGAAAAACAAAAACCGGCAGTGACTTTCCTCGCCAATGCTGAAATGGCAAAATATAAAGCAACCATTGCGCGGGTGGAGAATTATTTAAGTGGGCTTACCAGTATAATTTCAGAATTTACGCAGGTTGCTCCCGATGGAGCACTGACCAGTGGGAAATTTTTTCTGGAACGCCCAGGAAGAATGCGCTGGCAATATAATCCCCCTACTCCGGTGCTGATGGTGGCAAATGGCTCGGAGATGATTTATTATGATTACGAGCTGGAACAACTCACCCATATTCCGCTCGATTCAACCCTGATCGGTTTCCTTGCCCAGAATAAAATAAGTTTTTCCAATTCCGTTGGCATAATTTCTTTTGAGGAAAAAACCGGCAGCATCCGCATAGGAATCGCCCAGCGGGAAAAACCAACTGACGGGCAGCTGGTTCTGGAATTTTCCGATAAACCGCTGCTTATCCGCAATATGGTGGTGACTGATACTAGCGGGCAGGTTACCACAGTTTCCCTCAATAATGCCAATTTCGGGGCAAAAATTGATGAAAAGCTATTTGAATTCCGTGACCCACGCAAACCAAGAAACCCTGCTGAAAAGGCTAAGCAATAAGGCAGTTGGTGGTTGGTTGATGATGAATGGCACTTAGCACTCGATGCACAAACTATATATTTCAATAGGTTAATGCGGTTGCGATGCGGTTATAACGGCTATAACAGCATTGTCACAAAATTTTCACACTACAAAAACTAAAGCTGTGCTAGATTGATGCTAGAGAAATTTAATTTTTAGGGTTTTTATGGCTGCCAACATAGGAAATTACGATCAAAACATCAGGAACGGGATATATGATGCTCTGAATGGTAAAGCCAGCCCATTTGCTAAAGCCGCTTTTGAAGAACAGAAGACCGCCATTGATGAACTGGTGGCTCAAGAAGAAGCACGGCGTAACGACCCTAAATACACTCCAATGACAACAGCTCAAATAAAAAATGCTGCAAATGAAAGAGCAGCTGCAAGAGCTGAAGAAAAGATAAGCCATGACCTGCACACCGCCAAAGTTGCCGGCGATGATACAACTAGTATGACGGGATTTATGCTTGGCATGGCGTTTGGTGAAGGCGGTGGCAGTATATTAGACATGGCTATGAAAGTGTATAAAGGTGAATCACCATTTTGGAAAACAGTAAAAGAAACATTTACTGGTGAAAAGATAGAATTAGCCAACTTTACAGACCGGTGGAAAGCTAATGTTGAGGATAAAGTCCTAACTGATTACGCAAAAGATAATAAAGTATCAAAAAATGAATTGGTGGCAGCATTAAGTCGGACAGATGGTACTGAAGTTAAACTGGTTAAGATACAAGAACTTGACCCAGCGCAGGAAGTCGCCCAGAAAGAGAAAATGTTCACTACTAAAGTCGAAGAAGTAAAGGCAAATGCTCGCCTTCGTGCTCAACTTCAATATGAAGAAGAAAAAGCCGCAAGAGAAGAAAAAGAACGGCTTAAAAATCTTGAAGCAAAAGGACAAAGCAGTATCGTTACAGAGAACGGCAAAGGCAGTGAAGTTGAATCAGAAAAAAAGGGCGAGAATACTGGCAAACCAAATTTTTCAGGTGGAGAACACATAGAACAAACATCTTTTAACCCTCCAGCTTCCTTGCCAAGAGCTAAAACTGTCACCACTCAACAAATTTAATTAGCATACCGCCTATAGCTAAATAACCCCAATTCCTGCATAAACTATTTGCGTTTTGTGCTGGCTTGTGGTTTTTCCACTATCATGTCAATCTTTTCTGGATACCAGACTGCTCAGTTTTCAATGGACATTTGCAAATGTGCCAACGAAGTGCGACAAAAAGCCAAAAACCGGCTTCTGGTATGACAAGTTCTTAAACAATCTTCTTAAATGCTTTGCATTTATCAAGACACCGTTATAAAAACAGCGTGACAATCGGAAAAATCACTGCTTACGTAATGCCGTAAATAACATTAACTACAACCACAAAAAGAGAAAAATCATGCAGGTAAAAGAATTAGAATCAAAAGGTCTTAAAAAAAGTTTTCAAATCATCGTTGGTGCAGATGCCATCAAAGCCAAAAAAGAAAATGAGCTGAAAGCCGTAGGCAAGAACGCCAAGATAGCCGGTTTCCGCCCTGGGCAAGTGCCGCTTAAAATCCTTGAACAGCGTTATGGCAAGTCTGTGCAGGCCGACGTAATCAAACAGGTTATCAATGGTTCGATTAATGACTTGGTTGTGCAAAACAAATTCCGCCCTACCCTCACCCCGCAAGTAAGCGTTGAGGATTATAATGAAGGTGGCGAATTATCTTTCAAAGTGGCGATAGAGCTGTTCCCTGAACTTCCGGAATTATCTTTCGATGGATTGGAAATTGAGCGTAAAACTTTTGAAATAAGCCAGAGCGATATTGAAGAAGCACTGGCAAAAATTGCTGAGCGCAGCCCACAATTTGTCGACCTGCCAAAAAGCGCGAAAGCAGAAAACGGAAACATTATTAAAATTGATTTCAAAGGCACGCTGGACGGTGTAGCATTTGACGGTGGAGCTGCTGAAGATTTTGATCTGGAGCTGGGCAGCAAACAATTTATTGATACTTTTGAAGACCAGCTGATTGGCGCGAAAGCTGGCGATAAACGCACAGTTAAAGTGACTTTCCCTGCTAAATATCCAAGCGCGCAACTGGCAGGAAAAGCGGCGGAATTTGAAGTCACCGTAAAATCCGTGCAGGAAGCGAAAGCTCCGGAAATAAACGAAGAGTTCGCAACTGCCCGTGGCTTTGCGGATCTGAACGCCCTGCACGAAGCGGTACGCACCCAGCTTACCCGCGAATATGACCAGATAGTTCGTAACCAGATGAAGAAACAATTATTCGACATACTCGAAGAAAAACACACGTTTGAACTGCCGGAAAATATGGTGGAAATGGAATTCAAAACCATCTGGGAACGCTTGCAACAATCAATGGATGGTGATGAAGCTCTGGAAGGAAAAGAAGAAAGTGAACTTGAAGAAGAATATAAAAAAGTTGCACGCCGTCGCGTAAAGCTTGGAATTTTGTTGGCAGAAGTTGGAACTCGCAACAAGATCCAGATCAACCGTGAGGAACTGTCACGTGCGGTGATGGCGCAAGCTCAGCAATATCCAGGGCAGGAAAGGCAGATTTTTGAATTCTACCAAAAGAATCCTAACCGCCTTGAAGACCTGCGCGGTCCTATTTTAGAAGAAAAAGCTGTCGATTTTATCTTGAGCAAAGTGAAATTCAGTGATGTAAAAACACCACTTGCTGAACTTGTTGATGTCGGAGATGATGAGGAAAGTGAAGAAAAACCTAAGAAATCAGCGAAATCGACAAATTCTTCTAAAACAAAATCAAAAAAGAAGGCTTCCGAGTAATAGTTTGTTAATCTTTAACAGCTAATGCTGAAGGTAATACACTTCTTCATTAATTATTAGGATAGAACTATGGCTGATATACAGGAAACCTATGCAAATATACTCGTTCCGATGGTTATCGAACAGACCAGTCGTGGCGAGCGTTCTTTTGATATTTATTCACGACTTCTGAAAGAGCGCATTATCTTTCTTGTTGGTCCGGTGAATGACAACATGGCATCGCTCATCTGCGCGCAGCTTCTGTTTCTGGAATCAGAAAATCCTGACAAAGAGATTTTTATGTATATTAACTCACCAGGCGGTGTGGTTACCTCTGGTCTTTCTATATATGACACAATGCAATATATCCGTCCTAAGGTTTCCACCTTATGCTTCGGACAAGCTGCATCAATGGGTTCATTACTGCTTACCGCTGGCGAACCTGGTCAACGCTATACATTGCCTAATTCGCGCATCATGATTCACCAGCCTTCCGGTGGTTTTTCTGGGCAGGCAACCGATATTGAAATTCACGCTAAAGAAATTCTTTCACTCAAGGCACGCCTCAACCAGATTTATGTAAAACATACCAGTCAAAAATTATCGCATATAGAAAAGAATATGGAGCGCGATAACTTTATGACCTCAGAAATGGCTAAAGATTTCGGATTAATTGATCACATCATTGAAAAACGTGGTGCAGAAGATATATTAGATAAGAAAAAATAATTGAGTAGAGAGTATTGAGTGCTGAGTGCTGAGTATAAAAACTCAAAACTCAGCACTCTAAACTCTAAACTAGGAGAGAAAACGTGACAAAAACTGGTGGCAGAGAATCGAAGAATACGCGTTATTGTTCATTTTGCGGAAAGAGCGAGCATGAAGTCCGCAAGCTTATTGCTGGTCCTACAGTATTTATCTGCGATGAATGCGTTGTTCTGTGCATGGATATTATCCGTGCAGCTGATAAGGGCGTTCTCTCCAAAGAAGGTGAGGAAATCGCCAAACCAGCAGATATTTGTAAAGTCCTTGATGATTACGTAATTGGTCAATATCAGGCTAAGAAAGTTCTCTCAGTCGCTGTACATAACCATTATAAGCGCGTATCGCTTCTGGAAAAGAATGCCGATGTTGAACTGGCGAAATCAAATATATTAGTTATTGGACCAACTGGTTCTGGTAAAACATTGCTAGCACAGACTCTCGCCCGCATTCTCGATGTTCCCTTTACCATGGCTGATGCCACGACACTCACCGAAGCCGGTTATGTTGGTGAGGATGTGGAGAATATTATTTTACGCCTGTTGCAG
The DNA here is from genome assembly GCA_038043465.1 of Pseudomonadota bacterium. GTDB lineage: Bacteria > Pseudomonadota > Alphaproteobacteria > Rickettsiales > SXRF01 > SXRF01. The sequence continues at coordinate 160,813 of JBBTBX010000009.1, forward strand.
GCAGCCGATTATAATGTTGAACGTGCGCAGCGTGGCATCGTCTATATTGACGAAGTTGATAAAATTTCCCGCAAGTCGGATAACCCTTCAATCACCCGCGACGTATCTGGCGAAGGCGTGCAACAGGCACTGCTGAAACTAATGGAAGGCACGGTTGCTTCTGTCCCTCCGCAAGGCGGGCGCAAACATCCGCAGCAGGAATTTTTGCAGGTTGATACTTCTAATATTCTGTTTATCTGTGGTGGTGCGTTTTCCGGATTGGAAAAAATTATTGCTGCACGCGGAAAAGGCACGGCGATTGGCTTTGGTGCGGATGTTCGCAGTAAAGAAAATCAGCGTATCGGCGAATTATTTGCACAAGTTGAGCCTGAAGATTTATTGAAATTCGGTCTGATTCCAGAGTTCGTTGGTCGCCTGCCAGTTATCGCTACGCTCACCGATCTGGACGAAGCAGCCCTTATTTCGATTCTTACCAAGCCGAAAAATGCTCTTATCAAACAATACCAGAAATTATTTGAGATGGAAGGTGTGCGCCTACGTTTTTCTGATGATGCGCTGAAAGCAATCGCAGAAAAAGCCATAAAACGGAAGACCGGAGCACGTGGTTTACGGGCTATTCTGGAAGGTTATTTGCTTGACCTCATGTATGATATTCCAAGTCAGCAAGGTGTTGAGGAGGTTATAATAAATGCCGATGTGATTGAAAATAATGCAGCACCGGTTACTGTTAAATCCGACCAAAAAGCTATCATCAAAAAGACCCACTAAATAGTAAATTTTTATAAAGCGTGATGTCTGAAGTTTTTTAAAAACTGCTAACTATTCGTCAATATATTTTTTTTGGGCATCTCTGAATCCACCATATTCCCTGCATTTTTTCTTACGATTTTACAAAATTGCTGTTTACATTTATTTTTTTCCGTGCTTGATTCAGATGAGCTTGTGTTCAAGCTGGTGTGATGAACGGTTCACCTCACCTTTACAAGTGTTCGTAGCAACTAGGGAGTAAAAAACATGAACAAAAATGAATTAATTGCAGAAGTAGCAGATAAGTCTGATCTTACAAAAGCAAAAGCATCTGAAGCTATCGATGCATTTATCGCAGTAGTTTCAAAAGCACTTTCAAAGGGCGATGAAATTCGCCTCGTTGGTTTTGGTACATTCGCCGTTGTACACCGTAAAGCGACTGAAGGTCGTAATCCGCGCACTGGTGCTGTTATCAAAATTGCAGCTTCAAACAAGCCTAAATTCAAACCAGGCAAAGCTTTGACTGAGGCTGTTAATAAGTCTTCAAAGAAAAAAGCGGCTTAATTAGCTGTTTTATCTTAAGAAAACAGGCGTTTGAGATTTATTCTTAAACGCCTGTTTTTTTTGCACTCACCTGTTGCAATCAAGGAAAAAAACAGGTAGTAAACAATTCCTGTTTTTTTAAAGCGTTTTGCTTTATTTCTGCAATATGCTTTAAGGGCGATTAGCTCAGTTGGTAGAGCATCTCGTTTACACCGAGAGGGTCGGGAGTTCGAGTCTCTCATCGCCCACCACCCTGCGCCTTCGGCTTCGGGTGGCTTACGCCTTCGTAAGACGCGTGAAGGCGATAGAAACGGGAGTGTCGTCCGAAGCTCCGCTTGGAGCGTAGGATGACTGGTTGCGATAGAGTAAATATAAATCCCTTTTATAAGGGGGTGTAGCTCAGTTGGTTAGAGCGTCGGCCTGTCACGCCGAAGGTCGCGGGTTCGAGTCCCGTCACTCCCGCCATTTGGGACAGTCGTTGTTATTTAGGAAACTGTCGAATGGTTTTTTTAAGGTATAACAAAGGTTTCCATCCTTTAATTGCATGTTCGCAAATAGGAAATTGAGAAGCTCTCTTTTTTGCGGAATAGTCGAACTGCTCCATATTTTTGGGGCTTCGTGAGCTAAATTCAGTAGCATTTCTATACGCTTAGTGAATTCATCGTCGGCTTTGTCATAAGTTAGCACCAATTGACTTAATTCATACTGCCTGTCTTTGAGGCGACATTTTTTGGCTTCAAAATCTTCTTTGCTAATTTCACCATCCAAGCGTAAATCCATCAAGCGGTCTAGCTTGCCCTGTATTTCGGTGTGTTCTTTTTTCAATTGTCCAACTTCAACGCTGTGATGCTCTTTTTTTAGTTGGTTGGTTTCTTTGATATAGGCGATTGTGTCGTCTAAAAACTCTTTGTTGCGAATTCCGATGTGACGAAGCACATCTTCCACTTGTTCAATAATTTTTTCTTCACGTAACCACATTTGCTTTTCGGGGTTTTCAGATTTCCAACAGCGTAAATATGTCCATTCCGAGGTTGTGCCGTTTTCATGTTTTCTGATTTTTGTATCAGCAGTCACCACCCGCCCCTTAACCGCACAAGTTAAAAGCCCACGGAAGATATATTCCTTTTCTGCATATTTGAATGGTTTTTTGTGATGCCCCAAGCGAACCTCCTGACATTTCTGAAACAGCCACTGCGGTATCAGCGTTTCATGGCGATGTACAAACATTTCGCCTTTAATTTCCATTTCTCCGTAATAAAATTGGTGCTGCACCAAGCGGTGCATTACAGATTTTTGCAAATACATTCCTTTTTTGCTACGCAAGCCCCACTCTTTGGCTTTGCTGGTCATTTCTGAAAGCGTATATGCCCCAGTGGCGTATTCTTCAAAAATCCGAACAATAATCGGCGCACGCACATCATCAGCAATAATTATGCTTTTACCAAAATCATCACGAGCATTGACATAGCCAATCGGTGCGGGACCAGCCCATTCACCAATACGGCGTTTATGCTCCATGCTGCGGCGAATGTTCTCGCTCATGGAATCGGTGTATGATTGTGCGAGCAAAACCCGCATACTCCACATGGTGCGGTCGCTGGAGCGTGAATCCTTGTGAATGATAGCGTTTTCACTGTAAAAATGCAGCTCAATAGAGCCTCGTTGAATTAAATCATCCAGCAATGGAAATTCACGAAAACTACGCTGCAAACGGTCAACTTTATCGGCGATAATTGCGATTGGCTCTTTGTAGCGTTTAGCAAAGGCCAGCATTTCCATAAAATGTTTGCGGTCGCCACGGGTGGAAGATTCCACAATCTCAAATACCCGCAAAACTTGCAGTTCCTTACGCTGGCAATATTCTTGCAAACGGTGTTTTTGGGCATCTATTGAATGCCCATCTTCTTGTTCTTTTGAGGAAACCCTCGCTAAAATAACCGCCTTTTTTGCCTCCATCTCAATTCCTTTCAGGTGATGCCTTAGGATAACCTATTGCATCGTGCAATCAAGGCTCAAGCACCTGTATTTACTCTGTTTTTTCTATTTCCTGTAATTTGGAGCAAAAGCCCAGCCAGTTGCGGGCAGCTTCAATCGCTTCCTGTTCAGAAAGCTGGTTACCATTCATTTCCTGAATATGGTGAACGATGCGACCGAACAATTCGTTCAGACGATTACTGGAGCTATTGGTGTGAGGTAAGGAGGATTTCACATTGCCCCCACACAAGAAAAACACAAAGAAAATTGGGGGGGAAATTGGGGGAAAAAGCGAAATCGGCAAAGAGTTATTTCACAAATCTCTCGCGATGATATGTAACCAAATAGCAGATATTGTTCGCAATGTTTAGTGTTTTTTTCAAAAATCTTTTCAAAAAACATTTCGCCCTCCATTTCGCGGGGTGTTTCTGGGGGTGTTTCGTTTGTTTTCTAGGCGAGTGGCGATTTTGAGTAAAGCGGTGTGCCAGAGTTGCCACGCCTTAGTTCTGCCGCAACCAATGCGTTCGCAGATTTTTCGCCATGGCACATTTTCGGCACGCAGCCACACGATGCGGCGTTCGTCCTCGTCATCCAGCAGAAAAATCCATTGGATGGTTTCTTCCATGCGGGTGATTTTTTCAGTGGATGGTGGGCCAAGGCGAGTTGGTAAAACTTCCGCAGCTAGTATTTCATTGGGTGTGCGGATAATTTGCGGCCATGCGTTAAAATATCCGCGTACGCTCACCCGTGGCAGGCGACGCAAGGTGCGGACGGCTTCTTGAAAACGCCCTGAAATTTCTGCGATTTTGGCTTTGTCTGTGCTGTTTTCCATAGTTTAGCCCTCCGTGATTAGTTCTATGCGGGTGATTTGCGGATTGGATTCGGCGAACCAGTAAGTTAGGTCGGCGAGGTAGTGCTGGGTGAGCCAATCTTTGATAAATTTGCTGGGGCAGCACAGGCTAACCACCGAGCCATCGCCGTATTTCAGCACTCTGGTGATAGCAACCCGAGCCAGCCAGCTGCGGCAAGTTGGTTTGCCATATTTTCGGGTGAATTCTGTCAGCACCTTATCCCAAATGGGCTGTAATTCAGGAACGGCACAGGGCGTTGGTTTGGTTGGATAGTTACCACCTGAAAAACCGCCCTCTAAAATTTTGGCAATATGCTCGGAAGATTCCACCGCCCATGAAAGGTCAATAGTCCAGCCTTTGCCTGCTAACCTGCCGAGGCAAAATTCTGATGCCCCGATGATTTCGCAGTAATGCTGCCATGCCCGCATATCCTGCTGGAAATCATCCTTCCAGCGTTCTGCTAATAGCTTCTTTCGTCTGGGTGTGAGCTTTGCTTTTTGGTCTGGCGTGAGCTTGCTCTGCACTTCTGCATTCCAGATTTCTATCATCTGCAAAATCTGTGGGTCTAAAATCTGCTTTGTGCGTTTTTCCCTCTCACACTCTCCCTTTTCTTCTCTCGCTCTGCTTTTTTTATCTGATTTCTGTAATTCTGTATTCTGCACTCTGTTATCT
>JBBTBX010000010.1:0-42446 GCA_038043465.1 Pseudomonadota bacterium
GTGGAAAACACCTCAGGAAATTTTTAACCGTTGCACTTCAAAATAGAATGGGCGGTGAATATAATTATTTACGTCCCTTAAAACCAATCGCCACTACATACATCTCCGAAGAATCAGAACGGCTGGCTTTTGGCTTCGCATGTTTGACGCTGGTAAAATCTTTACGCATCTGCGCGAGCAATTCTTTTTCCGCGCCACCTTGAAAAACTTTACAGACAAACACGCCACCAGTTTTCAGAACCTCACAGGCAAAAGGATAGGCTGCTTCGATAAGCACCATTATTCTTATATGGTCTGTTGCCTGATGCCCTGTTGTGTTGGGTGCCATGTCAGATAGCACAACATCAACACCATCTGGAATCATTGCGCGGATAATATCAGGCGCAGAGTCATCCATAAAATCGAGTTGGATTACACTGGCTGATGGAACCGAAGGCATCGGCAAAATATCCACACCAACCACCAGCGGTTTTTTTTCCGTGGATTTTACCCGCACGGCTGAAACCTGTGTCCATCCACCTGGTGCCGCACCTAAATCCAGAACTGTTTTTCCAACTTTCAAAAAATGGAATTTATCGTCAAGCTCAATAAGCTTATACGCCGCCCGCGAACGGTATCCCTCTTTTTTTGCCAGTGCCACATACGGATCGTTCAACTGTCGCTGCAACCAACGGGTAGATGAGGTTTTGCGACCACGCGCAGTTTTCACCCGCGTTTTAAGTTCACGATTACCTGAAAAACCACCTGAAGCTGATTTGCTCATGAATTTTGCTTCTCGAGGAGCGACAAAATAATTCCCTCACGCACACCACGATCGGCAATGATTATATCTTTTGTTGGCCAGAGCGTGCTTATAGCTTCAAAAATCGCGCAGCCTGACAGAATAAAATCAGCACGATCCGCCCCGATACATGGATGATTAAACCGTTCATACTGCTTCATATCCAGTAATCTTTTGGTGGTTGCCCTGACATCTTTCACTGGTAAAGTTATGCCATCAATTTTAGAGCGATCATAACGTGGCAAATCAAGATGAATGGCAGCAAGAGTAGTTACTGTTCCTGATGTTGATAACAACTGAACATTTGAACCTTCAATTGTTTGGCTTATCTGATTGGTAATATCAAAAGATTTCAACCTATCTACCAGCGTGCTAACCATGTCAGAAAATGCAATATCAGCAAGATTAGAACCACCAAATTTATCGGACAGGTTCATAACCCCGAAACCAACCGAAAGCCAATCGGTAATGGTTTTTCCATTTTCAACATCCACCCACATAAGTTCGGTGCTGCCACCACCAATATCAAACACTACTGCTTTTTTTGAATCACCAGTAAGTAAAGATGAGCAACCAGTGAAGGCAAGCTTCGCTTCATCTTCAGTGGATATAATATCAATCTCCATACCAATTTCAGAGCGTACATTATCAAGAAATTGCTGCCCGTTTTCAGCGCGACGACAGGCTTCAGTTGCCACAAAGCGTGAATCGGTAAGGTTATAACGGCTAATTTTTTTCTGGCAGGCCTTAAGCGCGATTATGGTGCGCTCCATCGCTTCATCAGAAAGCAACCCTGTGGAACTAACACCTTCCCCCAGCCTTACCACGCGGGAAAAACTATCAAACACACGAAGCCCGCTCACCTTTTTTGCCAAAGGATCTTCAGAGGTAGCTTGTGGCGAGGCTACTAAAAGCCTGCAGTTATTGGTACCCAAATCGAGCGCGGCAAAAATAGGTTCATATTCTGCCGCCACCCGTCGCTCAAAAGAATCTGGCGCGTCAGTTGACATATCCAGCATGGCTGTTGCTTTCCGTTTATCGCCCTAAAGGCATATATTATTGATATCATCATGGAACTACTCTAAAACATAACCGCAACTGATACAAGCCTATCCTTTAGCCTTTGATTAAAATGTAAATACGGCAATTATATAATTTAAGTTAAATATACATATAAATACAACTAGTTAATTAATATGAGCAACAATACACATTTCGGCTTTAAAACTGTTGATGAGAATGAAAAGTCCACGCTTGTGCGCGGGGTTTTTGATAGTGTTGCCACGCGCTATGACGTGATGAATGATTTAATGAGTGCGGGGTTGCACCGAATCTGGAAAAACGAAATGGTGAATTGGCTCGCTCCAAAAGCTGGAATGCAGATTCTAGATGTGGCTGGCGGCACGGGTGATATTACTTTTCGTATCAAGGAAAAGGCAGATTGCCACGTCACCGTTTGCGATATTAATTATCAAATGCTGCGTGAAGGAAAAAACCGCGCCACCGACCGTAATATCCGTGATGGTATAGATTGGGTGTGTGGTGATGCAGAAAATCTGCCACTGCCTGATAACAGTGTGGACGCATATACCATTGCTTTTGGCATCCGCAATGTTACCCATATTGATAAAGCCCTTAGCGAAGCATATCGCGTGCTTAAAATCGGCGGACGGTTTTTATGTCTGGAGTTCAGCCATCTGCAATATGATTTTCTGCAAAAAATTTATGATGCTTATTCTTTTGCGGCTATTCCGCGCATTGGCAAAATGGTAACTGGTGATAGTGAATCATATCAATATCTGGTGGAAAGCATCCGCAAATTTCCCAAGCAAGATGAATTTGTAGGAATGATTAGCGCGGTAGGTTTTGAGAATGTACAATATCGTAATTTGTCACAAGGCATAGTCGCTATTCATAGCGGGCGGAAGGTATGATAGAATTTTCTAATAATACAAAAACCACCGACCGTCATCCCCACCTTGCGCGGGGATCTAGAACCACAAATTCCGTCATTGGGTGTGACACTGGATCCCCGATTAAATCGGGGATGACAGAAGGGCGGAAGGTATGATATTTACTTGGACATTGCAGCAGTTTTGCCAGCATCCTCACCAAGAACGCTAGGATCAACATAGCGAAATTGGCTGAGGGTAAATGCTGGTTTTGTTTCTTCGTTAGAAATATTATTTATAATGATTGGTGGTTTTTTTATATTGTTCTTTTTATTTTCTTCTTCATTTATATCTTTATTTATTTCATCAACTTTATTTATTGCAAATAACAAAACTTCAACTGCGCTTTTGGTTAGCGCTGCTTTATTAGTATCTTTATTATAAACAATCATACCAGATTGCTGGAGTTTTTCTAAATCTACATCTTCACTTTTATCTTTAGGTTCAAAAACAGCGTCCCCACCAACTTTTACAGATTTACTGATTCTATCCGCAATCTCAAAAAGTTTAACCGCTAAACTACCATTTATATTGGTTCCAGTGGATTTATCTGTTGATTCTCTTACAGAGTAATGATCAAGTTTTTTATTAAATCCACTTGTCATATCTGCAAGTAAAATCATCACATCCGTAGATTTATACTCAGCACCGCCATCTGCAACATATCTTATAAATTTCTTATACCCTTCATCACTCGGGTCTGGGATTTTATTTGATTGTTGTATTAATTCATTCATTTGTTATATCCTAATTTACATGCTATAAGCTCCAAATTAATATAAATTAACTATTTGTCAAGTAAGATGCGCCGCAGCCTCCGCAATACCAGACGTTTGCTATCCATCGCCAGAATACTGGCGCAGGAAGACGCGCTGTTTATTATTGATGATTTAGAAGTTGCCCCTGCCCTTTCCAGAATTTTCCGAATATTTTCCAGTCGCAAGCCGAATAAACGCAAAGGAGAAAGGCTGGCAGCAGCTATTGAACGATTAGGCCCAACATTCATAAAACTGGGACAGGCACTTTCCACCCGTTCGGATTTAATCGGTGAAGAATTAGCGGACGATCTGGCAGACTTACGCGATAATCTACCGCCTTTTCCCGCTTATATCGCCCGCAAAATTATTGAGGACGAATTCAAGCAGCCGGTTGCTGCATTATTTTCTGAGTTTAATGATACTCCGGTTGCTGCAGCTTCTATCGCGCAGGTTCACAAAGCAACCAGCAATGATGGAAAAATTGTAGCTGTCAAAATCCTCCGCCCAGATATTGAACAAGCCTTTGCCCGTGACCTTGATTTATTTTTCTGGATTGCCGAGATAATTGAAAAGCGCGTCCGTGGCTGGCGACGGTTAAAGCCGGTGCAGGTGGTACAGACTTTCAAAGAGTCCATATTTTTTGAGCTGGATTTGCGTTTTGAAGCCGCCGCCGCCAGCGAAATGGCAGATAATGTGAAAAATCATGAAGCCGGTCTTTCCATTCCGTCTATAGATTGGAATTTAAGTTCACGCCGTGTTCTGACTATGAACTGGGTTGATGGAATTCCTTTCAGCGATATTGAAGCGATTAAAAATAGTGGTTTTGATGCAAATATAATTTTGGGCAAAGCTGCAAAAAGCCTTTTCTCACAAGTTTTCAAGGATGGTTTTTTCCATGCCGACCTGCACCCCGGTAATTTATTCCTTGATAAAAACGGTGATTTAGTCGCCGTTGATTTTGGGATTATGGGGCGGCTGGACTTAAAATCGCGAGTCTATATCGCCGAAATCCTGCGTGGGTTCATGAATGAAGATTATAAGTCAGTTGCCGATATGCATTTTGATGCTGGCTATGTTCCATCCACCAAATCGCGGGCAGCATTTACACAGGCTTGCATGGCAGTTGCTCGTCCGATAATCGGCAAACCACTCAACGAAATATCAGTTGCGAAATTGCTTGGGCAGATGTTTGGCATAGCTGCTGAATTTGAAATGGAAGTGCAACCACAACTGCTTCTTATGCAGAAAACCATGATGGTGGCGGAAGGCGTGGGCAGGATGCTAAACCCCAGCCTCAATATGTGGGAACTGGCAACGCCACTGATTGAAGAGTGGGCAAATGAAAGTTTCGGTATCAAAGCCAAGCTGAAAGAAGGCGCGGGAAATGCCAGAGAAATTGTACAGAAATTTCCGCATATGTTATTTAATATTGAAAATGCACTGAAAAATATGGGTGATGCAAACGGTATAAAACTTCACCCGCAAACCATAAAAGCAATTGATCAGGAACGTAGGCAACGCCATAAAGATTGGCTGACATTTGCCTGGGTGGCACTAACAATATTCGTGTTATCATTAGTGTTCTGATTACTGTTCTTCCACATCCCGCATCTCAAACGGCTGCGACGGTCTGTCCACGATGATTACCGCAGGTGCTGAATCAGGGTGAATATTGCAGCGATAAACATAAGTTCCGGAGGTCGTGAATTGATATGACCATTTATCCCTTGATTTCTTGAGCACAGGGCTTTCAAAATATTCCGCACCAATCGGTGCTCTTTGCAACACGATATCATGTTCATTCCCATACATATTTACCCAGGTTACGGTGTCACCGGATTTTATGGTAAGGGACTGTGGCGAGAAGTGATAATTCCAATTATAACTGCCGGGATCTACCTGAACCGTATGCGCCACCGGATTAGGGCTGGTGAGAAGCAATGACAGGATAGTTTGTTCCATTATATATTTCATGTTTTACTCAATTAGAATTATAGTTAACTAACAAAATGATTGCATCATTTTGACGCTGCCTACGGCGCGAAAAATCGCGCTTTCGGCTTGCGATTTTCTATAGATGATTAAGCAATTACATGCTTAATCAGCTATATGATTATATAAAGCCAAACTAACAGCGTAAATTATTGCCACAGTCAGAGAAGAAAGCAATATGGCTATCGGAAATTTTACCTCCAATTTAAGCAACCACGGTAGAATCAGAAAAAATGCCAATGAAGGAATCACCATCCAAAAGACTGAATAAGACATTTTTATTATTTTTTCAGTGTCTTTGCTTTCAATATATATCCATATAAAAGCAAGTAGCGAGGTAAGCGGGAGCGATAATAACAGTGCAGAAGCCAGAGTGTAGCGTTTAGCAAGCTCAGACGCAGAAACAATTATGACCGCCGTAACTAACGTTTTGTATAATAAATACATAATTTTCTCTCTTGATTTTTAGTTATTGAGCAACTCTATAATATTTGCTAAAATAAACAAATGAATAAGCTTATTTTGCTATGTTTGTTATTGTTGTTTATGCCACTAAATCTCATGGCAGAAACTTATGTGGGTTCTCCTGCTGATTTATTATCTGGTAGCCAACGCGAATATTACCAGCGTGTTTTTAACTATGTAATGGAACATTATAAAGATGAAAAACCGTATGAATGGAAATCAGGCGCGGAAAAAGGAAGCATCCGTGTAAGCAAGCAATATATCAGCAAATCCAAATCATTATGCCGGAATTTCTCGGAAAGCTTTGTGGTTGATGGTGAATCTGGAAAATATGAAGGAGTTGCCTGTAAGCGCGAAAGCAAAGGATGGTGCAGGCTTAAAAGTGAAGATGTCCATACCTGTGCTCTTGAACAATCTGAAGATATTACTGATAAAATAATGCGGGATGCAGATGGCGCGGTGGATAAAGGAAATGAATTTATCCGCAACACAAAGGATTGGTGGAACAGGTAATTACATTTATAGTTGCATAAATTATTGTCATATTGTTATAATAAACAAATGAATAAGTTTTTTTTATTATGTCTGTCGCTAGTTTTTACCCCCATAAATTTATGGGCGGCAGCACCGCAGGCGCAGATACCCGCACCTGTGGTTTTAACGGCTGATTTATTGACCGGACAACAACGTGAAGATTACCTGCGCATCTTTAATAATGTTATAGAAAACCATAAAACTGATAAGCCATATAAATGGCGGACAGGCTCGGCAACCGGTAATATTCTGGTAAGTTCGGAATATCTAAGCAAAAGTGATTCAGTATGCCGGAATTTCTCTGAAGGCTATGTGATTAATGGTAAAGCCGGACAGGCACAAGGTGTTGTGTGCAGGAAAGATGATAAAAAGGAATGGTGCCGGCTGACATATGAAGATGCCCGTACCTGCAAACCCAAAGAACCAGAAACTGAGGAAACTACCGACGAAGAAGATAGTTCAACAGAAGAAGAGTGATTTATCCGCAACACAGCCTTACAGCAAGTGTTACACTTCAGTCTAGAACTGTGTATATAATTCAACTGTAATTACAGTGGTGAACAAAGCATGAAAGATATTTTACTCCCCCCCACAACTCTAGGTTGCACCACCTGTCATCCCCGCCTTGCGCGGGGATCTATAAACATAATTTCTGACAGAGTGTTTTGCTCTAGATCCCCGCGCAAGGCGGGGATGACGTTCTTTGGTCTGGCTGGATTCACACTGGTAGAACTATCCATAGTTCTCGTCATCATTGGTCTAATCGTTGGTGGCGTTATGGTGGGGGAAAGTCTTATACATACTTATGAATTAAGGAGAGTTGTTTCTGATATTAATCGTTTTAAAACTGCAATAAATACATTCCGACTAAAATATAACGCTTTACCAGGAGATATGGTAGATGCTTCCACTTACTGGCCAAATTGCTATAGTAATCCTAGTTGGTGTAACGGAAACGGAAATGGGAGATTAGATAGCTCCTCTGAATATCTTAGAGCATGGCAACAACTTACCGACTCAGGAATACTTGCTGGAAGTTATCGCGGCAATTCCGAAATTATAGTTGGGTCTGGTGACAACGTTCCAGCTGCGGGAATTGGAAAAGGCTTCTACCACCTTCAGAGTAACGAGACTGGAATAGGCACTATACGATTTTCTTCTTATGTGACTTCCAATTCTACTTGGTGGGGAGCCGTTGTCTCTCCACAGAGTGCCTTTTATATAGACCAAAAACTTGATAATGGTAAAGCATTATCAGGAAATACGCAGGCAGACAATGGCTCTGGTACCCCAACTTGCCTTAACGGAAGCTGGCTAAATCCAAATACAACATATCTGCTAACAACTCAGGATATAGCCTGCCAGATGTTTTTTGATTTTTAATAAATCTTACAAAAAAAATGCAAAACTATTACACGTTTTGCGTTTCAACCACATCGTCGCCATTATCCGCCTCGCCTTCCGGCACGGTAACGATGGATACAACTTTCTCGCCATCACCAGTTTTAAGTATAGTTACGCCCTGAGTGTTGCGTCCTGCCACGCGGATTCCGTCGAGCGGGCAACGTATAACAGTCGCGCGATCAGTCATAAGCATGATCTGTCCGGTTTGCCCGACAGGCTGGCTGGCAACAACTTTGCCGTTACGGCTGGAGGTTACGATATTCACCATGCCGGAACCGCCGCGCCCAATGGTGCGGTATTCATAAGCAGAGGTGCGTTTGCCGTAGCCATTTTCAGTAACTGTAAGTATGAATTGCTCGGCTGCTTCCAACTCGGCAAAGCGTTCATCGGAAAGAGTTACTTCGGCAACGGCTTCACTGTCATCCTGAGAGAGCGAAGCAACCGAAGGATCTTCATCAGCAATAGGAGATCCTTCGCTATGCTCAGGATGACTAGCATCTTCTAATCGGCGTTTCGCCGCTGCCATTTTCAGATAAGCATGACGTTCTTCGATAGTAGTTTTTATACCACCAAGAATACTCATAGACACGACTTCATCGCCATTTGTAAGCTTCATGCCACGCACACCATCGGAGGTACGACTCTTGAACACGCGCACGTCTGACACTGGGAAACGTATGGATTTTCCTGATTTTGAAGCAAGGAACACATGGTCATTTTCATTGCAGACCTGAACGCCGATTAGCCTGTCGTCATCTTCCATGCGGATCGCAATTTTTCCATTGGCGCGAATATCGTGGAAGTCGGAAAGGTCATTACGACGGGCATTGCCTTTGGCAGTTACAAAGAAAATATTCATTGCATCCCATTTGGTTTCATCTTCGGGAAGCGGCATGAAGGTAGTTATTGATTCACCTTCTGCCAGCGGAAAAATATTGACAAGAGCCTTACCGCGAGTATTTGCCGCGCCAACCGGCAGCCTATAAACCTTCAGTTTATAAACCTTGCCGTGACTAGAGAAAAACAGCACCGGAGTATGGGTGTTCACCACCAGCAATTCAGTTGTGATATCCTCATCACGTACATTCATTGCCGATTTACCTTTACCACCACGACGCTGTGCGCGATATGCGGAAAGGGCTGTGCGTTTGATATATCCACCGGAAGTAACGGTCACCACCATGTCTTCTTTCTGGATTAAATCTTCTATGTCGGCTTCAAATTCAGAAAATTCAATCTGCGTGCGCCTTGGTGTTGCGAATTGTTCTTTAGCAGCAAGCATCTCGGCGCGGAGTATCCCATAAAGCTTTTCTTTATTGCCAAGAATTGAAAGGAATTCAGCAATCTCAGCTGCTAGTTCCTGCATTTCCGCATCAATTTTCTCGCGCTCCATACCAGTTAGGCGTTGCAAGCGTAATTCTAAAATCGCACGAGCTTGTGCTTCAGTAAATTTGATGCGTCCACCACTGACTTTATTGCCGGAATCATCAACCAACTGGAGCAAAGGAAGAATATCACCAGCTTCCCAATCGCGGCGCATCAGTTCTTCACGGGCAATATTCGGATCCGCCGAAGCCTTGATAACTGCAATCACTTCGTCAATATTGGCAACGGCTATCGCAAGACCAATCAACAAATGTGCACGATCACGGGCTTTACCAAGCAGGAAATTGGTACGGCGGGTGATAACTTCCTCGCGGAAAGAGATAAATGAAGTAATAATATGTTTCAAATTCATCACCGCCGGACGGCCGTTATCCAGCGCAAGCATGTTGACGCCAAAGCTGGTCTGTAGCGGTGTGTAGGCAAATAATTGTGATAGCACCACATCTGGCACAGCGTCTTTTTTGATTTCAATAACCACGCGCACGCCGGATTTATCAGATTCATCACGCAGGTCAGAAATGCCTTCAATCTTCTTTTCGTTCACCAGCTCAGCGATACGCTTAATCATATTGGCTTTATTCACCTGATACGGAACTTCAGTAACAATAATTGCATAACGTCCGGCGCGGATTTCCTCTATCTCGGTCTTAGCACGCATAACCACCGAGCCGCGACCGGTAGAAAGCCCGCTGCGTGCGCCACTGCGACCAAGGATTATACCACCAGTCGGAAAATCAGGCGCAGGACAAACTTCAAGCAATTCATCCATTGTTACATCATGGTTATCAAGATAGAGCATGCAGGCATCAACCACTTCGCCCAGATTATGCGGAGGAATATTAGTTGCCATCCCAACCGCAATGCCACCCGCACCATTCACCAGAATATTCGGATAAGCGGCAGGAAGCACCATCGGCTCTTTTTCCGAACCGTCATAGTTATCCTGAAAATCAACAGTGGCTTTATCAATATCCTCAAGCAAACCATGCGCGGCTTTGGACAAGCGTGACTCGGTATAACGCATGGCGGCTGGCGCATCACCATCCATCGAGCCAAAATTCCCCTGCCCGTCAACCAGCATCAGGCGCATTGAGAAAGGTTGCGCCATACGCACGAGCGCATCGTAAATCGCGCTATCGCCATGCGGGTGGAATTTACCCATTACGTCACCGACGATACGCGCCGATTTTTTGTATGGCTTGTTATATTCACAGCCCAGCTCGAGCATGCCGTACAAAATACGGCGATGCACCGGCTTTAACCCGTCGCGAACATCGGGAATCGCACGGCTCACGATTACGCTCATCGCATAATCGAGATATGATTTCTTCATCTCCGCTTCAATAGAAACGCTAAAAAGTTCAGGTGTTTTTTGGATGTTATTGTCGGTCATTGGTTTATTTCCATCGCATCTTGATGTCGCAATTTGCGACTTCAAGTTTGTAAATTAGAGTTCGTCATTGCGAGTCACAGATATTGTGGGCGAAGCAATCCAGTTCTTATTTTCTGAATTGCCACGGAGCTAAAGCTCCTCGCAATGACATTTTATATTTTTCTAGCAGGTTGCGACAGGAAATCAAGGGAATAAGGCTAATTTCTCAGTTTTTTCAGTGTTTTTCCATCCCATAGCCAATAGCTTCTCTCTACCTCGGGATATAATATCTTTGTATCTTCACTTGCCCAGACATCTGCTACTAATAAACGACTATTTTCTTTAAAAGCAAAACCAAAATGAGAGTTCAAATAACCATAGATTTTGCCGGTTTTTACATTCACAATAACAGCCTCTACACACTCAGTACCACATCCCCAAGTTATAAAGGAAAAATGTCCAGCAAAATTTACTCCCTTACTTAAACCATCATTGATAATAGAACGATAGCGACTGAATTTCTGTGCTTTTTTGAAGCCTGCAGATTCTTGTGGGTATCTATTTAATATCGGATTTTTATCAGGCTTTATATTCTCAATTTTAACTTTATAATCTGAGAATTTATAACGGATGTCAGGGCTTTTTTCTAACTCTTCTGCTGCCTGATGCCAGCTATTACCATCGGTCATACTACCAAAAAATGAATAGGCATAACTGGTCGCGGATGAGCAGTAGAAAAACGTACTTAGTATAAAGCTATAGCGAAGAATGTGAGCCATCGCAGAAAGGTGCTTTCCAGATTACCGGTGAGAAATCCGTGAAAAGTTCCGGTATTTTTTGGGTATTATCGTCGGTCATAATTTATTTCCACTACTAATTATTTTTCATGTTCTATTTCTTCCAGATATAGCCAATAGAATTGTTTTCATTTGTTGCCGGATACAATATTTGTTCAACATACGCATACAAGTTACCAATCTGCTTATCATGTTGCTCTATTTTACGCGCTAAATCCTTATGAGTTGCCAGCATATCACGCATACGAATGAATGTCTGGACTATGGCAATGCTTATATCAACAGCTCGTTTGTTACGCAAAACACTAGACAACATCAATGCACCATGTTCAGTAAAAACATAAGGTAACGTTCTTCTTCCTCCCCAACTTGAGGTCACAATCTGTGACTTCAAGTTTTCAAACTCTTCTGGCTTTAACTGAAACATAAAGTCACTTGGAAACCTTTCATGATTTCTTTTCACAGCCTGAATCAGCACCTTAGTTTCCAAGCCATAAAGTTCTGCTAAATCAGAATCAAGCATGACTTTTTCATTACGAATGAGATATATTTTCTTCGCAATAATTTCTAAGGGTACAATGCTTTTTTTCTGCGGTTTCATACCATTTTTCTAGCAGGTTGCGGCAGTAAATCAAGGCAATACGTCATCCTGTGGGCTGCAATAGCAGCAGCGCAGGATCTGTTTAATAATTTTGCACGAGATCCTGTGCAAATGCTATGCATTTCACAGGATGGTTGGAATGTGTGCCATCACAAAATGGTGCTTTTTTACTTTGTTTACAGCCACAGAAATATGCTGTTTTGGTGGCATCGGCTTTCCACACCACTGGCGACAAATCCGTCCCTGAATGAGAACCATCGCAAAACTGTTGTTTTTTGCTCAACCCACAAGCACACCAAGCGTAATTTTTTCCTTCAATTATTTCTACTGGGTAGGATGATTTCTGCGCTATTTTTGGGGTTGTCATGTTAATCCTTTAACCTATCTGGGATGGCTCGCCAAATCATTTTCAATAATCTGACGAATGTAGCGTTGATAGGGAATCTCCGCTTTACTAGCTCGCTCTTTAATTGCTAAGAGCAAAGGTGCTGGCAAACGCAAATTAATTTTTTCATCCTTCGGTAAAAATTCAAATTTCACTTTCACAAAATTTCCACTATGAAGGTATGGTCTTAAATCCTGCATCAGAAAGGCTTCTGCCTCTTCATCAGTTCTAAGACGTGGCATCTTCTTCTTTTTAATTACCTGCTTCTTGCTCATAATATTCCACCTCATATTTGTGCATAAAACGTGCGCTAACTGGTCGTATCAACCCATTTCTTTCTACAAACACCACAAATACATATCTTTTATTTACATTAGCTACCGCAATTAATCTGTCCTCTGTCTTGGAATGCCTAATATCTGGCATCACCAAAATATCGTCAACAAAAAATACACCCTCTATAGTATCAAGAGAAACTCCATGCTTCTGACACTTGTGGATATTGCCACCATCCCACTCAAATCCTCTTATCTTCAGCTTCATATTAACAAATGCCTATACATCTGTCCATACAATTCTAATCCTCTAACTCATCTATCATTTTACTTATAATATCCAGCCCCTGCCGCCAGAAAGTTGGCTTGCTGGCATCAAGACCGAAAGGCGCGAGTAATTCTTTATGGCGCAACGTGCCGCCAGCCTCCAGCATCGCCAGATATTTTTTGTCAAAATTCTTTACCTTGCCAGCCTCATAAACGCCATATAACGAGTTAACCAGACAATCGCCGAACGCATAAGCATAGACATAAAACGGCGTATGGATAAAATGCGGGATATATGTCCAGAAATATTTGTAATTCCCGTGCAGTTTTATGGCAGAACCAAGGCTTTCCGACTGGACATTCATCCATATGTCGCAAATCTGCTCACTGGTTAGCTCGCTTTTGCGACGTGCATCATGCACTTGCCTTTCAAATTCACAAAAAGCAATCTGGCGCACCACGGTATTCAGCATATCCTCAACCTTGGAGGCAATGAGAATTTTACGCCGTTTTTTATCTTTCTCACGGCTTACCATTTCCCGGAAGGTCAGCTGCTCACCAAACACCGAGGCGGTTTCAGCGAGTGTCAGCGGTGTGTCACAGAGCAGCGCGCCCTGCTTTGCCGATAACACCTGATGCACGCCATGCCCAAGCTCATGCGCCAATGTCATAACATCGCGTGATTTACCCTGAAAATTCACCAGTAGATAAGGATGTACGGAGGGAACAGTGGGATGAGCAAACGCACCTGTAGCTTTGCCAACCCGCACCGGAGCATCAATCCACGGCTTATCAAAAAATTGTTTGCCGATTTTGGCAAGTTCCGGAGAAAAGTTTCCGTAAGCCGTCAGCACCAGCTCCTTTGCTTCATTCCAGCTATATTTGCGGTCTGTGTCAGTGGGAAGTGGAGCGTTCCTGTCCCAATAATCAAGTTGTTTTTTTCCAAACCATCCCGCCTTCAATTTATAATAACGATGCGACAATTCAGGATAGGCTTTACGCACAGAAGAAAGCAGAGCATCAACCACATCATCTTCGATATAATTGCTGATATTGCGCGAAGAAATCGGCTTTTTAAATCCACGCCAATTATCTTCAATTTCCTTATCCTTCGCCAGAGTGTTGGTTATCAACGTAAAAAGCTTAGCATTCTTGCCAAACACTTCGCCGACGACCAACGCAGCCTTCTTGCGAGTGGCAGCATCTTTACTGGATAATTTATCGAGAATCTGCGGTTCTGTCAGCTCTTCCTTATCATAGGGAAAACGCAGGTCATTAATTGTTTCATCAAACAAGCGTGTCCATGCGCTACGCCCTGCCACATTCTTTTCCAACAATATTTTTTCCAGATTGTCAGCTAGTTGATATGGTTTAAATGAGCGTAAATCCCTGATCCATGGTGAATATGCGGCAAGTTCTTTGCTTTTTAGTTTAGCCACCATTTCCTTATCGGAAATATTATTTATCGCCAGTGTGAAAAACAAAATACGCGAAGATAAAACCGTGAGTTTTTCCTGCACATTCTGAAAAAACTGGGTGTTTTGCGGCAGACTCATATCCCCGGCAAACAGCAAGGAAGCATATGAACCTAATTTACCGCTCAGCTCTGAGATAATTTCATATTCAGAAATAGCTTTGGCAAGCTGCTTGCCATCAAGTTTAGCGACTTTACCGTTATAATTTTTTGCAAAAACATCGCAAAGTTTTTCCAATCTGGAAAAATCTTTTGTTACTTCCGGAGCATCGGGTGAAGAATAAAAATCACCTAAATCCCACTGTGGAAGATTATTTACGGATTCTGGCTTAGCTGTGGCTTTCCTGCTCATAATAATACTAAACCTAAGGCTTAGGAGCAGGTGATTCTATAGTCCCTGCATCGTTGTTTTTGCCTTCATCATTGATGACTGGCGCACGCATTGGCAATTGGTCTTCTGGCAACCGCCCACGGTTAGAAGGGCTACCAATCATTGAACCAGATAATATGGATGCAACCAATTCTTCAAAAGTGGTTTTTCCTACATAAAACACACCATTTTTTTCGCGCTTTAATGTAAAAGAAACCTGTTGCTGACCGTCAAGTGACTGACCAAGAATTTTAGTGATCGCAGCGGCTACTAAATCCCTACCCTGCATGGCAATCAATTCACTGCTCAAAAATGCCTGAACATTATCAATATCCAAACTCACTTCACCAGATGGCAGAGGATCACCTACAATATTGGCGAAACTGCCAGTGGCGCGCATCAGAAAATCAGGATTAGACATGGTAACATTATTCAATGTCACTTCTCGATTCTGGCTTGGAGAAATGTCGTTATAAAAATTAGATTTCAGAATATCAGATGATGACTGCGGCTCTTCCGCCCCTTTGGTAACAGCATCAAATACCAGACTGGTGTTTATGTTAAACGAATATGGGCTAGTAGAAGCCTCATCTTTGTAGAACACAATATCGTCAGCAATGAAATTATATTTACCCGCTCTTTTGCCTTCGTCATCACCTTCTTCTTCATTAAACTGGCTTCTCAGCGTGCCAAAACTGAATGTTTTTTGACCATCACTTACTACCGTTAATCCGGACAGATCATAAAAAATGCTGCTTAAATGCTTTTCCGTTGAAATAATTTCAATAGTCGGATTCACCGGAAAACTAATAGACATACCACTGCCTGTATCGGTCTGAACGGCAGCATCTGCTGATGTCAGGGAAACAGTCTTCGGTAGAGTAACATTGTGCTGAAATGCACCGGAACTGTCAAGCTGTGGCTGCTGATAGCTATACAATAATGGCTCAGAAAAAATTATAGATTTTATCAAACTACCATTGCTATACACACTTACCGGATTGGAAATTTCTATCACTGTTTTATGTGCATTATAAGGGGCGGAATAAGCGACAACATCACCAAGAGCGAGTGTAAAATTCAGCATGTCCCCTGGAGCTTTTCCTTTGATTTCAATATTCATGTCACGCACAACCGAACGCTTATTAACCGACCAACTATCAGTTTCTATTGCACCATGAGTTATCTTTATAACTTTACCGTAATCATTACCAATATCGATTAATTGTCCTGATAGTTTATTAAGGCTGCTTTCCGTTTTCTCCTTATCAAACAAGGGGGCTCTTCCAGACCAGATAACCCAAATTGCCGCTGCCATCGCAATGAGGACAAAAACTGAATAGACGAAGGAACATTTTTTACCGGAACAAGTAATAGTCATAATAAGGAACTCCCATAGCGAAAATCAAAAAAATAAACACATGGAAGGCTATAACGTTTTTATATTGCGGGCAACAAATTAATTATTCACTTCTTCCCAACGCTCATATTCCTGGTGGCAGCTGGCAAAGTTACTTTAATTCCATCCAGCGCGTCGCTCATAATAATCTGGCAACCAAGGCGTGAAGTGTGGGTAAGACCGAAGGCAAGATCCAGCATGTCTTCCTCTTCTTCTTTTGCTGTTTGCAGTTTAGGATACCAAGCTGGATCCACAATCACGTGGCAAGTTGAGCAAGCGAGCGAGCCTTCGCAAGCACCTTCTAGTGGCACAGAATTCTTATGCGCGGCTTCCATTATCGAAATTCCGTTTGGAACATCTACAGTCTTTTCGCTTTTATCAGCATATATGAAAGTTATTTTAGGCATCTCTTCCTCAGTTGCTAGTTACTAGTTGCCAGTTACTGGTGCAGCTAACAATTAGCTATATCGATGGTTAACAGTTTAGTTTATGAAGATTTCTTACCACTAGTAACTAGCAACTAGCAACTAATAACTAAACTTTTGTTCCTTTTAGCGCGGAATTAATCGCTCTGTCCATTCTTCTTTCCGCAAATGGTTGGGCAATGCGTCCTAATTCCTGCAGTTCAGCATCAATATAATCACGATCTTCGCCATCAATGGCGTTACGCAGCACAGCAACCTGCCTTTCAATTCTGCGCCATTCACCTTCCAGCAATAAATCTGCATCCTGTTTTAAGGCTGAATTAAGCTCTATAATCGAGCGATTTGCATCAACTCTCGCTTCTATCAGCAGACGCTCGGTTATGTCGCGCTTGGCATTTTCCATACTCTCCAGCAGCATTTTTTCCATTTGCTCCGGCTCTATGCCATAAGATGGCTTCACATTTATGATTTGTTTTTTACCAGTGGTTTTTTCTTCGGCAGACACGGTGAGCAAGCCATCTGCATCCACAGCAAATGTCACATTTATTCGGGCAATACCAGCAGGAAGTTGTGGTATACCAGTAAGTTCAAAATTAGCCAGCGAACGGTTATCCGAAACCATCTCACGTTCACCCTGCACAACGTGGATTTTCATGCCGTCCTGTCCATCCTGATAGGTAGTAAATTCCTGCGCTACAGAAACCGGAATTGGCGTATTGCGATAAATCAATTTTTCCGTAAGCCCACCCATAGTTTCAAGACCCAGCGAAAGCGGGATAACATCGAGCAATAAATTATCGGAGCCTTCAGTCAGCCCCCTCGCCTGCAACGCCGCGCCAATAGCCACCACCTCATCGGGATTAACATCGGTAAGCGGTTCTTTATTGAAGAATTTTTTCACCTCGTTTAGCACCAATGGCACACGGGTTGAACCACCAACCATTACCACGCCCTTAATATCTGAAATTGTAAGATTGGCATCCTCTAATGCCTGCTCACACACAGCAATGGTTTTTTCAACATAATTGTATATTATGCCTTCAAAATCATCACGTGATAAAACCACAGTTTTACCGCCATAGCTGATTTCAGCCTTGTTTTCGCCAGTAAGTTTATGCTTTGCTTCACGCGCCACTGCCACTAACTTGGCAACTTTTTCGCTGGCTAATGACAATGTATTATTGGAAGTTTCGCCCAGTATCCATGCGGCAATAGCCTGATCAAAATCATCCCCGCCGAGGGCAGTATCACCGCCTGTTGCCAGAACCTGAAACACTCCTTTCTCTAATTTGAGCAAGGAAATATCAAATGTGCCACCACCTAAATCATAAATCGCATAAATTCCTTCTACGCCATTTTCTAGACCATAAGCAAGGGCGGCGGCGGTTGGCTCATTTACTAGACGCAAAACCTCCAGCCCCGCCAGTTTTGCCGCGTCTTTAGTGGCAGCGCGGGCTGCATCATCAAAATAAGCAGGAACGGTAATCACCGCTTTATTTACTTCCCTACCAATGGCTTTTTCAGCGTTAGCTTTGAGATGCTTTAAAATATCCGCTGATATTTCAACTGGTGTCAGCTCGCGCTCACCAGCTTTGATACGCACCATTCCAGTGTTATTTTCAGCAATATCATACGGTGAATTATCAAGTATTTTTTTAATGTCGGCAGCACCGCGCCCCATCAGGCGTTTTATAGAGGCAACAACGTTTTTTTCACCGCGATCACCACGTGCTTTCGCACTATAGCCAACTTCAATATCACCATCAGGGGCATAATAAACCACTGAAGGAACAAGGGCGTGACCATGTATATTATGGATGATTTCCGCATTACCATCACTCGCTACCGCCACCACACTATGGGTTGTGCCAAGGTCTATGCCAATCGCCGCCACATCAGAATGCGGAATCGGGGTCTGCCCTGGTTCATATATCTGGATCAAGCTCATAAATTCTTCATCTTATTTTCATCTAACATTTTCACCAAATAACCTAGCCGCATTGTTTCCTGCGCCATCTTTTGCCAGTTGTTTTTAGCATAAAATTTTGAAATTTCTAGCAAACTATTTTTATGCAATTCTCTGATTCGCTCAGTTTCGGTGCTTTCTGCAAGATGTTCACGCAGCTCCATTATTTCTACTAACAGTTCCTTACTTGGCTTTATGCTGTCATGCTCGCCACCAACTTCTATTCCCTGTAGATGCAGAATATATTGCGCCCGCTTCAGTGGATTTTTTAGAATTTCATAAGCCTTATTTATATCCATTGATTTCTGCAAAGCCTGATTTCGTTCTTCCACTGATTTGCCAACAAACCTGTCTGGATGGAATAAACGCTGTGCCTTGAAATATTCCGCCTCAAGCTGGGCTTGGTCTATATCGAAAGTTGGAGTAATTGAAAAAATTTCAAAATACGGAATCATTAGACGTGAAAACTCTCGCCACAACCGCAACGGCCTTTTTCATTAGGATTACGGAATATAAAACCGCTTTTCAGTTTTTCTTCAACAAAATCCATTTCCGTGCCGAGCAGGAACATCACCGCTTTCGGATCAATGATGACTTTCACACCGTCTCTTTCCACAACATCATCAAACTTGCCAACTTCATCAGCATATTCCACAGTGTAAGAAAGACCAGAACAACCCCGCGAACGTACACCAACTTTCACGCCAGCCGAAGGCTTCCCACGCTTTGATAAAAGCTCGTTAATCCTAACAACGGCTGAATCTGAGATTGTAATTAAAGGAGTTGCCATAAGTTTATTTCAAATCAAAATGCTTAAGTTTAATAAGGCGGTGACCAAGCATATCGACTGCCAGACAGCTTTGCTCAAGGGGTATATAACCAATCAGCGGTTCATAATCACCATTTTCATCTGGAATCATATCCACAAATAGAATTTCAGTAGACAACATTCGAAAATTATCAAGCTGCACCCGATATGGGCTGCATAACTCACCTTTTACTTCAGCTCCTGTTGCAGTTTCCATTAACACTTCTTCGCAAAATGCTGCTTCTCCTAACCTATCCTTCCATGTTTTTGGCAAGGTAAGATATGTAGCACCAGTATCTACCAAAGCGCTAAAAGAAATTTTGCTTTCCAAGTGAGGGAAGTTAGAAACTTCAACTTTAGCAACGATACGTCCCATACTATGCTACCTCTGCTTTTCCATGTTTGCTTTTATAATCGGCAATTGCTGCTTTAATTGCATCTTCTGCCAGCACCGAACAATGAATTTTCACTGGAGGCAATGAAAGATGCTCGGCAATCTGCGTGTTTTTAATGGTCATGGCCTCGTCAATGCTTTTGCCCTTCACCCACTCCGTAACCAATGAACTGGAGGCAATCGCCGAACCACAGCCAAAAGTTTTAAACTTGGCATCAGAAATAGTACCAGTCGCCGCGTCTACTTTTATCTGCAGTTTCATCACATCACCGCAGGCAGGCGCACCCACCAGCCCTGTTCCCACATCTTCGTCTTCTTTCGCCATTGAACCCACATTGCGCGGGTTTTCATAATGGTCAATTAATTTTTCACTATAAGCCATATTTATCTCCTAGTAGTTTTCAGCGACCAGCGGTCGGCGATCAGTTAAAGTAGTCTCAATTTTTTTATTTAAACTTCCTGATAAACCATTCAACATTCGCCCTATTTCACCAGCTTGCTCTAATAATTTATTGGTTATTTCATCAACAATATATTTTTGTCTATTAGCTATATATATTTGTGTTTCAGCTTCAGCAAGAGAACCATAAGATATTTCAATAAACCTAATAAATTCCCTTGTAGAGCCACGGCTACTTCCTTCTGCAATATTGGAGGCAACTGAGACAGCAGAACGGCGAAGCTGAGAAGTTAAACCATAAACTTCATCTTTAGGAAAAGATTTGGTTGCAATATACACAGCATCAACAAAATCCATGGATTTTTGCCATACCTGCAAATCTTTATACCCTCTTTGTAACATCTTTTCTACTTCCTTCACTGATCGCTGACCACCGACGACTGGCAACTGCCTAATGTCCCGCCCACTCTATCTTACTAATATCAATTCCTTCTTGCACCATCTCCCATAATGGACTCATTTCCCTGAGTTTGCCTACGCTATTCTGTATTAAATTAATTGCATAATCAACTTCTTCGTCAGTGGTAAAACGTCCGAAACCAAAGCGGATAGAGGTGTGTGCCAATTCTTCATTCACACCAAGCGCCCGCAAAACATAAGATGGTTCGAGAGATGCCGACGTGCAAGCCGAACCACTGGAAACGGCGAGATCCTTAATCGCCATGATCATTGATTCACCTTCAACATAAGCAAAGCTCAGATTTAAATTGCCCAGCCAGCGATGCTCACGGTCGCCATTTAAAAAAACATCTTTCATTCCATCGAGCGTTGCGGCGGCGAATTTATCAAATATACGGCGCACATGCTCTGCGTCTTTGCCCATCTCAGCTTTAGCTATTGCTGCTGCTTCACCAAGACCAACCACTTGTGGGGTTGGCAAAGTTCCGCTGCGGAAGCCCCTCTCCTGCCCACCACCAGAAAATAACGATTCAAGGCGAATGCGCGGACGACGGCGAACATAAAGCGCGCCAATACCTTTTGGTCCATATATTTTATGACCGGAGATGCTCATCAGGTCAATATTCATTGCCTCGACACTAAGTGGAATCTTGCCGAAGCCCTGCGCGGCATCAACATGAAAGAAAGCACCTTTCTCACGGCAGATTTTACCAATCTCAGCAAGTGGCTGAATAACTCCTATTTCATTATTCACCGCCATCACCGAAACCAGCAAGGTGTTATCTTTTATGGTGGCTTTCAACACTTCCAAATCCACCAGACCATTAGGTTGTACAGGAAGATAGGTTGCTTCAAAGCCTTCCTGTTCAAGATGGCGGCAGGAATCCAGCACGCATTTATGCTCGGTTACCGGCGTTATTATATGGTTCTTTTTATCTTTATAAAAATGGGCAACTCCCTTAATCGCGATATTGTTTGACTCAGTCGCGCCGGAAGTGAAAACTATTTCTTTTTCACTTGCACCAATTAGTTCCGCCACTTGCGAACGTGCAAGTTCACACGCCGCTTCTGCTTCCCAACCATAGGCATGGCTACGCGAATGCGGATTGCCAAATTTTTCAGTAAAATATGGCAACATTTTTTCTAACACGCGCGGATCCATCGGCGCAGTCGCCTGATAGTCCAAGTAAATCGGGAGCTTCATTGTATTCCTACATCTATGATTTGCGCGGAAACTATCCGCAAAACCGCTAATAATCAACAAATAATATAGTATACCATACTATTTTAGTCAACTATTTTTGTTTATGCGCTTGGAGCATTTATAATCTGGAAAACAGCAAGTTATATTCTAGCTGATATTAATTGTAGAAAAATGACTTGCTGCTTTTTTTCTTTACTATAAACGTAACAGACCAGACACGGAAAATTAGTAAAATATAGGTACGCGTAATTATGTTTCATAAATTTCTTGGATTAAACGCAGTTGACATGGCAATTGACCTAGGCACAGCAAATACTCTGGTTTATGTGCGTGGTCGTGGCATTGTGCTTAATGAGCCGTCAGTTGTCGCGATGCGGGACAATCACGGAACAATGGTACCGTTTGCTTTTGGCAACGAGGCAAAGCTGATGCTGGGGCGTACACCGGCGAAAATTGATGCAAAACGCCCGCTTAAAGACGGGGTTATTGCCGATTTCTTATCAGCGGAAGAAATGATAAAACACTTTATTCATCAGGTTCATAACAGCAACAGCTTTATCCGACCGCGCCCGATGGTGATTATCTGCGTGCCATCCGGTTCAACGCCGGTGGAGCGTCGTGCTATTCAGGAAGCAGCGGAAAATGCTGGTGCGCGTGAGGTGTGGCTGATTGAAGAACCGATGGCGGCAGCGATTGGGGCTGGACTGCCGGTAACGATGCCAACCGGCTCGATGATTGTTGATATTGGTGGCGGTACAACTGAGGTTGCCGTACTTTCCCTTGGCGGCATTGTTTATGCTCGCAGCGTGCGCGTTGGTGGTGACAAAATGGATGAAGCGATTATTTCTTATATCCGCCGTTATGCGAACCTTCTTATTGGCGAAACCACCGCTGAGCGCATCAAAAAAGAAATTGGTGCTGCCTGCGCGCCGGAAAATGGCGAAGGGAAACTCATTGAAATTAAAGGACGTGATTTATTAAATGGCGTGCCTAAGGAAATTACCTTATCGGAATATCAGATTGCCGAAAGCCTGGTTGAGCCGGTTGGGCAAATTATCGAGGCGGTGAAAGTCGCACTGGAATGCACCCCGCCGGAATTATCATCAGATATTGTTGATAAAGGAATTGTGCTTACCGGTGGTGGCGCGATGCTGCGCCATCTTGACCTTGTGCTTTCTAATGCCACTAGCCTTCCAGTGTTCATCGCCGACCAACCGCTGAACTGCGTTGCCCTAGGCTCAGGGCGCGTTCTGGAAAGTCCGCAGGAACTAAAGCATATTTTGTTTAAGCAGGAATAGAAACTTACCTTGATTTTGAGTGCGGTTTACCCGGCACTTCTTTTGTACCTTATTTGCGCTTCTTTGCAGTATTTTCCTAAAACAAGGGAATATAAGGAAAATTAATCCTCAGTTTCGATATTCTCTTCGCCAAATGACATGCCTTCTTCATTATCCACGCTGGCTTGCGGAATATTGACATGGGCGGCGGCATCCTTAAAGGCTTCCTCAACTTCCGCTGGGATTTCCTCACCTTTGGTAAGAAGTTTCTGATCAACTATGTCAGAAATAGGGCGTTTGAAGAAACTCTGCACCAGATCTTCGCTTATCACTTGTAAATCAATGGTTTTATCAGCAATTTCACGCAGGGCAACCACCGAATCCTTATCGTTGTCACGATCAACGGTAAGTGGATTTCCGGAAGTAATCTGTTTAGCGCGTTGTGATGCCACAAGCACCAGATCAAAACGGTTAGGAACCTGCAGGATACAATCTTCAACTGTTACACGTGCCATTATTTTACTCCTAAGATTCTTTATATTTCATTGAAAGGCTGAGTTTTATATAGTAAAAAGTCATGAATGGCAAGAATCTTTCTTTCCTAATAACCGACAACTGACAACCGACAACTGAACCATGGCTGACATACACAATATGCTGGAAAAAAATGATAAAAAGCTCCCCCGCCCTGATTGGATTCGGGTAAAAGCTCCCGTTTCGCGCGAATTTCAGGCAACCCGCGATGTCATCCATAAACTAAAACTCAATACCGTTTGCGAGGAAGCCGCCTGCCCTAATATCGGTGAATGCTGGAGTCAGAAACACGCAACCGTTATGATTATGGGCGATACCTGCACCCGCGCCTGCGCTTTCTGCAATGTAAAGACTGGCGTTCCCGGCGCGCTCAACCCGCATGAACCGGAAAATCTGGCGCAGGCAATTGCCGAGCTGAAACTCAAACACGTCGTGATAACTTCCGTTGACCGCGACGATTTGGAAGATGGCGGAGCCGAGCATTTCGCTAAATGCATCACCGCTATTCGTGGGCGCACGAAGGACACAACGATTGAGGTTCTAACCCCGGATTTCCTGCGCAAGGAACATGGAATCGGCATTGTCGCCAAAGCCCGCCCTGATGTTTATAACCACAATATCGAAACCGTGCCGCGCCTGTATAAAACCATTCGCCCTGGCGCAAGATATTTCAATTCGCTGCACCTGCTCAAAACCGTGAAGGAAATTGACCCGTCAATTTTCACCAAATCTGGCATCATGGTTGGGCTAGGCGAAACCAAGGATGAAGTGTTGCAGGTTATGGATGATTTGCGCTCAGCAGATGTGGATTTTATGACCATCGGACAATATCTGCAGCCAACTCCAGCGCACGCGCCGATTGACCGCTACGTCACACCCGATGAGTTTGAATATTACGCACGGCAGGCAAAAGCCAAAGGCTTCCTGATGGTTTCATCCTCACCTCTCACCCGCTCCAGCTATCACGCTGGTGATGATTTCGCGGAGATGAAAGCAGCGCGGGATGCGATGTTGACGGTGAAATAGAAGACAATAACATAACAAGGGGAAATTAGAATGGCATGGATTATTGGAATAATTGCTATCATGCTTTTCTTAAGTTTGATGGTAGCCAGCGAAGCTTTTAGAAATTTTATATTTTTTTTGATTGCCTTAGCAGTAGTTTCTGGTTTCTTAATATACAAACACAATGAAAATGAGGATAAAAAATCCAAGGAACGTATTGGGTTTAATGATGTAATATTACAAAATGTTGTATTAATTACCGAATATTCTAGTTACAAACTCCAAGGGAACCTCAAAAATATATCGAAATATAATTTATCAGAAATAACATTTAGGGTTCGAATATACGATTGCCCAACACAAGAACCAGCAGATTTAAAAACTTGCAATATTATTGGCGATAATACTGGTACAGATTGGATTAATGTTCCACCAAATCAGATCAGAGCTTTTGATATAAACTTTTATTTTTCCAATATGCCTATCCTTAAAGGAAAGCTTGTTTGGAATTATGATATAGTTGGCACAAAAGGCACTGAATAAGCAGATGCCAAGCCACACCGAGCAACAAATTTCTCCCTACTCACCGCAGCAGCTATTTGATTTGGTGGTGGATATAGAAAAATACCCAGAGTTCCTGCCCTGGTGTCGGGCAGCGCGGATATTGGAACGCGAGAATAATGAATTTCTCGGCGAGCTGGTGATTTCCTTTGCCCATATTACTGAAAGCTATACCTCGCGCGTTACCCTTAATGAGCCGCACAGCATTGATGTGGTGATGGTGAAAGGCCCTTTTGAATATCTGACTAATAAATGGAAATTCACGCCCCTCGAGAACGGCACACGCATTGATTTAGCTCTGGATTTTAAGTTCCGCTCGCGCCTTCTGGAGAAGTTAATAGGCTCGCTTTTTGCCAAAGCCACCCATAAAATGGCTGGTGCTTTCAAAAAACGGGCGGATGAACTATATGGGAAAGGTTGACAATTAGCGCAGGCTCTGGCATTCCTGCCAGCCTTAGTTTTATGCGGATCGGTGGCCGAGTGGTCGATGGCGCCCGCTTGGAAAGCGTGTATACGGGTAACCGTATCGTGGGTTCGAATCCCACCCGATCCGCCATTTACTTTTGCTCATTATAAGCAGATTTTGAAAAAATCATGGTGTATTGCGCGGTATTGCGATAATTTATGCACATGATGACAAAAAATGCACCACTTGAAGCAACCACACAGTTGGAAGAATTGACTGCGCGGCTTTCTGCGATAGACGCGGAGCGGGCGGCATTACTTGCACAGATTGAGGAATTACAGCCAGAGTTTACCAAAAAACGCCCCATGCCAGCCAAACATGGCAAGTCATGGACGCAGGAGGAGAAAGAAACGTTGGTGGCTCTGTTTAAAAAAGAGATGCCAATCAAGGACATTGCACGCGAGCATGAACGCAGTGTCGGCGGTATTCGCTCTGAATTGATACGGCAGGGTTTGATTGAACGCGAGAAACCAGTTTTGTTAGCAGAATTTATAGAGAGAAAAAGCGAAGAGCCAAAATCGGAAAATAAAGCAGCGCCGATTATTACGTCAGAATTTCAGCAAGCGTTCGACCTGCTGGAAAGCACAAAAACCAATGTGTTTCTTACTGGTAAGGCAGGCACAGGCAAATCTACTTTCCTTAAATATTTCCGCGAGAACACCAGCAAAAAGATAGCGGTGGTAGCACCTACGGGTGTTGCCGCACTCAATGTCGGCGCGCAGACGATTCATTCTTTTTTTCGTTTAAAGCCTGCTTTTGTCGATATTAAAGCACTGAAACCAGCAAATTCGCGTATTCTAAAGGAATTGGAACTGCTAATTATTGATGAGATTTCGATGGTGCGGGCGGATATTTTTGACGGTATTGACCATAGCCTTAAACTCGCCCGCAAAAATAATAAACCATTCGGTGGCGTGCAGCTGTGTGTCATTGGCGATTTGTTTCAATTGCCGCCCGTGGTGTCGCGTGAGGAAAAAGAGTTTTTTGCACAATATTATCAAACAGCTTTTTTCTTTGGCACAAAAGCATATACAGAAGCGAATTTCAAAACCATCCAGTTTAACACTATACACCGGCAGAATGATGGTGAGTTCATACAAATTCTTAACGCCATTCGCGCTGGCGCGTGCGATGCTATTGAACTGAAGGCACTTAATAACCGTCTGAATCCCAAAGCCAGCCCTGCCCCTGGCACGCTGGTGCTTACCACTACTAACGCGCTAGCCGAGGACATCAACACCGCCAAACTCGCGGGACTCGCAGGAAAAATGCAAAAATATGAGGGAACGCTGAGTGGTGATTTTGGCATGAAAGGAGGCAGGCTACCAGCACCAGAAATGCTCACTCTTAAAATCGGCGCGCAGGTGATGTTTGTAAAAAATGATAGCGATGGTCGCTGGGTTAATGGCACGGTTGGGATTATCGAAAAGCTGGGTAATGAGGTGATTTCGGTGGCGGTGGGAGATGTGATACATGAGGTTGAGCCAGAGAAATGGAAAACCATAGGTTATGAATTCAGCGAAGCGAAAAACGAGATTGCCGAAAAAACACTAGGCACTTATACGCAGTTCCCGCTAACACTTGCCTGGGCGATTACCATCCATAAAAGCCAAGGAAAAACTCTGGAGCGCGTCATTATCGACCTCGGCACTGGTGCATTCGCCGCCGGTCAGCTTTACGTTGCCCTCTCACGTTGCAAATCGCTTGCTGGCATCGCCCTCAAACAACCCGTCACCCCCGCTGACATACGCTGCGATGTTGAAGTGCTGGAGTTTATGCAGAGCAAAGCTGAGGCTTAAATTCATTTTACAATAAATGATTTTTGCTCAGTCGTAGCAATTACCTCTCCTCCCCGCCATACAATCGCTTCTGCGGTATGCTTGCCTTTTGCGGTTTGCCAGAGGAATTTGCTGCCAGTCACTTTCGGAAAATTCTTACCGTCAATAATCCACTCCACCTCATCACTATCATTCACGCCGGAAAGTCGCATTTCAAATGCTTGTTTATCCGGTGGGATGCGCGGGTCAAACGCCATTTCCAAACCGTTATCTGGTCGCAATATGCGGATTTTATTGTCTACCACTAAAGTTTTGTTCGCAGAGCTTATATCCTTGCCGGAAATAAAATATTCAGTGTAGCTTGGGCAATCCGTTTTTTGCCTTTCACTATCTTCAGCGTCCAAACATACATCACGTGCTTCCAGTTTCGGACTTAAAAATAATGGTGCAGTTTGTGAGTTTCTGGTTAATTCATTAAATATACCTCTAAGTGCCAAAGATGGTCCGAGCGAGCCGGTTATGCCATCGGTCGGGCTGTAATCGGTGTTGCCCATCCAGATGCCGACAGTGTAACGGTAATTATAACCCATAGCCCAGGCATCGCGGTAATCAGTCGAGGTTCCGGTTTTTACGGCGGTCTGGGTGGGCAGGTTAAGCACGCTGCTGCGCCCGAATTCAAGATTACGCGCCCAGGGATCGGACAAAATATTGCCAATCAGCGAGCTTACTTCCTCAGAATATATCCGCTTTTTTTCGGTGGGAGCATCATTATAAAAAGCAATGCGTAATGGCTCATATATTCCGCGGTTAGCAAGCGTGACATAAGCCCTTGCCAATTCCAGCAAGCTTACTTCGCCATTGCCGAGTGCCAGCCCATCATCATAAAAATCCGCGCCTTTTCGGAGATTTTCAAATTCAAGATTATGCAATATGTTCAGATAATGTTCCGGAGTTACATAATTTATCGTATGTAGTGCCGGAATATTGAGTGAATTGCCCAGAGCCGCCCGCAGCCGTACCTTGCCATAATATGTATTGCTGTAATTATGGAAATGCTTGATACCTTTTCCTACCATCTCAGAGTAAGGAGAATCCTCAATCACAGTCGTCGCGTTCCAACCTTTTTCCAGAGCCGCAGCGTATAAAAATGGTTTAAGTGCTGAGCCAGGCTGACGTGGCGATGTCACCATGTCAATCATGCAACCGGAGGCTTTATTCCCTGTTGCTTTGCACCGCGATCCAACTGATACCCATGCCAGAATTTCATGGGTTGTATTGTCAATTACTATAGCAGCAGCATTGTTGATGTTTTTTGCAGATAACAATTTAAGACGACTTTCCAGCAGGTCAGTAACGAATTGCTGGAGGTTGCTATCCAGCGTAGTAATGATTCTGGATGAATTCCATAATTGCTGCCCGTCGCCATGCCCTTTGAAGAAGTCAACAAAATGGAATGCCGGAACCGGTAAACTTTCTGCATTTAGCTGCAAATCATATTTACTCAAATTCTCTGCCGCTTCAGTATCAAGAAGTTTATTTGCTAC
This sequence comes from Pseudomonadota bacterium, assembly GCA_038043465.1. Classification (GTDB taxonomy): domain Bacteria; phylum Pseudomonadota; class Alphaproteobacteria; order Rickettsiales; family SXRF01; genus SXRF01. The sequence continues at coordinate 29,034 of JBBTBX010000010.1, forward strand.
GAGCTTTTCTGCCAACCTGTTAATAGAGTCCTCAATCTTGACTCTGCCATCATAAAGGTCAAATTTTGACGGTGCTCTTACCAAAATTGTAAGTGCAAGCATTTCCTTGGTATTTAAGGTATTTACATCGCGGTTAAAATAGAAGCGTGCCGCCTGCTGCACCCCTCGCCGGTTTGAACTATAAGGAACCTGATTGAGATAAAATTCTAATATATCCGCCTTGCTGACACTAAATTCCAGCGATATTGCCTCCAACCCTTCAATCCATTTTGACCAATAGCTCCTCTTCCTTGGATGGAACATACGCACGACTTGTTCTGTAATGGTACTGGCACCGCGTGAAGCTTTATTTTCAATTAGCCGTTGCCAGATAGCACTGCCTCTGGCAACCCAATCCACACCATGATGCTCAAAGAAGCGTTTATCTTCGGAAATAATAAAAGCATGCGTCAGCAATTCAGGAATCTGATGCAATGATAAAATATCATTATTATTCCACCTATCGTGATAAGATAAATCAAGAAGTTTGCCATCTCTTGCCAGAATCTGCAGCTTACCGGCATCTGAACGCACAGAACGAAAAGCAGAAGCTGGAGAGGAAAAGTCGGACAGTGTTTTTGCTGTTATAAAAAACAAACAAAGCAATACCAAACATATGCACCACTTAAAGCATTTGTTCACATAGTGTTTCATACTATAATTTAAGGTGTGGTCTGCACTTTTAACTGCTCAGTAATACCCTTGCCGAAAACATCCGGATCATACATTTCTTCCGCCTGCACCGGCATGATAACGAAATTGCCGGGAGCAATCGCCTGCGCGGTGTAGGAAAGATGATAGTTACCGGCGGGCAGGTAATCGGAATAGAAGCGCACCGAATTATGACGCAGCTCCCTGTGGTAGAAACTCCAACGAGAAAAATTATAGGAAATCCAGTCAGAATATTTAAACCACCATGAACCACCGGCAGCTTTGAATTCTCCCTTATCGGCATCCACAACCGAAGACGTGGCGAGGTCGCGGTTCACAGGTTCAAGACCGCCCGGAACAGGATCATCAATAACTACAAAATTACGAGCGGAAGGCATGGACATAAATAAATCAACGCGCACCAGTTCGGATGTTTTTATTTCAAACGGTGATTTGAGCAATTCCCATTTACCATTACGTTCAACACTATATTCACGCCTTATTTCCATGCCGGAATTGGTGTGGCTGGTATATTCATCCAACGGCGCGAATTTAAGTCTGGTGGCGTAGTAAACCCTGCCCTCCCCTTCACGGGTTATCCTTGCTTCTGCGTTTCTACCAGGATCAGAACTTTCAAGGTTTTTGGTGAAGGTTATAGGCGCATCTTTCAAATCAGAAAATCTGGTTTCGCCAAATTTATTATCATCCAGGCTTACCGAAACTTCCATGCTTGGTTTTTTATTCTCATAGGCACGGGCATAATCAACCAGCCCGTTCATGCAGAACACATTTTCCTGTGTATTCTCCCAGAACGTCCTACTACCACGCGCCTGCGTAATCATCCGTACCAGTTTAAACGGTATATCTTCCACCAGTTCTTTGCCATATTTGCGCTCGCCAAGCTCAGCGAATGTTGAAAGTATGGCACAGTTTTCCCGCAGAGGAGTTGAAAGTATACGGCTATAGCTATCATCAAGCTCCTCGCTGAAAGCGAATTTTCCTGCTGATTGATCAGCGTGTGATAAAATCAGCTTTGCAACCTCATCAGCATATTTTTCGGCACCTTTTACATGCATAGTTGCCTGCACAAAATAATTTTGTCCGAACAGACTCATTTGTGGAACATGCGAACGATAACGCTCTAAATCCGCTATGGTAATTTTATTGTTTTCAGCAAGCGCAGCAAGAGCCACGGCGCGAACGGTCGATGCCATGCCTTTGTCATAGAAATCCGGATAGGTATCCTGTCTTAAAAAATTACCAAGATAATCATGTAGCTTGTCCTCAACTGCTCCAGGCACCGTGTAACCGCTTTTTCTCAGCCAATTAAAAGCAAGTGCCGTATACGCGCTTAAATAAGGATCGACATAGCTATCCTGTGGCACGAAATAAGCCATACCACCGTTTGGAGCCTGAAAACTTCCAGCTACCTTCAAGGTTTCATCCGGCAGTTTCTCCGCCTCTTTCCACTCAAAATCCTTAGGTATGTAGGAACGGAGATTACCATAATGAGAAGCCATGACACCTTTGGTAAGTATCTGCTCCCAGCACATATAAGGATAATCGCGCATATATTTGAATGCACCTTCGACATTACCGATAACAGAAGGAGATAGCACAATGCTCAGGTTACCTACATCCGTATGAATGTCTTCCGGAAATTTTATTGCTTCCGATATTTCACTTTCTGCAGTTGTTCCATAATTAGCCACAGTTTCAAGTGACCGCCTTTTGTTGATTGTAAGTTTATGCTCTATTGCATCTCCATCAACATCATCTCTGGCAGTTACAGTGAAATTAACATTTCCTTCGGTAATCTCAGAAACAGCATTAACCGCTTTGGTTTTTACAGGCATAAATACTGTCACGCGCTTGTAAGGTTCAATAGTTATTGTTTTCTGCAATGTTGCTGGATTTTCATTTTCATCCAGATCACCACCAGCGGTAATGTTAACCACAAGGTCGCGCTTTTCTTCAGTACGGTTCATTACGCTGAACCCAGCCTCGAAACTATCACCTTCTGTTACTTGATTAGGCATAACAGGACGGACTTCTGTCGGACGGTTGACTTTGAAATTGGCATCGCCCAGTCCCATCCGATCAGACGGCGTGACCGCCATAACCAATACCCGCCATCCTGTAAGATTGTCCGGCACTTCAAATTCAACTTTGGCATTACCATTTTCATCAGCTTTAATCGACGGATTCCAGTAGCTGACAAATTTGAAGAGATTACGCATGGCGAGGTCAGAGCCACCATCACCACCAGGGTTTGCGCCTTTCTTTTCGAATTTCTGGCGACCGACAAGACGAGTAAGCAGGCTATAATTCCGCAAATCCAGACTATCCAGTTTATAAAATCCTCCATATGGATCAAAATACGACTTTCCGCCTGCTATCAGATCAAACACTGACTCATCAAGAACAGCAACGGCAAACTCAACCGGTTCTTTTTTCCCTTTGAATTTTGGCTCGGCATGAAGATTAAGGCTGACCATTTCACGAGGTTTATAGACTTCCGCATCGGTTTTCGCAGTCACCAGCATTTCTTTATACGGATCTTTGATAGGCACAGTAACATAGCCTATCCGAAATGCCGGCTTTCCAAGATCAACCTGCCCTTCAACCGGTTTATCAACACGCGGAGAGAATACTACTACCGATAAATAAAACCCGGGAAGATAATCCGGTTTTACTTCAAATTCCAGCATTGGCGTGCTGCCTTCAAGCGTTTGCACGAAACTATCGATCACGCCATAACGCTCAATAGTTACCAGGGCTTTCGCACCCGGATATGGATTCTTAATCAGATAGCGCGCCTTGTCTCCCACTTTATAATCAGTTTTTTCCGGAATAATTTCTAAGGAATAATCATTGGCTTCATTCCACAAAACATGACCATTCCCTATGACATACATACTGATTTCAGTACTGTGCTCACTGCCTTTAGTGTCTTTTATTTTAGCAACCGCACGGTAATAACCCGGGTCTTTCGGTGTAAATTCACAGGCACTTGCTGCTTCTTTGGAATCACCGTCGCAGCTGGCAGCAGCAACCCACTCATTGGTAAATTCAGTGAGGTAAGCATTACCCGCACCTTTTACTTTAGCTGCTTTGGTTTCCTGTTTTTCAATAGTTATTTTAACATCAGTGCCTGCGATCGGATTTCCGCGCTCGTCAGCTACTATATAATTAATATCAGCCGGTTTGCCGGATTCAAATATCCAATCATTAGTCTTAAGCCCGACAAAACGGTCAACCCCTGCATAATCCGCATAAGACTGCGTGGCAACATATTTACCACGTTCGTCCTGCACCGCACTTTCAAACATCAGACGACCATAATAGATGTTCTGCTTAGGTAATTTGACAGTGATTTTGTTTTCGCCCTTGCCATCCACACGGTCAATTTTCTGGAATACCTGGTTTTGTCCGGAATTTCCCGTGTAACTGCCGAAAATGAACTCCTTAGCAACAGGATTTTTTGAAGAAAATATTTTGCTTTCAAGCATTGCCGTCACGCGGATATTGGCATCGCTATAAGCCCCACCGGAATGGAGTTTTGCCTGACTTGCCACTTCTACTTCCTGCTCTACCCGAAACAAATCGCCTCCAACCTGATTTGTGACTTTAAACGGTGAAGGAGTAAAATCGCTAACCAATACCCGAATCGGGAACCATGTGAATTTACCTTCTACCGGTTTCTGATTTTCCGCTTCCCCATAATCCGGCGATTTGGTGTTGGCAAAATCAGCTGTCAGGCGGAATTGATACCAGCCGACAGCACTCTGCTTTGCAACCATGAATTCTCCAGAATATGCGCCAAAATTATTCAGCGATATGCCTTTAACTTCATGAACTTTATTGCCAGTCGGGTCAATTATTTCAATATTATATCCGTCTTTCGGAGCAGCGGTCAGAGCATTGTTATCCTGATTGCGAACATAAAACTTATATTGAATTGTATCTCCGGCACGATAGATACCCTGCGCGGTCGTACCCCATGTTTTTATATGCCCGTAACGCTCCTTAGTGTCGGAATAAACGCTTTCGCCAACTGAACGGTAATAATCAATAAGAAACGAGTTATTGATAGGCATGACCGCCAATTCACCGGCTTTATCAACACGGATGAACAGAACATCATCTTCATCTTTCCAGTTTTTATATAATTCAAGATCGGGATCGAGTTTCTCTGTACCGTCCAATATGGCAACACCACCCTCCGATGTTACTGCTTTTGACAGAGTATCTTTGCCACTGCCAAACTCACTTATTTTGTCTTTATATATACTGACCTTCGCATTCGCAACCGGTTCGCCGGTTGCCATATCCGTCACCCAGACAACGCTATTGAAATGCCCCAGTTTTACATGTAGCTGGTATGGGGTCACTTCCGCAAACAAGCGATGTTCGGCCGGATATTTTTTAACCGGAGGATCAGTTTCAAGATTTCCATAAACAACTCCACTTTTGCCGCCAAGCATTTCGCGGACATTAAAAGGAACTGCAAACTGAACATCCTTTACTTCTGGAATTTCCTGCACCGAAGATAACCCTGATTTCACACCATCGGCGGTGAGGCTACGGTAATTGAACGTAGTTTTGTTTATGTTATTTACATAAAGTGGAACTTCGCTATCAACTTTTCCCTCAATAACGGCATCATTATGTATAATCTCAAAATTCGGCTTGCGGTGATCGGTCTTGAACGCAAGGTCAATTGAATCAAACAACGGGCGGTCAAATTCATCTCTGATATCAGTATCCGGCACATCAACAAAAAACGATTTTATCCAGTACCAGATTTTCTGAAAAATATTTCTACCGGAATCTTGACTTGTTAATTTGTATTCCGTTGCAGCCTTGATTCCTGCCGGTATGTAGATGTCATATGTTCTATCTTTTTCATGAGCCTGCGTTAAGCGTGAATAATCATCACCATCACCCCAGATATCAGAACCATATACGTTAATATTCAAGCTTGGGCTGAAAGTGATATTATTCTTGATCTGTGAACGGAAAACAGGAGAACTGAAAGAAAGCGAACTGCTTGCCATAGGATTGCACAGTTCCGGTTGTTCTTTTCCTGGTTCAAACAACAAAATCTTCCCATCATTTGCCGTACATTTAACACCAAGGAATTTAAATTCCGGAAATGTTTGGAAACGCACAACTTCCCTGTCACCTATCCCCTTTTCTTCTCCAAGCGCGGAAATAAGCCCGGGTTTAACTTTAAGACTCATAGCACTGTTAAGAGGCAGCTCTTCTTTTGGCGAAATCAACCAAACCCGACGCGCTTCTTCTCCGCCTTTGCTGCGCAAATCCTCATCGGATTTCTGAGGTTTGTTATCCTTAAGAACCGCAACCGTTTTTGTGCCAGGTATCGGTAAATATGCCGGTGGTTCGTTATCATCGGGATCAGGTTCAGCTTTTATTGTAAAGCTTGTTCCCGTATCTGCATTCTCATCTGCACTGATCGTAAGAGAGGATTCTACTGATTTACGGGTTACTGAATGATTAAATGTGATTCTGACAACCGGAGTGCCAGGTGAGAGCCATTTCCTGAACCAGGAATAGCGAACATCCGGACGTTCTGTAGTAAAGTGGTGATTGAATGCTTCTTTGATAAGCTCACCATCCAGAGTTTTGATCCCGGGTTTGACCAGTATTTTGTAGCTGGTTGCCACTTTCAGCTGATTCTTTTCATCCAGATTGCAGGAAAGAGCTGAAGTATTAAGCCAGCGCCACTCACACTCCAACTTTGGTGTAATCTCAACCGGAATTTCTTCCGCTGTTCTCTCCATCTTGCCAAGAGGCACAACGGGACGGTTGAATTGAATGACAATCTGTCGCCCGACCGGAACATCTTCGCCATCAGGAGTAATACGTAAAATTTTCAGTTCTTTATTTTCAGAAAATTCTGCAGAGTCAAAAGCAGCAATTACCGGAAAAGCTAGGAGAGAAAGAGTAAAAACCAGAGCAAGAAAACGCATAGGATTACTTGAATTATATTTTTTGTGTCGCGGATAATATCGTATCTTTAAATTTTATCCACTAGTTTATGATGTAATATTTTTTTACTTTTGGAGTTTTAAAAAAATATCATATTAATTTAGTTAGACTTGATTGATAAAAGTAGTAACTTCCTGTAATAGTGCTATACACTTAATTTGCAAATTTGCTTGCGAGAAAGGTGCTTGATTCCATGTCAAAATATACATTAGCGGCTGTCATTTTGTCTATCGGCGGTATATTCGCCGGACTCTCTGCCTTCGGCTTGGTTAATCACAATTATTTCCTCAGTCTCGAGGGAATTATTATTGTTCTCGGTGGCACGGTGGTTAATGCTTTCATGAGCTCGCACAAGGAAGATGTGTTAAAAGCATTTTCAAGCATTAGGAACATGCTGGAAAAAGTGGAAAGTACCCGCAGTGTTTTGCGAAGGAATATATCGCAGCTTATAAGATGGTCGTATATTTTGCAGGCTGAGGATTTTATAGGCTTGGAAAAAGCAACAATAGACAAGATCAACGATCCGCTGATGCGCTACGGGATGGATTTAGTGCTTACTGCATATCCAGCGGATAAGGTGCGTGAAATGATGCATAATGCCGTTGATGCTGAGTTTGAGAGGCGTTGCGCCCCGGTCACTGTGCTACGCAATATGGCAGCAACAGCTCCTGCCTTCGGCATGGTCGGGACTTTGATTGGTATGATGATAATTCTTAATAGTGTTGGCACTGACCTTGCCAGTATCGGAGGCGGACTTTCAGTGGCGATGCTCGCCACTCTCTACGGTCTTTTAATGGCACGCCTGATCTGCCTGCCAGCAGCGGATAAGCTGCTCAAAAAAGAAGAAGATTTGTTTTTCCATAACTGTATGATGAGCGAAGGATTTGCCCTGCTTGCTGAAAAACAGAAGCCATTTTATATGCAGGATAAGCTTAACAGTTTCCTTGAACCTTCTCGACATATCAACTTTGATGACCGTGTGCATCTCTCATCGCGTTATCAGTCGAAAATGGCTGAAAATGTGGCTTAGATAATGAGACGGCGACCTAAAACCTTTCTGCAGAAATTTTCAAAAGGTCATGATGACCACATCGATTCATGGCTGATAAGCTACGCTGACATGATTACCCTGCTATTCATAGTAGTGGTAATTGCTATTCCAGTTGCCATGAATAAAGAAAATACGAATACTGAAGCTCCCCGCGGTGAACCGGAACATCCTTATTATGTGTCTGACCATACCGGCTTGCTCGCCGTTAACACCATTTATGACGAAGCTTATCGTTCACTGGTCGGTATTATTATAAAAAATAATGCAGATGAAGATATTGCCGTAGAAAAAACCGAAACCGGCATGTGGCTTGATATTTCTGTGCCATTCATTTTTGAAGAAGGTTCGGCCTTTATTCGTGATGAACAAGCGGAAATGGTTAAATCGCTTATCCGCTCCATCAGAAATACTATACCAGCTAAGTCTACGGTCGAGGTGGAAGGATATACCGATGACACACCGCTTGTAGAGAGTAAATATGCCAATAACTGGGAATTATCTTCCATGCAGACAGCGCGTATTGCAGGACTGCTTATTGACAGTGGAATTGATGCTAATAATCTACGCATAACCAGCTATGCCGGCAATTCACCCATCGTCCCTAATCTTGATGAATTTGGACGACCAATTGACAAAAACCGTATACGTAACCGGCGCATAGTAGTAAAAGTTTCCGTGCCAGCACCTGCTAAAAATCCGCGTAGCTTATAATTTTTTTAGCTCCTCCAATCGCTCATCACGCCCGCAACCGCTGCGGTAGCGTTTATAATGGTCTTTGCTTTTGATGTAGAATTCCTGATGATAATCCTCGGCTGGATAGAATACTGAAGCTTCCTTGATGATTGTTGCTATGGGTTTGCCAAATTTCTTTGCAATTTTTTCTCTGGATTCTTCAGCAAGTTTTTTCTGCTCGCCATCATGAGTGAAAATTCCCGCCAGATATTGCGAACCTTTATCGCAGAATTGACCATTTGGATCCAGCGGATCGATATTCTCCCAGAAAATATCCAGCAATTTATTATAATCCACCTGTGCCGGATCATAAGTTACTGCAATCGCTTCCAAATGACCGGTTCCACCAGTTGAAACCTGCTCATAAGTTGGGTTTTTAACATGACCGCCAGTATAACCGGAAACTACTTTGCTAACGCCGGGAATATTTGCAAATTGTGGTTCCATACACCAGAAACAACCTCCGGCAAAAGTTGCAGTTTTAGTAGTTGTGTCAGCCATAACAGCTCCTGTGCTTAATAATAAAAATAATGCTGAAATCATACTATAGATTTTTTTCATATTATCCCTCTTTTGGAACAAATTTAAGTGCCACGCCATTGTTGCAATAACGGAGTCCAGTCGGCTTTGGGCCGTCTTCAAATACATGCCCTTGATGACCGCCACATCGAGCGCAGTGATATTCCGTGCGCGTGGATAGCAATTTCCTGTCAACTCGTGTTCCTATATTTTCTTTAATGACATCAAAAAAGCTCGGCCAGCCAGTGCCACTATTATATTTTTGTGATGAATTAAATAATTCATGCCCACAAGCCGCACAAACAAATATTCCATCACGCTTTTCATCATTGAGTGGACTGCTAAACGGGCGTTCAGTACCTTCTTCACAGAGAACATTATAAGCATCCGGTGAAAGTTTTTCTTTCCACTGCTCTTTAGCTTTTTCTGGCTCATTTTTCATAAACATACCTTCTTTGGCTTATTAAGCCTTCATTTATAAGGTTATAAGTAACCAATGCTTAATTTTCCCTATTTACGTAACTTTTTTTACATTATACACTAATCTTTATTTTTGCTTATAAATTTAAAATTATTTTTTGGAGATCATTTGTTATGAATAAAACTTTAATCGTTGCTGCCCTTGCTGGAATATTCATCGCTGGTGTCGCAAATGCTCAGGATCAACTGCCTGGCAGCCAGAAGACCAAATGCTATGGTCTGCGCAAAATCAAAGATGAATGCAAGTCAGGAGGTGGTGATGAGCAAAGATGTTCCGGTGAGTCTAAATATATTAAAGACCCTAATGAATGGAAATTAGCTTATCCGGCTACTTGTGCAAAACAAGGTGGCAGTCTGTTGTCGCCTGCTGAACTGTTGTCATCTACCGAAAAATAGACGGAATATATTCCGGCAGTAAGCTTTAAAGAGGATATAACGAGCGGTGAAGCTTATTCTTAGCGAATAGAGTTAATTGACTGGAAATCAAGCTGTTGGGCAATGTTCAGTTTCTGCATTTCACTCAAGTTGGAAACTGTTACATCCAACTGGTTAAATTGCTGAATCACAGCGTTATCATTGCTGTTCTGGATAGTGGTTGCGAAAGTGCTTGTATTAATTATAACATCAACACCTGCTGCTGCCGCAGCGTCCTGAACAATGTCAGCGGGAGAGTTATTTTCAGCAAGATCGCTTCCTTCAGGAATAACATCAGGAAGCACTTCATTTTCAGGTAGGATATCAGATGTCAATTTAGCAATACTTGGCATATCATCCCCTAAAGCACTATTTCTTTCCAGAATGGAAGATCTGATTGTCGCAGTGTGTTGTAAAACACCATCAACCAGAGTGCTACTGGTTATAACAAAGTCAAAATCCAACGAACCAATGCGGAGTCCACCGCGAAGACCCGCAAGCTCATCACCACTTACTTTGTTTGCATCGCTAAATCCAAACTCTTCAACTTCATCCACGAAGTTCGAGTTGGCATAAGAATTACCAGCCATCCCAGCAAGAATTGTGAATGACAAAAGTGACGCAGAAAACATAGACATAAAATTTTTCATTAGTAATACCCCGGCATGTAAGCAGTTGTGAGACCTATGGAAGCAAGATCCCTATCATTTAAATTAACATTGAACCGCGCTTGAAGATGCGAAGCCCACTTATCTTTAGAATTGAACGATTGCCTTGCAACCTTCATGTCATCATGAACAATAAAAAGAATTCCATTCCACTGTTTTTCAAAATCATCGCGACTAAGAACATGCTTGCCCTTAGATGAATCAAGTATCAAAACAGAATCTGCATTGACACCGGCTATAACTACAAAATGCGAATATCCTTTTGGACTTATCAAGGCTATTGCAGGAATTTTCGCCTTAACCAGTTTATCCAGAGGTGCGCGATAACCATCGGCCGTATAACCAATTGAGGCCAGATAACTACGCATATCAAGCAAGGAGAAACCCTTTTTCTTAATCGCTTCCTGATCACCAACTTCATACATCGACTTCAGGACATCACCTTCATAAGCATCATGCCCATAAAATTCCTTAAGCAAGGTAGCAAGTGCCGCTGAACCGCAGCTATAATCATATTTCTGTTTGGAAACACCAGTGAAACGCTTTTCCACTATGCTTTTAGTCGGAACATTGTATTCACCGCCGCCCGCGCCAAATACATTCACCGGCATTGCGAAAGCAGAGCCAGGCGTGCTACTCATCATCAACGCCCCAATGCTTAATAATACAGGTATATTTTTCATGTTAAAACCTGAATTACTGGTTCATCTCAACATTGACTATTGTGCTACTTTGTATAAGTACGTTATTTCCACTATTTTGAATTACGTTGACAAGACCGCTGTTGCTGTTGAAAGCACCTTCAGAAATCACATTTCCGCCGGTAACGCTGTTATTTACTGTGTTATTTGAGCTGGTACCCATCAGATAGCTGGTGCTTGTCGGGCTGAATGCGCCACGGCTTTCATCAAGATCTTCTGTTGACATGGAACTTGCGGTTTCAAACCCATCACCTTCATCTTCCGATTTAACTTCAGAAACGACAACATTGCTGCCTTCCTCAGATTGAGTGCTCACCACTGATACTTCCACTGATATTTCGTTTACGGCTACTACTTCTTCATCAGAAGCTGATACTTCATTTACCGATACTACTTCTTCATCAGCAACGGATGTTTCGTCTACTGATGTTTCATTTGATATTTCATCAGATTCAACTTGCTCAACAGGAGCGGCCTGCTCAAAAGTTTCGGTGCGCTGGGCAGATTCCATCTGTTCAACAACCCCACCTAACTGTTCCAGCTCATCCTGCGACAATATATCAAATACACCATTTTCTGCCTGAGTCTTGGCAATTGCAGAACCTGCTACCAGAAAACCTGTGGCTCCAAGCAACATTGAAATTTTTATAAATGATGATTTCATAACTTACCTCTAACTACTTTACAGACTTTGATATTGAACCAGAAGAATCCCCGAAAGCTGGGGAGAGCAATAAAGCCCTCCCCCACTTTGGGTTTTATGTAACTATAATATTAAACCAATACTATAGAGCTACATCACCAACAGAAACTACGATTGACTGCTGGTTAACAGAGTTAATACCAGTGTTCTGGTTAACAGCGTTCAAACCGCTAGCTGAGCTGAATGCGCCTTCGCTAACGTTGTTGCCTTCATATGGGCTACCATCACCCAATGTAACGGTCACAGATGAATCACCAACAGCAGCTGCCAGAATAGAAGCACCTACGTTGTCGTTACCTTTGAACACATTGTTATCATGAGAAGCATCAACATCAATGTCACCAGTAGCTATATCAACATTGCCGTTGTTTGAATCAGCAGTGTTGTATGAATCAGTGTCATTGTTTGAATCGTTGGTGTTACCAACGTTTTCACTGTTGTTGTTAGCTTGATCATTAGATGAATTATCCTGAGAAGCATCAATTGCGATATCACCAGTGGTTATAGAGGTGTTACCATTGTTGTTAGCTTCAGAGTGATTATCCTGAGAATTATCTTGAGAAGCATCAACTGCGATATCACCAGTGGTTAGAGAGGTGTTACCGTTGTTGTTAGCTTCAGAGTGATTATCCTGAGAATTATTCTGAGAATTATCCTGAGAAGCATCAACTGCGATATCACCAGTGGTTACAGAGGTGTTACCATTGTTATTAGCTTCAGAATGGTTATCATTGTTGTTAGCTTCGCTGTTGCCATTGTTGTTAGCTTCAGAATGGTTATCCTGAGAAGCATCAACTGCAATATCACCAGTGGTTAGAGAGGTGTTACCGTTGTTGTTAGCTTCGCTGTTACCATTGTTGTTAGCTTCAGAATGGTTATCATTGTTGTTAGCTTCAGAATTACCATTACCAACGTTTTCGCTGTTGTTGTTAGCTTGATCATTGGATGAATTATCCTGAGAAGCATCAACTGCAATATCACCAGTGGTTAGAGAGGTGTTACCGTTGTTGTTAGCTTGATCGTTAGATGAGTTATCATCATTAGATGAGTTATCCTGAGAAGCATCAACTGCGATATCACCAGTGGTTACAGTGGTGTTGCCGTTGTCGTTAGCTTCAGAATTGCCGTTACCAACGTTTTCGCTGTTGTTGTTAGCTTGATCGTTAGATGAGTTATCATCATTAGAAGAATTATCCTGAGAAGCATCAACTGCGATATCACCAGTGGTTACATCGGTGTTGCCGTTGTCGTTAGCTTCAGAATTACCGTTACCAACGTTTTCGCTGTTGTTGTTAGCTTGATCATTAGATGAATTATCCTGAGAAGCATCGATATCACCAGTAGCTACATCAACGTTACCATTGTCGTTAGCTTGGCTATTGCCATTGTTGTTAGCTTGATCATTAGATGAATTATCCTGAGAAGCATCGATATCACCAG
>JBBTBX010000010.1:42546-42621 GCA_038043465.1 Pseudomonadota bacterium
TAGCTACATCAACGTTACCATTGTCGTTAGCTTCAGAATTACCGTTACCAACGTTTTCGCTGTTGTTGTTAGCTT
>JBBTBX010000011.1:0-111796 GCA_038043465.1 Pseudomonadota bacterium
ATGGATTGCTTCCTGCCACGCTACGCTCGCAGTCGCAATGACGCATTATGCAGAGATCTCTTATAGAATTTTCTTCTATACTAAAAGTAATACGCCAGCCCACAGCGGAACCCGCCGTGCTTAAAATAATCGAAGCCATGATTTTTATGATTGTTGTTTAGTGTGCTAACTTGTCAGCAAGCCATAATTTTATCAATGACTGGCGGGTTATTCCTATACGGCTGGCTTCCTTGTCGATTTTTTCCACCATCCATACAGGAAAATCTACATTAACCCTTTTCTGTTCAAGATTTGGACGCGATGTGCTCTTCAGGTCTAAATATCCGGTGATATCTTCCCCAGTATCAAACTTTTTATCAAATTCAGAAGCCATCATAAATCCTCACTTCTTCTATTCTTGAACGTCTTACCGATATAATTCTTATATTTCCATCTCTATAAGTAATAATAGCTGACCAAAGATTTTTATCAATTACCCCAATAACCAAATAACGTGGCTCACTTAATCCATTAGTCCCTATTTCTAACCTATATTCATCATTCCAAATGTCTTTAGCTTCTTCAAAATCTATTCCATGCTTAATCTTATTCGCTGAGCTTTTTTTATCATCATATTCGAATGCCATTCACATATTATATAATAATAGTATATTTTTGCAATAATTATTATATATTTATTATCCTGAATACCGCTTCCACCCGCTTTTTCCACCAATCATCCAGCACATGCTCCACTACTGAGCGCGCTGGGGCGTAGGCGTGAATTATAGCAAGTTCGTTGGAAATTTCGCTGGCAATAGCTAAATGCTGCGCGTTGCCGTCGATATTTAAGAGTAAAACATCTCCAACTCGCATATTTTCTATAGGAATTTCCTGCAAGGCACCTGCTAATTTTTGTCGAAGTTTTTGTACATCAGGATAGTGCGAATAGTTGATTTCGTCATATTGGGTAAATGGCAGATTAAGCTCATTTGCTACACCTATTAGTAATCCTAGGCAATCAATGCCGCCTTTGTGGCTATCCGTTTTTTTTAAGCGACCTTGATGATGAAAGCGCGTGCCAACAAAGCCTCGCGCGCAAGCGACGATTTCGTTTTTCATAAAAATATATGGATTAAAAATTATTCCTGATCTTGCTGATCTTGTTGATCTTTATCTTTCTGCGGGCGGAAATGCGTACGCATTGTCGGACGAGCAAAAAGCGGGCGTTGTCCCATGCTCTTAGCATAAGCCCACACCAGACCAGCCATAACGATAATCGCCATACCAAATACCCAGATGGCAGCACCAATGGTAGAATCGCCATACATACCGATTAAGGTTGCAGAAACAAATACGGCAACAGCTATAAAAAACCCCAAAATCTGCCCAACCAGCGATGATGTGCCATGCACGCGCAGAGCCTGTTTTTCCCACTCATGCCGATGTTTCTGTTCCATCTCGAACATGGTAAGAATCATCTTAGCTGATCCATCCACCACATAGTTATAGCTTTCCAGCACTTCCGGATGTGGCAGGATTTCCACCGTGCGGTTCTGCATTTTATCACGATTACCGCGATTATAATGCCCGCCGGTTCTTGTTGTTTTTTGTTCGTTATTTGGAGTTTCTGCTGTTTCCATCGCTATTTTCTTCTAATTTTCCAATTATGATTTGAATATCACGACCTATATTAACCCAATCCTTGCGCAATCCTTCTGCAGAATTACGATATGGATAACGATAAAGTAACGGTGAACTGGTAATTTTCAATACTGAAAATATCCCAGAAAAAAAATCTTTCATTACTTTCATATTTCTCGCCACATAATTCAACAAAGTATTTTATTTAATAACAACTTCATAGCATTAACCTGATAGAATGGTAAGAGAAAAAATATTTTATTTTGACGTGATTATTTTGTGCGGGTTCCCGCCGTTTCCAACATACTGTCCAAACCCGGGACATGCGGTTCACCTCTATAGTTTATCACATTGTTATATTGGTTGGCGCATGTTTCCAGAGTTTTATCACAACCCTGCACCATACTGTAATTATCTCCAGCGTTAATGCTATAGGGCATTGGCAAAACCAGAGATATTCTGCCACCATTTATAAATTCTTTAACTTCCATGCTAAGACCATTATTTGCACCGCTGCTGAAAGTTATTTTTCCAAAATTAAATAATCCGCTGGTTTCAGCACGGCTGGAATCAATAAATTCCCGGGTTGAGGTTACGCTACTTACAGTTCCGGTTACTGTATAGCTTGCCGGATTTATTTTGCAGCGTAAGTCAGCGAATGTGGCACGGCACGAGGCGGAATAAAGCTCGCCGATTGTTTGCGATAATCTCTGGGTTAGCCCCCTCACCTCCGCGACGAATTGCTGGTTGACTAATGATACTTCCCCTAGCCATCCCCTGCGTAATTTTAGTTTTCCTTGCGTAATATCATTATAATTAACTTGAAAAATCTCAATTTCGGCAAAATCGTATAAACCTGCCATAATATCAGCTTCTGTAATATTTCCAGCACTCAACATCCCTTCAATATCAAGATTATCAACGCTTAATGACGCAGAATTTTGGATTGCACTGGGAGTAAATCCACTTTCTGCCTTATAGTTTACAGAATCAACGGTAATATCACCATCATGGTCAGTAAAGCCAAACACCACGCTATCACGACGTGTCAGCTTCCAGCAAGTCGCAAGAGTAGTAACCTCGCCCGCAATATGCGTGGCAAGGGCAGATGAAATTTGTTTCATGATTTTTCTCTTTATTGGAATTTATAGTTATTTCAAATAATAACTTTACAGTTATTATTATAGAATTGCAGCAATATCACGATATCCACTTAAAACCCTGACTATAGAAATTGGTTTGCTGATCGCATCGTAAATAATAAGATAAGAATAAACACTCCAGAAGCGAACGTTCCTATCGGTTAAGTCACTGCGACTATGTCCCATCATCGGATATTTAGAAAGTTCATCACAAGCAGAAAAAATAGAGTCTATTACTAAAGACGCAGCAGCCTTACTATCACTTGCGATATAATCCTGTATTTCAAGCAAATCAATTCGCGCTTCTGGCGATATTACAAAATTATGCATGATTTAGAACTAATTTTCACGCCGTGCCAGCAATTCATTATATACATCCTGTCCATTAAAAAATTTACCGGATTTAAGAGAATTGAGTCCTTTATCAATCTCAGAATTCAGAGATTCAATTTGACGTTTTTTTATTGAATCAAGCTCAAATAATAGACGAACTCCAAGACCAACCACCTCACTGGCATCACTATAAAGTCCTGACGCAACCTTATCCCGCACAATTTTCATGAGTTCTGGGGTGATGGAAACATTCATGTCTGACATATTATCTCCTGTTATTTCCAGCATTGTAGCAAAATAAGAGGTGAGCGTCAATTATCAAGCTGCCAAAAGAGATATGCTAAACCCTGATCTCAACCAGAGGAATATCATTCCAGCTATTAACGCCATAAGAATCAAGCGTGGCTGATAACCGGTCAGTATCAAAGCGCACCGGAACATCAAATTCAAAATCGGCGGTTATAACGGCAGAATTCGCTGGAGCTGTGACAAAAGTTATTATGCCAGTTGCCACATCCAGAGAATACGCGCTACCAGCTTGCAAGACAGAATTTACATAAACCGCGATTGTGCCAGCCACAGGCTTAGTTACAGTGCGAATTTCAGTTATTCCGCCACTCGTATATTTTTTTACCAATTGAAAAATTTTATTGCTGCCATTCCCTGTACCAATTACCTGTGCAACAGCTTTGTAATCACTCCAGTCTTTAAAACGAAAGCCATCGGCTTTCCCTTTGCGTGCGCGGAAGAATGCAATAAGTGTATCAAGCTGAGCATGTGTTTTAATCCCATGCGCCACGTTATATTTTGCCCGTGCCTGTGACCAGTTTATGTTGCGTTGCTCATGCCCGCCATGAGTTATCACAATCTCAGTAGAATATTCAGGCCCACCCGATGATCCATAGGCAATATCAGAGGGAAAGGCGACTTCAACGAATGCCATAAAAAAACTCCAAAAATATGTTGAGTTAAGAGTGTAGAGTGATGAGTGTAGTATACTCATTCCAACTGAAGAGTTGGGATGGGTATACGAAAATCGAGACCGAAAGTCCGATTTTTCGCCGCGTAGCGAGCGTACGCACTTCAAGAATTCCCAATTCTTGAAGTGCAAAAGGTATATTATTACGCTCTTTCGAGCCGGTTTTGTTTTGCATCAGGAGTATTTGGAACATCAATCCCCTGTTCCTGAGCTCTTGCCATAGCCATCATAACGTAAACACCTTCGTCTTTGTTAAGAAGGTTTTGTGGTTTCATCTGTCCGCTATTAATCATATCAGCATATTGTTCAGCAACAGTCTTTGCAGGATTTTGTAGGTCTGGTGGTAATTTATATTCTCGACGGAGTGCAATTTCGGTGACCGGATCATGCATCATTGCGGTCAGCATAGGGATATTATTATGGTCACTAAGTGCCTCAGTAAATAATTTTGTCCCTGTATATTTATCAAGTAATTTATCCGCTTTTTTGCCAGATTTTTCAGGTAAATTAGCAGCCAGCGCGGCAAAAACTATTTCCGGTGGAACGTAGCCATTTTCTTTATGTATTTTATTTATCTGCATATTGATAACTATAGGATCCTGCTCCTGCTTTTCAAATGCAGTTTTATACATACTATTTGCGACACCACCACCAACCATAGCTCCAGCAATTGATAATACAGGAGCTGCTATCCAAAGAACGGGGAAGAAAAAAGCAGTAGCGACTAATGCTCCGGCAGTTCCGCCAAGAGCAACTCCACCCATTGCAGCACCTGCATTAGCGACAAAACCCAACCAATCCACCTCTTTATCAAGGCTTTTTGCTAAGGCTGGATTTCGATTCTGGCGAATAGTTTGCCTGATGTTATCTACATCAAAATTTTCTGCTATTTCTTTACGCTTTTGTTTATTTCGATAATATTCTTCAATTCCTGTAAAACCTGCACCAATAGCAGTTGAATTGCCAACAAGGTCTCCAGCACCAGGAATAAAAGTGTCAATATTTCCAGCGAGACCAAGTGCCGTATTACCAGTTGCAGCAATATCCCCTAAATGGATGGAATCAACTTTCCCGGAAGTTAGCTTTCTAACAACTCCAAAGTCATCAGCGCTATCATAATTTTCAGGGATCGACATGTCATGCACCTACACTTTTTAAGGCATCGTTAGCCTGACCTGCATTAGCCACCAATTGCGCAGTATGGTTTCCAACGACTGGCTTTTGCTCTATATCAGCTTTATTTGCAGTTTTCTGTAATGCTGCTACGTGTGAACCTGTCGCTACGGCTGCAGGTGCTGCCACAGTGGCAGTTGCTTTTGCTGCTTCATTGGCGGCGATCAGAGCATTAAGGTCTTTCATTAATTCACCGTTAACGGCTCGGCGCATAACCTGCGCGGGGCTGGCATTTTCTTCAGCGTATATTTTTCCAAGTTCTTTAGCAAATATACTATCTGCGCCACCACGTTTTTTAAGTTCAGGGCTTGCTGTTCCTATAAGTGCGGCATAAGCTTCGCCTGAGATTTTTTGCCCGGAAGCATGCGCCTGACTAAGTGCGGTGTAGATTGAAAGCGATGACTCACCGATCATGGCATTCAGTCCCATACCGGCAAATTGTGGAGCCATATAACCAAGCATAGAAACATTACCCTTAACCGCGCTGGCAACGTTTAAACCAAGAGAAATTGCATCAGTTGCACCTGATACAACGGAGCTTTTAAGAAGTTTGGAACGTGAATCTTTTACAATATCGGGAACTTTGCCACGAATAATGTCCAAAGTGGAAGTTTCTTTTCCAGTAATATCCTTAGACATTGATTTAAGTGCTGACACATTCTTTATAAAATTACCAACCACACCAACTAAGCTGGCAACAGAAAGACCGATAAAGGTAATATTAGCAATACCAGGAAGAACCTTAGCCTTTCCAATAGCTCCAGATAAATTCTTTAATAAGTTCCCAGGTTTTCTCCAATAGCCAGCGTTAACACGGCTATTGTTTGCTTTTTCAGCAGTATACAATATTTTATTTAATAATTTGCTATCTTTTCTGGATAAATCTTTAGTATTTGCAATAGCTTCAGAAAAAGTTTTAGAAATTTCTTGATGGTCAATGTTGCCGATCGAACCTATAAACTTTTTAGCATGCTCAGTTAATTCGCCAGGTATTCCTCTTTCGCTGGCTTCTTTTCCTAACTTTGCTAGCTTAGCTAAACGACTAGTTGCTCTGGAATCACTAATTTTTGCAATATATGATACACCTAATTTATCAGATGCTGTATTTACAACATTACCAGCTGAGTCAGCAAAATTTTGGAATCCCCTTATAGTATTGCTATTACTTCCACCAAATACTTCCGAAATGCTTTTATCTAAGAAAGATTCTGTAGATGTTCCAACATTGGCAAGACGACCCAGACCAACAGATTTTCCAATTTTACTGTCACCGATTTTACCAACAACTTTAGCCCCGCCAACAACCAGTGGAGCAAACATTGGTGCAAATCCTATGAAATTAATCAGACGATTGAAATTATTGGAAACAGTTTCTGCTGCTTGCTTAAAAAAACCAGGTTTTGGTGCAGTAGCCTTAGGTGGTAAAATGCTGTCCGCATCAATACCGCTATTACCGTTATTATTTATAATGGGTTTATGGGGTTTAGCTACCATATGCTATACAACCCCCAAAGATGTGCCGTTTTCCCGCCCAGACTTAACCGCTTCAACCATTGAAGCTGGTGGGTTCTGACTAGCAACTCGTTTTTTTGCTTCACCTATGGCGTTCTGCCAGAAATTAGGTTTATCGCTATTCAAGCCAATAGTTGCCACCGCGCTCTTAACAAGATTAGTTCCGTCTTCATCGGTGCTTCTAATTGCAGAAGCTATAGCTTTTTTATCACCTGCAGCTACTAGATCACTAAACCCTTTCACTGCTTCAATTTCTTTTTTAGAAAGGTTTTTAGCCTTCAATTCTTCAGGAGATTCTTGCGCAATCTCCACTGCCTTAGCTTTTATAAATTCACAGAAAATGTTATGCCCATGAGTTCTAATACTAGCTAATTCTTTCTTTTTTACTCCAGATTTCAAAAGTACATCATCAGAGAATAAAGTGGCAAATACAGCCCTTTCATCACCTTTAAGATTTTGCAAATTATCTTTTATTGCTTGCATTACCTTGTTAGGGTTATTGTGGTTACTTAGTAGATCTTCCAAAGTCTTTTTCTCACGCGCACCAAAATTATTTATTTGATCATCTATAATTAATTCTAACTGTTCGGTGGTAATAAATCTACGGTTGCCGCTGCCATCCTTCTTTATAACGTTTCCTTTTCCTACCAGATTAACCAGAGAAATAGGATCTAATTCTCCACTAGCTATTACTTCAGCAATTCGTTCAGTAATAGGAGCAAGCTTAGGAATAAATTTATCGCCAAATTTTATACGCCCACGGTCAACTTCGTTTTGCTGAAAAATCTCCATGACTTGCGCACTGATGTCAGAACGACCACCATATCCAGCATCGATATTTTTCTTCAACTCCATAATCATTTTATAAGAATTTGGCTTGTTTAGCTCTTCATAAGAATCTTTTGATAAACTTCTTTTCAACAGAGCGTTACCAATTACTGCTCCACCCCCGATAAATTTCTGGGTATTGTCATCAACATTGAACGAATCAAGACTACTAGAGTCAAAGTTTTCTATTCCACCTTTCTCTAAAGCTCCCAATGCACTCTTATTCAATGCTTTATGATTTTTGAATGCAAAATAACTATTAACTATAACAGTAGGCAACTGACTCGCAGCATCTTTAAGACCAGAAGTCATAATTTTATGACCATGCTCTAAAGCAGTTTTTACAACTTCATTGTCTTTATAGTGCTTATCAGCATCAATAATATCTTTTAAATTTTTAAAGGTCTCAGAACGATCTTTATTTCTGTCCTTAGCTGCTTGTAGCGCAGTCATACCTGGTTGAGTGCCAATCATTATCGCCGTAACCGCAGCTGCGGAACCTAAAGCAAATTTATGCGCGGAATTCTGATTCCAACCTTTATTAAATTCCTTGGAAAGTTTTGCATGAAATTTAATGGCATTTTCATAAACACCACTATTAAGTTTATTAGCAATGAATGATGGTAAACCACTGGTAAAAAGTTCGAGGGAAGGAGCAAGATCATCTGGAACTTCCATGCCCAACCAATAACGCTTTCCGCCCTTTTGCTGTAAAGACCCTAAAGAAGCTATCGTATTTATGGAATTAGCTTTAGTTTGCTCATAGCCACGGCGCACGTCGCCATGTCCACTACCATATTCATCATCACCATCATCACGATAACCAGACATAAAGCCCTTAAGCAAAAATATTATATTTATACCCTGTCAGTATATCAAACTAACATGCTATATCACCACCGGTTTTTTGTTACATTTTAATTACATAAATAAGAATTATGACAATTCATGGTCAAAAAAATATTATTATATATCAGTCTATTACTAATATTAAGAATTACGCCTGCTGGCGCGGGCAATCGCAAGTGCCAGTTCGGCAATAACCTGTCCCCTGCTTAGGGATATATTATTTTTATTAGACAAGCTGTTATTTATGGAGTTTTTTGTAGGGAAAAATGCTGGTTGAGTCGTACTGGCTGGAACATTCCTTGAGGTTGATGAGGAGATTAAATCAGAAATCAACTCATTTTGTTTATTATTTTCAATTTTTATTGCAGAATTATCAGTCTGCCCACCATTTATTGACATCTGCAATAATTGCTGCAACATTCTCTCAAGACGTAATATACGATTTTTGAGTGAATTATCTGTATATGTATTTTTATTCTTTGTAATTTGCATATTCATTTGATATATCCTGAAAATCTTTTTAGTTTTATTTAGCGATGATTGAAGTGTAAGAATAATGCCGTTTAAGATACATTTATTGGTAATATCGGGAATAATAATAATGGTATTTATTATTTCCAAGGTTCTTATCGCAAATAAGATTGAAACCGAACAGTCTGCTTTGACTACTATTGTCAAAAAATCACCATACAGCATAACAATAGAGAATGCCAGTTGGGGTATGAATTGCCAAAATTTCCCACAGCCTGAACGTGATGACTCACAAGGCGGAAATACTATCTCTATCAAGGAGAATAATGTAATCTATCCAATCTCACGTTTATGCAATGGAAATCCTAGATGTGATATAGCAGTTGATTCAAATTTTCTTGGAGAGCCGATGGTCAGTTGCCCCAAAACATTAGAAGTTGAATATCGCTGTTTTAATATAGACCGTTTGCGCAAAAGCAAAGCTACCGATGGAATCTTATCCATAGATTGTGATAAACAATTAATCTCTAATACGCAGTAGGCGGCATGAATATTACCGAGTCGGAATTTGCTATGTGGTCACCGCTGATGATCACAGCATTTCTTGCCGTCATTGCGTTATATATTTTGAATGAACGGCAGCTGATAAAAAAAATTAGAAAAAAATACGATGCTGAGTTTATAAGAGAAATTTCAAAAGCTCAGCGTAGAAGTTATATTATTATTTTTATCGTTACCTCCGCGTTATTTATTATAATAGCAATGTATGATCTACAATTAAGAAAGCTTGACGAACAACTTGCAACCCTGGAAGAAGTTATCAGCATTAATGCACAGATAGATACCGAGCAAAAGACTGTTCGGGAGGTTCAGAATGATGATATCATTGATGGTTCTGCTGAAGATAAGGATTATTATCCGCCTGTTATAGAAAATAATGATATAGTAGAGCCTGCTCCGGTTGAATTAAAATCTCCGAATTCGATACAGGATATATTCGGGGGTAACAATTCAAGTAAGTCAATAAGCGATATAAAAACCCGTTATGAAGAACTTTTGGCAACCTACCTGTTGATGGAAAAATGCGGTAAAATCGGTCAGAATGACTATAGCGTAATCATAATATCACTACAGAAAGAAATGAATGCTATTCAGGCTCCAGCTCGCTTGCAAGATGATACATTGACTGCCGCCAAAGGTTCATACGAAGAATTATATTCCCAAAGTGACTGTTCAAAACCATCTATAAAAGATACGGAACAACAGTATAATTCCTATATACAATCATTATCGAGAAGGCTGCAGCAATAGCTAATTACTATATAAAATTATCATCAAATCTATAGTTCCTTGGTAAGTCCGACCGTCATTTTCCAATTCTATAGAGCTTTCAATAAATTCCATAGACACAAATGTTTGACCTGACACATTTATGCTGTTGTTATGCAGCACTCCCTCAATAATACCCATTATATCAGCGGTTTGTTTTTTGCCAGCTTCGCGGCTGAATACATTAATTCTTATTCTATGTTCGATTCCATTTTTTGCCAGATTAGCTATATTATCTGCCCTGATATCGCCGATTATTACCAATGGAAATGTAGTATCCTGAGGAACCTGGTCGAATACTCCGCTTACAGCGGACATTAGCGAACTATTGGCTGTCAGCTTTTCGTATATAGCTTTTTGTACGTTATAATAATTTAAAATAGACATATAATACCCCAATTTTATGCTGCTACGCCTTCTTCAGCCAACAATTCAAGAATTTCATTATTTTCATCCTTATTGAAAACAGCGCGAATATTAAAAATTCTGTTTTCAAATGTCAGGCGCATCGCTGCAGTAATTCCAGCCCTGTATCTGATAGTGATTTTATGGGTTATCTCTGCTTGAATTTTACCTGCGAAGAATTTTTCCTGACCATAAGATTTTATATTTGCAGAACTGATCTCTGCCCATAAATCTGCCACATTCTGCCAGGAACGAACATATCCCCCTGCCCCGTCACCAGTGTTGATTTCCTGTTGCAGAGTAACGCGGTGACGCAAGCTGCTGCTGGTGTTTTTGTTGTTTCTTATCATAACAACACTCCACGAAAAGGAGCATATAATGCACTGACTTGTGCTGGTAATTTGGTTTGTCCCAGCAATCCGCGCTCATCATACATCGCAGCTATATGCGCTAATATTCCATATTTAATCGGCGAAGGTATTTGTGATGCAGTTCCGTATCCGGTATTGTAGGCTATTTCTATAGAAAATCCGCTTACGTAATTATCAAAAAGCAGCTTGGTTTTAGCGGCATTAAGGTAATAATTTGTTGCTGAAATTGTCTGAGTTGTGGCATCACGGTTTACCACAACAACGCTGGCAACGCTAACAACCGGCGGCATTGGCAAGTCAACTTCACTGTCTAAGTAATCATTATAAACCAGCTTCCATGTCTGGCTGATTAGTGATGATTTTAGCCATGATTCCGCACTCATTCTGGCAGCGACAATAATATCCG
Organism: Pseudomonadota bacterium; assembly: GCA_038043465.1. GTDB lineage: Bacteria > Pseudomonadota > Alphaproteobacteria > Rickettsiales > SXRF01 > SXRF01. The sequence continues at coordinate 11,422 of JBBTBX010000011.1, forward strand.
AAATCAGGCTGTCTTCGCTGCTTGAATCCACGCGCAGATACAATTTAGCTTCGGCAAGTGTAACAGGTTCGCTGGCAGGCGCAGTTATCCTCTCCAGCCGTCTTTCACGGTTGTTTGACATATATTCCTCTTGATTTTGTAATCCTGCGGGCGGTGTAATCGCAGCGCAGGATCTGTTTATAATTGCACGAGATCCTGCGCTAGTGCTTCGCACTCCACAGGATGACGGCATACTCCAATGCGTATAAAATACGCACCTAACGAATCAGCGACTTCATAATGATGATTTTCTAAAAACCGGCGCACAACAAACCCATCCTCGCTGCCATAGCGAGTGTGGAGCATGAATATTTGCATGATTTCCTAATTATTAAAAACTATCTTTGAAATTAACTCTTGGAAGGAGCATAGACTTTAGCATCACCGCTAAGTACATCCATAATTGCATGTTTAGTTTTTGGAGATGGCATTGCCCAATCTTTAGTGTGTTTACCCGCAATCGCAACGCCACCAGCCATCATACCAAGAGCATTAGGAACTTCCCATACCATTGCCATGGAAGCAACTTCTTTTGCTTTCTTGTGACTCATACCTAATTTTTCTAAGGTTGATGCCATCTTATCAATATGTTCATCTGTAAATTTTGATGCTGTGGTGTTTAAATAAATAAGTGAGCCAATATGCACGGCTTCATCAGCCAACATTATCATGTTAGCATCGCGTGTAGAACCAAGTATTGGAATATAAGAATACGCTTTATCCCAAAATGTAGCATTAGATGCAGATGGCTTACTACGATCGACACCAGTCCATTTATTGATTTTACTACGGGCAAAAAATTTAACGCCTAATGAAATTAAATAAGCTGAACCAAAAACAAAAACTCCTCTGGCTAATCTGCAGGCGCGTTCTTCACGCGACTTTGTTTCATCAGCCTGGCATTCCTGTAGATGGCATTTGGCAAGATTTTTTTCAATAGTATCAAGATAAGGTTCTATAACCACTTTAGCGATAGCATTAGTCGCTTTGTCCATAATTTTTTGAGGGATTACCTTATCAAAAATAGCAACTACACCAAGAGAAACCCCCATTGATGCAAGTTCAGCAGCAGCAAATCCACCTGATTCCAGACCGATATTCTTCCTGACGGTTCTTATTTCAAAGCCTGTTCTAGGTTTAAGGTTATAATCAGTCACTTCAGTACCTTGTTAATAGTTTATACTACCCCATTACAAGATAACACAAATTCAGCGAATTTATGTGACGATTTTGTGAATGTTGTATGAACAAGGTGGAAAAACTAATCTTCTTCTTTAATATCAGCTATATAGCTTGATATATTGCTGGCAATGTCATTTGCTCCTTGTGGAGAATCAATATCCAGCATGGCCTCATGGTTAAAGCCATATTCTTTAGTCATTTTTTCTTTGACTTCTTCAGAAGGCTCACCTGTTCCGGCTTCTATGATAATTCCATAATCTTCAGGGTAAAAAGTGCCACTTTTCTGGGCTTCTATAAAGGATTCCAGCTTGTCAGCACGCACGGCAAGATAGGCAAATATCCTCTCGCCATCCGGGTTTTCACCACGTACCAGCAGAACACAGACGGTTTTTTCCGCTATAATCTGTTCACTTCTTGTAAGTTTTGACACGATGAACTCCAAGTAACGTTGCCTTAGCAGTTTATACCAAGGCTTCAGCATAAAGCAAGTACCTTAAAAAATTATTAAAACAATGGGTTATATGTATTATCTGCCACCCCGCTTTTTATGGCGGGGTCTGGTTTTTAAGTGCCGGATTCCCCAATAAAAACGGAGTGACAAATACGCATATTAACATTATATTACAGGGGTATATGATGCCGAGCCGCGCAACGCCACAATAGCTATCGGAGTTCCGTTAGTGTGTGTTCCTGTGGAAGTTGCCACAGCTTTAAGATAGCGTTTATTGCCCTGATAGCCAAAACTATACGATGTGCGGTCTAATGATGGCGAATTAACCACATTAGTTAAGGACGGGCTATTAAGGTCGGCAGCTACCGTATCGCTATAAGTGCTGTCATCATCACTATGCTGCAATTTCAATGTCCAGTATACTGAACCGGAAAGTGTATCCCCTGACTGACCGATACTGAAAATAACATTAGCTCCGTTATAGCCCTGCAAGTCGATTGCAGTAGAAGTTTTAGTAGTTGTGGAAACGACAGGGTTTAGATGCTGTGTAACCAATATATTATGATGTAAATCTCTCATATTTTTATCCTTTTCAAAATAATTCCCTCTCCCAATGGGAGAGGGTTAGGGTGAGGGCATTGCAACTAAGCCAATTTCATCAGCTTTATTGCTTCATAATTCACCACATCGCCGCCAACACGCTTGGTTGCGTAGAATTTGACGAATGGTTTTTCGGTGAATGGATCGCGCAGAATATTGATGCCTTTGCGGTCAACAATCTGATAAGCGGCCTGAAAATCACCAACCGCAATAGAAAGCGAATTTGCGGCGGCAACAGGCATATCAGCTGCCATATGCACTGGCACTCCCATAAGCGTATCAGGGCTACCTGCCGCAAGACCAGGTTGCCACATATATTGATTGGTGGTTGCCTGTTTAAGGAGGCGTACCGACTGCACAACAGTACGGTTCATCAGGAAATTCGCGCGTTTGCTGTAAGCATCTTTCAAGGCATAAAACAAATTGATAATAGCATCGGCAGTTACTGCCCCACTACTACCCGAGTTTACCTGCTGAATCTGTCCCCAATTGGTGCCAGATGCATAAGTCAATATGCCGCGTGGCTGTCCAACACCATTACCGCTAATAAAAGCAGTATTTTCTTTACGGCTGAAAATGTCGGCAATTTTACCTGATAACCAGCTTTCAATGTCAATCGCTGAGTCATCCACAAGTTTTTGTGTAGCTTTTGGTTGTGCATATAATTCATGGGTTGGAATATTTCTTTTAGCAAGGGTTGGTGAGCTGGTTTCAGTAATTGTACCAGTTTCTGAAGTCCATCCAGCGGCTGCCTGGTCATGGTCATCAATAAGCTCGAGCGCATCAGAAGAAATAGTTTCTACTGCTGCTAACTGACGCATTGGTGATGTTTCAAAAATTGACTGCACAATTTTTGATGACATGTGTGGAGTAACTAAATATCCGCCGTCAGGATCCGAACCAACTGAAAGGGCTTTGGTCTGCAACATTTCCAGACCGCCATCCATACCTTTACGCAGATAATTGCGGAAGGCTTTGCTATATTCGCTGTGCGAAGCGGTGGATTTTACATTGATGTCATCTCCCAAAACTGGGCGGTTATAGACAGTTTCAATAGTATCAAGGCGGGATTTATAATTATCCAGTGCCATGCTGATATTATTCAAATGCTCGTTATAAAGCGGGTCGGCATTGCCTTTGCGTTCGATTTCATTCAACCGCGCATCATTTATTTGCTTAAATTGTTCCCACGCATTGCCAAGCGAGGCAACGCGATCTGTAATTTCGCTTATACTCATATTTTTTTCCTTATTGTTGATTGTTATTATGCGGTTTGTCACCCCGCACTTGTTGCGGGGTCTGGGGCTACAACCACAGTCATTGAATTTTTCTCCAGATCCCGCAATAAATGCGGGATGACAGTTTTTACTGATGCAACACCCCTATCGCCCTATCCAAAGCCTCAGATAACTTAAGCAATTGTGCTGGAGGAATTGCCTGTTTTACTACTGTGATTTAATTTTTGGTTTAAAACCAAACATACTAAAGCCCAAAGCTTTATTATGAATAAAAAGATTATGTTTATCAGAATACAATTTCATCATTTTGTTTCTCGTTTTTATTTGTGTTGATAAGTGCAATAACCAATAACGACGATTACTTTGATTTGAAACAATGAAACATGGAGCACAATTTAATGTTCCCAATATCTTATTAATCCTTTTTAGTATTTTATGCTCTGCAATTAAACGCCAAGTCGCCTTATCACTGATTTTTTCTTTCAATGAAGTGAGTAAAATAATATCTTTTTTGGAAAGTAAACTGTATTTCTCCTTTTGTACTCCGCTTACACATTTATAGAATTGAGGAGTATCAGTTATATAATTTACCAAAGAACCAACTGCAAATGTAAGCAATACCTCTGCATTATAAAAATTGATAAATATATTTTTAATTATATGCAGTGGTACATCTTTGTACCCATACTGATCTAAAAGAAATAAAACTCTACCATTACGATGTTTTATAATTTCTGTAAGTCCAGAAAGAATATTAGAAAATGAACCATTCAATAGAAAAATATGTTCACCAATTAATTTACCATATCCATTTTTATGTAATTGCTTCCTAAGGAAATCTAAAGCATCTTTACTCTTATCAATGAAATAATAAACAACGTCTATGTAGTATTTTTTTCCAGTCTTATTTTTTATTTCTTTTTCGATTTTCTGAATGATTTTTAAAAAAATAAATGGAGAACCAAAGTATAATTTCTTTGATCCGTTGACCCTATAAACACCACCACCAGAAAATCCATCAATAATTGTGATTTTTAAACTATTAGGAGACGAAGTTGCAATAAAATTGCGTACATATAGCTCAATATAATCCTCTATGATTGCATGTTTTATCAAACTATGTGATTGCAAAATAGGTGGACTGCGCGAGTTTGCCCAGTCATAATGTTTATATGGCATGCGATTTCCTAAAAAATATGGTAACTATAGCAACTCTAGTTGCTCATCAGGGTTATTGGGCATCTCTTCCCAAACCCTGCCTTTAAGCAACCTACCATTGGAAGATTTTGCACGTTTTATGCCATCAGTTCCCCAAGTTCCCCACTGCTTAAAAAAGAATGAAGTATTATACAATGCACATTGTTTTTGAATATTTTCTACCCATTCTTCCTTCATCGGGCGAGCTTTAATTCCTGATTCTCCACCAACAATTACCCAATGAATTCCAGATAAGTTAATATCTCCAATATCCTCAAGTAATGGCTCAACAGATAAAAAACGTATTCTAGATTTTATTCCACGTAAAATATCAATTCGTGGAATTCCATGTTTTTTATCTTCCACAGAAACTCCAAGCCAAGCATTTCTTGGTACGAATCTATCCATAAAATATTTTTTCATATTTTCTGGGCGTTTTGTTAATATTTGATAGGTATGCTGTGGAGTTTTATTTATAATAGCAAATATTTTATCCAAATACTCATTTGGAATATCACTATGAAATAAATCACTCATAGAATTGACAAAATATGTTGTAGGTTTTTTCCGTTCCAAAGGTTGTTTTAGTCTATCAGGAAGCAATTTTAATTTAAAACCATCTTCATATCCAGCAACTCCCATAGCTTGCAATCTAACAGCCATTATCTCAGCATAGCAATTTTTACAGCCAGCAGAAATCTTGGTACATCCAGTAGTTGGATTCCAAGTAAATTCTGTCCATTCTATCTGTGATTTTCTTGACATCTTCAATGAATAGCATAGCCCATGGAAAATGTCTTTAGCTTTCAAAGTCGTAAAGCTCCGATTGCCCTATCCAAAGCCTCAGATAACTTAAGCAATTGTGTTGTGGGAATTGCCTGTTTTACTACTGTGATTTTTGCTGCCTCATTAGCGGGGAAAGTAACGAGGCTTATTTCCCATAATTCGACTGCAGAAATAAGGCGTGTGCCGGTTTTTTCATGCAGCCGGTATTTGGTTGGCGAATAACCAATAGAAAGCCCACCAATAGCCCTTTCTTTGAGCAGAGAATAAGCTTCCTTCGCCCGCGCCACATCGAGCAGCAACCTGCCTTCGACATAAAGCCCATTAGCATCTTCAAATATCCTCTCAAAAATGCCTATTGGCTCGTCCTGCTGGTGTTGCCACAGCATTTTAATATCATGCACCCGCCCTTTTAAGGTTTCGGCGAATGCCCCGCGCTGTATGATATCTTTCTGGTTATCCACTATGTCAAAAACGCTGGCGTAACCAGCAAATCTGCCCATAGTGTCCAGCGACTTAACTTCCAGATTAAAGTCAAGTTTTCTCCGTTCGCGCATCTTCGCGCTGATTTTTTTATCGTAATACATGTATAACCTATTGAATTAATGTTATTTAACAAGCTTCATAAAACTGTAATAATTAATTAGCAATGCTTGTGCTATATTTATTAATCTTCAATTTAAACCAAGCATTACGTAGGATTTATATGTCTGACCCAAAACTAAAATCAAACATCACACCTGAAGAAATATTCGCTAATTTAGAGAAGGTATATTCTCAGTTTGAAGCAGCAACTAAATCTATTAAAAAAGAACCAGGTGACGATAATTCTCCATATGAATTTGATGGTAGGCTAAACAAAGAACAGGCAGAATTATACGCACGAGTTTTAGCTGCTACCGCAACGCATGAAACAGTTAAGCTAGATGGAATAGGTGGCAGACCTAATAACGTAATCGAAAATGGAGAATATCGCGATAATAAAGTAGATAGAAACAGAATTCTTGCAAACGAAACATGGTATGAAATTGTCAAAAGAAGCGATAAAAAAACAGGGATGTTTTTTGATGATGGGCTTCCTGATATATCTGGAGTATCACATCAAACATTAAACAGTATTATAAGTGAAAAAGAAGCTATTATTAAAGACCTGTCTGCAAAGCCTAAGAACGAAGTAGTTGAAGTTATGGTAGGAAATACAGGGTTAAATCTTACAGCAGAGGCTGCAATTACTTTCCATAAAGATGTAGCAAATTTTGTAAAAGTCTTGAATAAAGCAAAACAAGACAAGGGCGATAAAGATACAATATCTCCAGATATTACTCCTTCGGTTACACCAATAATACAGCAGTTAGAAAAACCACGTTTGATATAGCTGTCTATATCCTCTCCGCAACCACCTTGAACTCAACTCGAACTTCGTTTTTGACAACATCGTCTTTCGCCCAATCGTCCTGCCCCACTCCATATTCATTGCGCCTGATTGTAACATATCCCTTGGCAACTGCGTTTTTATTACCGTCCGTAAATTGCAACTGGAAATTCAGGGTTGCCGGCATCTCTTTATCGCGCAATTTAAGCGTTCCCTCAGCGTAATAATTATCTGTAGATGGCATACGCGTAATAGTTTTGCTGGTAAAAACAGCTTTAGGAAAAGCTTCCGTTGCCAGCCAGTCTTTTGATAGAAGGTTTTTTACCACCTCATCATAAGCTGCAAAAACACTGCCTGTTTTCACTTCGATAACAATTTTACTTTCATCAAGTTTAACAGGGCTAAATTTAATATCAGCAGAAAAATCCTTAAATTCACCTTCAACTGGTGCGCCATTATTTATGGCAAAAAACTTCAGGCTGCTTTTTTCATTAAGCAACTTATAAGCGGGCACTTCAGCAAACGCTGGAAATGCAAAAGATAAACTAATTGCTGCTATTAACGCTAGAATTCTTGTCATTATTTTTACCTCTAAAATTTGGAAGCATACGAGTCAAAGTATTATCCCGATAATAAAAATGATGCAATAATGCTGCCAGAAAATGTAGTGCAATTAACCCCATCAATCCCCATGCTAGAATGCTGTGTAATTCATTCATGTCATGTCCAAATTCTTTATCAGGTAAAATCAAATCAGGCATTACGAACATTCCAAATACGGAAACAGGAAATCCGGCAGCCGATGACATTAACCAGCCGGTAATCGGCATGGCAAACATCAAAACATATAAACCGAAATGCCCTAACTTTGCTCCAAGCTTTGCCATTTTACCAAGACTATCTGGAAGCAACGGGCTGACATCTAGTATTTTCCAACCCAACCTTAAAGATGCAAGGAATAAAACAACTATTCCAAACGCTTTGTGCATACCATAGAGTTTGAATTTATCAGGACTGTTTTCCATACCCGTCATAATCAAACCGACGGCGAGCAAAACTATAATCAAAACTGCCATCAGCCAGTGAAAAGACTTGGCAACAACTCCATAAGTTTGCAGTGTGTTTTTAAAGCACATAAAGCGATACCTTGTGTATTCAGATATACTTCAAGTGTTATATGCTAATAATGAAATCTGCAAGAAAGAATGATAACGGTTTCACCATCAACCCGATAAACTAAACGATGCTCTTTATCAATCCTGCGTGACCAGCAGACAGAAAACTCATGCCTCAAGGCTTCTGGCTTCCCTGTGCCATAATATGGTGTGGTTCGAATTTCATCAAACAAGCGCAAAATTTTTGATGCAAATTTAGGATTGGCAGATTGCCAATAAGCAAGTTGCTCTCTTGCTTTGCTACTTAATTCCAAATTCTTTACGGATTTCATCTACAGACAAATATTTCTTACGTTTATTAGCTGGCTCATTAAGTGCTTCCAATAACACTTTCTTATTCGCCTCTGTAGAACATAAATACGCTGTTTCATCCATAGAATTATAATCATCTTCAGATATAATAACAATTTTTTTGCCATTGCGACGTTTTATTACCATTGGCAAACTGTCATCACACACCTTGTCCAGATAGCTGGATAGATTAGCGCGAAATTCGCTGTAAGAAACTGTTTCGGGAATTGGCATAATTTTACTTATAATTAGTTGTACAGGTTTATTGTACAATAGATTAAGGGGTTTTTCCAGCATTATTTAGCAGATTTATTTAAAGCTCCATAGCCAACCGCCGCCCGTTTTTCATCGTCGGTCAGGAAATTCGCTTTTTCCACCCTATCCCATATTGCCTGATTACTGCCAGCAATAGCAGTTATGCTATCAGTATCAGCTACTATCTCAAGGTTATTTGCAAAAAATGGAATCAGCCAATTATTAAAACTATCAATTGTTCTCTGCACCAGCGGAATAACTGTTTGTTCCCACAATGCGAGCCTTGCTTCTTGTAGATTGGAATAAGTATTATCCCCAGGAATACCGAGTAATTGCGGCGGCACGCCAAAAGCCAGTGCAATATCACGAGCAGAAGAATTTTTTGCTTGCACAAAATCCATATCCTTTGGTGTCATGCTCATTTCTTTCCATTCCAGCCCGCCTTCAAGCAGCAACGGTCTGCCCGCATTTATTGCGCCAGAAAATTGTTCGTCTATCTGTTGCTTTACGCGACCATATTGATCAGTTGATAATATCCCGCCATTGTTCGCATCAGCACGCACAATTAATGCACCGCTAGGTCTTGCCCCATTTTGTAACAATGCCTGATTCCATGCTCCCGATTGATTGTGTTGGTCTATGCTGTACGCAGCGGCTTCAACCGATGATAGACCATACCAATCATTAAGCGGATTGAATTTACGTATATGTAATATATTTGACTTGCCGGTAATTTTATTAACTGGAAAATCGCGTGTTTGATTCCCAACGCTGTAACGATAAGCTTCCGCCATTGCCCCTTTTCCAACAATGATAGAAACCCGGTCTGGGCGCAGCAAATGTATCTCTTTTGGCGGAATGTCTTTGCCACCGACAGCCTGTACAAAAACATTACCGCTGATTTGGTAATAATTGTAAAGTGCCTGAAAAAAATCACTAGTAGCAGATCCAGGATTGGGTTTCTTTAATATCTGTAGAATCGGATGGGCTTTTTCTTCTGTTCTCGTACCTTTTGCATTTATGGAATATAATTCAAGCTTGATAGAAGCCGCTGCCGTGGAAACCATATCAATTGCACGGTGTGCAACCACATTTTTAATATAGGCTTCACGTGCAAATTGTGCATAATCTCTATCCATCCAAACTGCCTGCCCAGGCATCACCATATAGGATCTGATTCCATAACCAGCCATAGAGGAATTAATAAAACCTTTACTTAGCGATTTTTTACCACGAAATTTATTAAGCAATGTTTGCATTACAGCCATACGCTTTTCCTTATGATAAAATTATGAAATTGGGAGAGATGGGTAGTAGATGCGGAATGTGCATCGTATATTTAATTGATAATCTACGTCTTTATGGTCAGGAAGGGTAAAAATTGTATTTTCTGAAGAAAAATATGCCATATTTTATTTAGTTATTATAATATATGCTGATTTAGACCATAATTTCATACAAAATTGGATAATTTATGCGCTTTTTATGTATTTCTTTATTTTCTTTCCTATCAATATTGATTGTTCCAGCATTTTGCATGGCAGATGACGGTGAAGCACCCGTATGGACTTATGATGATGATTTTACTGGTCAGGAAGATTGGGGTACAATTGCAGGCTATGAAACATGCATATCGGGTATGGAACAATCGCCAATAAACATTTCGCATACGAAATCATCTAATCTTCCGAAATTAAATTTTAAGTATAGTAAAGCAACTGGTTTGCTGAATATTACTAATAAATCTTTTATCATGGAAGTTGCGGAAGGTGGAATATTGATTGATGGTAAAAACAAATATTCATTACAGAGTGTCGAAATCCATTCGCCGAGTGGTCATAGAATAAAAGAAGCATTCTATCCGTTGGAAATACACCTGATACATAAAGATAAAAAAGGCGACTTACTGATTGTTGCGGTTTTTGCAGATATTGGTGATTCAAATAAATCTATAGACGATATATTAAAGCATTCATATTCTAAGAAAAAACAGCAATTTACAGCTGATATCTCTTCTTTACTCGCCAACTCGGATTCCTACTATTCTTATCGCGGTTCTCTGCCCTATCCGCCATGTACAGAGAATGTTGAGTGGAGAATTATGAAAACTCCAATTTCCATATCCAAACAACAACTATCTAGTATAGTAAAATTTATAGGAAGAAATACACGTCTAACACAACCTGTATATATGCGTGAGATATCTGAAGGTGAATAAACTGCACTAACATAATAATATAATGCATCAGTCCTGCACAAATAATCAACTAATAGTAGATTTAATATTGACAAATATCCCTTAATAGGGGAATAGTGAATTATGTCAGAACATAATATTCACAATATTGAAGAGAATACACAGCTAGCACGTGATATGCTGGCACGCTGGATATCTACGACAGACATCTACCATCATGTAATATCTGTGTTACGTCATCAGTTACCACAAACAGCAAGGCTTGTTGAAGAATCAACAAAGATTATGTCTGAACGTTTTCTTAGCCTTGCTAGAGATATAAAGCAGCAAAGCTTGTCTGTAGAAAATATTTCAGAGCTTGCTAACACCATAAATACTGGGAACGAGCAGATTACGATTGAAGAATTTACCGATCTCTTTTCAGAAACTTTAAATGATTCAATTACGAAAATTCTGTTTGTTTCTAAGCGTGCAATTACCATGATATATACACTTGATGAAACAATTAAAAACATCTCGTCTATAGAAACTTTTGTAACTGATATTCAAAATATAACAAAAAAAGCTAACCTTCTTGCTCTTAATGCCAGTATCGAAGCTGCCAGAGCAGGAGAAGCTGGCAGGGGATTTAGCGTTGTTGCTAATGAAGTGAAGGAAGTATCAAATACTATCCGCGATATAGCAGAATCAATCAATTCACGTATTACAGAAGTAAGTGATAGTGTAAAGGAAGGGTATAAAATATTACAGGATGTTGCGACAACCGATATGTCACAGACCATAATGGCTCAAGATAAATTATCTGCTCTTATGTGTGGCATGATAGATCAAAAAAATAAGTTTTCAGCAATTCTAAAAGATGCTTCGAATATTAGTTCGGAGGCATCAAATACCCTGTCGGGAATGGTGGTTAACTTACAGTTTCAGGATCGTACCACACAATATATTGAAAGCAGTGTTCGCATGCTTGAGCATATGGACAAAAGCATATTATCATTAAAAGATTATAATATCAGTACTTTCCCTACTCTTTCTAATGTAGAGAAAAACGAATTTCTTGCTGAGGAAATAGCAGGACAATTTCAATTGAGTGAATTTGCGAAACTATTTTTAATGAGTATGTCTGGAGTAGATATTAACTCTTCTGCAAATCATAATCATAGTAATACGGAAGTAATAGAAGAAAAACTCGAAGAAGTTGAATTATTTTAGGAGGCAATATGGAATATAACGTCGCTGCGTCTGGACACACAACATCAGTAAAATTAAAAGGACAGTTTACCTTTTCTGATACACAAAAATTTAAAAATATTCTTGGGTTATTGAATCAAGGAGAGTTAAAGGCAATAAACCTGGATTTTTCAGATATAACTTTTATAGATTCTGCGTGTATGGGGATGTTGTTATTGCTCCGCGATGAATGTCAGGGGCGCAATGTTTCTCTTAATTTGCATTCTCCACATGGGCAGGTGGATAAAATATTTACTATATCAAAATTTGACCAGCTATTTTCAATTTCTAGAAATAATTAGGTGTTTTGTATATGGTATTGAGGCATTATCCTGCTCAGTTTGAACAAGATAAAACTCAAGATAAAGATAATTGCCATAATGAAGAGGCTTATTTCTTTTCAATACACAAAAATGATGCAGATAGTATCTTGAAATCAGCACTTGTTATGCCGAATTCGTTCTTTATAGAAAAAATCGAGAATGATAAAGAAGCGCATAATTATCTAAATAAAATATATTCTTCCAATAGACCTGATTTGTTATTATCGCTTACTACGACTAGCTGTTACAACGCTAATGTCTCTGATATTGTGACGGAATGTATCGATAGGCGTTTTTATTTAAACAACTTTAAATTTGAAGAAATAAAGACCTGTTTGCAGGAAGCTATAATGAATGCTTTAATTCATGGCAATTTGCAGGTAGGGAAAGATTTTCGTTCAGCCAAAGATTTATATGAGTATCAAACAAAAGTTAGAAAACGGCTTATAATAGACGGTTATAGACTGCGTCGATTGAATATTATGGTTTGGAAAAAGAACGATTATATACAGATAGCCGTCGGTGATGAAGGGGATGGTTTTTCTATACCTGATACCCCATATGATGAAAGCTTGCCAAGCGGTCGTGGATTCATGTTGATTCGTTCTATGTCTGATAATATGTGGGTTGGTGAAGACAAAAGAACATTATTTATGACATTTAACTGTCTTTCCTGAAGCTTTTATACATCAAATAATGATCAGCTAAAACGCATGCTAGCATCGCCTCTCCTACTGGTACAGCGCGTATTCCCACGCATGGATCATGTCGTCCTTTAGTTTGGATGGTAGTATTATTTCCGTGAATATCTACAGTATCCACTTCTTTTAAAATTGAGCTGGTAGGCTTTACCGCAAAACGTGTTACTATTGGTTGTCCTGTAGAAATTCCACCTAGAATCCCGCCGGCATGGTTGGAAGTAAAAATAACTTTCCCATCTGCTGACGAGCGCATGCAGTCGGCATTATTTTCCCCACTAAGCATGGCACTGGCAAAACCATCTCCTATTTCAACGCCCTTTACAGCGTTTATGCTCATCATGGCAGCAGCAATATCAGCATCCAATTTTTTATATATTGGTGCTCCAAATCCGACAGGAATCCCTTCTGCTACAACTTCTATAACTGCACCGACAGAAGAACCATTTTTACGAATTGCATCAAGCTTTTCCGCCCAGCGTACTGCCGCCTTTGCGTCAGCACACCAGAACGGATTATTTTCAATTTCTGCGATGTCATATAGATTATTATCTATCTTATCATCGCCCATTTGCACCATCGAGCCACGAATAACTACTGAACTACCAAGAATTTTTCTGGCAATAGCCCCTGCTGCAACTCGCATTGCGGTTTCTCTTGCAGAAGAACGTCCACCACCGCGATAATCACGTATACCGTATTTCTGTAGATAGGTATAATCAGCATGGCTGGGGCGGAATTTATCTTTTATTTCCGAATAATCTTTAGATTTTTGGTCTTCATTATGAATTATTAGGGAAATTGGCGTACCAGTAGTTTTTCCCTCAAATACACCGGAAAGTATCTTTACTTTATCACTTTCCTGACGCTGAGTAGTGTAGCGTGATTGAGCCGGTTTACGTTTATCGAGCCATATTTGAATGTCATCTTCACATAAATCGATCAGGGATGGCACACCATCGACCACACAGCCGATAGCTTCGCCATGACTTTCTCCCCAACTTGTAAAGCGAAATAAGTGACCGAATGTATTGAATGTCATAAGCTGATGTCTTGATTATAAGATTACTAGATATAGCTGATTAAGCATGTAATTGCTTAATCAGCTATGAAAATCGCAAGCTGAAAGCGCGATTTTTCGCGCCGTAGGCAGCGTCAAAATGATGTAATCATTTTGTTAGTTAACTATAATTAGATGATTATGTGCAATTCAGCTTTATCATCCAATTATCTAATTATCAAATCATCTATTATGCAGCTTCTTTTATTTCTTCATTTGCTGCAGCGATCTTAGAACGCAACAACTTCATAAGTTTATCGGTTGCTGTTTTATAATCAGTTCCTTCGCATGCTGCCAGTTCACCAACTAGACGTGAAAGAGCTGATTCATAAATCATACGTTCGCTGTAAGATCTTTCGGACTGATCAACATTCTGATGCAGGTCGCGAACAACTTCTGCGATAAAATGAATATTGCCGGAATTGATTTTGGTTTCATATTCCTGGGCACGGCGGCTCCACATACCACGGCTGGTACGGGCGCGGCTCTTCAGCGTAACGAAAACTTTTTTCATCTGCTCTACAGAACTTACAGGACGCAGACCAGCAGCAGAAGCACGCGACAAAGGAACACGCAGGGTCATTTTATCTTTTTCAAAAGAAATCACCAACATACGCAGCTCAATATCACCAATCATCTGGGTTTCTTCAGCCATGATCTTACCGACACCGTGTGTTGGGTAAACAACATAATTACCAACTTTATAAAGTGTTTTAAGTGGCATTACCTTTGCCGTAGTTGTTTTTGCCACGACTGTTTTTGTTGTAGTAATTTTTGCTTCAGTCAGCTTTCTATCGACACTCTTAGAAGCCGGAGCTTTTTGAGATTCCTTTTTGACAGCTACTGAAGATTTTGGCGCAGATAAAGTCTTAGCAGACACAGTCTTGCCAGTATATTTTGGTGCAGAAGATTTCAGAACCTTACCAGTTCCAGATGTTTTTTTGGAAACTTGCTTTACCTTAGCGACTACTTTAACCAGTTTCTTTTTTGTTATTTCTTTTTTTAGGGTTTTCTGTGCCATAGATATTCCTAACGCATGTTGATGCAGATAACTGCACGGGTTAACTATATATTGTATATTTATACACGGGCAACCACTACAAGATGATTGCCGGATAAAAATCAGAGCGAAACATAACACATAATTAATAAAAAAGAAAGCATTTATTATTAAATGCAGTGATAAACATGAAATACTCAGTTATTTAGAGCTGTTAGCTGGGTTCGGGCTAAAAAATTCCTCAAACTTACCAGCCTTACCTTTAAAACTATCGGCATCCTCAGGTGGAGATTTTTTAGTGGTCAGGTTAGGCCATTTTGCGGCGTATTCACGATTTACTTCCACCCATTTTAATAGCTCATCAGATTCTGGTAAAATGGCTTCAGCCGGGCATTCCGGCTCACATACCCCACAATCAATGCACTCATCTGGGTTAATAACAAGCATATTTTCGCCTTCATAAAAACAATCAACCGGGCATACTTCAACGCAGTCGGTATATTTACATTTTATGCAGGCATCCGTAACAACAAAAGTCATACTAGCTCCTCGTTCATATCCACATTAGTTCTGAAGGTACTAAACATAATTTCATTTCTTGTCTAGATACATAATTAACTATGTACTAAGAAAACTGTAATCGCCTGATTTTCTGCTGAATTAGCATGGTTTTTATACGCATCACAAGTAGGATGGAATAAATGAGGACAAAAGCAATACCCATGGAAAACAATGGAATAAGCATGGAATTATCAATAGATATGCCACCACTTCTTATTATACTTGCCGGTTGGTGGAGAGTGTTCCACCATTCAACTGAAAAGCGTATTATAGGTATATTTACAAAGCCTATTAACGCCATTATAGCGCATATTTTTCTGCCATTTTCTTTGTTATTATAACTATCTGAAAGGGCTATATAACCTATATACATAAAAAACAGAATCAACACCGAAGTAAGGCGCGCGTCCCATACCCACCATGTTCCCCACATTGGCTTTCCCCACAATGAACCGGTAATTAGTGTAATCAAGGTAAAACCAGCTCCAAGCGGTGCGCTGGCACGTGCCACAACGTCTGCAAGCGGATGTCGCCAAATTAGGAAACTGGCGGAAGAAACCGCCATTATCGTATACACCATGATTGACATCCATGCCGATGGAACATGTACATACATGATCCTTACGCTATCACCTTGCTGATAGTCAGGTGGTGAAATAAACAAAGCCTGCCACAATCCAATTAATAACGTGGTGCAGGTCAGGAATAAAATATATGGAAATAATTTATCAGAAAAATAAATGAATCTAGTTGGATTGGCAAAACGATGCATGTCAGTTTCTGGCTGCTAGTTGTTAGAATTATGTATTGATGAATAAACCAAAGGTCAATATAACATAAACTAGCAACTAGCAACTGACAACTAATCATGCTCACCAATAAAACTATATTCATTACAGGTGCAACGGCCGGCTTTGGTCTTGCTTGTGCTCGGTTGTTCATAAAAAATGGCGCGAGGGTAATAGCTTGTGGCAGAAGGCAGGACAGGCTTGATGAGTTGCAAAAAGAATCACCCAAGAAAATTCATATAATAAACTTAGATGTGCGCAACCGCAAAGCGGTAAAGGAAGCCATTGCAAATTTGCCAGAAGATTTTTCTGCCGTTGACGTGTTGATTAATAACGCTGGTTTAGCTCTTGGATTATCTCCATTTCCTGAGCAATCCGAAGAAGATCTGGAACAAATGGTGCAGACTAATATAATGGGGATTATTCATTGTACACAGGCATTAATGCCAATAATGATTTCCCGTAATAATGGGCATATAGTAAATCTAAGCTCCATAGCTGGCACTTATCCTTATCCGGGAGGCAATGTTTACGGAGCAACCAAAGCCTTTGTAACCCAGTTTTCTTTAAATTTACGGGCGGATCTTTTAGGAAAGAATATACGCGTCAGCAATATTGAGCCGGGAATGGCGGAAACCGAATTTTCAATAGTTCGATTTTCCGGTGATAAAAGCAAAGCGGATAATATTTATGCCGGGATGCAGCCATTAACCGCCGATGACATAGCAGAAACCATACTCTGGACTTTATGTCGCCCTGCACATGTTAATATAAACCGTATAGAAATAATGCCAACGCAGCAGGCATTTTCTCCATTTGCGGTGAGTCGTAAAACTTAATTATATCTGATTTCCCCACATATCAATCTGCTGGTTGCCCCAGGAATCAGTTTGTGTTCTGCCCCATATATCCGCTTTTGGTCTACCCCATGCGTCTGTATTCGTCGACCTTCCCCATATATCTGTTGGAGTTCTGCTCCAAACGTCGAGGTTAGCACCATTACCGCCACTTGCCAATATATCTAGTGCTTCTTTCTGTTTCTGAGCCGCAGTCCGCTGTGCGATAAAATACGGACTGAGTTTATTAATTGTAGCTTCAATTTTATTAACAACAGCTTGGGATTTTGGTTGATAAAGACCTATATATTGTCCGGTTATATCGGACATAGCACCATTTTTTAAATTTACTTTAGCAACCACGTTACCAGTAATGTCTTTGATTCTACCTTTATCATCAATCTTTCCATTGATAAAACGCCTTACTTCTATCACTACTTCCTTGTTGGCTTTCCGAATGGCTTTTTCTTCCCGCATCTTATTCACCATTTCAAGAGTTTCTTCGGCCTTTTTTGATTTCCTCTTATTCTGACCAATTTTTCCAAACATTGAAGGGCGATCTTTCACCTTACTCCCAAGATTTGCCCTGGCTTCGGCAAGTTTAGCGTCTACAATTTTCTTAAAAGTACCTTCATTGATACGACCGCCTTTGCTAATGGTTTTGCGAATAATTTTAAAGGCAACCTGAGAACCACCGCTGCTGCGCGCTCCGACAAAGTTTCTTGCCATAATTCACTCCCTTAAAATCAATCATATACTCATATCTTGTATTATAACCAATTTTAGAGATAATATCCAGAGCATTACTGAAAAATTCATCAAATCGTCATAATTGACTAATAAGCATGAAAAAGCCTTATATATATTATCCTGCAATCCTTATTTTTGGCTGGTTATTGCTGGGTTTAACTCCAGTTTATGGAAAATCTCCTGTTACATTTGAACGCGAAATAATAATAATAAAAACAAAAAATGGGAAACATTCCTTCAATGCTGAGATAGCCGAAACTAAAGAGCAATTGGAAACAGGGCTTATGTATCGTACGTCGCTTGCGGATGATGCAGCGATGTTTTTCATATTCAAAGATAATAGCAAAATAAATATGTGGATGAAAGATACTATGATTTCATTGGACATGCTATTTATCGACAAGCAAGGTAAAATTGTCTATATTGCAAAAAACACGAAGACTGATTCTCTGAATATAATTACCGCAGGCGATAAACCAGTTAAGGCAGTGCTTGAATTAAAAGGTGGTGTGTCAGAATCTAGAAATATAAATATTGGAGATGAAGTAATTTATAAGGGTATAATGAAATGAGAAATATTATTATTGCCACTGCGGTTAGCGGATTGCTTTTTTCTTTGGCGACAACAAGTTCTTTTGCCGCAGATAAGAAAGCTTCTTCTCTCAGGGCAAATGCAGCTAAAGAATATAATGCCTCAATAGATTTTGTCCGCACCAATATTGTTATATTACGTAAATCCATGCCTAAACCAAAAATGGATCCTGATCCGCCTATGCTTTTGCAGGATGAATCTATAATCAGACCAGTACCAGAAAATATAGAACCGGAAGATCCGGCACTGGCTTTTGATGTAGAAATTCGTGATGGGATGTCTTTATATAATCAAAGTGGCTGGTTTAACCTGAGCAGCTATTCTGAGAAGTCAGGGGTAATGATGGTTTTCGCCAGACCGGACACTAAACCTATTATTCGTTCAACGCAGTACGCTCCTGTAGATATACTTTTTATAGATAAACAAGGTGCCATAACGCAGATAGCCCCTAGTATAAATCTATCTGAAATTGAAGAGGATATTTATCCAAACGCTCCGATATTAGCTTATTTGTTTGTAAAGGGAGGAACATGTGCAAATATGCATATCAATGTTGGTGATGAGGTTCAGTATTCTTTATTCAAGAAATCTCCTTTAATATTAGATTCCCCTCCTCCTAAAGAGCCGCCTCCTCCTGCAAATGTAAAACCGCCTGTAATATTCGAAAAATTTTAGACCTGACGGAGCATAAATGACTATAAATAAGGACTCCCTGCTTTCTGTTATATCTCCTTGTTACAATGAAGAGGAATCAATAGATGAATTCATAACGCGAACCACTGCGGTTTTAGAAGAGCATTTCCGGAACTATGAGTTGTTATTGGTTGATGATGGTTCAAAAGACAGAACTGTAGAGAAAATTGCACAGCACCAACGTAATAATCCGAATATAAGGCTTATTCGTCTTTCGCGGAACTTTGGCAAAGAAGCGGCTGTAACTGCCGGACTTGAACACTCAACCGGTGAGGTAGTGGTTATGCTGGATTCTGATTTGCAGGATCCGCCTTCTCTTATTCCGCAGCTTATAGAAAAACTTGACACCGGCTATGACATTGTCTCCGCCCAGCATACTATCCGTAAAAAAGAAACATGGATTAAAAAATCGACTTCAAAATTATTTTATAAACTTGCCTCGCATATGACAGGTCTGCATATTCCCAACACGGTGGGTGACTACCGCGTAATGCGCAGAAAAGTGGTAAATGCCGTTACCAGTGTAAAGGATAACGTACGCTATATGAAAATGATTTATGCCTATGTCGGCTTCAGGAATGCTACGGTTTTATATGAGCGGGAACCACGTTTTGCTGGCGAAACGAAATATAATTACCCACGTTTAATAGCTGCTGCGTTTGATGCGATTATATCGTTTTCTGATCGCCCACTGCGCTATATTTCCATTATGTGCGTTGGTATATCAGCTTTTGCATTTTTACTCACAGTATATGTAATATTATATAAAATATTAGCCGGAAACACCTCAGAAATAGCCAATGGCTGGACATCGTTGGTCGTATTAATAAACATGATGTTCTGCCTGCTTTTTGCTTTTCTTGCTATAATTTCTGAGTATATAAGCAGAATTCTGCGTGAAAGTAAAAACCGCCCATTATATTTTGCTGAGGAAATCCGTGGAGGGCGCACGGAATATCCGGTTTTTCTAAGTAATAAACAATAGGAGTAATTTATATGTTGGATATTTTAAAAAAGCCTGTTGTGTTTATTATGGCACTGCTCGTGTTGCTGGAAGTTTCAGCCTGTTCTTCGCAAGCACCACCGCCAGTACCATCTCTGAGTTTCAGCCAGTCTCCGGTAATCCGTATGGATGTTGCGAAGATTGAGACAATAGAAGCCTACAAATCTCCATTCAGCTATCCTAATATAGAGCATTTGATGCCTTACTCTCCGGCTGATGCTATGGTTATATGGATTAAAGACCGTTTGCGGACTGTTGGACAGGATAAATTGTTACAAATTACGATAGTTGATGCCTCCGTAAAAGAAGTTAACTTGCCGACAACTAAAGGCATAAAGGGTTTGTTTACCGTAGACCAGAACAAGCGTTATGATGCCCGTATGGAGGTGGAAATGAAAATTTATGGTGAAGGAGCATTATCGGAGGTCAGTACGTCCGCTATCGTTTCAAGAACCATTACCATTCCGGAAAACGCCAACGTCAATTATCGCAAAGCAGCCTATGAAAAAATGATGCAGGAAATGATGAAAATGCTTAATGATAAGCTGGAAAATAACATACATAACTATATGGGAAACTATATAAGATTTTCGAATAACTAATGAACATCTATCTGCCAATAGCTGAAATTTCAGTCAATATATTTGTGATACTCGGACTCGGGGGATTGACAGGTATACTTTCTGGTTTGTTTGGGGTTGGCGGCGGTTTTTTGATGACACCATTGCTGATTTTTATAGGTGTCCCGCCCAGCGTCTCTGTTTCGACAGTCGCCAACCAGATTATAGCATCTTCAGTATCCGGTTTTCTTGCCCACTTCCGACGCAAGAATGTTGACTTAAAAATGGGAACTTATTTACTTGGAGGAGGAATAATAGGATCCACCTTAGGGGTAATGATGTTTCGCTGGCTGAAGCAATTAGGTCATATAGATTTAATTATCTCAATTTCCTATGTAACATTTTTGGGTATCATTGGTTCACTAATGATTGCAGAAAGTTTTCGTGCCATAGCAAAAATGCCTAAAAAGATTGTGGCAAACCCGCGTGAACCCTTAGCTGAACGTTTACCATTTAAAATTGATTTTCCTCATTCAAAACGCAATATCAGCATAATAATGCCTCTGGCAATAGGGTTTTTTGCAGGTGTCATGGTGTCAATCATGGGTATAGGCGGTGGTTTTTTCTTGATTCCGGCTATGATATATCTGCTTGGAATGCCAACAAATATTGTAGTTGGAACGTCACTTTTCCAGATTATTTTTATCACCGCCAATGTCACTTTATTGCAAGCAATAACTACTCAGACTGTTGATATTTTATTGGCATTGATATTGATTGCAGGCTCAGTTTTCGGGGTACAGATAGGTATCCGTATCGGTGATAAATTATCGGCTGATTATCTGCGTGGGTTATTTGCCATAATAGTTATGGGAATCGCTATCAAGCTTGCTTTCACTTTATTTACCCCGCCTGCGGATATTTATAATGTGAGTATTATAAATGAATAAGCTTTCATTTTTAATATATCCTTTTCTCTTGATTATCTCTGCGCCAGCGCAGTCCGCACCGTTGGTTGCCGATTTATCCAACTACACTATTGCCATGGATTCCAGTTTTAATGGAACACGTTTATTTCTGTTCGGCGTTCGTAATGATACTGGCGATATTGTTGTGGTCGTGCGCGGACCTGAAAAAAATTACATTGTACGTAAAAAAGAAAAAATCGCCGGTGTCTGGGTTAACCGTGATCGAATAAAGTTTTATAACGTTCCTAACTATTACGCTATGGCAAGTAGTAAAACCTTATCAGATATAAATAAATTTGCGATATTTGACAGGATGGGTATTGGTGAGAATAATTTACTGAATAATCCGTCGATACCTAATGCAGAAAATTTAAGTGAGTTTGAAACGGCTTTTCTAAATCATCAGCGCATTAACCGCTTATATTATACTAATCCGGATAACATTAGCTTTATGGGCGAAACATTATTCAAAACAGTTATAGAGTTTTCAGATAAGATACCATCTGGTGAATATACTGCTGAAATCTACCTCATAAGCGATGGAGAAATTGTTGGAATGCAATCAACACCTATCAGCGTGGCAAAAAGTGGTTTGGATGCCTTTATCTACAACTACGCTCATAATTCCCCGGTATTATATGGTATATCAGCAATTATTCTTGCATTATCCTTCGGTTGGCTGGCTGGAAGATTATTTGAAATTAGAGCATAGGGAGATTATTATGATTGATAGCCAATCAGAGCCAGATCAAGGGACAAGCACCAGAAGATATCTGGTATGTATTGACGGCAGAAAAGAATGCCGGGTTGCCTTGCGTCTTGCCTGTATGAAGGTTCAGGCTCGTAGCGGTAATATAACCCTGCTTAACGTTGTTCCACCTGCCGATTTCCAGACCTTAGGTTCAATAGCAGACAGAATGCGTACTGAGCGTTTGCAGGAAGGGGAAGCATTGCTCGCAAGCCTTAGTGATGAAGCCATTAGAGACTTTGGTATCACCCCAACCTTGTTGTTATTGGAAGGCTCTGCAGGTGAAAAGATTATCGAAACCGCTATGAACGATCCTAATATCGTCATACTGGTTCTGGGTATCAGCCTTAACCATAATACAGGTGTTGGCAAACTATCCTCCTGGTTAATAAGTCAGTTAAATGCTACGTTATTGATCCCGATGCTCCTGGTTCCAGGGAATCTGACTGACGAGCAGCTTTCAAATTTGGTTTAACCGTCAATTTTTCACACGTTTTATATAATTTAAACATATAAAATACATTTTGTCAGGGCAGTTCAATAAATGCATAACCCATTGGTTTGTCACCCCGCACTTGATTCGGGGTCTGGAGCAAAAACCACAGCCAGTGGGCTTTACCCCAGACCCCGTTATAAAAACGGGGTGACAAGGGTGAGTGCAGGGTTGACAGGAGTAACTGCGGTGACAGGAGTAAGTGTATGACACATACTAATCAAATCCTCCATCTTCGCCATTCATACGCTGGCGCAGGCAATGGGCAATATAGATAGCGATAGTGTAGCTTTTTTCTAATTCCGCCACGAACATACCGAGCATTTTTAATTCAATTTCGCTCAGGTCATGCTTCTTATTATTCTTATAATCATCGGTAATAATCAGAGCAGATGCTAGTAGTTCAGTGACTATTTCAATCGGTAGTTTTTTGCTATTATTTTTGCTATTATCACGGATGGACATTCTTTCCCCCTCTATGAAACCACCAGCTTGATTGCTGGTGGTGTCGGGGTGTTAAGAAGCCGCACATAGTGACAGCCGCGACGCTTTTAGCCTTGCGACCTGAACATAACGCCACCACCCCGACGCAATGCGCAGGGTGGCAGTTTGATGACGGCAGTTGCCACTGCCGACTATGCGAGAGGTTCTTATGCCCCAAAGCTGGGTTCTCCAGCTTCGGTTGCAGGCTAACATGGTGGGTGTTGTAGGTCAATATTTTAGTCAATCCCTACGCTGCGCTCAGGATGACAAGAGCGATAATGCTTTGCAACAACTACAAACCGGCGAGTTGAGTGCTAACGTATTTCTGGGGATTTATAGCTTCCCTGCCCTTATGAAGTGAGAAGAATAATTGAGGGCGTTTAGCATTGCCCGTCGTCCCCACATAGCCAATTATTTCTCCTTGCGCTATTTTCTCATATTTATTTACTTTTATACTGCTCAAATGGGCATAGCTGGTTATTCTATCTCCAGAATGTTTGACAAGAACCATATTGCCATATCCCTTTACATTATTCTTAACATAAACAACCTGTCCGTCTGCCGCCGCCCAGACAGGGCTTCCATCATCGGCAGCGATATTTACACCATCATTAGCTCTTCCAGCACCTTTTGAACCAAATGATGATATTATTTTATTACTTGCAGTTGGCCATTTAAGCTCAGAAGATGATTTTGTTTTTAAAACAATTTTCTTTTCTTCTTTAGGAGATTCCTTCTGGGCGGTTTTAATTACTTCTTTAATATCATTTTTTTCATTGGAACTACGTGGTTTATTTGTCCACGGATTCACCGTAGTTTTTAACGCCGGTTTGCTTCCATAGCTCTTTTTTTCAGTCTTAACCGGTGCAGAAAACTCTTCATCACTTGTCTCTATCTGTGGGGTTGGTTTTGTCTCAGATGGCGGAGCTAAATCGCTGATTCCTATAGAGCTTACCGAAGCTTTCGATTCAGTAGCCTGCGAAACGGGAGCGGAATAAGAAGATGATGTATCGTTATAATCAGAACTATAGCTGGAATTTGAATTATAACTGCTTGATGAATTGTAATTTGGTTGGCTTCCACGGCTGAATGTTTGCTGCCCCCTCATATCCACTCTTGCTGGTGGTTGGGTGCAGGCAGCAACAAAAACTACCGACAAAATTACAACGCTAATCCTTAACATATGAACCTCTAATTTATAATATCAACATAAGATGTTTTATTTTTCTGCGATAAGCGGCACAAATCTTACATCCATTAGTGTTTCCGTAAGTATTTTACCATCTTCGCCTTTAGTCAAACGCAATAATTCCTGCTGCGCAACATTTTCACCAACAGGAATCACCATTATACCACCAACCGCCAACTGATCAACTAACATGCTTGGGATATCATCCGCAGCAGCTGTCACTATAATTCTTTCAAAGGGCGCGGCTTCTTTCCATCCTCTTGAACCATCACCACGTTTAGTGACAATATTGGTAATTCTTAATTTCAGAAACCTCTGCTCGGCAACAGCGAGCAAATCTCTATGCCTTTCTATTGTATACACCATTCTTGCCAATTTTGCTAGTATTGCTGCTTGATAACCTGAACCGGTTCCAATTTCCAAGACTTTCATTCTCGGTTTGAGCATCAGGGCTTCAGTCATTCTTGCCACTATAGTAGGCTGGCTAATGGTTTGCCCACAATTAATCGGTAAGGCAGTATCTTCATAGGCATGCTCAGCAAACGTTTCTTCAACAAAAAGCTCGCGTGGAATAGATTCCATAGCCGACAAAACATTGGCATCTCGAATACCACGCCGCCGCAGATTCATTATTAAACGTATACGATCAGGAATACCATCTGCAGCCATTGTAATTGCTGACGTCTTTTGAAAAGATGAATATGGTTTTTCTGTATGATTCACGAAGCTGAGTGATAGCAGTAAAACATTAATGATTTGTTAAAATAATGCGCTGATTTTTTCCATAGATTGATAGTCAGTTAGATCCATACCAATAGGTGTTATGGTTATGTAATTAGCGTGTAAATAATCAATATCCACTCCAGTTTTTTCCGGTGTATTATCGCGCTCACCACCTAGCCAGAAATACGGTCTTCCTTTAGGATCAGCTCTTTCGCTCAGCTTGATATTTACTATGCGTTTTCCCTGCCTGCAGACTTTAACGCCAAGCACTTTGTCCGGCGCGCAATCAGGAAAATTCATATTAATTAGCGTATTACTTGCCCATCCCGTTGCGATTAATTTCCTTATTAATTCCGGTGCAGTTTGTTCTGCTGTTTCCCAGTGCATTTTTTCTGAACCATTAGCAAGTAAGCTCAACGCAATTGAAGGTATATTAAGTACAGTTCCTTCCATAGCTGCGGCAATTGTTCCTGAATAAGTAACATCATCACCGACATTAGAACCGTAATTTACGCCGGAAAGCACCAGCGTCACAGGTTTTTCTTCCACAGGTATAATTTCTTTAAGAGCCAGCAAAACGCAGTCAGTCGGTGTGCCACTTACCGCATAACGTTTGGCTTCAATTTTCCGCACCCGCACCGGAAGATGCAATGTCAGCGAATGCGCCGCGCCACTTTGTTCCTGTTCCGGCGCGACTACCCACACATCATCAGAAATGCTAAGGGCAATTTTCTCCAGAACTTTTAGACCTTCAGCATTGATGCCGTCGTCGTTGGTGATTAATATTTTTGGGATTAGTGATTGGGCATTAGGCATTAGAGTTTTGCTTTCAATGATGTTCGAAGTGCGTGCAACATACGCTGTAATTCATGAATATTGCCATAAATTTTTTCTGTTTTAGAGGAATTTATATACTCCAAATCTTCAGCCAATATTATTTGGGTTTCCACTTCAGCCAATGACCCTATAGCAATAGAGATAAACTGTATAAAATCTTTAGTGCCACTTCGAGAATGGCCTTCAGCTATATTAGAAGGTACTGAGATAATTGCTCGTCGAAGTTGTGAAGTCAGGGCATATAATTCATCTTTTGGAAAATCTTTAGTTAGTTGATATATTTGTTTTACAAGTATTCTAGACTTTTTCCATACTTCCAAGTCTTTATAATTTTTTATAACCATTTACTTCCCTAATGCCCAATGCCTAATTACTAATGCCTATCACTTTCAAGCCACCCATATACGGCTGCAAAGCCTCAGGAACAACAATACTCCCATCCGCCTGTTGGTAGTTTTCTAATATAGCAACCATAGTGCGGCCAATGGCAAGACCAGAACCATTGAGAGTATGCACAAATTCGGTTTCCTTAGCTCCTTTGGCTTTGCTGCGAGCTTTCATCCGGCGTGCCTGGAATGCTCCGCAATTTGAACAACTGGAAATTTCTCGGAAGGTATCCTGAGCTGGCAGCCACACCTCAATATCATAAGTTTTTTGTGAGCAGAATCCCATATCACCGGTGCAAAGCAGCATAACTCGGTAATGTAATCCTAAACGCTTTAAAATTTCCTCAGCAGCAGAAGTCATCCGTTCATGTTCTTCTTCCGATTTATCAGCAGCAACCACGCTGATTAATTCTACCTTAGAGAATTGATGTTGGCGAATCATTCCGCGGGTATCTTTGCCCGCAGAGCCAGCTTCAGAGCGGAAGCAATTTGTATAAGCTGTCATACGAATTGGTAAAGTTTCAGCATCGATAATTGTATCCGCGACCAGATTGGTAAGCGGCATTTCGGCTGTTGGTATCAAATAAAAACCATTATCTGTCTTAAATAAATCCTCAGCAAATTTTGGTAAATTTCCTGTGCCATACGCCGCATTTTCACGCACAAGTAATGGCGGCACATGCTCAGTATAGCCAAATTCACCCGTATGAATATCGAGCATAAAATTAGCCAGTGCGCGTTCCATCTTTGCGAGTGCGCCTTTCAGCACCACAAACCTCGCGCCGGAGAGCTTAGCAGCCCCGTCAAAATCCATAAGTCCAAGATTAACGCCAAGCTCGTCATGCGCTTTCGGCGTAAAATCCATTTTCGGTTTCTCACCAACCACTCGTACTTGCACATTGCCATGTTCATCCGTGCCCTCAGGAACATCAGCCGCAGGCAGATTAGGAATGGTCTCCAGCATTTCTTCCAGCGCACCACGTCCAGCCAGTACGCCTTCGAGTTTGGCAATCTCATCATTGAGTTGCTTTGATTCCGCCATAACTGCGCTGGTGTCAGCACCAGTCCTTTTTGCTTCACCAATAGCTTTGGCAAAACCGTTACGTTTAGCAAGCATCTCTTGCAATTTCGTCTGCTCTTTGCGCTTTTGCTCATCCAGATGTAATATCTCAGAAGAAAGCGACGCAAGCCCACGCCGTGTTAAGCCAGCATCAAACGCATCAGGATTGCTTCTTATAAATTTAATATCGTGCATACTTCAATTCCGTTTCATATCTCTGTAAAAATTTTTGTATATTATAAATTTATTTATTTGCTTAATTTGCATCTTTTTTTGACAATTTAAAATCTGTTATCTGCCCATTTTTTTCTTCTTCAATCGAAACGAGCAAATCATGAATAAAGCTATATGGAAGATCAGGATTTTCTTCTGCAATTTTATCGATATGCGACCAATCTTTAATACTGTTCATAACTTTATCTTATCTAAAAACTCTTGATTTATAAATTGTTCTGGTACTTCTACAGGATAGAATGAACCAGCGGAACAACCAAATGCAAAGGTGCCTATGTTAAGGTATATCCTGCCATTTCCAACAATAAAACCAGAATTTCCTACAGGATTTTTTTCAAGATATTCCTTCACATTATTTTTTATATCTTTTTCTTTATCAGCATCTTGCTTACCATAGATGGCATAAAAACCATTAACAAGTGTATCATTAAGTAATTTGATTTTATCCGATAGCAAAATATCTTTTAATAAATATTGTTCTCCGGTTTGCGTATCATAGGTAATAAATGGGTGTTCGCCATGACACCCACTGGTAACGTCGCGAATATAATTAAGGTTATAAGTGCCAATACTTATAACGCTATTCGAGGTATAAACAAATTGTGGCCGATGCCGCCCAAAAACTTTTGTGGCATCGCATTTATAGTTTTCAGCACGTTTCTTTTCCTGTGCATTAATTAAATCCAGAGCTTTACCATTTTTATAAAACTCTATCGATCCGGCTAATTCCTCACATACACATTTCCCTTTTGGACAATTTTCTTTGGAATAATCTATTTCCTGTTTCTTGCCTAAATTTACTTCTGCTTCAATATCATTTGTTATTACTAAAGCCTTTTCCCAGTCACATGTCATGTCCATTATAGAATTGCAGGCAAGAGCAAATGCTGGATAAGATGTCGCCACAGCCATAAATATAAAGCTTATAAAATAACGCATAATCGCTATTCCTCAGTGTCTTCTGATTTTTTATCCATATTCCGGCATAACAAAATTGATATTTCGTAGAGCATGTAAAGCGGAACGGAAAGGGCTATCTGACTGAAAATATCAGGCGGAGTTATAAAAGCCGCCACCGTTACAATAAGGACGATTGCATATCTCCTGCCCTTTTTTAAAGTATCAATCTCAACCATGCCAGAACGCACCAACAGAATCAGCACAACTGGCAATTGGAATGACAAGCCAAAAGCCATCATCAGATGCATGGAAAGGCTGAGATAATCGCTAACTTTAGGTTCAAGTTGAATAGGAAGTCCGCCATTAGCACCGTTTGATTCAAACCCTAGGAAAAATTGCCATGCTGCCGGAAAAATCAGGTAATACACAAAAGCTGCTCCGCTTAAAAACAATGTCGGTGCTGCAATAAGATATGGTACAAGCGCACGTCTTTCCTGTTTATATAAACCCGGGGCAAGGAATAAATAGAGCTGCGTGGCTATAATTGGAAAAGAGAGAAAAAAACCAGCAAACATAGCAAGCTTCAGATAGGTTATGAAAGCCTCGGTCAGGCTGGTATAAATCAGGCGGCGGTTTGACAAATCAGGGAAAACATCCGCCAGCGGCTGCACCAGAAAAGCATAAATATCCTCTGCTAAATAATAGCTAATACCTGTCGTCACAAAAAAAGCTAGCAAACAATAAACAAGACGTTTTTTCAGCTCGCGCACATGCTCAATAATAGGCTGCGCTTTAAATTCACTTTTCTCGGTCATCGGGTTTCTTCACATTTTTTTCTATTGGAGGAATCTGGTAGGATTCGTACATTTCTCCGTCATCTCCTTGAATAAGGCGCATTTCAGCCTCGAGCGTTTCCTTAACGTCATCAATTCCGGCTTCTTTGGCGATATCATCAAATGTTTGTTTTATATCATGGCTGAAATCACGGATGGTCTTGATGAATTTTGCAATCGCCCGCACCACAACTGGCAGGTCTTTCGGTTGCATAAACACAACGACCACAACAACAACGAGAAGAATCTCGGCAAGAGAGAGATCAAACATATAAAAACCCAATAATCATTGTCATAGATGATTATGTATCAGGATTATCTTTATTTTTATCTTCAATTTTTTTGGCATCATCGCCCTTTAGCCCATCACGGAACGAGCGTATGCCTTTACCAATATCACCCATAACTTTTGGCAACCTTGTTCCAAAAAGCAGCAGCACAATCAAAAGTACCAGCAGCAGATGCGGTAAACTAAGCATATCCATACCCCTTAATATTAATAATGAATACCCATAATAGCTGATTTTTTGCCTTTGTCACTTAGTCAATGTCACTTAAGCATTGCCGGTCAGCCACAAAAGATTTTCTAAAATCCAGAAAGTAGGAATCCCTACAATAATATTGATAAAATTATAGCCTAAAATACTGGGAACAAATAATAATAGCAAAACAATTGCCATTCCTTTTGTGTCCAGCTTATCAAACCATATATGCGGCTTTTTACTAAGCAAGGCGGTAAGTACCCGCCCTCCATCCAGTGGCAGAATAGGTATCATGTTGAATACCATGAGTACCAAATTTATAAGCATCATATTGACAATATTTTTAAATAACCACGGTGCTTGTTCAAGCGTAATGAAATAATCAATATGCAGCATGAAACCCGCCATAATAGCCAGCAGTAGATTGGTAAATGGCCCTGCTAACGCCACACAGATAGTACCAAGGCGTAGTGGTGATAGGTTGTTGAAATCAACAGGAACTGGCTTGGCATAGCCGAAAACCACCGGTGATTTCATAAGCACCAGTAAAGCCGGTAAAATTACCGTCCCTACCCTGTCAACATGCACCAAAGGATTTAGTGTAAGCCTTCCCATGCGTTTTGCGGTGGTGTCTCCGAAATAAAGCGCGGCATATCCGTGCGCGACTTCATGCAATATTATAGCTGTAATAACTGGAATAATCCACGTTGAAGCATCAAGCAGCCACTGCATATTTTCCATAAGCTAAACGCTCAGTAAGTTATTTACGGTTTGTCTAGCCTCTGCAACTTTAAATTCCTTTGCTCTCCCTGCCCCAACCATTGATTTTTTTGCCCGCTCCAATGATTTTCCGGATAGTTCGCAAAGCCCCTTCTCCACTTCCAGCATTTCCGCCATATCGCCATTGCAATGCAGAACCACATCACAACCGGCATTAAGCACATCCCGCGCTCGCTGCGTAAAATCTCCCTGCATCGCTTTCATTGACAGATCATCAGACATAAGCAACCCATCAAAACCCAATTCATTACGTATCAGTGAAATTGCCCTAGGCGAAACAGTTGCCATTTTTTCAGGGTCAATTGCCGTATAAAGCACATGCGCCGTCATCGCCATTGGCAGATGCGCCAGTGCCTTGAAAGTAACAAAATCAGTTTGCCGTAAAATTTCAATAGGCGCATCCACCACCGGAAGTTCAAGATGGCTATCGGCAAAAGCGCGCCCATGCCCAGGAATATGTTTAAGGATTGGTATAACTCCTCCATCAATCAGTCCCTGCGCAAATGAATCAGCTAGTTCTATAACCTGTTTTGTGGTTTTACCAAAGGCACGGTCACCAATAATATCGTGCGCTCCGGGAACCGGCAAATCCGCAAGTGGCGCGCAGTTTACAGTTATTCCTAAATTATATAACTCATAAGCAATTAAACGGGCATTGAGGTAAGTCGCTTTTTTTGCCGCTTCTAAATCTTTCCCCGCAAGTTCAGCAAATGATCCGGCAGGTGGAAAAACCGGAAAATGCGGAGGTTTTAACCGTGCAACCCGCCCACCTTCCTGATCAATCAGAATCGGCAGATTATCACGACCGAAAAGCTCTTTTAACTTCCTAACCAGAGCTTTTATCTGCTCCGGCGATTCGCAGTTACGAGCAAATAAAATATAGCCAAAAGGGTTTACTCTGGAAAAAAAGCTTATTTCTTGAGGAGTTAAGCTGGTTCCGGAAATTCCAAAAATCGCTGCGGATAAATTTGTCATAAAACTGTAACTACCATTAGGGTAAGGGTTGCGCTAGGATTATTTCACAATAAATAACCAATTATAGAGGAGTTGTTATGGTAGATTCTAAACAGGATATGCTCGGCGCAATTAATAATGCAGTGGTAGATGAGCTGAAAGCTAGAAATATATTGGCATCATCTGATCCGGCTGATCGTAGCAATGATAATATAACAAGACATCTTACAGAACATCTGCAAGCTGTATCTAATGCAAAAAATTTTGGTGATGAAGGTTCTAAAGATACAGAAAGAAAAACTCTGCGCGATTTGACCTCGATTACCAATAATCGTAGAGAAGAAGCCAATTTACAACCTGTAACTGAAGAAAAAATTACAGAAGCTGTAGTTTCCGGATGGAATAAAGTAGTACCTCAACAACATGGACAACAGCAAGATCTAGCAAAGCCCGCTGACACATGGTCTGAAGAATTGCTAAAAAGACAACAATCACTTTATACTCAACGTTAGCTTTTAATCCGCCACCAGCATGCAACTCTGCCCTTTGGCAGTTAAGTTTTTGCACATCTCATTAGCTGAATCTCTGCTGGAGAATCCACCAAGTCGCAGCCGGTAAAAGGTTTTCCCTTTAACATCAGCGCGCAGGATAGCTGGAGTTTTTCCGGAAAGACTAGGGAATTTCTTTTGGATCTTCTGCCAGTTTTCACTAGCTTCTTTCTCCGAACTGAACGCACCTAGCTGGATTTTTGCCACACCAGACTTTGTTGAAGGTTTTGCGACTGGTTTTGCTGCTGGCTTCTGTTCAACAGGTTTATGCTTGGCATCAGTTTTTGCTACCGTAGTTTTCACCACTTCCGGCTTTTTATCATCAATACCAACAGCTTCGATTTTTTCCACTTCTACAGCAGGAGATTCGATTTTGACCTCATTTTCAGTTTTATTACTTTCTACATTAGTAGTTCCAGCTACATCCTCAGTTTTAGGTTGCTCTGTGCTTTCTGCAACAGTTTCCGTCTGCTCACTATTAGTAATAGGCTCTTCCGGACTTGGTAATACACGTTCAACTTTTGCAGATGGTGGGGTATTAGAAAATGTTTCAAATATGGTTTTATCCTGATTAGGGAATTTCATTCCGCCCGGATCTTCAGGTTTTTCTTTAATCGGAGTTTTTTCAGCTTCAATAACCAGCAATTCTTCTTCTTTTACTGATTCTTTTCCGGAGTGATAGGCGTAATATGCAAGCATTACAAATCCGGTAATCACGCTGACCAGCATGATAGTTGGAATCCATTTCATAACTCCAGAAGCGTTATCAATGTTTTCATCGTCTTCATTATTCATCACCGCATCTCCTCAACTGGTTCCACTCCAAGCACCATAAGCCCCGAAGCTATCACACATGATAGCGCGTGGGCAAGTGCAACCCGCGCTGCTGTCAATTTTATATTATCCTTTATTATAAAACGCAAACCCGCATCACTATTTCCTTGATTCCATAAACTATGAAACGCTGCTGCGAGATCGTGAAGATAAAAAGCAATTCTGTGCGGTTCAAGATTATTTGCAGCGGATTCAACAATGCGCGGCCAGCTGCACATCAGGCGGATAAGCGCAAGCTCTTCCGGATGAGTTAGTAATTTCATAATTTCCATGTCTAAAGATTTAAATGGAAGCACAGATTCCGGAATTTCCGCAGATGCATTGCGGCGTATCGAACGCAACCGCGCA
This sequence comes from Pseudomonadota bacterium, assembly GCA_038043465.1. GTDB lineage: Bacteria > Pseudomonadota > Alphaproteobacteria > Rickettsiales > SXRF01 > SXRF01. The sequence goes on from JBBTBX010000011.1 coordinate 45,096, forward strand.
TGTGCATACTGCACATAAAAAACTGGATTGTCTTTTGACTGTTCGGTGATTTTAGCAAAATCGAAATCAAGCGGCGCATCGTTTTTACGCGTGAGCATGATAAACCGGAAAACATCTTTTCCCACCTCTTCCACCACCTCGCGCACGGTAACAAATGTCCCTGCCCGCTTAGACATTTTGGCAGGTTCGCCATTCCGTAAAAACTTTACCAGCTGGCAGAGTTTTATATCAATTTTCACCTGATTGTCAGATAGCGCACCTACAACTGCTTTAATACGCTTGACATATCCACCATGATCCGCGCCAAAAACATCAATAATCCAATCAAATCTGCGCTTGCATTTATCATAATGATAAGCAATATCCGGCGCGAAATACGTCCAGCTTCCATCTGACTTTTTTACAGGACGATCTGAATCATCACCAAATTCAGTAGCTTTAAATAATGTTTGTGGTCTTGATTCCCAATCATCTGGAGTTTTGCCTTTTGGTGGCTCTAAAACACCCTCATACAGCAATCCTTTTTTTGCAAGCAAATGCATTGCGTCTTCAACTTCTCCAGCCTTGGTAATTGCCAGCTCCGAAGCAAATACATCATGTGAAATTCCTATAATCGCCAAGTCTTCTTTAATAATTTCCATCACCGCTTCTATCGTATATTCACGGATAACCGGTAACCATTCATCACGGTCTTTTTGCAATAATTTATTGCCGTGAATGCGTTGCAGTGCCTCGGCTATAGGGATAAGATATTCACCCGGATAATACCCTTCAGGAATACCTTTGAATTCTTCACCACAAATTTCTTGGTAACGCAGGAACACTGATTCCGCCAGCTTATCAACCTGCGCTCCAGCATCGTTTATATAATATTCGCGGGTAACATCATACCCAGCCTTAATAAGCAATGTTGACAGTGCGTCGCCAAACACTGCGCCACGACCATGCCCGACATGCATAGGACCAGTCGGATTAGCCGAAACATATTCAATGTTAACCCGTTTTCCCTGCCCAATATCGGAATTACCATAGCCCCGTCCTTCCGCTATTATATCAAGAACAGCCGATTGCCAGATGCTGGTAGAAAGGGTGATATTTATAAAACCTGCCCCTGCAATTTCAACTTTATCAATCCATTCTAAAGCGCGTAGTGGCTCAATAAATAACCCAGCAATTTCTTTAGGATTTTTTCCAATCTGTGCGGCAATAACCATAGCGGCATTGGTCGCAACATCCCCATGCGCCACGTCACGCGTAGGCGTCGCCTCTACCTTATCGCTATTAACATCTGTGGGCAAAGCATTCGCGCTCTGCAACTGATCTATAATATTTTTAACATCGTTTTCTATTTTTCTAAATATATTCATTTTTCTCTCTTTAAATTCCGGCAGAGCGTAATACTGCGTCATTGTGAGCGTAGCGAAGCAATCCAGTCCTGAATTATTTATGGATTGCCACGGTCACTACGCTCCCTCGCAATGACGAATACGGTGATAACTTATAAATATTCTTTTTCAATAAAGCCAATTTTTTCTAATATCCTTCCAATTAAATGGGCAAGCGTAACGTAACAATAACCTACAGGAATAGAAAGAAGGCATGGAACCAGCATCATCAGAAACATATCAATACCAGGTGGAGATATACTGGAAAGCATGACACCAAGAATGAAGCCAACAGCATAAAACGGTACAAAATAGAACGGGGCCAAATAGCTGAATTCTTTTAATTCCTTAGCCTCAGCCCCCCGATATTTAAACAGCGACCATACCATAAATACAACATATTGAATTATCCCAAATACCACCAAATAAAAAAGAATCGGCATTCCTTCCTTATTAGTCTCCGGTAATGGAAAAAATAAAAATGGCGGGAAACCAAGCGGCAGTAGCAATGCCAGATAATAATATTGGCGCAAACTTATGGTTATTCTTTTGGCTTTACCAAGCCTTTCTTTTCTTTTCATTATCGCCCCAGCCAGCTTCTAGCCTGCACATCAAACACTCTCCGGTATTCATCAAGCGCGAAACGATCGGTCATTCCGGCAATAAAATCCGCAACTACTTCTGCCGTTTTTATAGTAGCTTTTCCATCGGTCATGATGCGCCATGCATCAGGCAGGCATTCCGGCTCATTCAGGAAAAATTCAAACAAATCCTTAACCACCCTGCCCGCCTTACTCGCCATGCGGTTTACCTTATAATGGCGATACATATTACTCATCAGAAATTTTTGCAGTTGCTTATTAGTTTCCTGCATTTCCGGAGAAAAGAAAACCAGAGTTTTTCCAAGATTCCTAATATCGCCCACAGTTTTTATTTTATATTCCTCAATATTTCTGCGTGTTTGGGAAATTAAATCTGTCACCATCCGGTTTATCAAACGCCGTATCGCTTCATGCGTCAGACGTGGATTATCAATATCCGGATATTTTTTCTTCACCTCATAGAAAATTTTGGCAATCGGTGGAACTTCGTCCAGTTGTTCAACCGAAAGCAATCCCGCCCGCAGACCATCATCAATATCATGGTTATTATAGGCAATATCATCCGCCAGAGACGCAACCTGCGCCTCACCGCTGGCATAACTCGCAAGCCCAAGGTCATGACGGTTATTATATTCCGCAAGTTCACGCGGGGCATTTTTCACTGGGCCATTATGTTTGGCAATCCCCTCCAGCGTTTCCCATGTCAGGTTCAACCCATCAAATGCCGCGTATCTATGCTCAAGCTTGGTCAGGATTTTGATGGTATGGGCGTTATGGTCAAACCCGCCATATGGCTTCATAACTTCGCTGAGGGCATCTTCGCCGGCATGGCCAAAAGGCGTATGCCCAAGGTCATGCGCCAGTGCCAAAGCTTCTCCTAAATCCTCATTCAGCCCGAGCGAACGGCACATGGAGCGCGCCAGTTGCGACACTTCAAGGCTATGGGTAAGGCGGGTGCGGTAATGATCCCCCTCGTGATTTACAAAAACCTGAGTTTTATATTCCAGCCTGCGAAAAGCGGTGGAATGGATGATTCGGTCGCGGTCACGCTGGAAAATCGAGCGCGAATTGCTCTCATCCTCAGCATAAAACCGCCCCCGGCTGGCATCAGGATGGCAGGCATAACCCGCTAAATTAATTGAATGATTGTTCATAGGCTTTTGAAAATAAAGAATTTCATATCATATGGCAAGATATAATAATTGTGGTCGGCGTTATGCTACCTTTCAATATCCAGTAAAGTCCACCAATTTTGGGCAGCATGTAACACACGCACAATGGACACTCCTTTACGGCGTGGAAGATAAAATATCAGGAATTTATTAAATTCATTTACATGCCATTTACGCAAGCCTTGTAGCACCGGATGACGCAGCGCAAGCAACGCTCCCATCTTTGGCTGCAGAACAAGAGCATTAAAACTTTCTTCTGCGTTTTTTAAGAATCTATCGGCAGTGACATCATTTGCATTTTCAGCTAGATATATATAATGCGCAATCAGGTCATGCCTTGCTGCTGACCGATAGAAAATTTTTCCCATTAATTTCCGTTCTTCCTAACTTTTCTAATCTTCTTTACAGCTTCTGCACGAATTGTTTGCCACTCCGCCTTAGTTAGAGCAATCTCTTCGCCTTGCAGCCCTTCTAACAACAAAGCTTCAAGCTGGTCTTCGGCTTTACGCTTTTCATCGGCACGGATTAATTCACGCATGTATTCACTCACGCTTCCATAGCGTCCCTCAGCAATTTGTCCTTCTACAAACTGCTTAAGTGGCTCCGGTAACGAAATATTCATACTTTCCATTATATTCTCCTTATGATCATTGCTAATAATGCCATAAATGGCAGTAAATGGCAAGAACTGTCATTAGCAATTTATCACTATCGTATTTTGCTAAACCGCTCTTGCAAATTTGTAGTTTCTGCCCCATATTCACCTTATGGAAACATCATCACAATATGCCTCAAGTTTTTCTCTGACTCCAAGTGCAGCAGAGCGCATCAACTTGCTTAAGACCAAAGAGAATAATTCTAACCTGCGTTTCCGCGTCAGCGTAAAGGGTGGCGGCTGCTCCGGTTTTCAATATGAATTTTTTCTCGATGACAAGCAACCAGATTCTTCTGACATCATAATTTCTGCCTCCGGTGCCGAAGCCGTGATTGATGACGTATCTATCGGTTTGCTTTCCGGTTCGGTGCTGGATTACACCGAGGATTTGGCGCATGCCGGATTTTCAATAAAAAATCCTCAGGCAACAGCAAGCTGCGGTTGCGGCAATAGTTTCTCCATTAATTTATGAGAAACAAAATCCACATGTGGGATTTTGTTAGTTACTTTTTATGAGTATCTCCATAGCCACGTGGAATGTAAACTCAATCCGTTCGCGCCTGTCGCATCTGCTCGATTGGTTACGCAACGACAAACCGGAAATAGTCCTGCTGCAGGAACTCAAATGCACTGATGATGTTTTTCCGGCAATGGAAATTGAAGAGCTTGGCTACAACATCGCCATCTACGGTGAAAAAACCTATAACGGCGTTGCCATACTTTCCAAATTTCCAATAAATGACATTGTGCGCGGTCTGCCTGACAATAGCGATGATGCCCACGCCAGATATATTGAAGCGGTGGTGAGTCTGCCTAAAACTGCAATCAGGGTTGCTTCGGTTTATGTCCCCAATGGGCAGGATATTTCTTCCGATAAATTTGCGTATAAACTGCGCTTTTTAGAAAAGCTGTATGCACACATAAAAACCCTGCTTTCCTATGAAGAAATACTGGTTATTGGTGGTGATTATAACATCGCTCCGGAAGATATAGACGTACATGATACCAAGCTATGGGAAGGCAGCGTTCTTACTCATGATGAAGTTCGTAAATACTTCCGCAAAATAACCAACCTTGGGGTTTATGATGCTTGCCGTGTTTTAAACCCGACTGGTAAACCTGAATATAGCTGGTGGGATTATCGCGCTAATGCCCTAGCCTCTGATAATGGTCTTCGAATCGACCATTTACTGCTTTCATCGCAAGCCGCTGACCGGATTTCTACATACCATGTAAAGAAAGATATTCGTGAACTGGAAAAAGCCTCAGACCACGCGCCGGTGGTTATAAGTTTTAGTTAATAGGTAAAAGTCGTATCGAGATTTTAGTGAATCACCATCCGGTTGGAACATTGCCGACTGCCACCTTCACATTATTGCGCCCGCTATTCTTAGCGATGTATAACGCTTCATCTGCCCGCTTAATAAATTTCTCTGCGGTGTCTCCCTCTCCTGTCAGGTTTGCGATACCAATGCTGACTGTAAGGTTAATTGTATTTCTGCTATCATCTATGACAAAAAGAGTCTTCTCAACCAACTCCCGCATACGATTTGCTACACCGAGGGCAGAAGTTGGATCTGTTTCTGGCATGAGCATTACAAACTCTTCTCCACCAAAACGCGCCGGCAAATCTGTGGCTCGCGCTGCTCTGGTTATTATTGCAGCAAGTTGTTTTAAAACCATATCCCCAGCGTCATGACCATATGTATCATTTACATTTTTAAAATGATCCATATCCATAATTATCAACGCGAGTTTTTTTGAACTTTTTGTTGCCTGTTTGATCATATTGCCCAAGTGGGCATTTAAATAATGTCTGTTATAAAGACCAGTTAAACCATCAGTAAGTGCCATTGATACACTTTTTTGATATTGAGCTTTCAGTTCATCCTGATAAAATTTGCGATGAAGCTGGGTGCGTATACGAACAGCCATTTCATTTTTATCAACCGGCACGGTTAGATAATCATTGATACCCATTTCCAGAGCCTTAAGCATAATATGACGTTCGTCTTCATCAATAAACACTATTATAGGAACATGCCGTGTTTCTTCCTGGCTTTTTATGTAGGAAGCAAGGCGGAGACCATCCATTCCGGCAAGTAAGGTACTAACAATAATTACGTCGAAATCACCATTTTTCGCGGTTTCCAAAGCCAGTTCAGGGTCTTCTACCAGAGTTGTTTTATATTTCTCGTCAAGCTTTGCCAGAACCTGTTTAGATTGAACGCTATCATCATCAACCAAAAGAATTTTCGCACCAGTAACATCAGCGATAAAATCACTTTTCTGTTCCGAATCAATACCCATCTGGATGCCTGTCATATTACGTAAGCGCAGCTCATCCAATAAAGTTTTTATTCTTATTAAAGATTTTACGCGGGCAAACAACGACACATCGTTTATAGGCTTGGTGATAAAATCATCAGCTCCAGATTCCAGACCTTTCAAGCGGTCAGATTTTTCTGAAAGTGCCGTAACCATAACTACGGGTATATGTGCAATCTCAGGGTCAGTTTTGAGTTTTATACAGGTTTCAAAACCATCCATACCAGGCATCATAACATCAAGTAAAATCAAATCAGGTTTAAATTTTTTGGCTTTTTCAAGTGCTTCAAACCCATCGACTGCAGTGATAACTTTATAGTAATCACTAATCAGCTTTGCTTCTAATAATTTTACGTTTGCCGGAACGTCATCAACTACTAATATCTGAGCTGTCATAAAATTTTACAACACTTCCTTTTCGCCCAGAAACCTTCTTACAGTGTTAAGAAATGGTTGGATGGAGATAGGCTTAGAAATATACGCCTCACATCCTGCGGATAAGATTTTTTCTTCGTCATCTTTCATCGCAAAAGCGGTAACCGCTATTATGGGAATGCTACTTATTGATTCATCAGCTTTCAGTCTACGAGTAACATCCAGCCCTGAAATTTCCGGTAATTGTATATCCATTAACACAAGATCCGGACGCTCATTGCGGGTAAGCATAATAGCTTCGAGACCATCTTTTGTTTCCAGAGTTTCATAGCCGTGTGCAGCCAGAAGATCTCTAAACAATTTGAGATTCAGGTCGTTGTCTTCAACAATCAATATTCTTTTTTTCATATACTGTATAAGCGAAATGATTCCCGATATGTAATTGTTACATCCAAAGACTTAACAAACCACTAACTTGAAGAATTTTTATGAAAAAAATAATATAATTATATATATTAATTAATATATTAACGTATTTTAAATATTTGATTTTCCTCTGCTATTGGTATTTATGATATTTTATTAGAAAAATCAATCAGTTAAACATATCGCTGTTGACATCTTCTCACAACTCAGCACTCACAACTCAGAACTCAAGCAACTTCACCTGCTTCACGCTCGGAAGCTTGCCAATTTCTGCCAGCACTTCTTGAGAAACGGACTGATCAACTTCTACCAGCGCAATTGCTTCGCTGCCAGCTTCGTTGCGTCCTAGATGGAAATAAGCAATATTGATTCCATTTTTGCCGAGCAAAGTACCAAGGCTACCGATAAATCCTGGTTTATCATCATTATTCACATACAGGGTTTTTGTCCCCAAGCCAGCTTCCAATTTAATGCCGTTTACTTCCACAATACGTGGTTTGTCAGCAAACAAAGTTCCAGCTACAGTACGTGTGCGCTTTTCAGTAACCACAGTGATGCGAATCAAGGTTTGGTAATCCCCTGCCCGTTCATGGCTGGTAGCAGAAACTTCAATCCCACGCTCAGTAGCGATCACAGGCGCATTCACCATATTCACACCCTCGATAAGCGGTGAGAGCAAACCTTTAAGCGCAACAGCAGTCAGCGGTTTAGTGTTTAGTTTTCCGGCCTTGCCTTCATAATCAATCTTTACCTGCTTCAGCCCTGTTTCGGTAAGCTGTCCAGCGAAGCTTCCAAGTTGGTCAGCTAACTGTAAGTAAGGCTTCAGCTTTGCTGCATCTTCCGCTGACATGGAAGGAATGTTTAGTGCATTAGTAACAGCACCGGTGGTCAAATAATCTGACATTTGTTCGGCAACTTGAACTGCAACATTTTCTTGCGCTTCTGCGGTCGATGCTCCCAGATGCGGAGTGCAAATAACCTGTGGCATACCGAACAGTATATTTGTTTTTGCCGGCTCTTCTTCGAACACGTCAAACGCCGCACCCGCAACTTGCCCGCTTTCGATCGCAGCTTTAATATCCGCCTCATTCACCAGCCCACCACGCGCGCAGTTAATAACCCGCACTCCTTTTTTGCATTTAGCCAATGAATCTTTATTCAGGATATTTTTTGTGCCTTCGGTAAGTGGTGTATGTAGAGTTATAAAATCAGCGCGTTTGAGCAACTCATCAAGTTCTACTTTTTCAATATGGAGTGCTTCAGCCCGTTCTTTGGAAAGGAATGGGTCATAAGCCACCACTCGCATTTTTAGCCCCTGCGCGCGGTCGGCAACTATTGAACCGATATTCCCCGCACCAATCAAACCCAGAGTTTTACCAGCTAATTCTACACCCATGAACCCATTTTTTTCCCATTTACCGGCATGGGTAGAGCTATTAGCCTGTGGAATCTGCCGCGCCAATGACATCATCAGCGAAATTGTATGTTCAGCAGTGGTTACAGAATTACCAAAAGGCGTATTCATCACCACCACACCGCTTGCAGTAGCCGCCGGAATATCAACGTTATCAACCCCAATACCTGCGCGCCCGATAACTTTTAATTTCTTGCCAGCTTTGATAAGCTCTGCAGTAGCCTTAGTTGCTGAACGCACCGCCAGACCGTCATATTCACCAATGATTTTGAGTATTTCTTCAGGCGATAAGCCCGTCTTAACATCAGCCTCCACCCCGCGTTGCTTGAAAACGTCAATGGCTTGTGTGGATAATTTATCGGCAATCAGAACTTTTGGCATATTTATTTTCCTTACTTTTTCTTGGGGATAATAATGGTTGGTTACTAGTTGCTAGTTGTCAGTTACTGGTAACTAGTAACCAGTAACTCATAACTTTTACGCTGCTTTCGCCTCGCTGTTTTTCACTTCATTCCATGCATAATCGAGCCATGGCAGAAGTTTTTCAATATCTGAGGTTTCCACCGTTGCACCGCCCCATATACGAATTCCGGCAGGAGCGTCACGATACGCGCCGATGTCATAGGCAACGCCTTCTTTTTCAAGGATAGATGCAATCTTTTTTGCCGCTTCTGCTTGAGCATCAGCACCTAACGAAGTAAACCAACTATCAGTTATTTTAAGGCAAATAGATGTGCAGGAAATGGTATTTTTATCTTCCGCTAAAAACGCCGCCCAATTTGATTTGGCAACCCAACCTGCGATAGCTGCAAGGTTAGCTTCCGAACGCTTGATAAGCCCTTTAATTCCACCAACAGACTCACTCCATTTTAGCGCATCAATCTGGTCTTCTACACAAAGCATAGATGGCGTATTGATGGTTTCTCCTTTGAAAATTCCATCAATCAATTTTCCAGCTTTTGTCATCTGGAAAATCTTTGGCAGCGGCCAAGCCGGTGTATAACTTTGCAGGCGTTCTACAGCGCGTGGCGATAGCGCAATCATTCCGTGCGCGGCTTCTCCACCCAGAACTTTCTGCCACGACCAGGTAACAACATCCAGCTTATCCCACGGCATATCCATAGCAAATACCGCCGAAGTCGCATCACAAATCGCAAGCCCTTCACGATTAGCAGGAATCCAGTCACCATTCGGCACGCGTACACCTGAAGTCGTGCCGTTCCAAGTAAATACAACATCCCTATTCCAATCGACTTTGGTGAGGTCAGGAAGTTTGCCGTAATCGGCTTTGTATATATTCAGGTCGGTTAGTCTTAGTTGATTTTTGCAATCAGCACCCCAGCCAGCACCAAAACTTTCCCACGCCAAAATATCCACACCGCGCGCGCCAAGCAACGACCACATCGCCATTTCAATCGCCCCAGTATCAGAGGCAGGAACAATACCCAGAAGATAATTATCTGGCATACCCAATATCTTTTTGCTGCGGTCAATCACTTCCGCCAGCTTATTCTTTCCAAGTTTGGCGCGGTGCGAGCGACCAAGCGCGGCATCTTTCAGCGCATCAAACGACCAGCCCGGACGTTTGGCGCAAGGACCAGAAGAAAAACAATTATTTAACGGTTTAGATGTTGGTTTCATTAGCAATATTCCTTATTATTGTTACTCGTCATTGCGACCCCGCACTTGTTGCGGGGGAAGCAATCCAGCAAAAAAAGTGGATTACCGTGCCTTCGGCTCGCAATGACGGAAATTCAACTAATATCTAGCGACATTTTTTATGGCTGGCAAAGGGTTTTTACTGCCTCACACATCATATTTAACTGCTCTGGCTCGGAAAGGCGGTGATTGCCGTCCTTAACAAGGGTGAGCCTAGAATTTTTTGAGGTAATAAGCTGCAAAAGTTTGGTGGAAACCTGCCACGGGACATCCTCGTCATTAGTCCCATGTAGCAAGCGAACCGGCATATCCAGCTTTATTTCCTTATCCAGAAGCAGGTGGTTTCTAGCTTCTTCTATCAATCTCAGAGTGATAGGGTACGGTTCTTCACCATAACAAGATGGCGCGTAATATACGCCTTCCTTCTGTAAAATTTCCTTTTGCTCGCCGTTTAACCGTTCCCATATCAGTTTTTCCGTAAAATCCGGCGCGGATGCAATCCCTGCAAATCCTGCTACTTTCTCACGTCTTTCTAATGCACAAAGCAAAGCAATCCAAGCCCCCATGCTGGAACCGACCAAAATATTATTCTCTGCTCCAAGTTTGTCTATGACCGCCAGCGCATCATCCTTCCAAGCCCCGATAGTTCCTTCCTGAAACTTGCCGGAAGATTTCCCATGTCCGGTATAGTCAAAACGGATAAAACGCTGCCCCCGCTCTTTACAACTGGCTTCGAGTGCAGTAGCTTTTGAGCCTGTCATATCTGACTTAAACCCACCCATAAATATAACGCAGGGAAGCGTTCCTTCAGTTAAAACATAAGCTAGGCGATGATTATCAGCTAATTCAAGAAAAGATGGTTGCATATACTCTCATTTATATGTTTTTATGTGATAAATCATACAAGTCATAATAAATAAGCCCATGAATTACAAGCCACCTGTGATATTACAAGTTTTACCAGAACTACGCAGCGGCGGTGTAGAGCGTGGGACTATCGAAATTGCCAGTGCTATAGTTAAAGCTGGCGGAAAATCAATGGTAGCATCTTCCGGCGGGCCCATGACCAGCCAGTTGCAAAAGATAGGCGCAACTCATATTCAATTACCACTTGCCAGCAAAAATCCAATTATTATGTGGATAAATTCACTGAGGCTTGCCCATATAATTCGTAAACATAAAATAGATATAATACACGCCCGCTCTCGTGCACCCGCATGGAGCGCATGGTTAGCAGCGCGAAAAACCGGATGTCATTTTGTCACCACATTTCATGGAACTTATGGGCTGAAAGGTAAATATAAAAAGCAATATAACAGCATAATGACAAGGGGCGAGAGAGTTATTGCCGTTTCACATTTCATTGCTAATCACATACAGGAAAATTATGAAATAGACCCACAAAAATTACGTATTATTCATCGTGGCGTTGACTTAAACCTCTTTAATCCTGGGAGACATTCTACTGGGCATATGATTGAATTAACCAGCGAATGGCGATTACCGGAAGAATATCCGGTGATTCTTTTTCCCGGTCGTTTTGCCCGCTGGAAAGGGCAGGAAATATTCGTTAAAGCCCTTGCCCGCATGTCACACCGCAATTTCTTCGCAGTTATTCTTGGTGATGATAAAGGGCATGAATCATACCGCGAGGAAATCGAGAAACTCATTATGGATTCTGATCTTGGCGGTCACGTCCGTATTGCTAGACATACGCATCATATAACCGAAGCATATATGTTGGCAAAATTAGTAGTTGCCACTTCTATTGAGCCGGAAGCCTTTGGCAGGGTTGTGTTAGAGGCGCAGGCAATGGGTAAACCGGTGATAGCAACCAATCATGGTGGGCCTCAGGAAACGGTAATTGATAAGGAAACCGGTCTGCTTATTGCGCCGGGTGATGCGGAGGCTCTGGCAGAAGCTATTGAGAGTGTGCTTGCCATGCCCGATGATTTACAAAAACAGGTAGAGCGCGATGCAATGGCGAATGCCCAGTTATTTTCATTGGAAAAAATGTGTGATCAGACTATTCGTGTTTATCTTGAATTGCTTAATCTATAGGAGAAGGATAATGCCACTAAGAACCGTAGACGCAAAAACACTAAAGCAATGGCTTGATAATGGAGAAGCTGTATTGGTTGATGTACGCGAACCGGCAGAGAATAAAGCACAAAATATAAAAGGCTCGTTTTTGCTGCCGCTTTCTGAGGTGAATAAATCATCATTGCCTGATTGCAGCGGGAAAAAGTTGGTTATGCATTGCCGCAAAGGCGGACGTGGTGGGTCAGCCTGTGAAAAATTGCTATCTGAAGATCCTGCTCTTGAAATTTATAATCTTGAAGGTGGGATTACAGCATGGGAAGAAACAGGATATCCCATAAACGATTCTGGAAAGTTTTTTCTGCCATTAGATAGGCAGGTTCAGATAACCATAGGTATTGGTATTTTAGCAGCAAGCTTATTAGGATATTTTGTCAGCCCGTCATTTTTTCTTTTAACAGGATTTTTTGGTGCAGGGCTAACCTTCGCCGGACTGTCTGGCACTTGCGGTATGGCGATGCTGATAGCAAAAATGCCATGGAATCAAGCAACCAAAAGTGGCAATAGCTGTTGTATGCTGAAACATTAGGTGTTTCTATTTCACTTTACTCATTTCCAACATTCGCTCTAATGGTTTTTTTGCGCGTATTATAAGGTCTTGTGAGAGTTCGAGTGCTGGAGCGCGGTTTTTCATACAGTTATAAATCTTCTCCAGTGTATTTAGTTTCATATACGGGCACTCATTACAGGAAACACAAGCACCAGCCGATTCTCCAGCCACACTAGGAACATCATAAAAAACGCTACCCGGCGAAAGTTTTTTCATCTGGTGGAAAATACCCATTTCCGTCAGCACTATAAAACTCTGTCCTGGTCGTTCCTGAGTGTAACGTAGCAGTGAAGATGTAGAGCCAATATGCTTTGCATAACGCAGTAGAGTTTCCGGACATTCAGGATGGGCAATAATATGTGCTTCTGGGTGTAATGTTTTCAATTTAATCAGCTCTTGCTCAGAAAACCTTTCATGCACCATGCATGTACCATCCCAAAGCAGCATATCTCGTCCGGTTTTTTTATTTAAATACCCACCCAGATATTTATCGGGCGCGAAAATAATTTTCTGTTCTTTGGGAAGCTGGTTAATTATCATTTCAGCATTGCTGGAGGTAACTATAATATCAGATAAAGCCTTTATTTCCGCAGAACAATTGATATAAGTTATAACCATATGATCGGGATGTTTTGCCTTAAATGCAGCAAATTCTTTAGGTGGGCAGGAATCCTCAAGCGAGCAGCCAGCCTTCATATCTGGTATTAGAACCAGCTTATCTGGATTTAATATTTTCGCCCCTTCCGCCATAAAACGCACACCACAAAATACAATCACATCAGCATTTGTGGTTGCTGCCCGCCTTGCTAATTCCAGTGAATCGCCAACAAAATCGGCCAAGTCCTGAATTTCATCATCCTGATAATAATGCGCAAGTATAACCGCATTCATCTCACGACGTAGATGATTTATTTCTTCTTCAAAATCTATATTAATCCTGGCTAAATTATTCATAGTTTCCCGATTATAGCGTAAATCCAACCAAACATTAAATGGTTTCGCTAACAAAAGGCCTCTCTAATAGAGTTTCTATCACATGCTCAACAGGAGCATCTTCATGCACTATACGGTAGACTGCTTCACAAATAGGCATGGAAACATTATGTTTTCTGGCTATTTTGCATATGGATTCTGAGGAAATAACGCCTTCCAGAGCTGTCCTTCCACGGCTACTAAGCAATTCGTCTTTGGCTTTGCCTTGTCCAATAGCTAAACCGAACGACATATTACGTGATTTTTCGCTGCCGCAGGTAAGAATCAGATCTCCAAGACCAGAAAGTCCCATGAGAGTTTCGTATTTACCGCCATTGGCAACCGTAAAACGACTCATCTCAGCAAATCCACGCGTTACCAGTGCGGCACGTGCATTTTCTCCCAATTTCTTTCCTATGGCAATACCACAGGCAATAGCAACGACATTCTTCACAACACCGCCAATCTGGGTGCCTATAATATCATCGGTCATATACGGACGGAATAAGCGTCCTCCAATGGCATGCATCAGGGTATCCCATAAATTACTATCAGCACAGGCTAGAGTCGTCGCCGTTGGCAATCCTTTGGCTGCCTCGTCGGCAAAGTTAGGGCCGGAAAGAATGGCTACCGGATTATGCGGTAAAATAGCTTTCACCACATCACTCATGAACATAAGGCTTCCGCGTTCAATTCCCTTGCTTGCAATCACGATAATAACATCGGGAGATAGCATATCTGAAATCGATATGCACATAGTACGCAAACCATATGATGGCATTGCAAGAATTAAAACATCACTACGACATACGTCGATAAAACGATCAGTAACCTCAATATTAGGATCGATAAAGACAGAAGGTAGATAAATGTCATTCATTCTCTTCTGTTTAATAGAAGCTATGACATTGTTATTCCTTGTACCCAGAGTAACCTTGCTGCCGGCACGATTAGCAACAATGCTGAGAGCAGTCCCCCAAGCACCACCGCCAATCACTCCGACTCGACAATTATTCTGCATACAAAACGCTGATTACACAATTCACTAAGTATGCCTCTATTTTCTATTCTTTCTGCCTTCTTTTTCTGCGAGTTTTTTCTCGTTAAACACACAGACAATATCATTACCATGACGCAAGGTGAACCGGGCACTTACGCGCTCTATAACTATGTAATCACCTCTGGTACGGTAATTAATCATAGCTTCACTGTCATCATCAGCAACCCAGTAAAAAGCGGGAACCTCAGCATTTTTATCAGCAAACTGGAAGTAAGTGAATTCACCATCATCAAATATCCGCAGAGGAGCTACTTCATCACTACCGGAAATTGTATAGCTTGCATTATATTTTCCCGGCTCGTTTTCAAAATCCGGGTCAGGAACTGCGTCAAGGTATGAATGAGAGCCTATGCCATCATTCTTATCGTTATATGTAAAGCGCATTATAAACACCATGTTAGGATCAGTGATATCAGCTGCCTCACGCGCTCGCAGCTCAAACAGATAAAGCCTTTTATTGGTAATAAGGGTCATATTAGTGGTTGCATCATTCTCCACCGGCTTAAGGAATAATCTGTTCCCGGAAGGATTTATCATCCATGCGGTTGAATCGCCCATAGATATAGTCTTAATCTCTTCATCTTTTTCAAACTCAATAGCTGATTGATAACGGTAATGCCCGTCCATTCTAAAAACCTGATCAGGCTGATAAGGTATCACGCGTACACGAGAATCTATGGGAAGAGCGCGCGAATCAATCGCTGCATTAGCAACATTGCTTCCAAGTATTGAACAAACAACTCCAAGGAAGCTCAACCAGAATCTAACATTAACATTCAAATATTTCATAATATACACCTTATAAACTCTCAATGTGGTAGGATGTTACAATAAAACCATATGGCTTAACTTTACCAGTTTCCTTATCTAAACTAATATCTTCGTATATAAAAGCAATATCTACCTTGTATTTTTCCTGTTTAATTTGCTGTTCGCCCCTTTTAAGTACGGATTCATACTTCACCCGCATATTATAAAGCTTCCTGCCATTCTCCTTCTCATTACCATTTTCAAGCTCCTCAGTCGATATAATATTGATTTTTCTTTGAGTGTTACGCTGATACATGGCAACAGGACCATACGGATTAAGAGGAGAAACAAAATCTTCATATTCTTTAAGCACATCAGGTCTGCTTAAATATAGCACCGCATTATGGTCACGATCAAAGAATCTGGCATCATATTCCTCACGAAGCTTAACATAATGCTGTATCAAATGCCTTCTTAGGGCAAAATCAGGATTCTCCCCGACATAATTAAGCAGGGTTCTAACTTTTGGGTAATCATCAATTATATTATTGGTAGTAACAATAAATGGGACATTTATCTTCAGTGGGAATAACGCCATGAAAGCAACCACGCCCATAGCGGTGATAATCAATGATAATGCCGTAATAAACATATACCAGTAACGATCTGCCATTGGCTCATGCACATCAATATTGAGCATAGTCCGCGCATCACGAAAATATTCGCCACTGCGAACCTTATCAGCAATGGCTACGTATTCATCCGGTGTCTGTTCGTTTTTTTCCATCTATAACCTAAAAATGCGACTGGATAACTAAATTAAAAACAATTAACAATAACAAACTATTACAAGAAAACATAGCAAAAAATATAAATTAAATTTATTTTGTTTAGCAGGACAAACAATTCATGAGATTATAGGAATTTCGTATAAAAACTATTAACTGCAAAAAACAATAAATATTTCCTTGGTTTTTATAAAAAATAGCTTAAATATTAACAATATGACAAAAAAATCTTCTATTTTATCGAAGCAACCAGCCACGCTGGATACAATGTACGCGCTCATTGGCGATGACCTTAAGCAAGTTAATGCCTTGATTATTGAACGTGTTAAGAACGAAATACCCCTTATTAATGACGTTGTTAGGCATATAGTTTCATCAGGCGGCAAACGGATCCGCCCCGCACTCACTCTTATTTGCTCTAAACTTTGTAATTATAATGAAAAGCGTCATATTTCTCTTTCTGCAGCGGTAGAATTTATCCATACAGCGACATTATTGCATGACGATGTGGTGGATGAAAGCAAACTCCGTCGCGGGTTACCTACTGCCAACGAGATTTTTGGCAATAAAGCCAGTGTTTTAGTTGGCGATTTTTTACTTAGCCAGGCATTCCAGTTTATGGTTTCTGACGGTTCTCTTAAGGTTCTGAAGATACTATCCGACGCTTCGGCTATTATCGCTAAAGGCGAAGTTATGCAATTAATGAGCGAAGGAAATCCTCAGACAAGCATAGATGATTATTTAAGTATAATAACTTCGAAAACAGCGGCGTTATTTGCTGCAGCCTGTGAATTAGGTGCGGTTGTTTCGGAAAAAATCGAGCATGAGGCAGACTTAAGAAATTTTGGATTAAATATCGGAATTGCATTTCAGTTGGTTGATGATGCCCTTGATTACGTTGCTGACGAAGAAATTTTAGGAAAAACTGTAGGAGACGATTTCCGTGAAGGGAAAATTACCCTGCCGGTCATTATAGCGTATTCCGCTGGCAATAACGAGGAGAAAGCATTCTGGACGCGTACGATGGGCGACCTTGAGCAAACCCATGATGATCTGGATAAAGCAATAACTCTTCTTGAAAAACATAATGCCATCAGCAAAACCATATCAATGGCAGAATCATACTGTGAAAAAGCTCGCAAATCACTGAGTAATTTCCCGCCATCGCCAGCGCGCATCGCATTATTTGACCTTGTAGATTTTTGCGTTAGCAGGGCGTATTAATGTCATCAACATAATTCGTCATTGCGAGGCAAAGCCGAAGCAATCCAGACCTCATGAGCGGTAAATTTTCTGGATTGCCACGCATTTTTAAAAAATGCTCGCAATGACGAATGAACTAACACTTTTACTATCTCAATTGAGAAGGTTGTGACTCCATCACGCCAGGCATTGGCATATAAATTGGCGGTTGCGGGTGTGAGTAATCAGGGGTTTTCATCACCGGAGCAGATTTTGCCAAACGCACCATATTGATAAACTCAGCACGATAACCAAACTTGTCCTCACCTTTTGCGGCTTGTGCAAAGTTAATCACATCATCATAGCTATAGGATTTTATATAGGAATCACCGCGCAGTATTTGAGCGAAAGCAGCAACCGAAGTTACAAATCTGGCATCAGTTGGCACTTCAGTAATTTGCTTATATTCAACTTTGCTATCAACAGGAGTGGTTATAAGTTTGCTGGTGTCGCTATCAGGCAGTTTATAACGGATTTTTACAAAAGCATATTCTCCACTTTTATCCTTCTTCTCAGCCTTTTCTTCTGATTTTTGATAGCGCGAGTCATCTATAAGACGAGCTTTGCTGCCAACTGGAGTTACTTCATAAACCGCAGTTACGGCATGACCAGAGCCAATATCACCAGCGTCAATTTTATCATTATTAAAATCTTCGCGGTTTAAA
Source organism: Pseudomonadota bacterium (assembly GCA_038043465.1). Taxonomy (GTDB): domain Bacteria; phylum Pseudomonadota; class Alphaproteobacteria; order Rickettsiales; family SXRF01; genus SXRF01. The sequence goes on from JBBTBX010000011.1 coordinate 63,239, forward strand.
AGACGGGTTTCATAGCCAATAAGTCGGTATTCAGCAACTGTATCAGGATTAAATTCCACCTGAATTTTCACGTCTTTAGCGATGGTGAATAGAGTAGAACTAGCCTCTTCAACCAAAGCTTTACGCGCTTCACTTAGATTATCAATATATGCAGCATTGCCATTACCATTTTGCGCCAGAGTCTGCATTAAAGCATCATTATAATTTCCTCTGCCAAAACCCAACACTGACAGAAAAACTCCGCTATCACGCTTGCGTTCAATAAAGTTTTTCAATTCTTCCTGATTGGTAATGCCAACATTGAAATCACCATCAGTAGCCAGTATCACGCGGTTGACACCGTTCTTGTCAAAATGTGATTCCGCAAGTTCATAGGCGGTTTTAATACCTTGCGCTCCAGCCGTTGAGCCACCTGCCCCCAAATTATCAAGAATATTGATAATTTTAGATTTATCACTGATTTTTGTTGGTTCCAGCGCAACTCCGGCACTACCTGCATAAGTAACAATCGCCACTGTGTCATCAGCTTTTAAACTATCCAGCAACAGCTTGAAGGAATTTTTTAACAATGGCAGCTTGTTTGGATCGTTCATCGAGCCAGAGGTATCAATCAAAAACACCAGATTGGAATGTGGTTTTTCTTTTTGTTCAATCTGATAACCTTTTATTCCAATATGCATAAGTTTAGTGTCGGGATTCCAAGGAGTTGGGAATACTGAAACATTGGCCTTAAACGGCTCAGATTTATCTTTGGGTACTTCGTAATCATAAGGAAAATAATTGACCATTTCCTCAATCCGCACCGCATCTTTCTGTGGCAGAACATTGTTATTCAGCGATGCGCGCATGAAAGAATAAGACGAAGTATCAACATCCACCGAAAAAGTTGAAATAGGCTCTTCTTTCACCAGCTTGGTTGGGTTTTCCTTACTATCCTGAAATTTATCCCGACCTTCATTCTGATAATAATTCTGTCGCCAGTCATAATCAGGGTACGGAGCTATCATATTGCTGACAGGCATATCTGCCGAACCGGTAGCCACGCCTGGCGACATGGCATCAGCTCCATTTTCTGCAGGATAAAAAAATACCTTATTTTTTGCCATTTCCTGTTTAGGTGCAGGTTCATACGCCATTGCTTCTGCTGGTGGTGGAGGTTGCAACATTGCTACTGGTGCAGACGGAGATTGCACCGCAGAACTCTCTGCAGTCCACACCGATTTTTTATCAGCTATTACTTTTTCACCTGCATATTTTTCCTTCGTAAAAATAGTATCCTTTGATACATCTCCTTTATAAGATTCCTCACTTGCTGGTTTCGGCAATAAATCGCGTGATAAATAAGTGCTATTCATAAGTGTAACTGCCAACAGGCTCACACAAACCCCACCAGCTAATATATATGCTTTTCTCATGTTAAATTCTCCTATCGTATTTATAAAAGCAGAGCGAACTGCATCTATAAGACGAACCATAGGAGATATTCCTTGGTGAGATTTTGCATGTTTTTTTTCAAATTCCGCCATAGCCTTGGAAATAGCGAGGTTTTTAGCCACTTCTGATGGCTCAGGTGGCTTGCTATTTTTCAGCAGATTTTCTATTTCATCCCAATTATCAGTCATTATATCCCTCCATACCGACGAAAGTCGGTATCAAGTTTTTCTACTGGATCCCGTGTCAAGCACGGGAATTGTTTATCAGTCATTGTAACTACCTATTGCATTTTTCAAATATTTACGAATTTCATGCATCCGCCAAGAAATCGTTGATTCGGCGCAACCTAATATTTTCCCTGCTTCAGCATGGCTTAGTTCTTCCGTAAGCACTAAAAGAGCGGTTTCCTTCAATGATTGCTCCAAATTTCCAATCGTTCGGTAAAGCCACAATAATTTTTTATCTGAATCGTTTTTATCGCTTTGTTCATTTTTTTCTAAATCTATATAGTTGCTTTCCAACTTACGGTGATTACTACGTTTTTTCTGGTAATCATGGCAGGAATTAACCACCACCCGATAAAGCCATGTGGAAAAGCTGCTTTTACCGTTAAAACTCTGCAATTTGTGTACTAACCCCACACATACCTCCTGTGCAATATCCTCTGCATCCTGCGCCTGCCCGGTAAATCGATAAGCAACGCGGTACATCATACGATAATGCTGATCCAACAATTGACGAAAAGCGGCAGCATCGCCTTTTTTTGCCAATTCTATTATTGTTAGCTCATTATTCATTACGACTCACTTATTAGACGAACAGCTAAGCAGGTTCCTTGGGTAAATCAGCAGTTTTATTTTTAGAAGTAATAATAATTACAACAGTATTTGCCATTTTATCATGCCAGCCCTGCTTGCGTTTATTAAAATAAATCCAGATAATACCGAGGAAAAACACCACGCACGATGGTATATAACCAAGTGCCCTGATAATAATCTGCCGGTTGGTCATTGGCTTCTCTGTTTCAGCATCAACAACTTTGAGCCGTAGCAACATCTTTCCAGGAGTTGCCGACCAGATTTTCCAGCAGATAGCCGAAGCCGCAATAAGTAAGACTATTTGCAAGGTTGAACTTAGCAAAAACTCATAAAGCTTTCCAGATTCGATCAATAATTTCTTGAATTCTGTATACTTGGATTGTGGATCTGGATTGTTATGAATAGCTGAAAATTCTGCCTCGGTAATTTCTCTGACTTGAACCGAGTATTTCAGTATCAACTCTATAATAGGAGAAATAGTAAACATGGCAATGAAAGTGTCAATTGTAGCTGCAAATGCCCTGCGGTTCAGGCTTGCATATTTCTTATACTTCTCATCAATCTTTCTTGGACGAATTCGCAAAAATTCCATCAAATCAAAAGGCTTTGCTGAACTATCTTTTTCTCTCATAAACACAGCCTTTTTAAAGATGACACTTGCTGACGTGGCAAAGTAACAATATCAATCGGTTTTTTCATAAAATTCTTTAGTGTATTAACAGTTTCCGCAAGTGACACAGTGCTATTTTCTGATTCATTGACTATAACAGCGTGCAACTTGATATTACTAGCTATGAGTGTGTGTACAGCAGTTAAAGTATGACTTATTGAACCTAAATAACTACCAGTTACCAATATTATTTTCCAATCTTTTAATTCAGCCATCAAATCAAGCACTGTATATTTATCATTAAGTGGAACACAAACCCCGCCTACTCCTTCCACCAACAAAATATCAGCGTCAAATTCCTCATGTTTTTTGCAAAAATTCACCAGTTCTTCAAACGATATATTTTCCCCTTCCTCCCCCGCTGCCATATTCGGCGAAAGTGGAGCGGTAAATCGCCACGGTGAAATCTTTGCGACATTTTCTTCAGTAACTTCCTTCCCTAGACTTTGCAGAATAAGCGCGCTGTCACTTCGCCTATCACCAGAATCATAACCACTAATAACAGGCTTTAACGCCACCACTTTTTTCCCATCCGCTATTAACTCGCGGCAAAGTGCAGTAGTCACAAAGGTTTTGCCAATTTCAGTTCCGGTCGCTGTTATAAAAAATTTATCCATCACTAGATTTCCTTAATTAGATGGCTTACCAATAACCATGGTCAGCACATTCCATTTAAGCGGATACTTACCGTCTTTCAATTTATAAGCTTTTTCAAGTTTTTTTAATTGCGCCGGGGTCATAAGCCCTTTGCGCCTGCCTGTTAATTTATTGCTGGCACCGATATTCTTTACAGAGCGCATCAACGATAAAATATCATCGTAATATTCTATATATGTCTGTTCATTACCCACCTCAAGCATCATCCCACCCATATGTGCCGTCTGTAATAACAAATATCCTGCTTCCACAAACTTGCTGATATGTGGTTTGGAATCAACAGCCTTAAATGCTTCTTCCAATTCGCTTAAAGTTCCATCTACAAAAATAGTGATAACTGCTGTTCCCTGCGGTTTAAGCACTCGTAATATTTCTTTTATAGTCACTTCGGGTTTTTCCACCCATTGCAGGGCAAGTGATGAAAAAACAGCATCCACGCTATCATCTTTGATTGGGAGAAAACTAGCATCAGCATTTATTACAACGGTATTTTTGCCAGCAGCCACAGCGCACATGCCATAAGAAATATCGATCCCGATAACTTCCCAGTTCTTTTGTTCAATAGCAAATTCTGCAGTGCCGCAGCCTAAATCCAGAACCTTCGCTTTTCCAGGGAAATAATTAGTCGCGATCTTTGCAGCTTGTTTTCGTATGGTTTCCTGTAATTTTGCATTTTTATCATAATTAGCAGCAGCCTGATTAAAATTTACTTTAATTATTTTCTTATCAAACATGCAGATATTCTTTTATATGGAGTTTGACTAATTCACTATCATGCCAGTGCGGGGCATGTCCAGCGTTAGGAAAGCTTATGCATTTCGCTTGCGGAATAGTCTTTATAAACTCTACACTCTGTGCGTGGTTCACAACCGCATCCTGCTCGCCGTGCAACAATAAACTTGCTGGAAAATTGGCAAAATCAAGCTCGTTACAGCTGAAACCATCCAACATATCAAGCCAATGCAGCCAATTTTTCTCCATAACAACCGTATTATTATAATTCTCTAGCCTATTTTTGATATATTCAGAGCTTTTATCGCCGATAATAATCAATTCCCATGCTTTTTTTAGTGTTTTTGGTGCATTTTTGGCATAATTATCCCTGAATTTATCAAATTGATCGCGTGGCATTCCCATTTTTAAATTATCATTACGCACAAATTGAAATGGCACACCAATAAGAATCAGTTTTTTAGGTTGCATTAAACCAGTGGCAATAGCCCGAACTGCCAACTGACCACCAAGCGACCAGCCAATAATAGCATCATGCTTTTTCGCTTCCTCAGCAATGCCCGTCAGCGCAGCATCTATGGTTTCATAATCTGCATAATCAAAATGCGTGGCATTTGGGGCTATATCAGCGAGTGCGTCATGCGGTTGCCCCCATCCGCTTAAAGTAAGTATTTTCATGATTTACTAGCCATTTCCGTAAAAATTGGCAGTTTTTTGAGTACATCACACAATTTTTCAATCTGTTCTTTTGTATGCAGCGCAGAAAACGTAAAACGTAACCTTGCCGTATTTTCTGGGACAGTTGGCGGACGGATTGCGGATACTAAGAAACCATTTTCTGCAAGTGAGGCGGAAGTGGCTGCTGCCTTTTTATTTTCACCTAAAACCAGCGGTACAACGGCACTTTGCGCTTCCGGCAACCCAATAATCTGGGTAAATAATCTAGCATTTTCAAGTGGTTTGTGGCAGAGTTCTGGCTCCTCTTTCATAATTTTCAATGACTCTATTGATGCTGCCAGACTCGCTGGTGGAAGCCCCGTAGAAAAAACTAGGCTGCGTGCCGCATTCTTCAAATATTCCACCAGGGTTTTTGAACCACAGACATAACCACCATAACTCCCTGCTGCTTTAGAAAGAGTTCCCATTTTGATAATCCCCTCTCCCGCTTGCGGGGGAGGGTTAGGGAGGGGGTAAAAGCCATGCGCCCCATCCGTCATTAACCATGCGTCAAATTCCTTAGCCAGTGCCGATAATTCCGCAAGCGGAGCAATATCACCATCCATGCTGAACACTGTTTCAGTTACAATCAGGCAGTTCTGATATTCCACACGGTTAGCCTCAAGCAACATCCGCAAATGTGCAACATTATTATGAGCAAAGCGGAGCATAGTAGACCCAGATAATTTTCCACCGTCAATAATGCAGGCATGTGCTAATTTATCAGCAATAATCAGGTCATTTTTACCAACCAGCGCAGGAATAGCGCCTATATTTGCAAGGTATCCACTCCCGAAAACACAAGCTGCCTGCACATCATAATATTCCGCAAGCAACTCTTCCAGTTCGCTGTAAAGTGGGCATTCACCAGTTACCAATCGTGAAGCCCCTGCCCCTGCCCCATATTTTTGTAACGCAGAGGAAGCAGCAGCAATTACCCGCGGATGACCGGACAATCCCAAGTAATCATTGCAGCTAAAAGAAACAAATTCCTTCCCACCACGCGAAATATGCACTCCACCATGGCGAAAACTTGGCAAAACTACACGTTTTTGCTCTTTTGCTAACAATATTTGCAGTTTTTGTGTAAGTATTTCGTCTAATTCTGGCATTTTTTTATATCCAACTGAATATTATCGTCCGTATACAAGGTGATAGACAATAACTGCTAATTTTGCTAGCATAAACACATATATTTTGTGCTTAAAGGAATTTGTTATGCATATCAACTTTTCCAGTGCTGATAAAAATTTTATAAAAACTGAGGTAAGCAGCGGAACTTATATTAGTGAGGAAGAGCTTATACGTGTTGCTGTACAACATATGAGGGAAGAAAAAGAGCAAAAACAACGTTTTTCTGAAGCCGTAGCTAAAGGCACACAAGCTATAATGCGTGGTGAAATAGTTTTGCTAACTTCTGATTTACTCAGAGAGATAAAATTAGAAGCAATCCATAAAGCCAAAAACGATAGCCCTTACAGCACTACAGATGCCATCCCCAAAACCACTTAAACTTATAATATCTTTGCCAGCCAAGGACGATTTAAGGGATATTGCTCAATACACCATTACCAACTACGGTGAGAAGCAAATGGATATTTATTTGCAAACACTATATGATGCTATGCTGTTGCTTACAGAAAATCCTAACATTGGTCATAGCAGAGAGGATCTGTTAGAAAATTATCAAATACTCAATGTAGAAAATCATGTTTTAGTTTTTACTATTCAAGAAAGCAGTATAATAATTGTTAGAATCATTCACCAAAGCAGAGATATTTATAAATTATGAAACTCGTACTTGTAACAGGAATGTCAGGTGCTGGAAAAAGTATTGCCCTGAAAACTCTGGAGGATTCCGGGTTCGAAGCAATCGACAATTTGCCTTTGGCGTTTCTTCCATCGGTAATAAATTCCGGCATTTCTTCTAAGAATTTAGCGATTGGCAGCGACATTCGCAGCCGTGATTTTTCCATCGAGAATTTTATAGATGTAATATCAGAATTTAAAAATAACCCTGACATTGATTTTAAAATTTTATTTCTGGACTCTGATGATGAAACCTTGCGTCGTCGTTTTACTGAAACCCGCCGCCGGCATCCACTCGCTCTTGATAGAACAGTTCTTGATGGCATTCATCATGAACGCTCACTCATAAGCAAGTTAAAAGAAAAAGCGGATCTACTGATTGATACCAGCGAAACCGAGGTTGCCGATTTGCGCAATATAATAATAAGCCATTTCGCCCAGAATGAGCGCACTCTTTCCGTCGTTCTAACCTCGTTTTCCTTTAAACTGGGCATCCCCCGCGAGGCAGATATGCTATTTGATGTGCGGTTTCTAAGAAATCCGCATTATGATTCGGGTTTGCGCCAGCTTACAGGGCTTGATGCAGAAGTAGGTGAATATATAGAATCAGACATAGATTTTGCTGATTTCTTTAAAAATATGACAACATTAATATCGCAGCTACTCCCTCGCTATCTGGAAGAAGGCAAGAATTACCTGACCATTGCCATAGGCTGCACCGGCGGTCGCCATCGCTCAGTTTATACGGTTCAGAAACTAGGAAATTTTCTTGAGCAGGCTGGATATAATATAACCCTGCGTCATCGGGATTTGGAATGACTATATTTATATTATCAAACCGAAGTTTGATTTTGCTCTTTTTTAGCACTAGCTGAAATATGTGGTGAGGAAAGAGTACCAAGAGATGAATACGCAGAATCGCTGTTTTGCAGAGAAGATGTTTGTCCTCTGGATTTATTCAATAATTCAGTTCCTATTTTGCGCAGTTCTATCAACGCTGGCATATTTTTTCCATCATTCAAATCAATATGTTTTGCGCCTGATTTATCAACCAATATATCAAATTTTATATCACTACCAACAATAGTGACCATCTGCTCTTTTCCGTCAGTACGAAGATATTTTCCATGCTCATCAGCAACAGACACATGAGTAGCTTTTCCTGTTCCATCAACTTTGATATGCATTAAACTAGGTATCTTATCCAGAGGTTGTATCTTTTTATTGCCATCCGCATCAACATAAATATTACCACCATTAGAATCTATACGCACCTTATTATCCTTAGATTTTTTAGACTGTACATCTTGTTGTACGTCAGGTACAGGAACTGTCGGGGTAGTCGGCTGTATTTCCTTAGAAGGCCCTGTTGATTTCGATGGTTCGTCTTTGTTCTTGAACATCCCGCTGAACATACCTGTATCTTTATCCATGATAAACGCTCCGCCTAACAAAGCACCAATCGCAATCAGCGACGGCCATATAGAACCGCCTTCCATTCCAAAAACGGCTAATAGAGCAACTAACCCGCCCATCAGCAAGCCTTTATTATCACCCAGCCAGCCACCAGTTTTATCATCCAGCGTTTTCCCTGCATCTTTTACTGTATCTATTGCTTTTCCCGCATATTCCTTGCCTTTATCATAGGAATTGCCAGCCCATGATTTAGTTTTATCCCACCATGATTTATCGCCATTAATAAATGAGTCAGCCTTATCACGAGCCTCATCAGCCAATTCCCCAACCTTTTTGGTTGTTTTCTCAGCCAACTCTTTTGTACTTTCTAACAATGTTTTGTCTTCTCCCATACCTATTTTCCTTGAGTATTAGCGCGAGCAAATTCAAGAAGCACATTTGGAATTGAATGATTTGTAGCACCATCAGGTGTCAAAGTTACACCACTTCCTCCAGATTTTTTCTTCAATTCATCAGCCTGCTCTTTGGCTCTTTGTTCCTTGTAATCTTCTGATGCAACATATCCATTCAATGAATTATCCACAAAAAGCTGCTCTGATGTTTCTCCAGTTTTCTCTGTCTTTACGTCTTTTCCCTGCTCTAGGCTTTTATCCTTAGTACTATTTTTCATTACGTCTTCTACAGATTCCCTCAATTTTTTTAAATCAGCCTGAACTGATTCTTCGCCGAGTTCAATATAGCTACCTGAGTCATTTTTCTGGATTTTAAAATTTACTGGATATTTAGGCGACATTTTTACAGGTTTAGCTTCTCCGTCACTTTTATCTATTAAAGCAACCTCAGCAACTGAGGCAGGCCCATTACCTGCTCCAGAATTAATTGTAATCTGCATTAGCTCAGCTATATTAGCAGGTACTCCTTGAGAAATAGGTACATTATTACCATCCTTATCAACATAAATAATGGTAGTTCCTGAAGGATCGAGTTTTACTATTTGCGAATTCAGTTCTTTTTCTACTTTTGGTGCTGGCGCGGAACCTTTTTCGCGCATTTTCTCTTGCCCTTTTTCCTTTTCCGGTTCCTTTTTATCAGAATAAGCATCAGATGCAAAATTACCAAGCATCACACCGCCAATAGCCAACACAACCAAAGCAACAATACCAAGAATCCCGCCTTCGAGCCCACCTCCCATCGCCGTACCAGCCCATAGCCCAGCAGCAAGCCCAGCAATCGCACCCCAGCGTATACCGCCTTTTTTCGGATCAAAGAACGCTGAACCTATAGTGCCGAATATACCTACGCCATCCTTCGGAAGCTCCGGCTCAATAGCCTTATAAGCCTTTTCAATCTGACCATCCATAATAGCTGCAGGAACTAATTCATTAGCAGAAGTCTTAACTTTATCTTTTACCGAAACTCTAAATTCTTCATAAGCAACACCAATTTTTTTATTAATACCCTCCATACTCAATTGAGAATCAAATTCTTTCTTATATTCTTGAGCTGTAATAACACCATCAATAAACTTTGGGAGATGCTCTTGATGCGCTTTTTTAATAGCATCGAAAATTCCCGGATGAATTTCTGGATGTTTTGCCTTTGCAGCATCAACAGACTTTAAAAAAAATTCATCGCACTCGGCAAATTTTTTGCGAACTCCTCCATCAATGAGTCTGTTTTTCTCATCTGTAGAAAGCTCTGCTTTTATCTGTTCTGCCATAATATTACTAAATAAAGCCAAAATATTATTATCCTAGCCTAAAGCTACCTAAATTAAGGATATTTCTCAAGTTAAGCTTTTGTTACAGCTTATCTGCAAATTATTACAATTTCCCTAAACTCAGCAAACCACTGATAATTAATAGAATTTTATCAGGATGGAGGCAGCTCCACAAAATCTGCCAGTAATTTTTTCTTTCCAGCCTTATCAAAGCTGATTTCCAGTGTGTTGCCGCTAATGGTTAATATATAGCCATAACCGAACTTCTGGTGGAAAATGCGCTGCCCCTTTTTAAACTTACTTTCTTCGTCATTGCGAGACGAAGCCGAAGCAATCCGGTCATTAGTCTTGTTTTTCTGGATTGCCGCGTCGGCGTTGCCTCCTCGCAATGACGAGCTTGAACCGCTAGAAGCTAGAATATCCGCCACCTCCTGCCCCCAGTTTTGCAGACCATTCCTCGCCATATTAACCACACCACCGCCCAGTTGCTCAACATTATCGCTGGGAATTTCACCAATAAAACGTGAAGGAACACTGCTTTGCCACTGGTTATAAATCCTGCGGTTGGCGGCGTACGAAATATATAATTTTTTGCGGGCGCGGGTAATCCCCACATAAGCAAGGCGGCGTTCTTCCTCCAACCCCTTCGCTCCCGACTCATCAATCGCCCGCTGGTGGGGAAATACACCCTCCTCCCATCCCGGCAGGAAAACCACATCAAACTCTAGCCCTTTAGCGGCATGCAGCGTCATCAGGCTTATCATATCGTTGCTATTATCGTTATTGGCAGCTTCGGTGACAAGACTCACATGTTCAAGAAATGCATTTATACTCTCAAACTCACCAATAGCCCGCGTAAGCTCCTTTAAGTTCTCCAACCTGCCCGCCGCTTCCGGAGTTTTTTCCTGCTGCCACATCTGTATGTATCCGCTTTCTTCAAGAACCAGCTCGGTAACTTCACCCAAGGTCAAAGTTGTAAGCTGCCCGCGCCAGCGTTCGCAGTCACTGATAAATTTCTGCAAAGAAGCTCCCAGCTTGCCTTTAATAGCTCCGGTTTTCAGCAGATTAATAGTAGCGTTGTAAAGCGAACTATTCAGCGAGCGGGAGGTGCTATGCAATTGCTGCATCGTCGCCTGCCCAATCCCGCGCTTTGGCGTATTTATGATACGCTCAAACGCTAAATCATCCTGCGGCACGGCGAGAATGCGTAGATAAGCGACTGCATCGCGGATTTCCTGCCGTTCATAAAAACGCAGTCCGCCAATTACACGATAAGGAACGCCGAGAGTCAAAAATCGCTCCTCAAAAGCGCGAGTTTGGAAACCAGCGCGCACCAGAATTGCCATATCTTTAAGGCTGGTTTTCTGACGCTGCAAGTTTTCCACTTCATCACCGACAAACCGAGCTTCCTCGCCCTCATCCCATACCGATTTCAGGCGGATTTTCTCGCCATCCTTAACCGGAGTCCATAAAGTCTTGCCCAAACGCCCGCGGTTATTGGCAATAACGCTGCTCGCTGCCGCCAAAATATGTGGCGTAGAACGATAATTACATTCAAGGCGGATAACTTTAGCATCCGGATAATCTTTTTCAAAACGCAGGATATTGCCAACTTCCGCGCCACGCCAGCTATAGATTGATTGGTCGTCATCCCCAACGCAGCAGATATTTTTATGATAGCTGGCAAGCAGGCGCAGCCACAGATATTGCGCCACGTTAGTATCTTGATATTCATCCACCAGAATATATTTAAAACGGCTGGCAAACTCGCGCAGCACTTCAGGAAAACTGGTAAAAAGCGTGAGCATATGCAGGATTAAATCACCAAAATCAGTGGCATTCAGGCTGCGTAACCGTTGCTGATAAAGCTTGTAAACATTTACGGCATGTCCGGCTGCCAATTGCAAATCTTTAGTATTGGTAATTTTGTCAGGAGTTAAACCCTGATCTTTCCAAGATTGGATAATTGCCAGAAATAATTTTGGTGGCAGTGACTTATCATCAATCTTCTGCTCGGCAAGAATGGTTTTCAACAAGCGCAACTGGTCATCAGTGTCCAGAATTGTAAAGCTGGAAGCAAGCCCGATTTTTTCAGCATGTCGGCGGATAATTTTCGCGCCAATTGAATGAAAAGTACCCTGCCACAATGCTTGCGACGAGCCGGTCAGATGATTTACCCGCTCTGCCATTTCCCTTGCTGCTTTATTGGTAAAAGTCACTGCTAGAATTTCACCAGGGTAAGCAAGGCGGTTAGTGAGTATATAGGCAATGCGCGTGGTAAGAACCCGCGTCTTGCCAGTCCCTGCGCCGGCCAGCACCAGCACCGCTCCCTGCGTCGCTTCAACCGCCTCACGCTGCTGCTGGTTGAGAGCAGAGGTAAGCGGGCTTTCCGTTTCCATAATTTCCAAAGGCATATGCTCTACGGTAGTGAGAGCCATAATGGCAATATATCATTCATTTGCAGAAAATGTATAAAAGCAAAACCAGGAAACGGCAGAAAAAATATCGCGGCATCAAAAATGGTCTTGCGGATAAATTTAGGTTTGGCATCCGCCTGCTCCGGCTCATTCCATAGCTTGAAGTTTGGTATCCAGCGCGGCACTTCCTGCTGATATTTTATATATGGTTGACCAAATTTATTTTCAAGAAACAGCTCTTCTTTTCCAACCACCACTGGATAATACAACATAAAAGCAGCCACTAAAATAGCCGTAATAAATAGCATTCCCGATTGCAGGCCTATTCCAACCATTGCTATGAATGAAAACACATAAAGCGGGTTGCGTACTACTGAAAACACGCCAGAACGCACCACCTCGTCATTCTTCCTTCCGCCAATAAAAACGGATGAATAAACCCGCCCAAACGCTCCAAAAATAACCAATATATAGCCAATCCAGAACAAGATATCACGGATAAAGCTTCCCTGCGACAACATTGGTTCACTAATCATAAGCAGAACAGCCAATATAACAGCAAATATCCGGCTGTGGAATTGACGAGCCTTGAGTAACGGATGATTATTCATAGATTTCCTGATAATTATTATAAGAATGCAGCATAATAGCTACATTATTCATTTTGAAAAGCATGGATTATTTATTTTTTGACTTATTAATATTTTTTTACTATTATAAGAAAAAGCTTAACTAAGAAGAGTATAAATAACTATGATGTTTTCCTGGGCAAAAAATACAGTGAATAAATCCACCCCATCCATAACTCTTATAGATTTGGATAGTTTTCTTGATAATGCTAATAATAATCAACCTAAAGAATGGTCGCTAAACGCAGATATCCTTCTCAAATTTACTATTAGGGAGATTAAGGAGATTAAAAAGCATCCTGACACAGAATCAATAACCATTGATACGATAGAAGCTTCTGTCGATAAAGTTGTAAAAGATTACGCAAGACCTGATAAAAAACCAACAGCAAGAGAAATCTCTGACGTAAAAGGTTATATGAGGGAAAAATTCAAGTTGTCTGCTAAAAAATCTATATCAGATAGCCAGCCAAACGGGGTCCTTTACCGCTAATAACCACTGTTAACCCATGGCCTATCACCACGATAATCACTACTGCTTTCAATCTGCGTTTCGCCATTATGAAAGCGCAGAGCCGTAGCCGCTTTCTCCTGTAAATATTCTGCGTCAATAAGCAACGGAACTGCCGCACAATTATCTATGTCTCCCAGATAATTCCTGGAAATAACAATATCGGGAATATCTGTTAATTCGTCATTGCGAGCCACATATTCTTTGTGGCGAAGCAATCCATTTTTCTTTATCTCGCTGTTTTTCTGGATTGCTTCGTCGGTTTCACCTCCTCGCAATGACAAGGGGAACAGACAACTATTCTCAATTTCTTTCTTGCCTTTGGTCACTACTATTTTCTTACCATAAGCATTCATCACACATTTATATTTATCGCAGCTCCCAATATTTTTATCCAGATCGTCAAGCTGTGCGGCGTTTTCCTGTCCATGCGCTCGAAGCCACACCTGCCCATCAAAACTATCTTCTTTGCCACGCAGGAAAACAAACCTGCCATCATCAAGGCGTAAGGCAACCTTGCTGGCATCCGAACTTATCAATAAATCATATGGCTTATGCAGCCCTATAGTTGCAACCCCGATTATTGCCAGTGGAATACCAAGTAACCGCCATTTATGCTGCCAGATACACAGCCACAACCCACCAGTTATAAACAACAATAACCCATAAAAATGCGGCGATGGCAGTGCGATGGAAGCATAGGGAAGCTCTGCAAAAAACCTTGCTCCTTGCATCATAAAAGAGATGCCTTGATCCAAGACAATAAGCGGATAATATTCCAGGTTAAACGGCATTGCCAGAAATACAATTACCGCTGCTGGCATAATCCACATGGAAACCAACGGCAAGAGCAGCATATTGGCGGCAATTCCCCACAAGGTAAAACGGTTAAAATGGTAAATAACCAGAGGCGTGGTAGCAAGAGTGGCAACCAGCGATGTCAGCATTATGCCAAAGAAATAAATCCATATACGGCGCGTAAACCCTATATTATCACTATATAACGCGCCACCATAACGCTCATAAATGGTAAGAATCGCAAGTGTCGCTGCGAAAGACAGTTGGAAGCTCGCTCCAAGCAGCGATTCCGGTTGCCATAACAGCACAATAACTGCCGCCCACGCTAAGGAAAAAACGCTGATGCCGGAACGGTCGCATAATATAGCCAGCATCACCACCGCCACCATGACAAATGAACGCACGGCAGGTACAGGGTATCCCGCCAGCAACAGGTAAATAAACGAGCTTAACAAGGCGACAAAAGCAGCTATTTTCTTTACAGAAACACGCAACGCCAACGGTGGATAAAGCGTAAGCAAAAACCGCACAGTGACAAACACCAGCATTGCCGCCAGCGACATATGCAAGCCGGAAATAGAAAGCACGTGGTAAATTCCCGATTCGCGCATAACATCGGCTGTATCCTTTGCTATTCCTGACATTTCGCCAACCATCAAAGCCGAAGCAACCCAGCCATTTTCCGGCGACATAGGTGCAAGAATGCGCTCTGTAAGTGCTAAACGCTTGCCATTCAGCCAATCATCAAAATCATTTTCTCTGGCTTTTTCCAGAATTACAGGTTGTCTTGGCGAATAGCCAACCGCGCCAAGTTGCTCATAATAAAACATCCGGGAAAAATCATAAGCCTTGGGCAGAACCGGAGTGGGCGGTGGAAACAGCGTGGCATTCAGCTGAATTTTATCGCCAATATTCAACCCCTCTTCCACTTTCTTTAAAGAAACGCTGATGCGCTTTGGCGTTTCGCTTTCCTCAAACCCATCAATCTCCACATTGCTGAGTATCAGTTTTTCGCCTTTTTCCCGAATCTGAATATCATCAATATTACCCTGCACCGACCGGAAAAACACTTCTTCCTGCAAAATTGGTGCAGCGGCTGATTGCGTGCTGATTTCCGCCCGTAATATTCCAAGGCTTACCAATAAACCCGCAATAAAAACAAGGCGACCCGCGCTTTTATTCCAAAACAATGCGGTGAGCAGAGCAAATAAACTACAAAACCCAGAAATAACCCATATATCCGGCTCATAAGGCAGCAAATAATATATGCCGATACCAATGCCAAACAGCACCGGAATCCATAATACAAGGCGATCATGCTCCTTTGAGAAAATATTAAATAAATTTTTCGGTTTATCTTCCATGCATTTTTCTAGCAAAATCAATAACTAAGGGCAATGACTTTTAACTGTCACAAAAGCTTAACTTTAAATGTAGTGAAATACTGGCAATATGTGTGGCGAAACCAAATGTTCTGAATAGAACATTATGAAAGCAAATATTATGAATAAAATAATAAAAATAGAAAATAAAGCTGGTGAAGATTTGCCAGGAGTCGATAATTTTAGCTTTGCAGACAAAGCCTACACCATACCATCTGGCAGTAAGTCTGATGAAATCAAACAGCATATAAACAATGCTATCGGGTTCGTTGACCATTTTAAAAGAGAAATTACCTTAATTGATACTGATAATAAGGTTGGGTTATCAATATGTACTAACTGTACACCAGAAGAGATTCTTACTAAATACCAAAAACTAGCTAAGCCTGATGGCATAGGTCGTTCTGCCTCTGTAACATCTTCGCCGACTTCCCAAATTATGTTTAAATAACAAGGTTAATAAAATGAGCAAGAAACAATATCCAAATCCAAGCCTGTATAATCCAGAGACACACGAGTATACTATACCTCAGTGTTCAACAACGGATATGAACGATCTAAAACTAAGAAAGTCTCTTGAAAACGCGCTAGTTATTGCCCAAGAAGAAAATGTCACGGTAACCTTTGTCCATAAAGGAAAAGATAAGAAAGGTACCGGAGCTTTCAAATTGAGAGTGTCACCGAACAACGAAATAGAAGTAATAGAACCAAAACCTGAAGGTGTTGGGCATAAAGCTGAGGTAAAATCACCGCAACCCAAAAAATCACTATAAAAAAACAGGAAAATTATGGAACAGCAAAGTCATTATAACGAAAATGAGCGAACCTATACCATACCAAAAGTTCCGGAAGGTGTTGATAGCACAACTCATCATATTAACCACATTAAAGAAGCCATAAAACTTGTTCATAAAAAAGTTGAACAAGGAGAAAACGGACAAATACTTCTTGATGGTGCAAATAAAGATCACCCATTTGTTGTTGAACAAGCCCATACTGTGCAACAAATTGCTGAAAAATATAATAGACGGCATCCTGGCACTATTGACCTTAGCAAGGTTACTGAAAATATTGAAAGTGTATCTGCTAAAAATCCACCCGGTGAAGGCAGGCAAGCAACAATCGCAAGCCCTACCCCCTACATATATCGCTAAACAGAAAGATAAATTATGAATTTAGGATCTGACTTTGATTATTCTACAAACACCATTACAATACCTGAAGGAAAGCTTAGCTCCTTAACCATAATATCAACAAAACTATTATCTGCTATAAAAAATGCCGTAGCAGTGGTTAATGCCGGTGAAATTGATGGGGTTGCTATATCACACAAAAGATCAGGAATTTTTCTTAAAGTGACAAAATCAGACCTTAAACCTGAACAACATGTAAAGCAACTTGTCAGTGATGTTTTGACACAGCTTAAATCACCTTCACCGAAAGATTTTGAAAATTTTAATAAAAAATTAGCGGCAGATGTCCAAAATAAAATAAAATTGGATGGAGAATCGTTAGAAATTAGAACTAACGGAGTTGGTTATACCAGACCTTGTACAAGCCGGGATAATAAGGCTGGAATGGAAAGATAAAAATGTCATTCGCTAATAAAATAGTTGGTTCAGGCAATATGCAGGTTCATTTTATAACCTGCAAGGATCTGTATGAGCGTGACTGTTTTTATTTTTTATCAGCATCGAGTGAAAAAATAAAAATGCTGAAAAAGGTCGCTGGCGGTGAGTTTGACCTGAATGATTACGGCAAAATCCTTGCATCCGGCTATGGTCTTACGCCTTCGGAAAATGTAAAAAATAAACTGCGCGATGAGTATGGATTTGACGCAAATACACTTCTGTAGTATCTGCTGTCATTCTGAGTGTAACGAAGAATCTCCCTGAGTTTTTTAGTTAAGATACTTCGCTCACGCTCAGTATGACAATGCACCCCCTAACCCCTAATCACTCATCCCTCTCTATGACCGTAATAACCCGCTTCGCCCCATCTCCCACCGGTTTTCTGCATATTGGCGGCGCGCGCACTGCCTTATTTAACTGGCTATACGCCAAGCACCATAATGGCAAATTCCTGCTGCGGATAGAAGACACTGACCGCGCCCGCTCAACTCCAGAGGCAACCCAAGCAATCATTGACGGCATGAAATGGCTGGGTTTGGATCATGACGGCGAGATTGTTTATCAATTCGCCCGCACACCGCGCCACGCCGAAGTAGCACACGAACTGGTTAAAAACGGCAAAGCCTTTTATTGCTACACAACTCAGGCTGAACTTGAAGAATTCCGCACTAAAAATCCTAATGCAAAATTCCGCAGTCCTTATCGTGATGCTAATAAAAATGCGCCTGCCGGAGTTCCGGCAGTTGTGCGCCTGAAAGCCCCCCTTGATGGTGAAACAACCGTGGATGACAAGGTGCAAGGTACGGTAAGTGTTAAAAACAGCGAGCTTGATGATATGGTGCTTCTGCGCTCCGACGGCACACCAACTTATATGCTCGCAGTAGTAGTTGACGATTACGATATGGGAATCACCCAGATTATCCGCGGTGATGACCACCATACCAACAGTTTCCGCCAACTTTTAATCTATCAGGCGATGGGCTGGGAATCTCCGAATTTCGCACATATTCCGCTGATTCATGGCGCGGATGGCACAAAACTTTCCAAACGTCATGGCGCGCTCGGCGTTGGTGAATATGAAAAAATGGGCTATCTGCCGGAAGCCCTCCGTAATTATTTGCTGCGTCTCGGCTGGTCGCATGGCGATGATGAAATTATCAGCACTGAGCAGGCAATCGAGTGGTTTGATTTAGATTCCGTAGGTAAATCGCCATCACGCTTTGATTTCGCCAAACTGGAAAATCTCAACGGTCACTATATGCGCGAGGCAGACGACGCGCTGTTGGTGGATTTAGTGGTGAATAATGGGCAGTGGACAGTAAATGGTGAGCAAAAAAATATACTAATCAAAGCCATGAATGGCTTAAAGCAAAGGGCGAAAACCATTGTTGAACTTGCTGAAAATGCTGCTTTTTATATCGCAACAAGACCTTTGCAATTGGATGAGAAAGCAAAAGCAATTATTGATAAAGGCGGGCGGGAAATAATAACAGGCATCCTGCCCGAGTTAGAAGGGCAAACCGCTTGGAATCATGATTCATTGCAGCAGCTTTGCAAGGATTATGGTGATAAAATCGGACAGAAATTAGGCAATGTAGCCCAGCCACTGCGCGCCGCAATATCAGGAAAAACAACGTCTCCCAGCATCTTCGAGGTAATGGAAATACTAGGCAAAGAAGAAATTATTGGACGACTTAAGGATGTGTGTTAGAATGCCATAAAGATTAATGGAGTAATTTTTATGAATAATTTTGATTTTTCTAACCTTTCGGTGGGTGAGCGAATAGATCTTGCGCAAACTCTTCTTGATAGTGTTCAAGGAGAGATTTCCGAACCTAAAATCAGCGAGGCATGGCAACAGGAAATTGAAAAACGAGCATCTGAAATTGCTTCTGGTGCAGTGAAAACAGTGCCTTGGGAAGATGTGAAGAAAGAACTGTTTTCCGGTTTATAGATGACTGAAATATTATTCCACCCTTCTGCGATTGTTGATATAAGGTTATCACAAGATTGGTATAGTAAAGAAAGCAAAGTAGCATCTGACAGATTCGCTACATCAATAATAAAAACTATCAAAAACTTAGAGAAATTTCCATATTCCTATCCAATTTGCTTTTCCAATATCAGGCGTATGATAGTGCATGGATTTCCATATAATATTTACTATCAATTTGATAATGATAGAATTATAATACTAGCTGTTTCTCATGCTCATCGAGACCCAGTTTATTTAAATGATATAATTAAAATAAGAAAAAGCTAACTAATTGGATTAAATAAATGACCATTCGCCCTATAATAATCGCGCCGGATCCACGGCTAAAAACCAAATCGTCTATTGTCGAAACCATTGATGATTCCATCAGTGAGCTGGTGCGTGATATGTTTGAAACTATGTATTATGAACGTGGCATAGGTCTCGCCGCCGTGCAGATTGGCATCCATAAACGGGTTCTGGTTGCGGATGTTGAGTGGAATGGCTCACGTTATGCCGAAGAGGAAGGTGCCGACGAAGAGCTGGTGATTGGCAAACAGCATGTTTTAATAAACCCGCAAATATTAAATGATTCCGGTGACGAACAATCCTATAAAGAAGGTTGCCTTTCATTTCCTGATCAATTTGCTGATATTATCCGCCCATCATCTATCCGCGTGAAATTTACTGATTTAGATGGCAAAGACCGTGAAGAAAGCTTTGATGGTTTACTTGCCACCTGTATACAGCACGAAATTGATCACTTGAACGGCATAACATTTGTTGATCATATTTCACCTGTTAAGCGTGATATGATAACCAGAAGACTGACAAAAATGAAAAAAGCCGGTGCATTCGACCATGATCATGACCATCATCATGTGCACGATGAGAATTGTAACCACGGTTAGGGGATAACGGATGACAGATGGCAGATAACGAAAAAGCAGAGAATTTGTCATCCGTCATAAGTCATCCGTTATCTATAGTATTTATGGGAACGCCAACGTTTGCATTGCCTGTTATTGAGGCTATTCAATCCAGTAAGCATAAGATTATAGCAGTATATACCCAACCTCCGCGCCCATCCGGACGCGGACAAAAAGAAACTCCATCGCCGGTTCATCAGTTCGCTCTGGAACATAATCTACCGGTTTACACGCCAACCAGCCTTAAATCTGTCGAAGAACAAAGCAAATTTGCTGCCCATAAAGCCGATATTGCCGTAGTAATTGCTTATGGATTATTATTACCCAAAGCCATTCTTGAGGCTTATCCGCATGGCTGCATCAACGTTCATCCTTCCTTACTTCCGCGCTGGCGTGGAGCTGCTCCCATTCAGCGAACCATTATGGCGGGCGATAAAAAAACCGCGATAATAATAATGAAAATGGATGAAGGTTTAGACACTGGCGATATGTTGCTCACCGAACATATTGATATTCCAGACGCAACCAATGCAGGGGAATTGCATGATTTGCTTTCTGGGAAAGCTGCCCCGTTAATTATGAAAGTATTAGATGAAATAAACTCTCTAACATCGCAAAAACAATCAGAAATCGGTGTTACTTATGCAAAGAAAATAAGCAAAGAAGATTGCATTATTGATTGGAAAAAACCCGCACAAGAAATTTATCAACAAATTCTTGGGTTATCGCCCGCGCAAGGAGCATGTTTCAGCTATAACAACGAGATAATAAAAATATTTGATGCAATAGTTGAGAAAACCACAACAACCGCAACAGCTGGTACAATTATTGATGATAAGCTCGGCATTGCTTGCGGAAATGGTATTTTACGACCGCTTATCCTGCAACGCCCCAACAAAAAACGCATGAGTGCTGATGAGCTGCTTCACGGCTTCAATATTCCGGTAAGAACCATTCTGGTATAAGTTCTTCCCTGACCTCTGAATCCCGAATCCTAACCTCTTTTTAGAAAGGAATCTCATCATCCATCAGCTCAGAAGGAGCTTTTTGTCCTTGAGCAGGTGATGATGCTTGCGAATAGCTCTGGTTATAATTTCCACCACCAGCATTTTCACCGCTACCTCCACCGCTTTTACCATCAAGCATGGTAAGAACGCTGCTAAAGCCTTGCAGCACAACTTCCGTTGAGTATTTTTCATGACCGTCTTTATCAGTCCATTTGCGGGTTTGCAGTTGTCCTTCAATATATACTTTTGCACCTTTTTTCAGGTAATTTTTAACGACATTAACCAGCCCTTCGCTAAAAATAACAACGCGGTGCCATTCAGTTTTTTCCTTGCGCTCGCCGGTGTTGCGGTCTTTCCAGCTCTCGGAGGTAGCAATCGCCAGATTAGCGATTTCGCGCCCATCCTGCGTTGAGCGAATTTCCGGATCACGACCAAGATTTCCAATAAGTATAACTTTATTAACGCTGCCAGCCATATTACTTCTCCAATGTTATTATTAATTAACAAGAGACTTCTGCACAATTCGTTTTTCGTCATTGCGAGCGACTGCAAGGAGCGTGGCAATCCAGTATCTTATATATTCATTCTACTGGATTGCTTCGTATTTTTCACAAAATACTCGCAATGACGAATTATGCAGAGGTCTTAATAATGCTAATCTACATAACTACGGTTTTTCTACAAGCTAAAACTTCTGGCGGAAAGTGCTTTGCAACTTGTCCGCCTGCCTCTATCATTAGGTATGGGAAAATCGTATAATCTGATATTTCATACGCATGACGTGCTGGTAATTGGTGCAGGCGGAGCGGGTCTACGGGCTGCGGTTGCCGCCAGCGAGGGCGGTCTTTCCGTTGCCTGCATTTCCAAAGTTCCGCCCACCCGCAGCCACACAGTAGCAGCTCAAGGCGGAATCAATGCCGCCCTTGGCAACCGAACGGAAGATGACTGGCAGTGGCATATGTATGACACGATACGTGGCTCTGACTGGCTGGGAGATCAGGATGCAATCGCCATGATGTGTGAGCGTGCGCCGGAAGCCATCATTGAGCTGGAACAAATGGGGATGCCCTTCACCCGTGATGAAAGCGGGCAGATTTACCAACGCGCCTATGGCGGGCAGAAAACCAATTTCGGCAAAGGCGGGCTGGCTTATCGCGCCTGCGCTGTGGCTGACCGGACTGGCCATTCCTTGCTGCATACTTTGTATACTCAGGCACTTCGCCAGAATGTTCAGTTCTTTATTGAATACACCGCTCTGGATTTGATTTTTGATGAAAACAAAAAATGTCTTGGGCTTCTGGCATGGCAGATGGAAACTGGTGAACTGCATGTGTTTCAGGCGCACACCACCATAATTGCCACCGGTGGTTTCGGACAGATTTACGCGGCAACAACCGCCTCCACCATCTGCACCGGCGATGGCAATGCAATGGTTTTGCGTGCCGGACTACCGCTGCAGGATATGGAATTTATTCAATTCCATCCAACCAGCTTATATAATACAGGTGTACTCATCACTGAAGGTGCGCGTGGTGAAGGAGCATATCTTAGCAACGCCAATGGCGAACGTTTTATGCAGCGTTACGCCCCATCTTATATGGAACTTGCCTCACGCGATGTAATCTCGCGCTCAATGGTGCAGGAAATACTCGCCGGAAATGGTTGCGGTGAAAAAAAAGATCATCTGCATTTACGCCTCGAACATTTGCCAGCCGAGTTGATTGATAGCAAACTACCTTCCATCAAGGAAATCGTCAAAACCTTTGCTCGCCTTGATATACATAAACAACCAATACCAATTATTCCCGCCGTGCATTACACAATGGGTGGAATCCCAACCAATATGCGTAGTGAAGTAATTAAATCCTGTGGAGCGCGAAGCACTAGCACAATATCTCCATCAGCAGATTCTGTGCAGCCTGACGGCTCACAGGATTATAAAATCGTTGAAGGTTTGCTTGCCATCGGCGAAGCTTCCTGCACCTCGGTTCACGGAGCGAATCGCCTTGGTTGCAATGCCTTGCTTGAATTGGTGGTATTTGGAAAAGCCGCTGGTGAATTGGCGGTAGAAACTATTGGAAATCAAACTTCACATAAAAAAATTACCGATAGCATGCTTGAGCAAGCATTGTCACGCTTTGACAAGCTGCGGAATACCACCGGCAATACCAGCCCTAATAAAATCCGGAAAGAACTGCAACAAACCATGCAACAGCACGGCAATATTTTCCGCACTAATGATTTGCTGGTTGAAGGAGTAAATAAGCTTTCCAAACTTTGGGAAATTGCAAAGAATGATATGAAAGTGGCTGATAAATCCCTTATCTGGAATAATGACCTGTTGGACGCTCTGGAAACTGATAATTTACTCCGATTGGCATCTGTTACCCTTACTTCTGCCCTGAAACGCACCGAAAGCCGTGGCGCACATTTCCGCGCTGATTTCCCGAAGCGAGATGATAAGAATTGGCTGGTACATAGCTTGGTTTCCATGAGTGAAAATGGCGAAATCAATCACTCCACCCGCCCAGTACGCCTTGAAAATGCTGAAAAAACAATATCTTTCCCGCCGGAAGAGCGGGAATATTAGTCATTTTTATGTCATTTTTATTGACAATATATACAATATGTATATATTATTGACATGTATGAATGGTATGAAGAAAAGCAACTGCAGAATATCAAAAATCACGGAATGGATTTTATTGACGCGGTTCAGATTTTTGATGGTAGACCAGCTTTTACGTACATTTCAGAACGCAACAACGAAGAGCGTTTTGTTACGGTCGGAAAGATAGATGGAAAACTATGGAAAGTAGTTTGGCAAAAGCGCAATAAGAAAAAACGTATTATTTCAGCACACAGAGGCAGTGATGGCACAGAAAGAAAATATAATGAACTATTCGGCAAAGGAAATTAAGCAACTGCGCACTAAGGGCAAAAGTAAGACCGATTGGCGCAAAATTGACTCCATGACCGATAAAGAAATTAAAAATGCTATTGCCCATGACATTGATAGTGCGCCAGACCCTTTTAATTGGGACAAGGTTATAGTGGAAGTTACACCACCTAAATCGCCTCTTTATATGAGGCTTGATGCCGATGTCCTAAACTGGTTTAAAGGGCAAGGTAAAGGCTATCAAGGTACTATTAACGCTGTTCTACGGTCTTATGTAAACGCTCAGCAACATAAGTAACCTGTGGTTTTATTCTCTACAACCACTGGACAGCGCGTAAATTTCCCTTATAACTAACCACCATTCACTAACCGCCAATCACTATTCACCACTATGCCCATAATTACCCTTCCTGACGGTTCAAAACGCGAATTTCCGAGTGCTGTAACAGGCGCGGAGCTTGCCTTGAGCATTGGTGCTGGGCTTGCCAAAGCTGCGCTGTGCGTGCGGGTGGATGGCGAATTGCGCGATATTTACCTGCCAATAGAAAACGATGCTAATGTCCAGATAATCACCGCCAAAGACGCTGACGGGCTGGAATTAATCCGCCATGACACTGCCCATATACTCGCCGAAGCAGTAAAAGAGCTGTTTCCGGAAACGCAAGTTACCATTGGCCCAGCGATTGAAAACGGTTTTTATTATGATTTTTCCCGCCCTACCCCGTTTTCCAGCAATGATCTGGAAGCTATTGAAAAACGAATGAAGGAAATTGTAGCGCGTTCTGAGCCTATCCGCCGTGAGGAATGGGATCGCGATGAAGCTGTAAAATTCTTCAAATCCATAGGAGAGCATTATAAAGCCGAGATTATTTCTGCAATTCCTGCCGACCAGAAAATTTCTCTATACCGTCAGGGCAATTTCATTGATTTATGTCGCGGCCCACACGCTGACTCAACCGCCAAAATCGGCACTGGCTTTAAACTTCTTAAAGTTGCTGGTGCTTACTGGCGCGGCAATTCCAACAACGAAATGCTGCAACGTATTTATGGCACAGCATGGGCTTCGGAAAAAGATCTGAAAGCCTATCTCACCATGCTCGAGGAAGCGGAAAAACGTGACCACCGCAAACTCGGCAAAGAACTTGAGCTATTCCACATTGAAGAACACACACCCGGAATGGTTTTCTGGCATGATAAAGGCTGGACGCTATACCGCACCATTGAAAATTATATCCGCAACAAGATCCGCGCAAATGGCTATATCGAGGTAAAAACCCCAATATTGGTTGATCGCAGCTTATGGGAAGCTTCCGGACACTGGGAAAAATTCCACGAAAATATGTTTGTGAGCAATTCCGACGAAGAGCGCACAATGGCAGTAAAGCCGATGAATTGCCCCTGCCACGTGCAGATTTTCCGTCAGGGACTCAAAAGCTACCGCGATCTACCGCTACGCATGGCAGAATTTGGCACTTGCCACCGTAACGAACCATCCGGCAGCTTGCATGGCATCATGCGCATTCGCGGCTTCGTGCAGGATGACGCGCATATTTTCTGCACCGAAGACCAGATAACCTCAGAAACCGTTGCTTTCTGCGATTTACTTAAAGATGTCTATAAAACATTTGGTTTTACTCAGGTAAGCGTAAAATTTTCTGACCGTCCCGCCAAGCGTGCTGGCACCGATGCAACTTGGGATAAAGCCGAAAACGCCCTGAAAGAAGCAGTAAATGCTGCCGGTCTGGAATGGACTTTGAATTCAGGTGAAGGTGCATTTTATGGGCCTAAACTGGAATTTGTGCTGCGTGATGCTATTGGTCGTGACTGGCAATGCGGCACATTACAAGTTGATTTCGTACTCCCCGAACGCCTCGATGCCAATTATATTGCGCCGGACGGAAGCAAACAACGTCCGGTAATGCTCCATCGTGCGATTCTCGGCTCGCTGGAACGCTTTATTGGCATTCTGATTGAAGAATATTCCGGCAAATTCCCGATCTGGCTTGCCCCTGTGCAGGTGGTTGTGGCAACCATTACCGAAGCAGCAGACGCTTACGCCGCAGAGATTTGCGAACTGTTAAAACAGGCTGGAATCCGCGCAGCACTCGACATTTCTAACAATAAAATCAATTATAAAGTGCGCGAACATTCCTTGCAAAAAGTTCCGGTAATGTTCGTAGTTGGGACAAAAGAACAGGAAAACCGCAGCGTCTCCATCCGCAGGCTTGGCTCAGAAAGGCAGGAATTGCAGGGTTTTGAAGATGCCAAGCACGCTTTATTGCTGGAAGCCGGAATACCGGATCAATGATTTCTTTCTTGATTTTCTGCGGATTTCAGCTATTAGGGTACAGCGCAATAAATTATTAACTTATTGCGAATATAATTGTTTTATTAGTTTTTATTTTATTAATTTTTACAGGAGGACTGTTTGAATAAACTGTTGTTAGACTTAGCATGAGTCGCCAAGATGAACCACGCGTTAACCGCGAAATCACGTCCACATCAATCCGCTTAGTAGACCAGAACGGTAACATGGTTGGTGTCGTATCCGTATCCGAAGGTATTTCCCTTGCCGAAAGAGCAGGGTTGGATTTAGTAGAAATTTCTCCGACAGCATCGCCGCCGGTTTGCAAGATTCTGGATTACGGTAAGTACCGTTATGAAATTCAGAAAAAGGCACACGAGGCCAAAAAGAAGCAGAAGGTCGTAGTTATAAAAGAAATAAAACTCCGACCAATGATTGACAAACACGATCTGGAAATAAAAATTCGCAATACACTATCTTTCCTTGAAGAAGGTGACAAAGTGCGTATCACTTTACGTTTCCGTGGTCGCGAGATGGATCACTCTGAGATAGGCATGAAGGTCATAAATCAGGTGCAAACAGCACTTGTTGAGCATGCAAAAATAGAGCAGTCCCCGCGCATTGAAGGCAAACAGATTTCAATGTTGGTAGGACCGAAATAGTGGATAGCAGTTAACGATTAATTAGCAAGTTAATGAGATGCGACTCCTTCTCCCTCTGGGAGAAGGAATTCGAGAATGACGCTAGTTAAACGTTAACTGCTATACCACCAAATCACTACGAATTCTTCTTCTTGCTACCGGAAAAATCGCTAAGATCCTGGATAATGCGAAGCTTGATAGCATTGCGGTCAGATGCTGGAATACCATAGCGAATAGCCAGCAAAGAATAATCTTCATCAGAAAGATTAATTGGAATCTGCACTGCTTCCTGATGCGATACAGGAAGTTCTATAATGCGGCGCACCACATCAGACAAACGCATTTCATTACGTATTGCCTCATCAATCACATGATTAGCAACACGCAGGTCGCATTCCACCGCTTCATTATCCATACCATTTACTGTTTTAGTCACTGTTTTAATCTCCTGTTTTAAATCTTTTAAATAGCCAGACGCATAATCAGCGCCAGCAACGCCATTAGTCCCAAATTTAGCTTCACTTGTGGTTGATGCACTCATTTTGCTTTTCTCCTCGTCGTTATCTTTTATTGTTTCTGTTATAGTTGTATCATGCTTTGCAATCACAGGCTCTAGCGGTGTTGGCTCAAGGTGCGGAAGTGGTATTACATCAAGCTTAACTGCTTTCCTTCTTGGAGAATCGAACCTGTCTTTATCGTAATCTGCTTCGATTTCTTTCTGTATAGCCTTCATTGTTTCGAGATTTTCTTCTTCGAATTTTTCTTCTTCCTTCTCTGTCTTTTCTGGTACGATCAGATCCGGCTCTGGCTGTTCATTCGCCGTCTCTTTTTCCTCTGATTCTTTTATTTCTTCTTTATCAGTTATTTCGGCAAAATCTGGGGTTTTATCATCCTTAACTTCCGATTTAAAATCCACCACTTGCGATTTACCGGAATAGGTAATCTCAGAAATATCGCTGGTACGGCGATAAATAGTAGCATAAACATCAACACTTCCATCAAGATAGGATTCAATCTCTATAGCATGTTCATTGCTGTTACTACCCAGTAAAGTATATTGGAATTCCTGACCAGAATGAGATCCATCACTGCCATCACGGAAATCAGATTTATGCAAAAATCCGCGCATACCCTGAATTTCTCGTTTATACCCACCAACCAGCCAGCCTTTTAATTCCGGCACATTATCCCGGCATTTAAAGGTAGTCATAGCTTCATCGGAGGTGATATTTTTTAACGCTTCGCTATCAAATAATTTGTTCCTGTCACTTATGGAAATTCGCCGGGAAATAGCAAGATATTGCTCGCCCTGTGCCTCAGCAACAATCATGGACACTTCAACATCTTTATCATTGCTAAGCACAAAAGACGTGAGAACATCCTGACCGAATTGATAGCTGTTAATTGCGGTTACCGTAAGCTTGCGTCCATTAAGAGCAACCTGTGGCACATAACCAAAACCGATAACGCTACCGATCTGCAAATCTTTCAAGCTAAGTTTAGCTGGCTGCGCTGATTTTTTTACCGGTTTCCAGAAATCTGTAATTGCTTCCAACATATATAATACCCATTTTTACCACAGTTTATTAGTTTCTATTCCGCATAATCCTGGCCTTATCTCTCTGCCAGTCTCGTTGCTTTATAGTGTCACGCTTCTCATACTGTTTTTTACCCATTGCCAGTGCCAATTTTATTTTCGCCAAACCGCGGCTGTTGAAGTAGAGCGACAGCGGCACCAGCGTCACTCCTTTAACTTTTAATCTTCCGAGCAACTTGCGTATCTGTTTTTTATGCAGCAGCAACTTGCGCGGACGGTTGGTTTCGTGGTTAAAACGATTCCCACCAGCATATTCCGCGATATAGGCATTAAACAGCCATATCTCGCCATCTTTCTCGCCGGCATACGCATCAGTTATCTGAACCTTATTCGCCCGTAGCGATTTAACTTCAGTTCCTGTTAACACAATACCCGCTTCAAATTCTTCTTCAACAGAATATTCAAAACGCGCTTTGCGATTTTGCGCAATACTAGAACTGGTTTTATTACTGCCAGAGCTTTTACCAGCTGTATTGTTTTTTACCGACTTTTTTTCCGACATGGAATCATTCCAATACGACTACTAATAAAGATGAAAAAATCTTTTATAGCAAGCGCAAATTATTTAATTTTTTTTCAATCTCTTTTTGTGACGATTCTGACACCCCAACTAAAGGTAGGCGCAGATTAGCAAGGCACTTACCCATAAGTGACGCTGCATATTTAACCGGAGCAGGGCTAGTCTCGCAAAACAAAACAGAGTTTAACGCAACCAACCTATCATGCAAAGTCAGCGCACTGACATAATCTTTTTTCAAACATGCTTCCTGAACTTCCGCGCAAGCTTTCGGCATTATATTGGACGCAACGGAAATACACCCCTGCCCGCCAGAAACATTAAACGCCACCGCCGTCATATCTTCACCAGATAGCAGACAAAAATCTTTCTTTAATTTTGCCCTTAGAGTATATGGTCGCGCCAGATCCCCAGTTGCATCTTTAAGACCAACAATATTAGGCAGTTCTGCCAGACGCGCAATAGTCTCGTCTTTAATATCAACAATAGTTCGCCCCGGGACATTATATAAAATAATCGGTATATCCACAGCATCATTAATTGCTTTAAAATGCTGATATAAGCCTTCCTGATTCGGCTTATTGTAATATGGAGCAACCACCAGAACGCAGTCTGCCCCCGCCTTTTTAGCGTGACGCGTGGTCATTATCGCTTCATCAGTCGAGTTTGAGCCAGTTCCAGCCATAACCGGCACTCTACCCCTCGCCACTTCCACGCATAAATCAATAACACGGTTATGCTCATCATGAGTCAGAGTCGGTGATTCACCAGTAGTTCCACAAGGGACAAGCCCATGCACCCCCTGCCCTATCTGCCATTCTACAAATTTCTGGAATGCAGCTTCGTCCACAGTGCCTTTGGCAGTAAATGGGGTAATTAATGCAGTATATACGCCTTTGAACATAATTTTAGTTGACAGTTAGTTGTTGAGGTTGTTGTTGGATAATGGTTATTAAACCTTCATAATGCAATCGTCAACAAATATGCCAACCATTTATCAGCTTAAAAGTCGCTTTCAAGCCATATTGCGCCCCATGGTTAAAAACCTTGCATTGAGTGGAGTTACAGCCAATCAAGTAACACTCTCCGCCATCGTTCTTTCTGCATTGGGCGGTTTGTATATGCTTATTGCACCAGAAGCGCGGTTACCGTGGTTATTATTATCTCCATTACTATTTATCCGCATGGCACTTAACGCTATAGATGGAATGTTAGCACGTGAATATAATATGCAATCAAAACTCGGGGCGATTCTCAATGAACTAGGAGATGTACTGTCGGATATATTTTTATATTTGCCATTTGCATTAATTATTGGGGTTGAGAGCTGGATAGTAGTTATTATCTGCTTGCTTGCAGTTATAAGTGAAATGACAGGATTAATCAGCATCCAAATTGGTGCAAACAGACGTTATGATGGACCAATGGGAAAGAGCGATCGGGCGTTTGTATTTGGCACAGTTGGTTTACTGCTAGGGTTAGGAATAATCTCAGTATTCTGGCTTAATATAATTTTTGCTATTGTAGTTTTATTATTGCTGATAACAATTTATAATCGTGCCAATAACGCCTTAAAGGAAGCAGAAAAGCGTGCCTAATTCAACAATTATCTATGCTACAGGATGCGTATGGATATTGTTGTTTATAGCCAGCATTATTGTTTTCGCACTTACCAAACACAGCCCAGAGAAGGATTACAAAGAATTAGTCCTCCGTACCAAAAGTTGGTGGGGAATGATTGCGATTTTTACCTTCGCTATACTTACCAGCCGTACAGTATCACTGTGGTTTCTTGGTTTATTAAGTTTCCTTGCACTCAAAGAATTTTTATCCATGATCCCTACTCGTCGCGCCGATAGGCGAGTGTTGTTTTGGGCATATATCACCATCCCTATTCAGTATTATTTGGCAGATCAAGAATGGTATGGAATGTTCATTATCTTCATACCAGTATATGCCTTTCTCTTTGTTCCTTTTCGTATGATTATCACTCAAAAAACCGAGGGTTTCTTAAATGCTGTTGGTAATATCCATTGGGGATTAATGCTGTGTGTGTTTGCAATTAGCCACACCGCCTATTTGCTTGTTCTACCAACGTTACCCAACCATCTATCTGGCGGTACAGGACTATTGCTTTATCTAGCCTTTCTTACACAACTAAATGATGTGGCACAATATATGTGGGGAAAATCTTTTGGAAAACATAAAATACTTCCTATCGTTAGTCCCAAAAAAACATGGGAAGGCTTGATAGGTGGGGTTTTTACTACTACCCTCACCGCTATCATCATAGCTCCCTATATAACTCCTTTTGATATACCGCACTCTCTTTTAGCTGGTTTATTGATTAGTATCGCTGGATTTATCGGTGATGTTACTATTTCCGCCATTAAAAGGGATATAGGAGTAAAAGATACGGGAGCAATAATTCCAGGACATGGTGGCATTATGGATAGAATCGACAGCCTGACTTTTACCGCACCATTATTTTTCCATTTTACTTATTATTTTTATTACTAGATCATAAAAAATATACACGATCTCATGCGTTTGCTGTTTTTTATATTGGTAAGAATAATTGTGTTAATATTGCTCGGATTGAATGTCCGCAGGGGGAAATTATTACCAACCGAAGGACCTGCAATTATTGTTGCAAATCACAATAGTCACCTAGATACACTAGTTCTCATTAGTCTTTTTCCACTTAGACAATTACACAAAATTCATCCCATAGCTGCCGCTGATTATTTTCTAAAAAACCGATTGCTGGCATGGTTCTCCACACAAATTATCGGTATCATTCCAATTTCTCGTGGTAAAGCCAGTAAGAGCTATGACCCGCTACAACCATGTTGCAATGCGCTTAATAATGGAGATATTATTATATTATTTCCAGAAGGTTCGCGCGGAGAGCCAGAACATATTTCGCAATTTAAAAAGGGAATTGCCCATATTGCTGAACGATACCCTAATATTCCTGTTACACCAGTATTTATACACGGGCTAGGTAAAGCCCTTCCCAAAGGTGATTTCGTTTTAGTCCCATTTTTTTGTGATATATTTATAGGAAATGCATTTTATTTACAAAGTGATAAACAAGAATTTATGAACTCACTTTCCAATCAATTTGAGGCTCTATCAAATGAGAAAAAATTTGCCCCTTGGGAGTGATTAATGCAGTATATACGCCTTTGAACATAATTTTAGTTGACAGTTAGTTGTTGATGGTTAAAGAAGATGTCTCGGAATTTTGATGATTTGATGATTGGATTATTAGATTATTAAGCGAAACAATGCAATTGCTTTATAACCCTTGCTTAGTCATCAAATTATCTGATAATCTGATCATCTATGTCGGGGAGTAGCGCAGTCTGCCACCTGAACGTGAGTGAAGGATAAATTATAAAACGCTACCAGACGTTTTCTGGTGGTTGTTACGTGTCGGGGAGTAGCGCAGTCTGGTAGCGCATCTGGTTTGGGACCAGAGGGTCGTAGGTTCGAATCCTATCTCCCCGACCACTCTTTATAAGAGTGTTTACCTACCATTAGTTGGAACGGATTACGCAAGGAATACTCTAGGTTTCCGCCCTTCAAAGCGAGGTTCGAAAAAACGAATCCAATCAACTGGCGTTTTTCCTCAATTTTCGAACTTTCAAAAATTTCATAAGCTGTTGATGCTATAGAAAACAAGCCTTCCACTGTGATTTTAAAGCTATCATCACCGTTTTCATGGTTCTTTGACATGATGTTAATTTCAAGCTGCCGTTCTTTAAGTGACTGCGCTTTTATGTCGTATTCATTCTTAGTAATACTCTTATCAAGGCGCATTTCTAATAAGACATTAAGTTTATCCCTTATTTCTACATATTCCTTTTGCAGGCTTTTAACTGCTTCCATGTGAAAGTCTTTTTCGGCTTCATGTCCTGATTTTAGATGCTCGGTCAGTGCTGCTATTAAATTGGCTGGCAAGTGGAATGACTTAAAAACTTCCTTAATCTGTTCTAAAATCTGGTTTTCAGGAATAAATAACCGCTTTTCTGGATTTTCGGGGTCACGGCAAATCAGATAAACAAACTTGCCTTTTTTAAGGTCACAAGTAACGCGCCTGCCAGATACCGCACATTTCAACAATCCACGAAACACAAATGGCTTTTCAGTAGTTCTAACTTGTTGGGTTCTATTATTACCTAAGCGAACTTCCTGACACTTATCAAATAACTCTTTGGTTATTAATTGTTCATATTTATGCTCGTATAGATTTCCTTTAACCTTCATTACACCATAATAAAATGGGTTTTGTAGCATCAAGTGAATCTGGCTGGATGTTATTGGTGAGTTTGTTTTTCTGTTAGTAAGACCCCACTGTTTAACTTTTCTGGCTAAATCGCCTGAAATTGAATTTGTGCCATTGGCATATTCCATAAATAACTTACGAACTAAAAACGCTCTTTCTGGGTCAAGTATGATAGAGGCTTTACCGCTATTATTGCGAACATTGAGATAACCAAGCGGTGCTGCACTTGTCCATTCGCCATTACGAACCATGTATTCCATGCTACGGCGCACATTCTCGGAAAGGTTAAGTACATAAGACTTTGCACCCATAACCGAAAAATCCCAACGCAGAATATCAGAAGAAGTTGCATTCTGGTTGATAATCATATTTTCACGGTAAAAATGCAGTTCAACCAATCCCTTTTGCCGTAACTCATCAATCATTACCGATTCTTTGAAACTACGCTGGAAGCGGTCTACGGCATCGGCAACTATAGCAATGGTTTCTTTCTGGACTTTGGCAAAATCCAACATAGCGTTAAATTCAGTTCTTTTGCCCC
Organism: Pseudomonadota bacterium; assembly: GCA_038043465.1. Lineage (GTDB taxonomy): Bacteria > Pseudomonadota > Alphaproteobacteria > Rickettsiales > SXRF01 > SXRF01. The sequence goes on from JBBTBX010000011.1 coordinate 97,285, forward strand.
TTGTGGATGATTCTATAATTTCAAACACTTTGATGACTTCAAGCCCTTTACGCTCACAGTAATCAATTAAACGCTGTTTCTGTGCGGAAATGGAATGTCCATCTTCCTGCTCTTTGGTTGATACACGCGCTAATATCACGGCTTTCATAAAACTGCCTTTCTATAAATATCATTTAGTGTACGACCATCAGAAAGTTTCCATGTTATCCAGCCATTAAGGGAGTTGCCAACAATCAAACTTGCGGCGGCTGATGGACTTGGAAATAAATAATTTTCTACAAAAAAGAGAGTTCCATTTTTATCATTAACAACATTATCCTTAATCAATTTTTCTCGAATATTAACCACATTTGTTTTTGATAACGATTCGCTTAAATCCTTTGATAACTTTGCACCCGCAAATACTAAGAACCCCTCCTGAGTATATTTGCCGGATGCTTCTGCGCCACGTCCTTTAATTCTAAACAACATATCATCTGATGATTGTATCGTATTAGTATTGCCGGAAATAGTTAGAGCAGGTTGCCTAGTAGAAGTTAATGGCTGGAATATATTTAATCCTAATGTAGAAACCAACAAATCAATACTATCAAAGTTATCAAATAAATCAGCTTCTGTTGATTCTGGCGCATAAGGTTTTGTTGGTATATTGCCGTTTTCTAATAAGCACCTATTGGCATTAGTTGCTTTATTATGACAAAGCCATTCCAAGAATTTGACATGCGTTTTTGTTAAATGCTTACTGTTGGAAGTTAGGGATATAGCATAATTCCAAAAGTCCTTATTAGCATTGTGATTTAGAAGCCTTGTATAAACCACCTCGGCTTCGCCAATATATACTAGCGGTTTTGCATGTTCTTCAGATGAACCTACTAATAAATATATTCCCACCCCTTGCAATGACTCACGCGATTTAAGGTCACTTAGCTTTGCTCTTGGTATATAAGTAGCCTCTATATTCCTATTACGGATATGGGCAACCTTAACCCCTGTAGGCTCACCATCTGGAAGGAATATTTCTATGGTACGCGCTCCAGATACCATCTTATACCCCTGCCCTGTGTTCAATATGCTGGTAGGGCTTTATTTTGGCTACCTGTGCGGATATTTTCTGTCTGGCTTCCTTTGTGTCATAGAGAATCTGCAACTTTTGGAAAAATCCATCGGTAAGACCAAAAAACTTACACAAGCGCAAATCGGTATCGGCGGTTATGTCGCGTGTTCCATTGACAATGGCATTGATACGGTTAGGGGGTACGCCAATAGCCTTTGCCAGTGCGTTCTGGCTCATTCCTATTTCATCTAAAAGTTCAGTTTTTAGAATATCCCCAGGATGTGGGTTCTTTAATTTGTTTGTCATAATCACAACCTTTCAATCACTACTGCTTTCAATGATAATCAACTATTTCAACTTTCTCGACCTCGCCGTCATTCCATACAAAACAAATGCGCCATTGGTCATTAACTCTGATACTCATTTGCCCTTTCCTTTTGCCAGATAATGATTCTAAGCGATTAGCCGGAAAACGCCTTAAATCTTCTAGTTCAAGTGCTGTATCCAGCAAACTTAGCTTTTTAAGCACCCTGTCCTGAATGTCGGCAGGGAATTTTTTAGATTTCTGCACATTCCAGATTTTTTCAGTTTCTTTACAAGCAAACGAGATAATCATTTTACACCTTTACTATATCATTGTACGCTTTACGTAACAAGTACATTTTTATCTATATTCACTGCCTTCAATAAATATCCATCTTTTGTTATTTCGACCTCAAATGTTCCAAAAAATGGAATATATGTAAGCTCTTTACTACCTTTATATTCTGGAACAGAAACTTCGCTAGCAAATTTACCATTTGCCGTAATCAACTGTTTATTATTATCTTTTTTAATATTAAAGTTCCAAATAGATAGGGGTTCCATATTAATTTTAGCTGACAATTTTTTTAATTTATCCAAAACGTGGGCATGTGATGGATTACTAATAATTTGGTCTTCAATAAATATAGTTATAACTTCCCTCAGGAGATTTTTTAATCCTGCTACAGGCTGTTCAATAAGCCTATCCCAGTTTTCAACACTGTCTTCATAATTTCCAGCCCAGAAATTTTCTATTTTATCAAGCAACTCTGTCTTAGCACGCTCATAATCAGACTTGAGGTCATCAGATAAAGAGCGGTTGTGCATAATACAATTACGAGTATTTTCAATTGGAGTTAGAATTGCTTTAATAGAAAGCAAAAAATCCTTATGTGTTTCATTTTGAACGCCTCTATCCAAAATAATGTTTCTGAATTGTTCAAAAGTTTCTGTTTCTGTCAGTAAATTAGTAACATCTTGTTCGCTTAATTTCTTATTATCAAGCAGGTTGGTATAATGTGAAAAAAGCAGATAGAAGAATTCATTGCTATAATTATTACTATGTTCATTAGCTCGCTTGTCAATGTATTTAGCCAGGGTCTTATCCTGGTATAGTGGCGTTATGTTTGTATATTGCAGCAAATTATGAGGGTTTTCTGGAAATCTATTCAGAAATATATAAGTTAGAACCTCACGCAAACTCATTTCTATAGTGAAGATTTCCTGATATATAGTTTCATGTTGTTTATATAAAATAGGGTCATAAAATTTTACAACAGCTTCAATTTGCTCTACCGCCTGCAATGCTTTCAATATGTCTGGAATTACAATTTTATTTTCACCAAAGTTTTCAGCAATTAGGCTTACACGAACAAGTATTTGTTTATTTGGCAACCAGTCACAACTTTCTAAATCTACCATATCGAGTAATTGTTCATTAGAAAGCTCTTCTATTGAACTATACACCTGGCTGATGGTATCGTGAATTAGCCATTGCGAATTGTTCTTTTTTACTACTAAAATCTACTCCTGTAGATATAGGAAAACCACCCCTTTTACGCCATGTTCCAGACATATTGTCACGACAAGAAAAAGGCAAAGTGCTTTCAAAAACACTTTTATGATTTAGGAAAGCCCAGAAAGACTTGGCATAATTGCCTTTTAATGAATCAAAATTTTCTAAAAAATCTATGTTGCAATATCGGCTTTCATCCAAAAGAAGTTTTACTCCTGTATCATAAGAAAGGGCGAAAATATCCTGAAAGTCAGTATCTATATTTGCCCTTGCCTTATCTGGTAATTGCTGGATAGCATCAAACAAAGGTGCAATATTTGTTGGTCTTATTTCATTAAAATCAATGTCGCTTAATAATCCATCACGCTTAAAATACTCTGCCAACATATCGTTGGGTACTGCTCGTAAGAAGCCCTTGAGTGCATAGTGCCGCATAATACTACTTTCAATAAATACATCTTTCCAACCTCTAATGAGAACTAACGGCACTGCCTGCGCCAAGTACAATATATAGTATTTTTGCGGACTATTCAATACCACATCAGGTAATTTCTTATAGCAATCAATGACTATGTAAAGTTGTACACATATAAAACTCTCAACATTGATAAATGCAGCTATTTTTAGCGGTCGTGGGTTCGAATCCGTACACAGGATTCATATTACAGTACTATGCCGCCTTTGAAAACTTGGGCATATAGCTTGATAGTTTGATAATTTCCGCATAATGTTGGGTTCGAAGTGTATCAACTACTTTCGACCATATTCTTCAAGGTTCATACCGTGGACGCAGGTTACGCATTAAGGCATTTGGACGTATGCCCTCACCCCCAAATACACCTGACTAACGAATATCATTTAACAAAACTGAAATAGCAATTTGCCACCAGCGTTTTTGCATGGTAAAAATAGGAATGCCTTCCAGTAGACATTCTAACTCGTTCAGTACTGTCCTCAAGACAATTATGGTGGTTTCCGGACCTACCTTGGTCTTGCTTTCATTATATGTTCTGCTCGGAGAGCTTGATTTCAGCTACTTTATATATGGCTATGTAGCTGTTATGGTTACATCGGCAATATTTGTTATACCTTTTCTCTCCAATATTTCAGCTCTCACGGAATATGTAAATGATCTCGCGCAGGACAAACGTGTTTCCGCGCCTGATTTGAGTTTTCTCAGTAATGTCGGGCAACTTTCTGGCGCACTGGGCAGGTTACAGAGCTCCTGGGAAGACAAGCGTCATGAGATGGAAACTGTTATCACCGAGCGTGAAATTCTGGTGGATACACTGCCGGACATTCTGATCATGACCAATGATGACAAAGACATTGTCCGCACCAATCGCGCAGCACGCAACATTTTCGGGCAGAATCTGGCGCATAGGCCGCTGCGTGACATTATTCCTAATGACAAATTGCTGAATTCCATAACCACTGTGGTTGAAGACCTGCACGGGCAAGAGATTGAATTTCACCTGCCGGAGCCATTGCCGCGTGATTTTCAGGCGATTATAGAGCGTTTCCCGATTCCATCAGAAGGCGGCATAACAATTATCATTACCATGACCGATATTACCCAACAGAAGCGCGTACAGCGGATGCGGGCGGATTTCGTGGCCAATGCCAGCCATGAAATACGTACGCCGCTTGCCAGCATTATTGGCTTTATCGAAACTCTGCGTGGTCCTGCTAAGGATGACGCAAAAGCCCGCGACGAATTCCTGCGGGTTATGGGTGATCAGGCGGAGAGAATGTCCAAGCTCGTGAATGATTTGCTGTCACTCTCAAAAATCGAAATGAACGCGCACAGCACACCGATTTCCAGAGTTGATTTCCTGAAGATTGTACGTACGGAAAAACAGCATTTTGAATGGGCATGCAAACAGAAAAATATAACGCTGAAAGTCAAAGTAAATGATAATCTCCCGGCGACTAAGGGCGATGATGATGAGCTGGCGCAGGTAGTGCGCAATCTGCTTGGCAATGCTATAAAATACAGTAATCCGGATACTGAAATTGTAGTGACGGTAAAACTAACTTCCAATATGCCGGATGACCCGAACTTCCGCAATCTGAAACGGGCGATTTGTTTTTCGGTGCAGGATCATGGCGAAGGTATCGCGAAAGAGCATATCCCACGCCTCACCGAGCGTTTTTACCGGGTGGATACGGCGCGAACCAGAACAGTCGGCGGCACAGGTCTTGGTCTTGCCATAGTAAAGCACGTGCTGAACCGCCATCACGGCGCACTGGTTATTGAAAGCAATATTGGCGAGGGTAGCACTTTCTCAGTTTATCTGCCGGTATATGAAGATATTACCCAGATACAATTTGAGAAAAAAGAATGATGATTCACACTTAACGCTATCCCGATTTGCCAGCCCCAAATAAATTACTGTTAATTCTTTATTATTTAGTATTATTTACTTGCAGTAACAACATAGTTAGTTTAACAGAGCAATGGCAATTAACTAATGTTTAATAAGAATATTTATAAATGACGCGCTATAAACTAACTATTGAATATGATGGAAGACCATATGCCGGATGGCAGCGGCAATCAGACCAACCAACTGTACAGGAAGCATTAATTAACGCAATTTTTCTTTTTTCAGGAAAAAAAGTCGATGTTATCGGTGCCGGAAGAACAGATGCAGGTGTACATGCATCCGGTCAGGTCGCACATATTGATCTTGATATGGAAACTGACAGTTATAGAGTTATGCAAGGCATAAATTATTATCTATTCAATCCACCGCCTGATTCTACCTATCCTGAAAACCGCATAGCTGTTTTAGATAGCGAGTGCGTGATTGATGAATTCAACGCCCGCTTTTCAGCTATAAGGCGGCATTATATATACCGTATAATTAACCGCAGGGCGCGTCTGGGGCTGGATGCTGGAAAGGCATGGCATGTAATTGAAGAATTAGATGAAAAAGCGATGCAGGATGCTGCGAATATACTCATAGGTCATCATGATTTCAGCACTTTCCGTGATACTCGCTGCCAGTCAAAATCACCGGAAAAGACGCTGGAAAAACTTAATATCACTCGCCGTGGCACCGAAATACACATAGTCGCTTCCGCACCATCCTTCCTTCACCACCAGATACGTAACATGGTGGGAACTCTGAGCTTGGTTGGCAAAGAAAAATGGGGAGTGGAGAATGTAAAAGAGGCTCTGGAAGCAAAGGATCGCCGCGCTGGTGGCCCCACCGCCCCACCGGACGGGTTATATTTCACCGGCGTGGATTATTAAAAATAGTGATTAGTGACTGGTGGCTAGTGACTAGCAAAACACTGTCATACCAGCGCAGGCTGGTATCCATGCTTAACCATAAGCGATGTAATTAATGTTCAGTTAGCTTACGCTCTTTGGCAGAATAACATCACACTCTGAACTCCTATCAACCATACCTTCCGGTAATATAATCCTGCGTCTGCTGATGTTCCGGCGAAGTGAATATTTTGCTGGTTGCGCCGGATTCCACAATCTTTCCCATATGGAAGAAGCAGGTTTTCTTGGAAACTCGCGCTGCCTGCTGCATTGAATGGGTAACAATCACAATGGTGAAATGTTCTTTAAGCTCGTCAATCAACTCTTCAATTCTCGCAGTGGCAATCGGGTCAAGGGCGGAGCAAGGCTCATCCATCAATATTATTTCCGGATTAACGGCAATAGTACGTGCTATACAAAGTCTCTGCTGCTGCCCGCCGGAAAGACTTGTTCCCGAATCATGCAGCCGATCTTTCACTTCCTCAAAAAGTCCGGCACGACGCAGGCTATTTTCCACCAGCGCGTCAAGCTCACCTTTATTCTTTGTCATATTATGGATGCGTGGGCCATACGCCACATTATCATAAATGGATTTTGGAAAAGGGTTAGGTTTTTGAAAAACCATGCCAACCCATGAGCGCAGCTGCACCACATCCTGCTCACGCGAGTTTATATCACGCTCTTCCACCATTATTTCGCCTTCAACCCGACAACCGTCAATAGTGTCATTCATCCGGTTAATGCAGCGCAGGAAGGTCGATTTACCACAGCCGGACGGGCCAATCAACGCGGTCACGCTATTTGCCGGCATATCAATATTAATGCCAAACAACGCCTGCTTCGCACCGTAAAATACATTGAGATCTTTTGTTCTTATCTTGCTTGTCATATTCCTACCACCGCACCTCAAATTTCTTCCGAAGTATAATTGCCAGCATATTCATGGCGATAAGTAGCACGAGTAAAACCAAAATACCAGCGGCGGTTTTTTCGGCAAATCCCGCTTCCGGACTTCCCGCCCACAGGTAAATCTGCACGGGCATAACTGTTGCTGGCGAGGTAAAACCGGAAGGAATATCGGCAATAAACGCCACCATCCCAATCATCAACAACGGCGCGGTTTCGCCAATGGCGCGTGCCATCCCTAAAATAGTTCCGGTCATAATCCCCGGCATGGCAAGCGGCAGAGTATGATGCCACACCATCTGAATCGGCGTTGCACCAAGCGCGCGGGCAGCATCACGTATCGAACCAGGAATAGCCTTCAAAGACGTACGGGTGGTAATTATAATCACCGGTAGAATCATAAGAGCCAATGTCATCCCGCCAACCAGCGAAGCACTGCGTGGTAATCCCATAGTATTTATGTATATCACCAGCCCCAGAAGCCCGAACACAATGGAAGGAACAGCAGCCAGATTGTTGATATTAATCTCAATAAAATCCACCAACCGGTTTTTCTTAGCAAATTCTTCAAGGAATACAGCAGTCGCCACACCAAACGGAAAAACCACCAACAGGCAGATAATAAGCGTAAAAAATGAACCAACCATAGCACCAAGAAAACCTGCGCTTTCCGGATTGCGTGAATCACCTTTTGAAAAGAAACCGCTATTAAAAACCTTCCTGATTACTTTATCTTCATTCAAAGCTTTTAACCAACGAATTTGATTATCATTAAGATTTCTATCACCTTCCGGAGTATTTTCAGAAATCCCACCCTTAAAAAACAAGTCGGCACTGCTGGAAAGAGGCAGCCATATTTCCTTTTTTACTTCTTTATCAAACAAAGAATTATCCGCATCCACCATCTTTTTTAACTCAAGGCTGGCGTTATTCGCAAGCAATGCATACAAATCTTTCAAATCATCTTTTGTATTAACATCAACAAATATATTCTTTAAAGCGAACCGTACCAATGGCATATAGCGGGAAGGAGTAAGCTCATCAATCTTCTCATCTTCCTTTAAACCTATATCAGATTTATTAAAAGTTACCGGTATTCTTACCTGATACTTAATAAAACCGGATGCTCCACTCTGCACAAGGCTGCCTATCAGCAAAAACAGCATGAACACCGCCACAATAAGCGCGGCAAGTCCATAACACCGGAAACGCGCCTCACGACGCAAACGCTTTTTATGCCATGCCTCTTTATTCATCTTACACCGGGTTTTTCATTAGAGATTGCAGAGACTATAAATGGCTGGATATTTATTATTTCATCATGAAGCCGTTGTTTCGCATGCCATAAATCATAACCTCGTTGTTTGTTCAGCCATAGCTCAGCGGAAGTCGAAAATGCCATCCCCAAACGAACCGCCATTTCCGCAGTAATAGAGGTGTGTCCGTTAATCAACCGCGAAACAGATTTACGTTCTACACCCATACGTTCAGATACTTCCTTTATAGTAAGACCAAGCGGTTCAATATATAAAGTCAGTAAAGATTCACCAGGATGTGGAGGGTTATACATTTCCCCATCGGTATCAATATCATTTTTCTTTTTCATAATTCACTCCTCAGTGGTAATCTACATAGTCCACTATACTTACATTTGCATTTTCAAATTTAAAAGTTATCCGCCAATTTCCATTCACTTTCAATGCCCACAATCCTTTTTTGCTACCTTTCAACTGGTGTAATCCGGAATTAGGAAAATTTATATCTCCAATATTTGTAGCAGTGTTTAGATGTTCCAATATAATCCTTAATTTTGCAGAATGCTTCACTTGGATACCAGATTTTGAACCAGTCTTAAAAAATCTTTCCAATCCCATATGTGAAAACGATACTATCATTGCAAATGTACCATTAAAAGGTACATCAGGCAAATGCTTTTTGCATTTTTATATATTTTATTACAGAACAACACGAGACCCATGGGTATGCAAAGTATAATCAAGAATTTTCTAATCATAACGTTCTCTATATTTTTTTACTATTTTAAGGGCAACAACATTGAGAAAGAATGTCACGCAAAACAAGGTAAGACCGAGAGCAAAAGCCGCCATTGTTTTAGGGCTATCGAACTCCTGATCCCCAACCAGCAGTGACACAATCTGTACGGTAACAGTCGTAACCGCGTCCAGCGGGTTAAAGGTCAGGTTTGCCGACATCCCTGCCGCCATCACCACGATCATAGTTTCCCCAATCGCCCGCGAAATAGCGAGCAGAATTGCCCCGGCAATGCCCGGCAGAGCAGCCGGAAGTATGATATTTTTTATGGTTTCTGATTTAGTTGCGCCCAGTGCGTAAGCTCCGTCCCGCAAAGACCGCGGCACTGCTGTAATAATATCGTCAGAGAGTGAAGAAATAAACGGAATAATCATAACCCCCATAACCAGACCCGCAGCCATCGCGCTTTCTGACGCGACATCAAGACCAATATCTACTCCCATATTCCGCAGCCACGGTGCAACAAAAATAATGGCAAAATAGCCATACACCACCGTGGGGATACCAGCTAATATTTCCAGTGCCGGTTTAAATAAATTACGTGTGCTTTGCCGAGCATATTCAGATAAATAAATCGCGGAAAATAACCCCACAGGAATAGCAACCAACATAGCAACAAAGGTAATAAGAAAAGTGCCAATGAATAATGGCACCGCCCCGAAAGCTCCGCTGCTACCAGCCTGATCCGGGCGCAACGCCATTTGCGGACTCCATTGCAAACCAAAAAGAAAATCCGTAAGCGGTACAATATTAAAAAAACGGATAGCTTCCAATAAAACTGAAAACACAATGGCAATAGCTATAATAATGGATGTCGCCGCCGCCATCCATAAAGCTATATAAACCAACTTCTCAAGCTTCCTTGACAGGCCTGATACAGGTCTATCTTTAAGCGATTTTACAATCGTCGCGTTCATAGGGGTGCTTATACCATCTGCCGCAACTATCACAATGTTTTTTTCTCGGATAATGGCAGATACTGCTATTATTTTTTGTTACCATCTCTATAACGCGATTATGCTAAAGTAACTTTAGAGCCGTCCCCAGTTTTTAAAGTTCTTGTCTCTTTTTGATAATTCTGGTGTGGCTTTTTGTATAGAATCTTCTAGTAATTTGGCGGGCTCATTATTAGATTCATGAGCAACTTTTTCTTTCTTTTGCCAGTTTGCTATATGTTTTTTATCTCTTGTAGTAAATTTCCTAACATACTCAATTTTTTCTGACTCCGTATTTTCCTTTGATAACTCAACCTCTGATTTTTTATTAATCTCAGACAATGTTCTTTTTACATTGTTAAATATAGTTATTAGGATATCTCTACCAATTTTACTGATACGTTCATTATCATCCATAGTAAAAAAATCACACAGAGCTTCTCTTACACCATCCGAAGAAATAAATTTTTCAGATATAATTCCTAATTCATGAGCCTGAGTATTAAATTTATTTACAATTATTTTTTCATCCTTGGAAAATTTATTAGGAATTTTCCCATCCAGAGCAAGAAATGCCAAATATTCTATAGCCTTTTGAAAATTTTCAGGGTTCTGCATCTCTACAAACTGTAGAGCCTGCGCATGTACTGATGATTTAAAAATATCAGGCCAATCATTTTCGTTGCTTTGTTTCATAATTTTAGTGAATAATCCTCTCGCATCTATTTAAAAAATTGATACTTTCTGCTCATATCATCTTTGACGAGAACGCTCTATTCGATCTTTAACCTCTTCATATAACCTTGTGCCAATATTATCTTCACGATCTTTAATCATAAACATACTGTTATCATTATAGCTTCCCTTAAACTCGGTACCGCTTAATAATAAATCCTTTAGTGCATCCTTTGTTTCTTGAGACGCATAACCTTTAGTAATCAAGCCTAAACGTTCGGCTTTTTCGGTTAGAGCTGCCACTAAATCATTATCGGTACTTACAATGCCTTTGTAAATCTTACCACTTATGGAAATTGATGCTAATAATCTTATTGCTGGAACAATCAAGCTGCCTTCTTTATTAACAAATAACAAAGCTTTTGCTTTAATCATTTCTTTAGATATCGCGGACTCTCTAGCATCATCAAGCGAATATGGTTTATCTTGCCCTGAATTTTGTTCCGCAACGTTGTCTAATACTGCACTTTTACCATGTTCTTGTTCCATAATTTCTTCCATTCTTTTTCGATTATTTAGTAATTAGTCGATTTTCTTATAAAAATATCCAAATAACCATTAATAAAATAAAAAAACTAACGAGAAGCACTAACAGCAGATCCTCGTATTTCTCGCGACTGCCTGGCAATAGTGTCAAAAATATCTTGTCCCATTGTTCCAGCACCAGGATTCTCGTATGTTAAAAACGGATTAAGAGTTGTGTTATTTAAAAGAAGATCAGATAATCTTATACTAGTTTCTTTTGATACAACTCCTCTTACAGTTAACTTAATATCATCTGCCTTTATACGTAATTTTTTTACTATTTCTGGACTTCCGATCAAACGGGCAGTATCGTCTTTAACTTCTCCATCCAATGCAAGCAAAGATACAAATCTCACCGCAGCTGGACTGATTTTACCTTCATCGTTCCGTATAAATGATGTAAGTTTTCTCTCCAGATGTTTAATTTCTGCAATAGCTGCGCCATGCTTTGCCATATATTACCTATAATAATTAAGTTAAAATAAATTAATAGTCAGCAGACTAACATTAAAATAACAACAAAACAAATGACAATTTGATGAAAACTGCATCTATAGCTGCTTCTTCCAGCAGTTTTTCAATAATTTTTTAGAAAATCCTTGCACTCTTAATTGAGTTAAGTTTTGTCTGGACATAGTTAAATTGTTGTTTACCTACGCCTTCATATGGAAAAGAATTTATTGCGTCGCTAAATAGAAATGTTTTTAAATGTCCCCGCATTTTTTTTGATATATAGCCTTTAGTAATAATTTTGAACTGCTTTGCTCTTTCATTTAGCTCATCAACAAGCTTAGTATTTGCAATTGCAATATCCTTACTTGTTTTTATTACATTTCCATTATGTTTAACATCGGTAACATCTGTTCCTACGACCTCTGATACAACATTACCAGTAATAGATAAACTTGCCAGATACCTAATTGCTGCCGGAGAAACACCATGTTTGGTGGTAACAAATCGTAACAATGTGTCGTTCATTGCCTGATTATAGTAATCATCACCCGTCTCTGCGGTAACTGCAACACCCGAACTTTTCTTTAATTTTAGCTGTGCGCTCACCAAATCAAATAAACCTTCAATCGTTTTTTTTGTCTCATCATTTTCTTCTTTAGCTATTGAAAGATTGGTTTTATCTAAAAAGAAATTATGCAAATATTTTTGCATTAATTTTGAAACCTTACCAATCACTTCATCATCATTCGAAGTAAAACCATAGGAAAGAGCAGATTTCTTCTTTAGCCAGTCGTCTATTGTTACTAATCCATTTTCTTTTGCTTGATGTTCATCACCACGTATTTCAAATTTATTATCCGTATCTTGCAGGGCTATATAAGATAAATACCTAATACCATCGACAAAAATTCCCTCCTCTTTTGCCTTACTGATAAAGCTCATTATTTGCTCATGCGCTATTTTCGGCATTGAGTATTCAAAATTTTCCATTTTTATCCTTTATTTGATTAACAAGTATTAGCTACGCTTACTGTATTCCTCGTTGTTGATTTCTTTTCAATCTATCTTCAACTCTTTCGAGTGTTTCCAATAACCTCTTATCAACAGATTCTGAAATGGTTTCTATTAACTTATCACCTGTAAAATATTGTTTTAAAGCTTCCTGTGTACCAGGGGTAATAGTCTTTTTAGAGCTAAAATAACCTGTTTTAGTAATAAACCCTATTGAACTAGCACAATCATCCAGACTTTTAAAAAGCCTGGTACTGCAATCAGATTTCGGATTTCCTGAATCCTTTAAATCACCTATATCTACTGTTCCTTTTATCGCTAAAACAGCTAGATATTCATCCATTTTATGGTAAGCAATATCATTACGACTACCCACATTCATATAATAACGGACATTACTGGCAGCTTTATGTACCAAACGTACTTTGTTTACCTCGATGAGATGTTGTTCCAGTTTATCATAATCTTCCTGAGAAATGGGTGATTTTCCAGCATTATCTTTATCATGACTGGACAACAAAAAATTTCTTATATCTTTTTTTGTTGGTTCTGAAACTTCCGTGTACTTATATATTTCTAATCCGTATTCTTCGGGAGACTCACTTACTTGATTAAGATATTCCATATCAGCTTTACTTAAATTATCCCGCCTAACACCCCGCATGGTTACCAAACGCGACAAGTAATCAAGAGCATCACTCTTGGATGTAAATCCGACATCACAAGCAAATTGATGTAATTGCTCAAATTTTTCTCTACTGCAATCCTTTATATCACCATATTCCACAATTCCCTTAATTGATAACACCGCCAGATAATCAATCGCTTCTTTTTGATCAATTTTTGCGTCACGGGCTTTAAAAAAGAAACTTTCCGCATTTTTGCTGATTAATTCAGAAAATCTAGATGCCATACACCAAAAACCAAGTTCTGAGGTTAAAATAAATTAATAGATGGCAGACTAGCATTAAAAGGATAACAAAACAAATTACAATTTGATGACACATGTTAATAATTTGTTTTATTTTAATAATAATTTAGATATTTATGCGCTAACCTATACTGCTACTTTTTCTATTTTTTTGCTCGAAGTGATCCTTAATTTCATTGAATAATAACAGCATTTCTGGATTTTTAGAGTTAATGAAGAAATCACATAATTTTTCCCGCATAGCATTGGAAGCAATACCATCTTTTGTAACTAACCCTAACGCATGTGCATCTTTATTAAATTCGTCTACAAGATTTTTTTTATTACCATCTGGAAATCTTCCTTGAATAGCAATAACAGCAAGATAAGTTAAAGCTTCATATTGCAGGCTGATTTCTCTTTCTAAATCCACTGTATCAGACTGAACCATAGCAAAGGAGTGTACCTTTCTCTCAAATGTACTTGATTCAAATTTTTCTGACTTGGATAATCTGGAATTCATTTCCTCAAGATAACCATCTATAATAAGAGGATGCATTTTTGATATTTTATGCACCTTCTCCTTATCTGCAAAAAATTCCTTTAACGCACTTTGCGTACTCTTAGACACAGTTCCATCACTGGCTACAATCCCTAGTTCAATAGCATCATTTTTGAATTTTTCAGCGAAATCATTATTATTTAATACATAATCTACAGTCTTACCGGTGATCGCAATGGCAGACAAATATAGTAATGCGTTAAACTTTCCAATTTTACGCCCATTCTATTTTGAAGTGCAACGGTTAAAAATTTCCTGAGGTGTTTTCCA
>JBBTBX010000012.1:0-19489 GCA_038043465.1 Pseudomonadota bacterium
TAGGGATTAGGCATTAGGGATTAGGCATTAGGGATTAGGCATTAGGGATTAGGGAAATGAAGAATTTAGGAATTGAAGAATTGGAGAAAGTTGAAGTGAGCGGAAAAAGATCCCACGCTCCTGTCATGCTGCCGGAAATGCTGGAATGGTTATCGCCGAAAGATGGCGGGATTTATGTTGACGGGACGTTTGGCGCGGGAGGATATAGCCGTGCGCTTTTACAAGCGGCAAACTGTAATGTTTATGCGATTGACCGCGATCCCAGCACTAAAAAATTTGCTGAAAATCTGGTTGAAGAATTTCCAAACCGCTTTGTGTGGATACTGGGAAATTTTGCTGATATGTGCAGCTTGCTTGCCAGCCGTGGAGTGACTTCAGTTGATGGGATTGTTCTCGATTTAGGCGTGTCTTCGATGCAGCTTGATATAGCGCAGCGCGGGTTTTCTTTCCGCAGTGATGGTGCGCTGGATATGCGGATGTCGGAAGAAGGGATGAATGCTGCGGATGTGGTGAATAATGCCGATGAATCCGAGCTTGCCGATATTTTTTATTATTACGGTGAAGAAAAAGCAGCCCGCAAAATTGCCCGCGCAATAGTTGCAGCACGGGCTATAGAGCCTATCACGCGCACGGTGCAGCTTGCAGAAATTATCCGCGCTGCGATGCCTGGAAAACCTGGAAAAATTCATCCGGCAACGCGTAGTTTTCAGGCGTTGCGTATTTACGTAAATAAAGAATTTGATGCCATCGAGTCTGGTCTTGCTGCTTCCGAGAAATTGCTCGGAAAGGGCGGAAGGCTGGTGGTTGTGAGCTTCCATTCGCTGGAAGATCGCATTGTCAAACGTTTTACCCACTCCCGTTGTGGTAAGCTTGGGGAGCATTCACGGCATTTGCCAGAAGTTATTTCTGGAAAAACAGTCGCGGATGCTCCCGCTTTTTTTCTGGCAAAGCCGGAGAAATTGAAAGCAGGGAGCAAAGAATTAGAAGTTAATCCGCGCAGCCGTAGCGCGACTATGCGGATGATGACTCGTAGTAAGGATTCGGGATTCGGGGTTCGGGGGTCAGGAGATGATGCCTCTCACAATAATATATCTACCCCCCTCCCTAACCCTCCCCCGCAAGGGGGGAGGGAAAACAAGGATTCTCCTCCCCTGCAAGGGGGGAGGGAATTTAAGGATGCACCGCAAGGGGAGAGTGGATTTAAGAAAGAGGTCGGGTTATGAACCGGATTACATTTGCCGCCATATGGGTCAGTGTTATTGTTGTTGCATCATTCATGCTGTACCGCGTTAAGTATGAAGTGCAGGCACTCAAAGCCCAGATCGTGCAGGTTTCGCTGGAGATGGAACAGGAGAGGGAGTTGCTGCATGTGGAAGCGGCAGAATGGTCGTATTTAACTCGTCCTGATAATTTGGAAAAAATGGCGGATAAATATCTCGGTGGTAAAAGCGTTACGGTGGAGCAGGTGGCGGAAGTTGCTGCCATAGCTTTTCCGGAACAATCTGTGGCATCTGTTGATACGAATTCTGACACGCGCACTGTGCCTGCATCTTATCGCAATAGCTATGCGCACAGGTGAGTAGTATTGTGCAGAAATCTACCACAAAAATTATAATTAATGAAAGCACCGGAAAAAGAATTATTGAGCAAAGCCGTCTGCGGATGCTCTGTGTCGGGTTTTTCTTTGTGCTGTGTTTTGCCAGTATCAGCGTACGGATGGTGGAGGTGGCGGTTATAAAAAACCCGCAAGCACTTACAGTTACAATTTTTGATCCGGACAATGAAGGTGAAAGCGAACAGGTTGAGGTTAAAACTGAGGAATCACATTTGCAACGCGGTAATATCGTTGATAGGAATGGCGTGCTGCTGGCAACCAGCCTGATGACAGCATCGGTATATGCCAATCCTAAGGAAATTAGAAATGCGGCGGATGTGGCGCGCAAGATTTCCAAAATCCTCTCCATTGATGCAAAGACTTTGCTTAATCGTCTTAAAGGCAAGAAGTCGTTTGTCTGGATAAAGCGGAATTTGACACCGAAAGAGCAATATAAAGTTAATTCTCTGGGGATTCCCGGGCTATATTTCCAACCGGAAGAAAAGCGTGTGTATCCTTATGGCAATGTGCTTTCGCATATGCTGGGTTATGTTGGAGTTGATAATAAAGGGCTTGCCGGTATTGAGCGGCAATTTGACCGGAGGCTGCGCGAAACCACGCTTAATAATGAGCCGCTCACCCTTTCTGTTGATGCAAGATTGCAATCCATGTTGCGCAGCGAGATGGCTAACGCAGTTAGCGAATATAACGCTATCGGCGCAACCGGAATTGTTATGGAAATTGATTCTGGTGAAATCTTATCTATGGTGTCGCTTCCGGATTTTGATCCGAATAAACCAGCAAAAGTGAGTGATGACAGCAAGTTCAATCGGGCGACACTTGGGCTTTATGAAATGGGTTCAACATTCAAAAGTTTCACCATGGCGGCGGGGTTGGAATATGGTGTGGTGAATATGAAAAGTGGTTATGATGCGACCAATTCATTTAAGGTTGCAACCTTTACCATAAGCGATTCGCACGGAAAAAAACGCTGGCTGACCGTGCCGGAGATTTATGCTTATTCATCGAATATCGGCACGGCAAAAATGGCACTTGATATTGGTGCGAAACAACAGAAAGAGTTCCTGAAAAAGATGGGTATGTTCAAGCCAATCGACATTGAAATTCCAGAAAAAGCCAACCCACAATTTCCACAGGAGTGGAAAGAAATAAATACTGTCACCATTTCTTACGGGCATGGAATTTCGGTTACGCCACTCCATCTGGTGCAGGGTATTGCAACGCTGGTTAATGGCGGAATGCATGAACGACTGACCTTGCTTAAAGACGGTAATAAGGGTAAGGAAGCAAAAGAGAGGGTTATCAGCGAACAGACCTCAAAAAATATTCGCAGGCTGATGCGGCTGGTGGTGGATCATGGGACTGGGGGAAAAGCGGATGTTGCCGGTTATCGCGTGGGCGGTAAGACCGGAACAGCGGAAAAAGTGCAGACTGGTGGTAGATATAATCCGGATGCAAAAATAGCTTCCTTTGTTTCGGTTTTTCCTGTTGACTCACCTAAATATCTGGTGCTGGTGATGATTGATGAGCCAAAAGGGGATAAATCAACATATGGTTTTGCTACGGGTGGTTGGATTGCAGCACCGGTGGTGGGCAGGGTGATTGCACGGATGGGGCCGATGATGGGTATCAAACCGCGCTATGATGTGCCAGAGGATGATGCGGAAAAATTCTGGGTGCATCGGGAAAAAGATGAAAAGGCAAAAGTGCAGGCAGCATATGCCAGTCTGTTTGTGGATAAGAAATATGTCAGTTACTAGTTACTGGTTGCTAGTTACTAGGAATTAAGGGTGTTATGAAATTTGCTGCCAAGAAATTATATGCCAAGAAATTTGCTGATTTAGTAAAAGCAATTCCAGAAATAAGTTCTGTGCCGGATGCGCTGGTAAATGTGGAGATTACCGGCATTACGTCTGACTCAACTAAGGTTAAATCTGGATTTGTGTTTGTTGCTCTTAAAGGCGAAAAAACTGATGGCGCGAAATTTATTCCGCAGGCTTTGCAGAATGGGGCGGCAGTAGTTGTTCAGGGGGCGGAGGTCGGAGGTCAGGATTCAGGGATAGCAGTAAGAGTGGATAACCCACGACTAGTGCTGGCGAAAATGGCAGCGGCTTTTTATGGGCGGCAGCCGGAAAATATCGTGGCAGTTACCGGTACTGACGGCAAAACTTCCACGGCTGATTTTTTCCGGCAATTTATGTTTCTTGCTGATGAGAAAGTGGCTTCGGTGGGGACTATAGGAATTCAGGGGACAGGATTCAGGATTCAGGATTCAGGGGCGACACTTACCACGCCTGACAGTGTGGAATTACATAGGATTTTTGCGGAATTGGCAGATGGTGGAGTGGGTTATTTGGCGATGGAAGCATCGAGCCACGGGCTTTCGCAATATCGCCTTGATGGGGTGAAATTGAAAGCTGCGGCATTTACCAATATCGCCCGCGACCATCTCGATTATCACAAAACCGAGGAGGAATATTTTCGAGCGAAATCACGTTTGTTTGGTGAGTTATTACCGGAGGGCGCAACTGCTGTTCTAAGTCAGGATGATAAACGCTTTCCTGAACTCGTGGCAATTTGCAAGAAGCGTAGTCACAGGATCATTGGCTTTGGCAGGAAGGGCAGCGAATTTACTCTTGAATCCATCACTCCAAGCGGGCATGGACAGCATGTTAAACTTAACCTGTTTGGCAAAAAATATGAGGTGGAGATTCCATTAGTTGGTGAGTTTCAGGTGATGAATATTCTGGCGGCACTCGGGCTGGTGGTTGGTGTGGGTGGTGATATTGAAAAGACACTTGCCAATATCTCCAAATTAAAAGGTGTCTCAGGGCGGTTGGAACTGGTAGTGACTAGTAAAAATGGTGCGACGGTTTTTATTGATTTCGCACATACGCCGATGGCACTGGAAAATATTTTGCGGACTTTGCGCCCGCATACGAAAAATAAACTTTCTGTGGTGTTTGGCTGCGGTGGTGACCGTGATGCTGGCAAGCGACCGCTTATGGGAAAAGCAGCGAGTGAGCTTGCCGATTTTGTGATTGTTACCGATGATAATCCGCGCAGTGAAAATCCGGCTGCTATCCGCGCTGCGGTGCTGGCAGGTTGTGCGGACAAAGAATCATGCGTGGAAGTTTCTGACAGGAGAATGGCTATTAAGTCGGCGATGGAAAAACTGGGCGCGGGTGATGTGTTGGTGATTGCCGGTAAGGGACATGAGAAGGTGCAGATTATTGGCAGCGAGCATCTGCCATTTGATGACGCGCAGGTGGCGCAGGAAGTGGCTTCTGAACTGGGTATCAAACTATGAGCGCGTTATGGGCAGTGGCGGATTTGGTGAAGGCAACCGGAGGAGTTGCTAATGGCGAGTGGTGTGCGTGGCGGGTGGAAATTGACAGTCGCAAAGTGCAGGCTGGTGACGTTTATGTTGCCCTGCACGGTGAAAGATTTGACGGGCATGATTTTGTCGCAGACGCTTTTTCCCGGGGCGCGATTGCCGCTATTGTTGAGCGCGAGCTTCCTATTTCCGGCAATCAGTTGGTAGTTGCGGATTGCTATAAAGCTCTTGATGATTTAGCAAAATATAACCGGGCGCGTAGCCGTGCAAAAGTTGTTGGCATAACTGGCAGCGTCGGCAAAACCACCACTAAGGAAATGCTGAAACTGGCACTTGGTGTGCATGGAAAAACTTATGCTACCAGCGGAAATTATAATAACCATATCGGCACGCCGCTCAACCTTGCCAATTTGCCGCTTGACGCTGAGTTCGCAGTGTTTGAAATGGGCATGAACCATGCTGGGGAAATCGCACATCTCACTAAAATGGTGCGCCCGCATATCGCGCTGATTAGTTGCGTGGAGGCGGTGCATCTGGAATATTTTTCTTCGGTAGAGGAAATTGCAAAAGCCAAGGCGGAGATTTTTGAGGGGTTGGAAGTCGGGGAGCAGAGGGCGGAGGTTGGAGGTCAGGGAGTAGGTATTGCCATTATAAATGCTGATCAACCATATTTTAGCGATGTTCAAAACAAAATAACTTTTGGGCTGAGTGAAAGCGCGGACTGTCGGTTGTTATTTTATAAACCTGTTATTGATGGATGTGAGGTTTCGGCGTCATTGCGAGGAGCGATAAGCGACGTGGCAATCCAGCCTGGATCGCCACGCTTCGCTCGCGATGACGAAGATATAAAAATCGATTATAAAATTGCGGCGATGGGCAGGCATGTAGCGGTTATTTCATTGTCGGTGCTGGCGGTGGTGAAGGCACTTGCTTTAGACGTGAAAAAATCGGCAAATGAACTTGCAAAATTTGCGGAAGTAGAAGGGCGGGGCAGGGTAGAAAAAATAAAGTTTTCTGATGTAAATATTCTGCTGATTAATGATAGCTATAACGCCAGTCCGGCGAGTATGCGCGCGGCATTTGCAAAAGCAGGCGAGGTGTGGCAGGCGCAGGGGGAAAAAGGACGTAAAATTGCAATGCTTGGTGATATGCTGGAACTGGGGAAAGACGCAGCCACACTGCATTCCTGCCTTGCAGAAAATTTAATTCAGCAAGGGTTTGACAAAGTTTATACGGCAGGTAGCTTAATGAAAAATCTGCATGATGCATTGCCGGAAAAAATGCGTGGCGGACATGTCGAAAAAAGTGCGGATTTGCTCGGTATTATTAAGTTGCAAAATGATGATGTGGTGCTGATAAAAGGGTCGCATGGAAGTAAGATGTATGAGGTGGCAAGTAAATTGAGGGAATAAGGTGGTGGTGTCATCCCCGATTTAATCGGGGATCTAGAAAAACAAATTTTGTCAGTATTTGTTGCCCTAGATCCCGCATCAAGTGCGGGATGACAGCCTTTCCCGCAGGGGGAGAGGAGAAAATATTAGTGATGGGGAGAAAATAAAGAATGCTGTATAACCTGCTCGCTGAGCATGATTCGCTGTTTAATATTCTGCGCTATATAACTTTTCGCAGTGGCGGCGCGGTTTTTACCGCACTGGTGCTTACGCTGTTTATTGGCCCGAAAATTATCAGATGGTTAAAAGCCAAGCAGGCGGAAGGGCAGCCGATTCGCCTTGATGGGCCGGAGAGTCATCTTGTCAGCAAAAAAGGCACGCCGACTATGGGTGGGCTGATGATTCTTATCTCGGTGACGGTTTCTACTTTGCTGTGGTCGGATCTCAAAAATCCATATATGTGGATTGTGCTGTTTTCTATGCTGAGTTTTGGAATGGTGGGGTTTTTTGATGATTTTTTAAAACTCACCAAGCGCAACAGCAAAGGGCTTTCCTCGCGGAAAAAAATTATCGGGCAGGCAGTGTTTTCGCTGATTGCGGTGCTGTTGATTCAGGCGGTTGCTGCTCCACATCTTGCCAGCCATATTTCCGTGCCGTTTTTCAAACATATCCTGATTGATGCCGGAATGTTTTATATTCCTTTTGCCATGCTGGTGATGATTGGTGCGTCAAACGCGGTTAACCTGACTGATGGGCTGGACGGGCTTGCCATTGTTCCGATTATGATCGTTGCCGGATGCTTCGCGCTGATTTCCTATCTCATCGGGCGCACCGATTTTTCCAGCTACCTGCAACTGAATTTTGTGGTGGGAGCGGGCGAACTTGCTGTGTTCTGTTCGGCATTGGTTGGCGCGAGCCTTGGGTTTTTATGGTTCAATTCGCAGCCAGCAGAAGTGTTCATGGGGGATACTGGCAGCTTATCGCTCGGTGGCGCGCTGGGTGCTATAAGCGTTATTGCCAAACATGAATTCGTGCTGGCGATTATTGGCGGGTTGTTTGTGGTCGAGGCTTTGTCAGTTATTATTCAAGTGGTGTCGTTTAAAACCCGTGGCAAACGCGTATTTAAAATGGCACCGATCCACCATCATTTTGAAAAAATCGGCTGGTCGGAATCAAAAGTTGTGACTCGCTTCTGGATTGTCGCTTGCGTGTTCGCGCTGATGGGATTGGCGACTTTGAAGATTCGGTAGTTGTCAGTTGTCGGTGGTCAGCGGTCAGAAATTAGTTGGTTTTGCACTGAAAACTGACCGCTGACAACTGACAACTACTTCTTGCTTTCTTCCAGCGGCAGGGTCAGGAACGCTTCTTCATTCCTGCGGGAGATTTTCAGCAGGGCGAATTTACGACCGGCTTTGCGGGCGTTATCAATAGCAGATTTCAAGTCGGCAAAGGATTTCACCGGCTCGTTACCCACATCAATTATTACATCGCCGCGCTGCAGACCGCGCTTTGCTGTTTCCGAATTATTCTCAACATCAAGGACTACCAGACCATCCTTTTTATTATCCATACGCAGCCTTGAACGCAGTTGCGGGGTGAGTGGTGTAACGTTCATTCCCAGCAAGCTCTCGCTGCCGGATTTGCGTTTCTG
Organism: Pseudomonadota bacterium; assembly: GCA_038043465.1. Classification (GTDB taxonomy): domain Bacteria; phylum Pseudomonadota; class Alphaproteobacteria; order Rickettsiales; family SXRF01; genus SXRF01. The sequence goes on from JBBTBX010000012.1 coordinate 7,995, forward strand.
GTTATCGTAATTGCCGTTATCCTCATCATCCTGCGCTTCTTCAGCCTTTTCATCCAGTTCCTTGATGGTTATCTGGGCGGTTTTGTAAGCATTTTTGCGCCAGTAGGTTATAGGAACGGTTTTGCCGTTTTTAGTTTCGGCAACTATGCGCGGCAGGTAGCGCATTTCGGTTATTTCCTTGCCGTCAAAACTGGTGATGATGTCGCCGGGAACAATGCCGATTTTATCAGCAGGGCTGTCCTTTGAAACTTCTAAAACCAACGCGCCAATCGGTTTTTCCAAACCAACGCTGTCGGCAATTTCTTCGGACACTTCCTGAATTTTCACGCCGAGCCAGCCGCGATGTGTGCGCCCGAATTCCTTAAGCTGGGAGATTACCGGTTTTGCCAGTGAAGTGGGAATGGCAAAGCCGATGCCAACCGAGCCACCGCCCATGCTTGGTGAAAAAATGGCACTGTTGATGCCGATTACTTCGCCTTTGATATTGAATAATGGCCCGCCGGAATTGCCACGGTTTATAGATGCGTCGGTTTGCAGGAAATCATCGAAAGGCCCGGAATTTATGCTGCGCTGGCGGGCGGAAATAATCCCCTGCGTTACTGAGCCACCCAGCCCGAACGGATTGCCGATGGCGATTACCCAGTCGCCTACGCGCATCGCATCGGAATCGCCGAGCGTCACAAATGGCAGGTCTTTTTTTGCCTCAATTTTAAGCAAAGCGAGGTCAGTTTTCTTGTCGCGACCAATAATTTTCGCCTTGTATTTGCTGTTGTCAGTGAGGGTTACGGTTATTTCAAAGGCTTGGTCAACAACATGGTTGTTGGTTATCACGTAACCGCTGGCATCAATGATAAAACCTGAGCCGAGCGACTGCACATCCTGTTCCATTGGCTGACCCATTTGCGGACCGGCGAAGCGTTCAAAGAAATCGCGGAACGGCTCCATTTCAGGGGAGTCGGGAAATTGGAATTGCATACCCCCCATCATATTTCCGTTTTTGATTTTTTGCGTGGTGGAAATATTCACAACCGCCGGAGATAATTTCTCTACTAAATCAGCAAAACTTGCCGGGCGTTCCTGTGCCAGAGCCGGAACCGGTGCAATAAATATTGAAGCAGGAATTGCAGTGGAAATGGTAAGGGCTGCAAGGATTAAGTGGAATTTTGACATAGATAAAAAATCCTCCAAAATTTAAGTTTATATGAAAATCATATAGTATGAATTTTTTTAAGCGCAAGGGGTGAAAGTAGGCATTAGTGATTAGGCATTGGGCATTAGGGGAATTATATCTCCGACTTACTGGCAACAGCCATTTCCAGCTTGGCGAGTTCTACGGCGGTGCGTAGTTCTATATCGTCTATGATTGCTTTCAGGCGCGGGTCGTTAACATTTTGTTTTTGCATAATAAGTTGTTTGTTTATATCATGCAGTACCTGCATCGGCATAGTACCGGTAAGCAGGCGGCGGCGAAGTTGCTCCAGCGAATCGAGCATGTCATCGCCTTGTTTTATAAGATGCTTGCGCCGGACTTCCTCATCGGAAATTTCCTGCAGTGCCAGCATGCCGGAAAGAGAGGCGGGGGCGGCGACATTGCTTAAGTTGCTGCTACTTCCCACGCCGTCATTTTCATAAATATCCAGGATGCTGGAAAAATCGCCAGACCCCGCTACTCCAGAACGCTTTTTCGTAGAGTTTGCTGCTTTGATATTGCTGTAAGCATCAACTTTCATATTGTATTCCCCCACCCTAACCCTCCCCCGCAAGCGGGAGAGGGGATACATGCGACGATTATATAGTAATTATACCGTACTAAGTAAAGGCTTACACTGAAAAATTATTATGGCACGCAAATTGCTTTAAACTGCTCATATTCATTATGTTGTTAGTTTTAAAATTAAGGAATTTGCATATGACACAACAATATTATTCAAAACATGATGATAATAAATCCCTGTCTCCGCGCTTGGATATGGAAACGGTGTTATATAAATTTATATTTCTGCCGATTATGTTTCTCATTGTCCTGTGGAGTTACCTGATTGCCATGTCATCTATGGCGCAAGCCGATTCGCGGATAAAAGATATTGTCACTTTTGAAGGTGTGCGCGAAAATATGCTGATGGGATATGGCTTGGTGGTAGGGCTTAACGGTACGGGTGATAAGCTGAAAAACAGCGCGTTTACCGAGCAGAGTTTGATTGCGTTTTTGGAACGGCAAGGAGTGAATACACGTGGCACGGAACTGAAAACCCAGAACGTGGCGGCGGTTACAATTACTGCAAGCCTTCCGGCTTTTGCCCGCACCGGCAGCAAAGTTGATGTTGCGGTTAGTGCAATGGGCGATGCAAAAAATCTGGCGGGCGGAACTTTGCTGGCTACGCCACTTTATGGTGCGGATGGTGAAGTTTATGCAGTGGCACAAGGTTCAGTTGCTATTGGTGGATTCAAGGCGGAGGGTGAAGCAACAACTGTTACCAAAGGCGTTCCTACTTCCGGTTTTATTGCCAGTGGCGCGATTGTCGAGCGCGAGACGGAATTTGTGCTGAATAAAATGCAGGAAATGAAACTTTCGCTGCGTAACCCGGATATTTCAACGGCGCAGAGAATATCTGAAGTTATCAATGAACATGTGGGGCCGAGCATTGCCAATGTTTCTGACCCGGGAACGGTGGTTCTGGCTGTGCCGGATATTTACCGCAATAATGTGACGCAATTGCTTGCCGATATTGAGAAGCTGGCAGTGGAGACGGATCAGGTGGCAAAAATCGTGATTGATGAAGCGTCGGGTACTATTGTCATGGGCGAGAATGTGAATATTGACACAGTGGCGGTGGCACAAGGAAATCTGGTGGTGAGAGTGGAAGAAAAACCACAGGTTTCTCAGCCCGGACCATTTGCACCGGAAGGCGCGCAGACTGTGGTGACTCCGCAGACAGAAATTACGGTGAATGAAAAACCGGGTAGCAAGATGGCGGTGGTTAAACGTGGTGCGAGCCTGAAAGATTTGGTGGCGGGGCTTAATGCGCTGGGAGTCAGCCCGCGTGATTTGATTACCATCCTCCAGACCATTAAAGCTGCCGGAGCTTTGCAAGCGGAGATTAAGACGAGGTAGATTAGGGATTAGGCTTTAGGGATTAGGCTTTAGGCATTGGGGAAATGAATATCGTCATGCCAGCGTAGGCTGGCATCCATATCTAACCGCAATTGTGTATTATTGTTTACATGGATACCGCCCTTCGGCGGTATGACAAATCTTCACTTTTCCTAATGCCTAAAGCCTAATGCCTAATCCCTGAAATCATGTGGCATGAAGATTGCTACTAATTCTCTATATTACGCTTTAATTATATTGCTGGATTGGTAGTAACATGTTGATAAATAATGATTCAGGAATGTCGCAGGCTTTGATCGCCAAATTAGGTGTTTCTGGGGGCGCGATGGGTTCTGCGAAAAATATGACTCCGGAAAAGGCGGAGGCAGTTTCCAAGGATTTTGAGGCACTTTTTATCAGCCAGATGATGGAGCCGATGTTTGGTGACTCGGTTGGGGCGGATGCATTCGGGGCAGAAGATACCGATGAAATCTATAAAAATCTGATGGTTAAGGAATATGGTAAGCTGATTGTCCAGTCCGGTGGCATGGGAATTGCTTCGAATATATATAACTCTATTTATAGGGGGCTTATGGGAGAAAATAAGCTTTCGAGTGGGGTTAATGGAGAGCTTCTTAAACAACAAGAATATGTAGGGGGAGTAAAATGAGCGGTGAAGTAAGGATAACTGGTAAAGCGGAAGCAGCTAATTTTAAGGTGCAGGATGTGATCATGCTTACAGCACGTCTGGCACAATTACTGGCTGAGGAAGTCGATTTGCTAGGTGGTATGAAGGTGAAGAAAATTGAAGCATTGCAGCAGGAAAAAATATTCCTGACCAACGCGCTTGACGCGCAGCGCAAACTCATCGACCGCCATCCGTATATTATGGATAGCATTCCTTCCCGCGATAAAAAGGATCTGGAAGAAGTGGCAGCGGTGTTTCAGGGGATATTAGACGAAAACCACCGCAAGTTGCTTATGGCAAAAGAAATCAACCATAAAATCGTTATGGCGATCAGAGATGTGGTGAAAGAAACTACCCAGAGCCGCACTTATAATGGCAATGGTTATACGGGAGCGGCGGCGTTTAATACTCTGTCGGTAACTTTGGATAAAACAATATAACGTGATTCGTGGTTAGTGATTCGTGGTTCGGAATATATCCCTGAACACGAAACACGAGACACGAGAAGGTAATTTATGAGTCTTTCACTTGCGCTGAATAATTCGTTATCAGGGCTTAATATCAACCGGCAGTCGCTGGCGGTGTTGTCGCAGAATATTGCCAATGCCAATACGCAGGGCTATAGTCGGAAAATAATTGAGCAGGAATCTTTATATCTTGATGGCAACGGCGCGGGTGTAAGCATCAAGGATATAACTCGTAAAGTTGATGATTATCTGATCCGTTCCGTGCGTGAGCAAACCTCGGAAGTTGGTTTTGGAGATACGGTTAGTGATTATTCCGACCGTATCCAGATTTTACTCGGAAAACCCGGAAATAAAGACAGTGTTGATTCTAATATCGGCAGTTTTTTTAATGCCATACAATCTTTGGCACAAACTCCTGAAAGTTCATCGCTCAGAGTTAATGCCGTGAATCTTGGAAAAACTCTGGCAGGGCGCGTAAATGATTTGTCAGCCGGACTTAATGATTTGCGCTTTCAGGCGGATCAGGACGTACGCCTGATAGCTGATTCCATAAATTCTAACCTGGTAGAAATTGATAAATTAAACAAAACTATCAGCAGCGAAGGCGCAGTCGGACAATCAACTGTTGAGTTGCAGGATAAGAGAGATAATCTGATCAGGGAGCTTGCCTCTTATATCGATATACAGGTTTATAAAAAAAGCACAGGTGAAATAAATATATCTACGGTAAGCGGTCTAAGTCTGCTGGACGACAGTGTTTACAGGCTTTCTTACAATGCGGCAGGATCGGTTGAGAGCTTTGTGAATAATGCCTCGCTGTCGCCTCTGGAAATATATCGTCTGGATGAAGCCGGAGACCCGATAGGAACAGCGAAGGTTCTGGTTTCTGCCGGTACGAGCGAGATTATTATCAGCTATGTAGGCGGTGGTAAACTTGCCGGTCTGATGGAAATGCGTGATAAACAGGCACCGGATCTTATCAAGCAGCTTGATAATCTGGCGATGGTAATGCGTGACCAGATGAATATCATACATAACACTGGAGCTGGTTTCCCTGGGGCGAGCAGTCTGACCAGTACTCATCTGATGGTTGCCGATGATTACAGCCAGTGGAGTGGTTCGGTGCGGATTGCGATTTTAGGCAGTGATGGCAAGCCTTTGCCGGGACGTTATACTGATGAAGCGGTTACACGTCCGCTGACTCTTGATTTATCAAAGCTGGATACCGGAGTAGGAGATGGACAACCGAGCATACAGGGGATTATTGATGAGATTAACAGGAGTTACGGTGTACCACAGGCGAAAGTTGAACTGGGTAATCTCAACAATATAAGTCTGGTGTCCAACAGCACTAATCTGCCTGGCTCGCTCCAGCAATTAAATTTTGATTTCAATATGGAAAATATTTCGGCAACTGATGCCGGTGTGTTCGTAACCGGTGTGCAGTTGTTAGACAGTGGTGGTGTTGCCCTTGCCACACCAACCTCGACATTGCCTACTGCGGCTTTGGCAGGAACTTATACGACAACCGCCGGTAGCAAGACGCTCACTATAAATACCAGTGGCGCGCAAACCCTGAAAGACGGAGATGTAGTCTATCTTACAGCACCATCAGGAGCGATTGATGGAATTCCAACTGGTGATTTTGATCGGTTTTTTACAGTAAGTAATGTTCAGGCAGGCAGCTTTGACGTTACCGTATCCACCGCAGCAAGTGCCGGAGGGGCTTTTGTAGTTGGCGGACAGACTGCCATCAAGAAATATATGGATGTGGAAGCGGGAGATTCAACACGCACTAAAGATAATGGAACGATTACCGCAGACATTAGTGGTAATGTTTCTTCTCCTTACTATACCATCAATGTAAATTTTGCAGTTGATGACGGTAGCGGAACACTTGTTACTTCTACGGTCAGCTACCGCGTGAATAATAATGACAGTAATATGCGTAATGTTCGTTATTCGGCTATTGCTGCTAGCGGTTCGGGAAAAATAGTATATCCCACTTCGCTTAAGCCATTGCTTGTCGCTTCGCTGGTTGATGAAAATGGTCTGGAACTTTCAAAAACCAATGGTCTTTACACCACGACACAGAAAGGTTATTTGAAACTGGAAAGCGGAGATAGCAATGGCTATATAGCTATTGATTCATTGGATAGCAGCGAGTTGGGCAGACCTAATGACACTCCGAAAACCGCCGCTACTAACCGTAGCTTCTCGCATTATTTAGGGCTTAATAATTTTTTTGTTGATGATGGTGATGCGCGTACCACTCTTACAACAGGAAGTGCTGCCGCGCTTAAGGTTGAACAAAGGCTTCGTACTAACCCTAATCTTATTTCTCTGGGAAAACTTACGGCTTCCCCTCGGTCTAATGATTCAAGCATCCCGCCGCCTTATACTTATGAGCGTAATATTGGCGATAACAGCGTGATTCAGGCGATTGCCAAGCTGGGGATTCAAGGTGTGGATTTTGCTGCTGCCGGTGGGCTTGGTCAAACAAAAATACCATTTGGGGCTTATGCCGGACAGATTATCGGTGCGGCGGCGACTAACGCCAAGGCTTCGCAAGCCCAGAAGGAAAACGCTCAGACTTTGCTTGACGGTTATAATAAACGCTCGGATTCAATCAGCGGTGTGAATCTTGATGAAGAATTAGCAAATACCATAATTTATCAGAATTCTTATAGCGCGTCGGCAAGGATTATTACAGTGGTCAGCACTTTGTTTGATACTTTGATTCAGGCGGTAGGGAATTAGTGGTCAGTTGTCAGTGGTCAGCGGTCGGTGGTCAGTGGTCGGTGGTCGGTAGTCGGTAGTCGGTAGTCGGTAGTCGGTGGTCAGTGGTCAGTGGTCAGTTAGTTTATATTCTTGCTTGCTTAACTTACTATCTATTCTTTTTTACTGACCGCTGACAACCGACAACCGACAACTATATAAATAAGGAAAAGGAGAGAAACCATGGCAGTAGGGCGCATAAGTACATTTGCACTGCATCAGACTACGCTGCGTGATAGCAGCAAGGTGCAAGTTAATATTGCTGACTTGCAGCAGCAGTTATCAAGCGGCTTGAAATCGCAGGATTTTGCAGGTCTTGGTGGCAGTGAATCGGAACAGTTCCTGTTACTGGAAAATAAAATTGCCAAAACAGATATCTATCTGAATAACAATAAAATCGTGCAGACACGTATTACCAGCACGGATAACACGTTGGGACAGGTTATTGAAACTGCTTCAAATTTTAGAAACCTGATTTCGCAGAGGCGTAATGCAGCGTCAAACAGTGCCGCTTTTCCTGAGACAATCAAGGGAGCGTGGCAGTCACTGGTAAGTCAGCTTAATACCAGTTTAGAAGGAAGGTTTTTGTTCGGTGGAACTCGTACCGATGTTCCTCCTGTGAATCCTGACAAGTTTCCAACATTGGAGGTGGATGGTGTTCCTGATGATGGGTATTATCAGGGCAGTGCGGAAGATGTTATCGCACGTGCTGATGATAATACCGAAATTAATTATAATGTGCGCGCTGACGATGAAGGAATCCAGCAGATTTTTGCCGGACTTGCCATGGCGCAAAAAGGACATGATAATAATTCTGATGAGGATCTGGTTAAGGCGTATGATTTAGTGACTCAAGGGTTGGACGGCGTTATTGCTGCCCGTTCGATAGTCAACCAGAATAAAGTGGCGTTTGATGAAATAAATACCCGCCACGAGTCATTTAAACTTTATTTTCAAGGGGTAAAAGAGGAGATAGGTAATGCCGATTTAATTTCAGTATCCACGCAAGTGGCAATAAATCAAGGTATATTGCAAGCGTCTTTTCAAGCGTTTGCTAGAATTAATTCCTTGAAGCTTTCAGATTTTTTACGTTAAAGTAATAATATAGTAATAAAGTTGCCCTATAATGATAGGCGCGGCAGAAAAAAGGAGTTTATTCTATGCTAGGTCATTCAGCGGTTTCAATGGGAACAAACACTCCACAGGCTCTGTTTCCTGAGACAATTCAATCGCGTTTTGGTGAAATCTCAATTGATGTTTCAAAGGCTGTTACTTTTCCGCGCGGTTTGCTAGGCATGCCTGGTAAAGAGAATTTTGTGCTTACTAATTTTAATAATCCCAAAATGGAACAGTTTAAATTGTTGCAATCGCTCGACGAGTTGCAATTATCATTCATCACATTGCCGGTTGATATGGATAATAATATCATCGGTGTGAATGATATTCGTAGCACAGCCGATGATCTTGGCATTGCTTATGGGGATCTTGTGGTGTTGCTTATTGTTTCCGTGCATCGCAGCCCTGACAGTGTAAAGCTTTCAGTAAATGCCCGCGCTCCGCTTTTCCTCGATGTGAAAAACAAGACCGGAATGCAGTATGTGTTTAGTAATGACGCATACAAGGTTCAGCATTATATATAGTTGCCAGCGGTTAGCGGTCAGTTGGTTTTTTAGCTGGTAAAAAAATAATTCACCAACTACATTTATGGATTGGAAGGTTAGTGGTTTCTGACTACCGACCGCTGACTACTGACAACTGGTAACTGATAAAAATGATTACGGTAACGGAATATAAAAATCAAAAAGTTGGGGTGTTTGGTTTGGGCAAAGCGGGAGAGGCTGCTGTCTGCTCTTTGCTTGCGGGTGGGGCTGAGGTTTACGCGTGGGATGACTGCCTTTCTTCTCCATCCCCCCTCCCTAACCCTCCCCCGCAAGGGGGGAGGGAATTAAGTAAGATTCCGTCATCCGCTTGGGATTGGGAAAATCTTAAAGCCCTTGTTTTAAGTCCGGGTGTGCCGCTTACGCATCCCGCGCCGCATCCGGTTGTTGCGCTTGCCCATAAATATAATGTTCCGGTTATTGGCGAGGTGGAGCTATTATTCCGCACGCAGCCAGACGCGACCTATATAGGCATTACTGGAACTAATGGGAAATCCACAACTACAACTTTGATCGGGCATATTCTTAAGGAAGCTGGGGTTATTTGTGAAATTGGTGGAAATCTGGGAACTCCGGCACTGGCACTGGCACCACTTGGAAAAGGCGGGGTGTATGTTGTTGAAATGTCATCCTACCAACTTGACCTTCTTAAAAGCGTGCGCTTCAATGTGGCGGTGCTGCTTAACATCACTCCTGACCATATTGACCGACATGGTGACATGGCTGGGTATATAGCTGCCAAGAAACATATTTTTGATAGGCAAACGGCGGGGGATGTGGCAGTGGTTGATATAGGCATTAGGCAGGAGGCATTAGGCATTAGGGAAGCAAGGATAATAAAAATTTCGGCAGATAAGGAAATTGCAGAAGGTGTATATGCAAAGGATGGGGTTCTCCACGATAAAACTTCACCAATGCCTAATGCCCAATCCCTAATGCCTCTTACCGCTATTGCTTCTCTCACCGGCAAGCACAACTGGCAGAATGCAGCGGCGGCTTATGCTGCTTGTCGCGCCGTTGGTGTTGCGCCAGAAAAAATTTATGCCGCTATGCAGAGTTTTGCCGGGCTGCGCCACCGGATGCAGTTGGTTGTAACAATTAAGGGCGTGCGTTTTGTAAATGACAGTAAAGCAACCAACGCTGATGCGACTTCTAATGCTCTTGCCGCTTATGATAATATTTACTGGATTGCAGGCGGCAAAGCAAAAGATGGCGGAATTTCTGGTCTTGGTCAGTATTTCTCGAAAATAACCCATGCATTTTTGATTGGTGAAGCGGCAGAAGAGTTTGCAAAAACACTGGAAGGGAAAGTTGCTTATACGCAATGTGGGACGTTGGAGGTTGCGGTTGCGAGGGCTGCTGAAGTTGCAGATAAGGATTCGGGATTCGGGATTCGGGATTCGGGAAGTAAGAAAGATTATTCAGGAGTTGTGTTATTATCGCCAGCCTGTGCTTCGTTTGACCAGTTTAAAAGTTTTGAGCATCGGGGCGATGTATTTTGTGAATTGGTGGAGAAAATAAATGGCTCTTGACCGTAGGAATACTGGAATTATCGGCAGGTGGTGGTGGACAGTTGATAAGATTAATCTATCAGCTATTCTGCTGATTATTGCGGTTGGCTCAGTGCTGGTTGCAGCAGGAAGCCCGCCAGTTGCCAAAAGGCTTGACCTTCCCAGTTTTTATTTTGTGCATCGCCATAATATATTCCTCGTGCTGGGAACTGTTGTTATGTTGGTGGTTTCCATGTTTCCGCCGGTACTGATCCGCCGTTTGGCGGTGCTGGGGCTTGCGGCGAGTGTGTTTTTGATGATGCTTCTGCCATTTTTTGGCGATTCCACCAAGGGCGCAAGCCGCTGGATAAATCTGCTTGGGATTTCGGTGCAGCCATCGGAATTCATGAAGCCGTTTTTTGCAGTGGTGATTGCGTGGATTTGCTCGGAAAGCCAGAGGCGGGTTGACTTTCCTGGTTATAGGGTAGCCATTGGGCTTTATGCTTTAATCGTGATTTTATTGCTTATCCAGCCGGATTTGGGGATGGCCATAACTGTGAGTATTATGTGGGCGTTCCAGCTTTTCCTTGCCGGGCTGCCTATGCTCTGGGTGATGCTTATCGGGATTTTGGGGATAGCTGGTGCGGTTGGCGCGTATCACATGTTTCCGCATGTGGCGAAGAGGATTAACAGCTTCCTTGATCCATCGGCGGGTGATAATTATCAAACCGCGAAATCGCTGGAAGCCTTCCGCAATGGCGGGGTTTTCGGGCGGGGGCCGGGTGAAGGGGAGGTGAAACAGTTCTTGCCTGATTCACACACCGATTTTATTTTTGCGGTGGCGGGTGAAGAATTCGGAGTTGTGGTGTGCTTTATAATTTTATGCCTGTTTGCGTTTGTGGTGATACGCGCGCTTATGCGGGTGTGGGGTGAGAGCGATTTGTTTATTGTTCTGGCAGTGGCGGGAATTGTTACGCAGTTCGGGATGCAGGCGGTGATAAATATGGGCGTGGCAGTGAATCTGTTTCCGGCAAAAGGTATGACCCTGCCATTCCTCAGCTATGGCGGATCGTCAGTGATCGCAATTGCTATCGGTATGGGGATGATGCTGGCTCTGACACGCAAGCGTTTCGGGAAGAGGTGAAGTTGCGTCATCCCCGCGAATGCGGGGATCTAGGGTCGCATATTCCGTCACTGGTTTTGTCCCTAGATCCCGCATCAAGTGCGGGATGACAAAGGACAGGTTATGGAATTAATTTCGGATATTGTTTAGACCTCTGCATAATGCTTTAAAACTCTAATAATTTTGTTATTATTTCCGCA
>JBBTBX010000013.1:0-64358 GCA_038043465.1 Pseudomonadota bacterium
ATGGAACATCTCCTTCCACCCCGTGGCTAACTTTTGACTATGCCCTTAGCTCAGGTCGTGCCTGGTGCGGTAATACGCTGGTGCTGCTTGACGGAACTTATGGTGATGGTACAAGTACCGGCAAGATAAGTGTTCAGGGTGCCAACTGTACGTCGGGAAGCGTACTTACGATTATGGCGCAAAACAGCCGCCAGGCTCTGATCAGAGATGATGGAACTGGACGAGCCGTTGATATCCAAAATAGTGCTTACGTTATCGTTGATGGTTTATATGCTCGGTCAGTAGATAGAGTTGGTGTAGTAGCCAACGGTGGTCCATTCCGCATCAAACTTAGCAATCACGTTACGATTCGCAACAGCATTGGTGTAAATCCCAACCGGTACGCCAACGTTATGATATTTTCGGCACTTAATTCACAGGACTTATTGTTTGAGGGCAATGAAGGGTATTTCTTTCATCGCCACTGCATTACCGGTTGGGAATCTGAGCGCATTGTCGTGCGCCGGCAATACTGTAACCCGCGCAATGGCGGGAAAATTCCAGGTGGCTTTAGTGCGGGTGGGGCATCACTTGGCACTGGCGATGCCGTATTCAGCATGTATCCGTGCAGGGATTGCATCCTTGAAAACTCGATTGGTGAAGGAGCAATGTTTCTCAATGAGATGAACGCTACCTATCATGAACAACTCATCATGAGTGCTAAAATACTCGGTTCCATTTGCATTGGTTGTTCAGCTGGCAACGGTATTTACTTAAACTCCAGAAGACAACCAGACCTCAACCATACGCCACAAAATATTCTGATTGAGAATACTGCTATTGTGGATTTCAGATCAAGATCATCCGGCATCAGAGCGTCAGATGCCGTTAACCTTGTAGTTCAAAACGTTACTATTGCCGGAGCAGATGGTCAAACAGGGATTTCGCTGGATGACACAGCTTACGGAGCAACAGGTGCTCAGCAATCTGCAACTGTTCGTGATTCGGTTGTTATGGGAATGAATGGTACTGGTTTAAATCAGGAAGCAGGTTCATATAATACATTGGTTACAAGCAATCTCTATAGTTACAATAACCGCCCTGCGTCCAGTGGCAGTTGGGGCAGTGTCTCTACAAATAATCCTGGAATGGGTTCGTGCAAAGTGTTCATTCCGGAAAACAGCCCACTGAAACGTGCGGGGACGAATGGTGGCGATATTGGTGCGAATGTTCTTTGCCGCTATGAAAACGGTGTGCTGACGCAAACCCAGCTTTGGAATTGGCAGACTGGGCAGTTTCCCTGTGGAGCTATTGTCGCCGGTGTGAATGATGTGGCAGGGTCGTCCTGTTCCGATGTACATAGACGACTGAATGTGAATACTAATGGCTGCAACCTTCCTGCTACGCCAAGCTGCAGGCAGCCTGCTCCGCCGAATTTTCCATCTATTCCGCCGAGTGGTGGTTTTGTACCCCCAATTTTGAGAGGTCCTGACGGTGAGGTTTGCCCGAGCGGGTTTTAATAGGGAAGCACGTTGCGGTGGCATCTTTACGCTTTGTAAAGGTTTGTTGACTATGCCCCCCCCCGTGAGTTACTATCATGGGGTGTTCACGTCTTAATTTTAAGCGTTGGCGTGGGTTTAAAGGCAAGATATATATAAGGGAATAGTCATATGCTCCATAAATGCCGGAATAGTCACAAATTTTCTTCCTTTCTTTTTGTAATTATATCATTTTTGGCATTTGCTGGAAGTGCGCAGGCTGCCGATTACTATGTAGCGACAACTGGCAGCGATTCCAATCCTGGTTCGCAGGCTGCGCCGTGGAGAACGATTGCCCATGCGGTAGACAAGATGGTTGCAGGCGACACGACCTATGTGAGGGGTGGGACGTATAACGAAACTAGGTCAATCGTTTTCCGTAAATCAGGCACTGGGGAGTCGTCTCGCATTCGCCTTCTCAATGCTCCCGGTGAAACTCCAAAGATAAATTTCTCACAGGCAACAGATGCTAGAATCCTGCTTTCAACAAGTGGTCAAGCCAAACCAATCGTAGGCAAACCCAATGTACCCGTCGGTTGGCTCACGATTGAGGGGTTTGAGATTACGAAAGGGACGGTAGCTTTTCATTTTATCAATGCCCATGACATTGTAATCCGGCGAAACTGGATTCATCATCACTATTTCTCGGGAATAGTGGGCTTTGGGAAAAATGTTCTGATTGACCGCAATGTCGTCAACCGTAATGGGGATTTTGCAGGCTGCTCGGTAGGAAAGCTCCATGCGCCCAATAGTGGCGGCAGTGGCACCGTATGTACCCATGATCAAGGCATCTACACGACAGGAACGCAATGGACGATCACTAATAACCTGATCTACCAAAATCTTGCCTATGGCATTCAGGTGGCGGCCTACGCGTACGATCCGGAAAATACGGACACGCTGATCCCAGCTACTCTGGTGCATCGGGTTGGCTGATTGCCAACAATACCATTGCTTATCAAAATCACCGTGCTGGTATTGTTTTGTGGAAGGGTGTCGCCAATATGAGGATAATCAACAATATTTTATATGAAAACGCTCAGGTTGATGGCGGCGCACAAGGGATCGATTTTGAAGGTGGTGGTAGCGGTCATGTCTTTGAAAACAATCTTTGTTACGCAACAGCACCAGGGAACACTACTTGCATCGATAAAGACGGTGCAGGAAAATACACTGAATCAGGAAATATTGTGAATACGGTCAACCCGCAATTCGTTAATCCTGAGTCAGGAACATTCGTAGAAGGCGTGGAGGATCTATTCGTGCTTAACGGCACGCCGAATTTCCAGCTTCAGCCTAGCTCCCCCGCCATTGACAAGGGGAAGGGTGTTTCTGAAGTTACATGGGATCATGCCGGTGGCGCGCGTCCGTTTGGCGCTGCGTTTGACATCGGGGCATATGAATTTGGTTCGCCGCCTGATTCCGGTAGTCCTCCACCAAACCCAACCGGTGGTGGTGGCTTTATTTCGAGTGGTGGCGGTGGTGGCGGGGTTGGCAGTTGCTACCAATGATACGTGATATGAGCTATACGTTTGCGGTGAGATTTGCCAAGCGGATGTAGGAAGAAAACAATAAATCCTCTTCCTTGGTCTCTATTCTCCTTTTAGTTCTCTATTTTTGTATTAGGGGAGAGGAGGCTGTCGATATAGCGACCCTGGAAGAGTGATATTCCCAGAGCCTGCCCGTATTGCACGGACTCTTTATTATCGCAGCGGCAAAGTATCACGCGGTTGCTGCCAAAATCGCTGACGGCTTTCACTATGTTTTTATTTTCCTTGCTATCGAGGTCGGATTCAATATCGGCGTTCCACTGCACTTTTACTAAATCCACACCAAGTTTTTCGCGGTCTATCATCAGGAAGCTTTCAGTGCTTAACCCATCGATGCAAACCCGGTAGCCACGCTTCTGCACATCGCGTCTTGCCATGTGGAAAGCATGAATATCGGCGAATATGTCCATTACCGGAACTTCAATAACAATAGAGACTTTGGAAGATGGTTTAAGCAACGCGTCAAACTCGGCGAAGCGGTTGGAAATTAGCGTCTCAACATTAAGATTCAGGCTGATGGGAGAATCAGTGTAACGCGTCATGTTCTGCTTAATCAAATCCAGCATACGTTTATCAAGCAGCTGCGTCATATATTTGAACAGCCAGCGATTACTGAGTAAATCTACATCCATTTTCAGAAGCTGGCGAAGATGAGAAATGTGGATATACATCTCATCAAAAACCCGTCTGGTGGTCATTGCCGGCGATACTACGCAAACCGGCTGGCGACGGATAACGCGCTGGATGTCGGAACGCTCCAGATCGCGCTCTATACTTGCCATTCTATGCACGTTAAAATCACCACTGCCAGCAGTTATATTACGCTGGCTAACCGTATTATCTGCTGCGTTAGACACTTCGCGGTCATGGCGTTCCGGAGCTGAATTTCTACGAACAAGTAGTGCCATTCTGCCCCCGCACATATCCATAAATTCCTGCCACTGTACGCGCAGATCATATACTGTGCAGAAGTCTCTGTTTTCCCCGCCATCTTCCGAGTAGCTCAGCGGATCATCCATATACAGATAGCGTAACTGGAAAATCAGTTTATTCAGAACATTTCTATCCAGCTCGGCACAAATGACGACAATGCTGTTGTCAACCATCTGGTAGATGCCGCCTTCATAACCTTTCAACAGGTCATGAATCAGGTTTACGGCAATTTTAAACTGATATTCGCTTTTATACTGTTCGAGCAGCTCATTCAGGTGGAAATGCACGACCTGCCAGCCGGCGGGATCGCGTATGACCCCAAGCAACTCCATCAATTTAATTTCCGCAGATTTCTGCACTATATTCATTAGCTAATCCTATTTGCTGACGTTGCGTCTTGCAACATAATCTTCTAAAGACGCAGTATCAACTTTTATGTCAGGCTTATCTACTTTTCCTGAAAGCTGGATAATCATGGTAGGAGTGATATCGGACAGCAGATTACCAAAGCGGAATAATATAGAGAATTGCCCTTCAAGGGTTTCAAGTTTTGTGCCGCCGACAATCGAACCGGTGACAAGGCCAGAGCGGATGTTCAGATTAGGAGAACGGAGCTCACCATTTTTGATATTTAAAGAACCGTCTACTAAAAACTCTGTAGTGCCATTAGTCAGGACATTGTTAACGTTGTTGAACACGTCGGCAGAAGTTCTGGCAACGTCTATTACATTGCTTACGCCTGCCAGATTGATTCCCTTAACTTTAACACCTCTGGCAGCGATCAAAAGTTTTGCGTCCATGTGATTCAGCCATTCATAAAAGCTCCAGCCATTAGTGGTGATAACGCCACTGAGGCTTGCAAAGCCGTTGATGTTACGAATAGTTGTCAGTGGATAAAGCATTTCATAAATATCGGCATTGCTCATGGTGAAGCTGACATTGATTCCTGGTATTTTTCCGCCGTAAAGAATACCGGTTACGTTGCTTTGAGCCTGCGAATAGACAAAAGATAATCTCTGGATATCCAGCCGTTTGTTATCAACCTTGCCGCGGAATTTAATTTTTTCGATCAAAATATTATCATGGATAAGTTTGCGTAAAGTAATATCGAATACGCCGTTAAAACTGTCCATCCATCCCACCGGAACAGCGGTATCTTCTGACATATCACGCAATTCGGAGAATTTACCAACCGATTTCTTACGGATTTTATTATTAGCGTTATCGGTGGCTTTGGTATCGGTGTTATGGTCAAGATTAAAATAACTGGTATTTATCTGGTCGGCATTTAACATCAGGCTGATGTTCGGTATTGAATTTTTTACATTCATAGTGGCATTCAATTCAGAAATACCATCGGAATAAGTGAGCTGCATATTTGATATGCGCAGATCGCCATTGTAAGCATAAAGCGAGAAAGATACGCGGTCGCCTTCACGTTCCATGAACTGAAAATTGTCAATATATACGGTAGCGTCTAATCTGGTGCTTAAATTTTTCAACCAATCAAAACCAGCTACTTTGGGTTGTATTTCATCATGCTCACCACTTCTGCGCTTTTTGTCCGCTTCGGCATTTTTTTCACGCAGCATATCACGGATTCTGTCAAAATTAATATCTTTAAGCCTGATTTTTGCTTCCAGGCGAAGTTCCGGTTCCAGATGAGCGGTTATTGTTCCGAGAATCGGAGTTCCGTCCACAACTGCATCCGCTTCAAACAGGCGAATCTGACTTTTATTTATATATAGATTGGCACCAATCGTAAATTCTCCAGTTCCAACTTCAGGAAGGTCGGTTGCTGACGGATAGAGCATGGTGATGGCATCGCGCAGTGATTTGCCTTTGGCTTCGATATTTCCTTCAAAACGCAAATCGCCATTACCACCTTGAGAAATTACGCCAAACAAGGTGAGCATTCCTTCACCGTTCAGATATATATCACACTGGTTGATGGTTAACGCGCCTTTATCCAGCACTGCGTTCAAGTTCAGATTTTTCCATTCTTCACTTCCTGATACGATTTTCTCTGCGCGAACGTTGAGTTTTAACTCGACATTTTCAGGAAGCGGGTTGTCTTTATAAATGTCCATATCCTGATTATATTCAGGCAAGAATAAATCCGGTTTTTTTATTGCTTTTTTAGTAATCTTAACTTGAGACAGGTTTTTTAGCATCAGGTAATCAATAGAGTCAAAATCCATATTTATCGATATGGTAGGATACCAGTTGTCCCAGCTAATGCTTCCTTCTCCTTTTCCTTCGGAATTCAAGCCTTTCATGGTTACATCATGCATCTGCAGTATACCTTGCTGCAACTCCCATTTGCCATTAATAGAAACGGACATGACAATATGATTGGCATCATCATCATCTTCACCATCCACACCTTGTAGGAAATTTTCCAGGTCATCGGAATTGGCATCGAATTTTCCGGTAACTATTGGTAAATCAGCGGAGGCGTCAATTACACTCTGGACGGCAAGGGTATTATTGTTAGAATCGCTTACACTGATATTAAGCGGGAACTGATTTGCAGCGATATTCAGATCCATCGCTTTGCTGTCAATAACAAAATTATAAGGGTTGCCATTGCTCTCCATACTTCCGTTTAATGATATTTTTGTGCCGTAGTTGGTGGCAGCATCGATATCCTCGATAAAAATATTTTTTCTATTTATCGTATCAGTATAGCTGAAGGTTCCATCAACTATAGACATAGGCAAAGATACGCCTTTTCCTGAATCCAGCAGTTTGAGAAGTTTCAGATTCAACCAATCCCAATGCACGATGTTATCGCTGGCACGTTCCACCGATAAAACTGGATTTATCAGAGAAACATGCGAGATGCGCATCTGGCGGGATAGTATCGACGCTGTCTCAATATAAATTTCGACTGATTTGATAGAGAAAGCAGGAGATGATGGGGTGGTGCTGGCGGTAACATCAACTTCCAGATCAGAAAATACCAACCTTGGAGATGGAAACAGAGAAAAACGCGAGCCACCATTAATTTTTATGGTTTGACCTGTTTGTTTCTTTATGGCCTCTAAAACCTGTTCCTGATAATATTCTGGTTTTATTAAATTGCTTACATAAAAAAATGTAGCTTCAAATATTCCTATAATAATCAAAAGGATTATTGCCAGTGCTTTTATTTTATTTTTGTGTTTCAGAGCCATTGACTTAACCTAATAAAAATTTCAAAGCTTAATATACAGATAATTATATAATATTTTACTAATTTATAATTATTAAATGCTACCCACCCGACAATTTTTATAAAAACAAGCAAAACAGCCGTTCCTGTCGAGAAAAGTCATGCTTTTCTTCCCAAATGCCGCAACAAGTGTGGCATGACAGAATTATGTCAGAGGGAATTATAACAGAGCAGTTCAATAAATTATTAACATATTGATTTTTCTTGTCACCCCGTTTTTATAACGGGGTCTGGGGTAAAGCCCACTGACTGTAGTTTTTGCTCCGGATACTTGGGCAAGTGCGGTATGACAAATTAATGGGTTAATAATTTATTGAACCGCTCTGGAATTATAATAATTGACCATCCAATTTAATATGTTAGCCTGAACTTGAAGCTGGGGAACCCGGCTTTGGGGCGTAAGAACCCTTGTCATATGCGGTTTGTACAACCGTCACTTGTACTCCTCAACCTCTGGTCGGGGAGGCACATGCGCATGTTCAGGCGTAAGCTAAAGGCATGTGCGAACCTTTCATATGACAGGTTTTCTTAACTCCCCTGCCGCCAGCAATCAAACTGGTGGTTTTTGCGAGGGAGAGAGAAATGTTTTTCGACAGAAATTCCGACATCAGGAAAATGCTACCAATTGAAATAGCTCTCAGCATACTATCACATTCTATGGCTATTGCCTATAATTATCAGAATGATAAACGTCATACTTTGACCGTAAATGAATTAGAAACGATCGATATGTTCGTGAGAGAGTTGGAGAAAAGTCACACCATAGCCATCTATATTGCCAGCGAACTACGCCAGCGCAGCAGGGACGAAGCTGAAGGCTCGCAGAAATTCACCAATCCTGACAGCTTTGACTATCATTATCCAGAATAATCTATTGGAGAAAAAACCAAAGACGGAATTTGTTGCCCCAGACCCCGCAACAAGTGCGGGGTGACAAGAGTAAATACGGGGTGACAAGGGTTAGCGCGTTACCATGAAAATGCCGTGCTGTCCAAAAAAATTGGCGAATTTAATGTTGCCGAGAACGTTGGAGGAAGTTCCGGCTTCGGTCACATAGATGCTTTTTTCTATTTTTAAATTCAGGCTTTCGCACAGGCGGATGAAATCTATAATAGTGCAGAAATGGATGTTCGGTGTGTCATACCATTGATAGCTCAGGCTGCTGGTGACTGGCATGCGCCCTTTGCAGGTCAGATACAGGCGATTACGCCAATGCCCGAAATTAGGCACGGATAAAACCGCATGTTTTCCTATCCGCACCATATGTTCAAGCACTTCTTTCGGATGTTTCAGAGTTTGCAGGGTCTGGCTGAGAACCGCGTAATCATAGGCGTTATCTGGATAGTAGGAAAGGTCGATATCAGCATCTCCCTGAATTACCGACAAACCACGCCCTATACAGCGGTTGACACCACTCTGCGAAAGCTCGATTCCGCGCCCGGAAACTTTCTTTTCCTGTTGCAGGAATGCCAGCAAATCGCCTTCGCCACAACCTACGTCAAGCAGATTTGATGATGGTGCAATCATATCGGCGATGGCTCTAAGATCAGGACGGAGTGAATTCATCAGGTTTGATTAAATGGTTTGTGGTATTTTGGAGTTTTGTATTCCTAGCATCTGGGGGACGATTGAAGTTCTTTCCTGTCCCATCTTCACCCGTGCCAGCATAGCACGTAGTGAGGCTGAGGGGAGGGTGATATTATTGTTTGCCGGAGATTCTGTTGCCACAAACCCAGCCAGATTTTTAGATGCGCCAACCTTGCTTTTTTCAAGCCTTTCACGCAGGGCGTTCACTCTGGAGGTTACATCCGGGCTGGTAGGCATATCTTCCTTGGTCATTGATGTTTAGAGCAGTCACTATAGCAGAGCAAAACATCTTATACAAGTTGCGAAGATATGAAGATTTGATGACAATTGCGTAGTCGTGGTTCGTGATAAACGTGATTCGTGAATAGTTATCACGACTATCACGCTTGCCACGGCTACCACGTAAGTAATAAGAAACTCAAATATTATAAAAGTCATTGCCACATTCCGGGGAGATAGTGTATTCATATGTGCAATTTAACCAGCCTCAATGTGTATTTATGAATGATATTTCCGCTTTGTTATATTTAGTCTCTTCCGTCCTGTTCATACTCGCACTTAAAGGGCTTTCCTCGCCAGCCACTGCTCGGCGCGGGAATATATATGGTATTGCCGGGATGGTGCTTGCCATAATTACAACCCTTGCCATGCCTGCTATCGAAAATTACCTGCTGATATTATTCGGGATTATGATCGGTGGGATTATAGGAACAGTGATTGCCAAAAAAATTGCGATGACCGCCATGCCACAACTGGTTGCCGGATTCCATTCCCTTGTTGGTTTGGCAGCGGTGTTGGTTGCTTCTGCCGCGCTTTTATCGCCGGAAAGTTACGGCATTGGCAATAAGGGGAGTATCCATGCAGGTAGCTTGCTGGAGATGAGTCTTGGCGCGGTTATTGGCGCGATTACTTTTACCGGTTCTATTGTCGCGTTTGCTAAACTGCAAGGGCTGGTCTCGGGAAAGCCACTGCGTTTTGCCGGACAAAATATGGTAAATGCCTTAATCGCCCTTTCGATTGTTTTGTTGATTGTGATTTTCTGCTTAAGTGAAGCAAAACTTATATTCGCGCTGATGGTTCTGTTGGCACTGGTGATTGGTGTTCTGCTTATCATTCCGATTGGCGGGGCGGATATGCCGGTTGTGGTTTCCATGCTGAATTCTTATTCCGGCTGGGCGGCATCGGGCATTGGCTTTACCCTTGGCAATCCGTTGCTTATCATTACCGGCGCGTTGGTGGGTGCGAGTGGCGCGATTCTTTCATACATAATGTGTAAGGCGATGAACCGTTCGATTATCAATGTGATATTCGGCGGGTTTGGTGGGCAGGCTGGGGCTTCTGTGGCAAATGTTGAAACCGGTGATAAGCCGGTTAAAAGTGGTAGCGCGGAAGATGCGGCGTTTTTGCTTAAAAATTCCGGCTCGGTTATCATTGTTCCTGGATATGGAATGGCGGTGGCGCAGGCGCAGCACGCGCTGCGTGAGATGGCGGAGGAGTTGGAAAAAGAAGGCATCACTGTGCGCTATGCGATTCATCCGGTGGCGGGGCGTATGCCCGGGCATATGAACGTGTTGCTTGCCGAAGCGAATGTGCCGTATGATCTGGTGGTTGAGTTGGAAGAGATAAATAACGATTTTGCAACTACCGATGTGGCTTTTGTGATTGGCGCGAATGACGTTACCAATCCGGCGGCGAAAAATAACCCGAGCAGCCCGATTTTCGGGATGCCGGTGCTGGATGTGGGTGCAGCTAAAACTGTTATTTTCATCAAACGCGGGATGGCAGCGGGTTACGCCGGAATTGAAAATGAATTGTTCTATCAGGATAATACTATGATGCTCTTTGGCGATGCCAAGAAAGTGACGGAAGAATTGGTGAAGGCGTTGAAGAGTTGAAGAATTGAGGAAATGAGGAAATGGGGAAATGGCGAATTGGGGAAAAATTATAAATTCCTCAATTCCTCAATTCTTCAATTCTTCAATTCTTCAATTCCCCTTGCAACTATTGGCAATTTTTATTATAGTCGCACGCCTATGACAAAACCATCCCCAGCAGAAAATCAAACTGAAATTCCTTTCGAGGCAGCTCTTAAAGAGCTGGAGGCGATTGTGCGCAAGCTTGAAGGTGGAGCAGGGGATCTGGAATCTTCTATCGCTGATTATGTGCGCGGCACTGAGCTTAAGGATTACTGCCAGAAGAAGCTCGAAAGCGCGCGCCTCAAAGTGGAATCTATCCTGCAATCCAAGGATGGCACTGTAACAACCAAACCTTTCGATAATATATAGAAATATAGAGATTTATGTCCATAAAACTTCCCGATAATCTGCAGGATGCTATTGCTTTTGTTGCCGACTCCCTGACCGAGCGCATGGATGAATTGCTGCGCGTCCCACAGGTTAATGATAACACTGTTATTTCCATAAATTCAAAAGCTACTGCCTCGCCGGATGCGCGTATTTTAAAGGAAGACAAAATTGTTGAAGCAATGCGTTATAGCGCGCTGGGTGGCGGTAAGCGTCTGCGCCCATTTCTAACCGTATGCGCCAGCGGTCTGTTTGGTGTGAGCATGGATTCGGCTCTGGAAACGGCTTCTGCTATTGAGTTTATCCATACCTATTCGCTTATGCATGATGATTTGCCGGCAATGGATAATGATGATCTGCGCCGTGGAAAACCAACTTCCCATGTGGTTTTTGGTGAAGCGGCAGCGATTCTTGCTGGCGATGGGTTGCTTACATATGCTTTCCAGATTCTTGCCAGCCAGAAAACCCATGCTGACCCTGCGGTGCGCTGCGAGTTAATTTCAGCTTTAGCGCAAGCTTCCGGCAGTTGGGGAATGGTCGGCGGGCAGATGATGGATCTGGACTCAGAAAACAAGAAATTATCCACGGATGAGATTATCCGCCTGCAGCGTATGAAAACCGGTGAATTGTTTGCGGTGTCATGTGAAGCAGGGGCGATTCTGGGCAAAGCTCCGAACATGATGCGCAAATTGATGCGTGCCTACGCCCATGATATGGGGCTGGCTTTCCAGATTACTGACGATTTGCTTGATGTTGAAGGCACACGTATCCAGACTGGAAAGGGCGTGCGCAAGGATAAAATCGCAGGCAAGGCAACACTGGTTTCGAGCATGGGAGTTGAACGCGCCCGCGAACACGCGCAGATTCTGGTGCGACAGGCGATTTCCTATCTTGACGTATTTGATAAGAAAGCTGATAATTTGCGGGATCTGGCGGAGTTTGTGATTTCGCGCAAATCTTAAATATTATTTGAGACTGGAATTGGCGATGAATTTCTATCTGGATGTGTTTGTTGAGTCTTTAATAGTTTCCAGTTTTATTCCGTTTGTGAGTGACCCGACTTTCTTTGCCATGAAAGGGTTTGGTGGGCATGACATGAATATTGCCGTGGCACTTGCTATACTCGGTTCGACGATTGGCGCGGCGATCTGTTATGTGGTAGGACACTGGATTGCAGAAATATACAAACTGGACGGCAACCAGAAAAACCTCAGTATAGAAAAATATAACAAGGCATCGCGGTTTTTTTCTAAACATATCATGATACTTATGCTGTTTACCTGGCTGCCGCTGCTTAAATTCCTGCCGCTTTTTTCCGGATTTCTGGGAGGTAACGCAAAGCTCACCATGTTACTGGTGGTTTTGGGGAAAGCAGGGTATTATGGGTATTATGGGCTATTTTAGTAGGGATTAGGGATTAGGGATTAGGGATTAGGGATTAGGGATTAGGGAAGAGAAGCCTAGAAGGCAGAATTGTAGACACAGGATCTGTTTCCAATTGAGCGAGATCCTGCGCTGCGACTATGTCGCCCGCAGGATTGTGTGTATCACTTCAACTTAACCAACAAATGCTTTTTCTTACCGGAGGAAAGTTTCAGCATGCCGTTTGGCTTGAAATTTGCCGGTGTTATGCTGATATTTTCATCTTCGACTTTCTGGTCATTGATTTTTGCACCGCCGCCACGTATCAGCCTTTTAGCCTCGCCACCGGAATCAGAAAGCCCTGACAGGCGGAACAGCTCATAAGCTGCGACACCCTTGCCGAGAGTTGCTGCAGGCAGGATGTAAACCGGAATGTCCTCACCAATTTTGCCTTGCTCAAAAGTTTTCTTAGCAGTTTCGGCTGCCTGTTTTGCAGCACGTTCGCCATGACATATTTTGGTTGCTTCGGTTGCCAGAATTTTCTTAACCTCATTGATGTCCGCGCCTTTTGCTTTTTCCAGCTTTTCTATCTCAGCAAGTGGCAGCTCGGTGAACAGGCGCAGGAAACGCCCAACATCGGCATCTTCCACATTGCGCCAATACTGCCAGTAATCATAAGCGGGGAGCATATCTTTATTCAGCCACACCGCGCCACTTTCGCTTTTACCCATTTTCGCACCGCTGCTGGTGGTGAGTAGGGGAGTGGTAAGCCCATACAGGTTTTTACTGCTTTCACCCATAAAATTAAGGAAGGCTTCCTGTGTGTAATCCTTCGGGTCGGTGCGTGTTGATTTAATCATCGGTTGCACTTCCAGCACCTTCAGGGTTTTGTCCTTGGACTGCTCAATAACCATTGGCTGGAAACTGGTTGCCGATTCGATGCGCTTGTTGAGGTCAATACCCATGATGATATTGCCCCACTGGTCGGAACCGCCAATCTGCAAAGTGCAGCCATAACGCGAGTTAAGCTCTACGAAATCATACGCCTGCAATATCATGTAATTAAACTCAAGGAAGCTTAAGTTTTGCTCGCGCTCAAGACGGGATTTGACGCTGTCCTGTGTCAGCATTCGGTTTACGGAAAAAAACTTTCCATATTCGCGCAGGAAATTAATGTAGTTGAGTTTCTCCAGCCATGTGGCGTTGTTGACCAGAATTGCATCATTCTGACCGGAGCCGAAATCTATGAACTGCTCAAGGAGCTTCTGGATTGAATCTATATTGCGGTTGATGTCGGTTTCAGAGAGCATCTTGCGGGCTTCATCCTTGCCGGATGGGTCGCCAACCCGACTGGTTCCACCACCGAGAAGGACAATAGGCTTGTGTCCGGTTTTTTGCAGCCAGCGCAGGATCATAATCTGCACCAAGCTTCCCACATGCAGGCTTTGGGCAGTGGCATCAAAGCCGATATAAGCGGTTACGCGGTTGTTGCTTAAAGCTTTGTCGAGACCTGTCGCATCTGTGCATTGGTGGATAAATCCACGGCTTTGCATCACCTGCAAAAATTCGGAATTAAACTTAACTGGTTCTGCTTTTGCCATAGTACGTATTATTATTGTAAATTATTATCAATTTATTAATGAGATGGATTTAAAATGAAGAGATAATATATGTTTCTATAAAAATGTATAGCAATATTAAGGGGCTAGAGAGCTAGGGAATTGTCATCCCCGATTTAATCGGGGATCTGGGGGCATAAGTTCTGTCGGTGATTTTTGCTCAAGATCCCCGCCAATTCTTTCAAACAAGGTTGGGCGGGGACGACAGCCTCTGCCGTAGGTAGAGAAGCGAAAGAAGTAAAAATGAAGTAGTGAGGTTGGCAATGAAACACGAGGAAAAATGGGCGTTGGGGCTGATGAGCGGTACGTCGCTGGACGGTATTGATGCCGCTCTTATCCGCAGTGACGGTGAGCATATCATTGAATTTGGCCATTCTATCACCATTCCTTACAATGAAAATGAAAAGAAATCGCTGCGTGAGGCTGTGCATGGGCGCGGTGATATGCTGCTTGCCGAACAGCATATTACCCTGAAACATGCGGATGTGGTTCGGGAATTGCTGAAAAAGGCGAATTTAAGCTTTAAGGAAATTCAGGTTATCGGCTTTCACGGGCAGACGGTTTCACACCGTCCGGATGAGCATTTGACATGGCAGATTGGTGATGGTGCGCTGCTTGCTGAAAAAACCAGGATTGACGTTGTTTCCGATTTCCGCAGGCGCGATGTGGCAGCCGGAGGGCAGGGCGCGCCGCTGGTGCCACTCTATCATGCGGCTTTAGCGCGACATATGGATCTGCCAGTGGCGATACTCAATATTGGCGGGATTGCCAATGTGACATGGATTGGGCGTTCGGAAGATACTTCGCATGAGCTGATGGCGATGGATATTCTGGCGTTTGATACGGGAACGGGGAACGTGTTGCTCAATGAATGGGCATTTAAGCATACTGCGAATGATCGCGATGTCGATGGCAAGCTTGCCCTTGCTGGTAAAGCGGATAACGCCATTGTTGAATCCATGCTGAAGGATTGGTTTTTTGCCAAGCATCCGCCCAAATCACTCGACCGTAATTATTTTTCTTTTGAAGCTGTAGAGCATATGTCGTCTGCTGATGGCGCGGCAACACTCACCGAATTTACCACTGCTGCGGTGGAGGCTGGGGCAAAGTTTTTTCCCAAACCAGCCAAGCAATGGTTTGTAAGTGGTGGTGGACGTTTGAATCCTGCCATTATGCAATCGCTGCGACGCAGATTTAAAAATGTCTATCCTGTAGAATCGCTGGGTTGGACTGGCGATTCACTGGAGGCGCAGGCATTCGCTTTCCTCGCTATCCGTTCGCTTAAAAACCTGCCGCTTTCACTGCCGACCACAACCGGTGCAATCCGCGCGGTTACGGGCGGGGCTTTGTATCGGGCGTAGTTCGTACCTCGTACCTCGTAGTTCGTACTTCTCATCCGATTAAATCGGGGAGGAAAATATATTATAATCCTCGAAAGCTTTTGGAGAGAGCGAAGCTAACCATGCCATCATTTTTAATTGGTGGTAAAAAATTAAGCTGAACACCAAGACCGGTTTCTTGGTGTTCTACTATGGCAAGTCCGGTTGCTAATGCTGTAAAATCTCCGATGCTTGGACCATCCCTACGATAACTGCCATTTTGAGTATATGCCACTCCTGCGCTGGCACCAAATTTTGCTATAAAAGTACCAAGTTGCTCTGTTTTGAGCTTTGCATTAAAAGGAGTATAATTAACTCCTCCGACAATTGTTGTATCATTGTAGCTGTTTTTAAAGCCACCAGCAAATACCCCAACATCACGTGGGTCAAAATTAAATGTTTTGGTGTGTTTATCACTTCTGTCTATCGATGCTTCAAGAATGAGGCCGGGATTGAATTCATTGTAATGCTTATTATTTGGCACATATGTGGCATAATATTGCCCATCATTAGGATTAAACACAGGTTTAGTCTGATCAAATGTTCCACCATGATCATATTTTGCGTGTTCAAAATTTCTGTTAAAATGATGGCTGATGAGCGGTACTATAGCTCTTATTGAGAATTTGGTTTTTTCAGGTTCGCTTTTCTCATGGGTGGCTTCTTTGGTGGTTTGGGGCATTACAGAAGGAGCGGAATTTTCCTGAGACGTGGTGAATGGGGCGGGAGGATAATTTTGCTGCATCCCCTTTGTTACTTTATCCAAAGCTTGAGGGTCTACCATTCCAGTCTGGGGGGCATAGTTTGCTTTTATAGCGAGTTTTTTAAATTCTTCCATTTACTGCTCATGAATTTTAATAAAATATTAAACATTATATATGTTTTAGTAAAAAGTTCAATAGTTTAATTGATATAAGTTAATATTTTTAAAATCCTACGCCTGTGCCGACAGTAAATACATTGTCCTGATTGTCGTCTACAGCAGGGGTGACGATGGCTTGGATGAAAACGCCGCTTGGGATATGCTTTATTGAGCTATATACGCTGCCGAACAGGCCGCAAGTGCCGATGGCGGGGTTGGGGGCGATTTTGTCGCGGTTGCCACGCTCGACGCAAACTACTTGTGCGGAAACGCCAAGATTTGCCTGAAAATCTCCTTTTTCGAAAGTAAGTGGAATAGCACCCAGACCAGCGACTAATGTTGCTGCGTCCTTTGTGTTATTGCTTACGATGGCAAATGCACCGGTATATTTTACTGGTAACGGTGCGCTCAGACCAAAGCCTATGCTGGGTTCGGTGAATGCCCTGCCGTCTTTATTTATGAAAGTATTGGTGACGGGCAATATGAAGTTGAAGGGGCGGGGTGTGGATTTTTCCTGTTTTTCGGTGCTGAAATTAAGCGGTGAAAAGTTCATATTTACTGGAGTTAGTCGAACGCTGAAATCCGGCGGACGTGGATAATCATGATATTCTTTTATATCAAAATTATCTACGACCTTCGCTAAAGCTTCCGGGTTTACAGGTTTATCTTCTGAAGCTTTTGGCATTTAAAACTCACAGGTCTAGTAACTAACGTCTGTAACCAGTGACACCAGCACCAACCAGATCCCGATCTCCATCCAAACTACGATCAAGTTTAACAAGCTTGCTGTAGTTTTTGAAATGTTCAGATCCACCTATTTGTAATCCACCAGGATGTCCATGCGGTTTATCTGGAGATTCGTCTTTTGGTGCTTTGTTATGTGCTTTAGAAACGGCAGAGGTTTCTGTAAAAAATATTTCTTTATCTTTATATTTATCTTTATTGTCGGTGTAAATGGCACTTGCCAGATGATGTGGATCGATGTCTTTAGCTATTTCTACACCTTCATGGATATTTGCTATGGGAGGAAGTAGAAACAACACCGGCGCGAAAAATTCTTTTCCTTTTATTTTATTTATAAACTCCTGAGTTTTTGGGTGGTCTTTTTCAGCTTTACTTAAATCAATTACTACAGGATTAACCCAACGTCCGCCTTTTGGCAGAGGAAGATTCCCTTTATTTGCGTCAAAATTACCGAAAACTTTTACGCCAAGATCTTTATACTCATCCTGTTGTGCAATACCAATAATTTCCTTGGTGTCGTTATAAGCTCTTTCATCAACAAGTGGCCCAATTTTTGTTCCTTTGCTGAAGGAATTACCTATTCCGTCCTTGCCAATTGCCGGACCGTGCTGGCACATTTCTTTTAATGCTTTTCCAACCTTAAGAGCGTCACCATCATGCATTAATAAGAATTGGGGAGCAGTGCAGCGTTGACCAGTGGCTGGGGCAAAACCAGCATATATTTCCTTGCTTATTTTATCGATGGCTTTTTCAGGTGTGGTTTCTTGATCGTGTATGGCAGAATTCATTACCACAACGACATTGCTTCCACCCATTTCAAGGATGGTTGGTTTATCGCCTCTGGCTTTTCTGATTTTTTCACCAGTTTCATTACTGCCGACAAAATGTACTAAATCGGCACTGTTGCTTATGGTTGGATCTCTGCCTATTGAATATTGCATAAGACCATCTTTTAAGGCATTCGCTTGTTCTTTTGTTAATTTATCTTTGTGTTTATCGGTAAATTCAGCAACTGCTTCACTTGCTGCCTGCATTAAAGGGAAAATGAAGTTAGGAGCTTTTTCTGGCGTTGAAACTACTACGCTGTTGCCGGATGCCAATCCGCCTACTATTCCGGGGATTGTTAATGCATAAGGATAGTTAAAAGCACCTATAACCTGTACAACACCAAGTCCATCTCTGCCCATATTGGAATTTTGTGCGTATTTTGGCTCTAACTGCTTTTTTGCTTCTTTCTCAGCAAATTTGAACCAGGCATTACCTTTGTCCAACTCACCGGCGGTCAGATCAACCGGTTTACCCATGTCGGCGGTTATGGTCAGTTTTATATCATCAGCATATTTTGTTATTTTTTCCTGCAGAATTTTTAGAAAATCCAAACGATCATCTATGTTCATTTTTCCGAAAACTTCTTGGGCAGCTTTGCCCTTTTCCAATATGGCTTCACCTTCTTTCGCAGTGGTGGTTGTGAGGTGGAAATTCTCTCCTCCTAGCATTGGATTTACGGCAGGGATCGTGCCTCCGCCAGAGATAGCATCAGCACTGTGATGTTTTACAAACTCAGGAAAATTATCTGTTAGATATTCCTTATAATGGGCTCTAGAAGCAGCAGGATTATCACTGTAATTATTCCCACCGAAATCTAGTTCAAGTTTTTTAAGTGTTTCTTCTGCAGTTTGTTTAGTCACAAATTATTCCCCTATTACTTTTATTTTTTAGCGCGTTAGTGCATTCCTACCTTATATAGTGAGGCTTAAGAGTAGCTAAATCAAGTTAAGGTTGTGTGACAATTGGGGGAAGTGGGAATTGGGGATTATGCCTTATATAACAGGATGATGACAAAATACCCTCACCCTACCCTCTCCCAGAGGGAGAGGGGATTAAGGCAGGCTCTCCCAGAGGGAGAGGGTTTTGCGAGATAGGTTTAACTATCTGTTTTATTTGGCTTTTTTATCATGATGCTGGTGATGCTTACGCGCTTTACGCATCATACGCTTGTCTTTACGAATTTCTTTGCGAGATTCACGAATATCCTGCTTGTTTTCGCGGATATCCTGCCTTAATTCGTGATGTAAAGCGCGAATGTGATGGCTGTCAGCTGCTGCGGCACCTCTTTCTTCCGGAGTTGCAGCATGAGCTGCAGAAGAAGCTATTAATAAAGAAGCTAAAATTAACGAGATTTTTTTCATAGATACATCCTTGTTTTATATAATTATTTTCTCAAATAATATGTTGACTTACTAACATATAATGGGAAAAGATCATATAACATAACAATAATGTTTTCAATGAATATATATATTTGATGGACGCTAATGATATGTCTATACAGCTTAATTCACTTCCATAGTGTCATCATTATTTGGGATATTGTCCTCAATAATTTCCTGTTGTTCAGTTGGTTGCGGTAGAGGTGCCGGTGATTTCTGCGGGATTATTTCGACACCGGCATCCATCTGCTGAATCCTGAGCAAAACGTCACGGGCAACAGGTGCTGCTGCTGACGCTCCGCCACCGCCATGTTCAATCGCGACGCAACAAGCATATTTGGGCTTGTCAACCGGAGCAAAACCAACAAACAAAGCGTGATGCCTTGCCTCCCACGGAATCAGGCTCTGATTCTGTCCGCGTTGCGTAATTTTTCTTACCTGAGAAGTTCCGGTTTTCCCACCCATCATAAAGCGTATATCGCTGATGCGCTTTGCATAGGCTGTCCCATGTTCATCATTTACCACTGCCGACATTGCCTCTAAATTAATTCGCATCAGATCTGAGCTTAATCCCATATTGGCAAATTCCGGATTTTCTTCACCTTCCGGCACGAACAGGCGCGGAGCTATTTTTTTGTTACTTGCCATGCGCGCCGTCATGACCGCGAGTTGCAAGGGGGTTGATAATACATAACCCTGTCCGATGGCGTAGTTGATTGTGTCACCGCCACTCCAGCGTTGCTTATAACGCTTCATTTTCCATTCCGGTGTCGGAATGTTTCCTGATTTCTCGCCGATGATCCCTATGTCATGCAACTCGCCAAGACCAAAGCGATGCGCCATTGCCACTATTTTTTCGATTCCCAGTTTCTGGGCGGTGGTATAAAAAAAAGTATCGCATGACTGCTCAATCGCTTCGTGATAGCGCATTGTGCCGTGCCCACCTTCTTTCCAGCAATTGAATTTATGATCGCCCAGATAGAAATGACCGGGGCAGAATACTGTACTTGCAGAGTTGATGAGCTTTGCTTCAAATGCCGCCAGTCCCACTATCATTTTAAAGGTAGAGCCTGGCGGATATTGTCCGGTGATGGCTTTATTGAGAAGAGGTGATTTTTTGTCGCCGGACAGCTCTTTCCAATAATCGTTGCTTATTCCTTTGCTGAAAATATTAGGATCAAAAGCCGGCATGGAAACCATGCTGAGGACGTTGCCAGTGTCAATTTCCATTACTATTACACTGGCACTTTCATTCTTTACTAAACCGGCGGCATATTTCTGTAGGTCGCTATCGATGGTGAGTTTTATATTCTCTCCGGGCTTGCTATCGGTTTTGCCGATTTCGCGCACCGGCATTCCGTGTACGTTTACTTCAAGCTGGCGGATTCCGGCGGTGCCACGCAGTTCGTTCTCCATCATTTTCTCAATGCCATTCTTGCCAATTTTAAAATCGGGCAGGCGCATGAGTGGCGGGTCATTTTCTGATAATTCATTCTCGGTTACTGCACCGAGATAACCAAGCAGATGCGCAGATTCGTCGAGAAGAGGATAATAGCGTATCTGCCCAATATCAACGGTCACACCGGATAAATCCATCATATGCAGTTCGATGAGTGACACTTCATCCCAGGTCAGATGTTCCTTAATCATATCCGGCACTCCGGCGGTTGAAACTTTCACGCTCTCCAGTGCCTTCAATTTTTTTTCTTGTATGACCAATATGGTTTTCAGCTTTTCTATAGTGGATTGCAGGGCTTGCTGTGTAATTGTGCTGTAATCAATGAATAGGCGGTAATTGGTGTTGCTGGTGGCGATCTGGATGCCTTTGCGATCTAAAATATTGCCACGCGCCGGAGCGACCAATTGCAGCTTTATACGGTTATTTTCAGAAAGTGCGGTATATTTTTCGGCATTGATGAATTGCAGGTAGTAAAGCCTGCTTGCCAGCGCGGAAAAAGCGGCAAGCTGCAAACCACCAAATATCAGGGCGCGTCTGGTGAATTGATGCTGTCTTTCATTATCCTTAGGCATGGGTCAATATCCAGCGGCGTTGCTTTATATACTCGGCGATATTATCAAATAGTTTATGAAACAGCGGATAAAGACCAATTGTCAGAAGCCATTGGACAAAGGCCGCAGGAATTGCTTGAGATTGGCTGCCGGAAAGGGAGATTATAAACCACTGGGAAGCGCATATTATCGCAACCAGCATCACGAAATATCCCCACATAATCATAAACCCTTCCTTGTGGATATATTTACTCTGGCTATGGGTTATGACAAGAAATATCAGATAGAGCAGGGCAGACAGTCCAAGCGGAGTTCCACTCACCACATCCAGCATCAGACCGGTGAGGCAGGCAAACCAATAGGGCATTTCCTGAGCTTGTATTGTTCCCCAATAAAAAATCGGAAATAAAGGAAGAAGCGGCATTACATACCCCATCCCCCAGATATGATTGGGAATTATGCACAGCATGAACAGCAGGCAGGTGATGATAACAGGCGTTATCAGCCATATCAGCAGTTCAAGGCGTTTTAGAGTCATGTGTCAATAATTACGAGTTGTGAGTTAAAAGTGCGGAGTGCAGAGTAATAAAAAAAGATATCACAGCGCAACATATATGTTTGCGTTTAATACCAGAGGAAAAGGGAAATATCTACACTCTAAACTCAGCACTCAATACTTGTAATTTTTTACAGTGAATACTCAATCACGCTTACATATTCGATTTTGGAAGCATCGACAAAAGGCTGCACGCGGATGACACCTTTTTCAATTGCAGTAACCACGCCAACTGCTATTCCGCGTGGGAAAACTCCGCCATCGCCGGAAGTGATGATGCGTTCGCCAACAGATATAGAACTGCCGGACTCGATATAAGACAGGCTAGGGAGTTCATTGTTATTGCCAACCAGAATAGTTTTTTCGCGACTAGTCTCACTCATAACCGGTATGCGTGAATTTATATCACTGAGCAGCAGGATGCGGGAGCTGGTATTTCCTGCTTCTACCACGCGACCAACCAACCCAAGCTCACTGATCACCGCCTGATCTTTTTTTATACCATGCTCGCTGCCACCACTTATGAGGGCAGAACGTACATACGGACCACTCATGTCGGTGACTATCCGAGCGGTGATATAATTATTTTTTGCTTCCTGAACGACGTTTAGGAGTGCGCGCAGACTGTTATTTTCAGCTTCCATGGTTTTAGCTATGGACTGCCACTGGAGCAACTGCACATTAGTGTTTTTAAGGGTTATATTCTCAGCGCGCAGGTTCACCATGCTACTTACCCACTCACCGGCAGATGCAATTGCATCAAACGGTTTGCTGGCTACAGCAATCGCCGGAGCTATTACATCGGTAAGCGTTGTTCGAATACGAGAAGCGTTCTGACTCCCTGCCTGACTCATCACCATAAGAGCGACCGAAGACAATGCGAGAAAGGCTATCAATGCCCTGGTGGTGACACCCCGGGGCGTTACAGCGGTAAGATGTGCGGTACGACTCTTTTTTACAGGCATTTCCTAGATTTCTTGGCAGTTTTTAGATGTTACACAAGCAAATAATTTCTATCATTCTGACGCGATAATTTTATAACCGCAACTAAAAAATATTTTTTTGTAATTATAT
The DNA here is from genome assembly GCA_038043465.1 of Pseudomonadota bacterium. Classification (GTDB taxonomy): domain Bacteria; phylum Pseudomonadota; class Alphaproteobacteria; order Rickettsiales; family SXRF01; genus SXRF01. The sequence continues at coordinate 22,924 of JBBTBX010000013.1, forward strand.
TTTTTATAATGATTTTTTAATCATTTTAGGACATAATAAATGTCCTTGTAAATCGTGATTCGTGGTTCGGAGTTCGTGGTTATGAAGCGTATGGCTCTCTGCCATGAAAGAAATGACAGAAATCAGCATAGATTCAATAAATTATTTTGTAATGACGTAATTATTATTTGTCATATTTTTCAAAATGTTATGGATTGTTACGGTTTGCAACTTATAATTGTCGCAAAACCTTAACTTTTCTTTTGTTTGTCGCTGTGGTCTATATTGCCTATGAAGACCTCTGCATAATGCGTCATTGCGAGTGAAACGAAGCAATTCATTTTTCTATGATGCTTGATTTTACTGGATTGCCGCGAAGGCTACGCCTTCTCGCAATGACGAAAAACGCATTATGCAGAGGTCTTCTATGGGTAATTGATTGTCAGGAAATACAGATGCAATCCGCAGATTTTTTTAATAGCTACCTTAATGAATTTATTAAGCGCAATAGCCTTGATAAGGTATTAGCTATTGAATATTTGGCTGTACTGGCGATTAAAGGGAATGTAAGAAATGGTGATTTAGAATGTAGTGAAAAACGTCTTATAGAACTAAATAAATCTGCGCATGAATTTCGATTGTTATCTGATTATGGAAGAACCTCTGATTCAATGAGAAGAACCATAAAAAATTTTTTATTGGAAGATAAATTGGAAAGTGGATTTAAAGTTGGCATTAATATTAGTGAATTATATAAAAGGGTTGAAAAACGTCTTAAAGTTCCATTAAGAAAGAAGATAATTCAGGATAAGGCTGAAATTTTCTTGTGGTTTATTTTTAAAGATGATGCTTATAAAGTGCAGGATGCTGTTGATTATTTAGCTAATTTAGCGAAAAATGGCAAAGTAGAATGTATTGATATGAAGTGTGGTCCATTCTCTTTTGGAATGCTAAACGGTAAAGCCGCTGAATTAGGATTGGTTTCTGAAGGTGGAAAATTTCTGAATAAAAAGGGAACGACTAATGAAGAAACTCAAGAAGCGTTGCAGGAGTTTTTTATAGAAAAATTTGGAGCAAAAGATCTCTCACCAGAAGATATTCAAACAATCTATCCAAAAGTACAAAAATATCTGGATAAGAAAAAATCAGGCATAGAAATAATGAGATAGAGTGCCAAAGCCGAATTTTAAATATAGGAAATATGATGGAATATTCATCGTCGCAAGCTGTTATTGAACAGGCGAAAAGTTTTATTAAACTCAATGACAACAGTAAAAAAGAAGCCGCTGAATATTTAGCTGTTCTGGCGGTTAATGGAAATGTACGGCACTGTGATTTGCAATGTAATAAAAATTGTTTTGCGGAATTAAATGATTCGGCAGGAAGATTGGGATTATTACCTGGTAAATGGGCGATTACCAAAGCAACTAAAGATGACTTAAGAGATTTTTTATTGAGTGATAATGATTTCAAAAAAATATATGAAACAGTAAAAAAACGCATTGAGTCGATTCGGGCTGTTCACGAAAAGGCTATCAATTTTCTCGACGCATGTAGCGTGCTGGATGGTGTTGATAGTCATGGCGTGATTGATAAGCAGGACGCTGTCAAGTATTTAGCGGTTTTAGCCATCAAAGGCAGTGTGCAATCTTCTGATTTAGAGAATTTGACACATCTGTCTTTTGCACAATTAAATGGCAGAGCCAGAAATTCCGGTTTGATTTCTCAGGATGGATTTTTTTCCAACAAAAAAGGGATAGTTACAGAAGAAGTGAAAGAAAATCTGCAGAAATTTTTTGTGGAAGGTAGTATACAGCAGCGTTATGCGGATAGTTTCCAGAATGGATTACGAGAAATTTACGATATAGTAAAAAGAAGTTTTGGGGTCGAAAATTTAAGTCCGGCAATACAGGATAAGGGTTGGAAAACGATTATTGATCGCTCGGAAGATGTCGCTAAGGTCAAGGCTTATCTCAAGCAGAGAGCAGAAAAAGAATTCCCGAATAATGCTGTCAATGTTTACTATGGCGAACCTACTAAAGGCAGTGATTGGCGCGAGCCGACATTTTTTGTTGATTGCGGGAATAATATTGGAGGTAAATCAGGTTTTGTTGAACCATATAAATTAAAACATCTTGTTAGTGAACTTAAAGAGGTTTTTCCTGATTTTAAAGGTGATTCTTCCGTATGCGTGCTTATGGATGAATCTGGTAATGGTTTTTCTGTTTATGGTAAGCCAAAATTGTTGGTAGGCAACATACAGAAAAATGACTTGGAAGGGTATAAAATGTTAGGGAATAAAAGCAGGGTTGGGTTGGGATAAAGTCAACGATTAATAGCCGGAACCCAGAGAACATCGTTTTTGCCGTTGTCGTTCACGGCGCGGGCAAGCACAAAGAGAAAATCAGACAGACGGTTTAAATATTTTATAGCTTCCGGATTTATTGCCTCATTAGAGGCGAGGGCGCAAGCGATGCGTTCAGCCCTACGGGTTATGGTGCGAGCCAGATGCAGGAATGCTGCAGCCTCACTGCCACCAGGCAGCACGAAAGAAGTTAGTGGCAATATATTTTCATTTAAAGAATCTATTTCTGTTTCCAGCCTTACGGTTTGTTTGGCGATGATACGCAGAGCTTTATCTTCTCCTGATTCGGGCAAGGGTGTGGAAAGATCAGCACCGAGATCGAATAAATCATGCTGGATACGCGCTAGCATCAGTTCATGCTCGCCGGAAGTGTGCAATCTGGCAATGCCTATAGCGGAATTGGCTTCGTCAACTGTGCCGTAAGCTTCCACGCGTAAATCATATTTCGGGCGACGACTGCCATCGGTGAGTCCGGTATCGCCATTATCTCCGCTGCGTGTGTATATTTTATTCAGCTTTACCATGAGAGTGATTCCCTAACTTTTGTTGAACAGGTAAATTGCTATGAGTAGCACAACTATCAGCCATTGCAGGCTGACACGCGCCATCATAAGTTTATTGCCGTATTTTTTATTTAATTCGCCGCCACGACCCATAAGCACCACGCCGGCAATAAGCACGGCAAGAACGGAGAATACTAAGATAATCAAAATGTAGTTTGTCATAATATTCCGTGCCATCTATATTACATGAAATCATAATGTAGCGATAATATGAAAATTGCAACCTGAGTTGTATCTTTTGTTGTTTACGTGTTAATAAAAATAGGTTACAGAACATATCATCTATTTACTATATATTGTGTCCGGTTTTTTTTATTTTAAGGAGTTTTAATTATGAATTTTGTTCAAAGTGTCACCAATATTGCAAAATATTCTGTAGCTTCTGCTGTGCTTGCTGCCAGCATGTTTTCTGTCGCACAGGCAAAAGAAGATAACAGGGATTATGTCACCGGTTATATTGGTTATTTTGACGTTATTGGTAATGATGACGGGGCTACACAGTTTGGTTTTGAATATCGCGCCCGTGCGATACAATATTCAATACGTCCGATTTTCGGGGTGAATGTGACCACTGACGAATCAGTGTATGGTTACGCCGGACTTAACTGGGACGCAGAGCTGATCGAAAACCAGCTATATCTTATACCTAGCTTTGCTGCCGGTCTGTACAGAAGAGGCGATGGCAAGGATCTTGGTGGTGCTGTTGAATTCCGCTCAGGTATTGAACTTGCTTACCAGTTCCCTAACGCACATCGTTTAGGCGCGCATTTCAACCATATCTCCAACGCCAGTATATATAAGCGTAACCCAGGTTCAGAAACCGCGATGGTGACTTACTCTATACCGCTGGACAATTTCCGGTAAGAAATTCACTGCTATATTTTAGAAATGCCAGACCCCGCAACATCCTCCTTCGCCAAGGCTTCGGATGACAGGAGTGCGGGGTGACAAGAGTGGCTGTTGCGGGGCGTGACATAGCATAAGTTACTTAACCTATGCGCGAAGAGCGGGAATTAATTAGAATTACTTGAATCTAACGCCAACTAACGCTCTGGCCATTCCACCGTAAAAAGTTTGAGAAGATCTATAAGGATCATCCCCACCATATGGGACAAATGCCGCTGGTCCAGCCTCTACACCTAAGGTGACCCTGTCATTTATTGCAACATTGCCGCCAAGCATCACTGCGCCTACTCCGGTATCAGGGCCGGCACCAGCCAAAGCAGTAACTCTCAAACTACTTTCAAAGCTGCCAATTTTACCTTTTAATACATCATAACTGGTTTCTACTGTCGCAATCGGACCGTTGAACGCGCCACCAGAATGCAAACCAGCACCAATCCTGAGTCTTTCTGCTTCATCCAGTGTTCTATTGTAATTGATACCAGCACCCAAGGTGCTTCCTGAAATACTAACTTCATTTGGACGACGAGGACCTTGAACCTCATTAAAGTTTAATGCTTTACCAGCATCCTTGACTTCATTAATTTTTTTTTCATCTGTGATAAATGGATTTTTTATATCAGCCATAAACATCTCCGTTATTGGTTAATTAAGTGTTAGTGAGAATATAATACTTAACTTTTTATTAATTTCAAGGGGAATTTAGAATTGTGGCACTGCAATCCATGTTGCAGTGCGATATTACGCTGCTTTATCGAAAATGGCAGTATCTGCCCGGATTTCAAGGCGTTCAAAGACCCAAGCAAGGGCGCGGGTAAGCTCAAACATCATTTCATGGGTGTGGGGAGGGGTGGGGGTAATACGTAATCTTTCCGTGCCACGCGGGACAGTCGGAAAATTTATCGGTTGGACGTAAATATCGAATTGATTCAGTAACATATCAGATGCTTGTTTGCATAAAACCGGGTCGGAAACCAGCACCGGCAGGATATGACTCTGGGTCGGCATAACCGGCAGACCGGCTTTTTTCAACATATCTTTAAGCACACCGACATTGTACTGATGGCGTTCGCGCTCTTCGTTGCTTTCCATTAGGTGGCGGATGCTGGCGTTTGCTCCGGCAGCTAAGGCAGGCGGGATGGCAGTGGTGAAAATAAAGCCGGAAGCGTAGGAGCGGATTACGTCAATTATGGTTTTGCTGCTGGCAACATAGCCACCCATAACGCCGTAAGCCTTGCCTAATGTACCTTGAATCACGGTTAATCTATCCATCAAGCCTTCACGCTCGGCAACTCCGCCACCACGCTTGCCATACATGCCAACCGCGTGGACTTCATCAAGGTAAGTTATGGCGTTATATTTATCGGCAAGATCGCAGATTTCTTTGATTGGTGAAATATCACCATCCATGGAATAAACCGATTCAAAGGCGATGATTTTCGGGCGGTTTTGGTCGGATGCTTTAAGGAGTTCCTCGAGATGGGAAACATCATTATGCCGGAAAATCTTTTTTTCGGCTTTGCTGCCACGCATGCCGTGAATCATTGAAGCGTGGTTATAAGCATCAGAAAAAACAATGCAATTCGGGAGGATTGAGCATAAGGTTGAAAGTGCGGCTTCGTTGGTGACATAGCCGGAAGTCATGACCAGTGCGGCTTCCTTGTTATGCAGTTCGGAGATGGTTTTCTCAAGGGTTACGATAGCGTGATGCGTGCCGGAAATATTGCGTGTGCCACCTGCGCCTGCGCCGAACCTGCCGATTGCTTCCGACATGGCGGAGATAATCTTCGGGTGTTGCCCCATTCCCAGATAATCATTGCTGCACCAGACAGTTACGGTTTTTCCGGTTACATGGCTTTTGGCATTAGGAAAAGAGCCTGCCTTACGCTCCAGATCGTTAAATACACGGTAACGCCCTTCAGCCTTTACCTGTTCGATGCTCTGTTTAAAAAGGTCTTCGTAATTTATCTTCATGTATGTCATTCAGCCGTTTTTATATATCAATTTATGCAACAAAGCAACGGCAACAAACCATAAAAGCAGGGCGGTCATCTGATGCGCTAGTGCCAGTGGCAGCGGTACGTGGTTGAGCAGAGTAAACACGCCAAGGGCAAATTGTACAAGGATAATTATAATTATTGTTATACAATGAGTTGTAATGTTTTGTGACCCTATATAGTTTTTATAGCGATAACACCACCACAAGAACAGAATTGTTAGCAAAATTGCGAGCGTGCGGTGGGTGAATTGAATAAAGGTAATATTTTCCAGTGGATTACCAGAAAAAATCCCGCTTGGAAGATACTCGCCATTCATGTCCGGCCAGGTGTTATAGATAAGTCCGGCGTGTGAGCCAGCCATAAAACCGCCGAAGATTATCTGCACGGAGAAGAGGGAGAGCCAGAGTTTGTAGGTGGTGATTAGTGGTTGGTGGATGGTGGATGGTGTATAGCAGTCTGCTTTTCCCTCTCCCTCTGGGACAGATTTTCTAAATTCGCTACGCTTATATAAGAAAATCTTACCTCTCCCAGAGGGAGAGGCTAAGTCGAGGATTGCCCAGAGAATCAGGGCGAAGATGAGGAAGGCGAGGGAGAGGTGGAGGGTGAGTTTTATGTGGCTTACATAAGGTGCGTCCTGCAGCCCGCTTTTTACCATTATCCAGCCCATTGCTCCCTGCAAGCCACCGAGAGCAAAAATGCCAAGCATCCGCCAGAAAAATATTTTCGAGGTACTTTTTCGTAAGGCAAAAACTATGAGTGGCAGGAAGAAGATAAGCCCGATGGTGCGGGCAAGCAGGCGGTGGAAATATTCCGGCCAGAATATTTCTTTAAATCCAGCAAGCGACATATCGCTATTTACCAGCTTATATTGCGGTGTGGCTTGATAGGCGGCAAATTCCTCCTGCCACTGCTGCTCGCCAATTGGAGGAATGACACCGTGAACCGGTTTCCACTCGGTGATAGAAAGTCCGGAACCGGAGAGGCGGGTATAGCCACCAACCAGCACCATTAGCGCAACAAACAGTAGGCAGATGGAGAGCCACGCGACCACAGCGCGATTATCGCGATTAATTAAATGTATTGGAGCTTTCATGGTCAATAATTATCTCACAAAATATTCGATGTCGTCATCGCGAGCGAAGCGTGGCGATCCAGGCTGGATTGCTTCGTCGTCCGCTTCCGCTTTCAGCTTCAGCGCGACTTCTCGCAATGACGAAATGAACGGACTTCATACTATTTTTTTATAGCGTGATTGTCTATTAGGTACTATGTGTCGTTGCTACTTTATTGCAATGACGGTAGTAACATAATATCTCATATAGACAATGACAAATTCGCCGCTTTTTTCGCCTGATGGTAATTTTTCACCTATATCGCGCCGTTGGCTGATTATAGGGGTTTGGTCGCTGGCAATCGCCGGGATTTTTTCTTTAATTCTGGTGGTTTCGCGCACGCCGAGTTTTTGCGATGTGCCACTTCTTAATAAGCTTTTTCGTGAAGCTTTGGTGGTGCATGTCGATCTGTCGGTTCTGGTCTGGTTTTTGTCCATAGCCTGTATGTTCTGGAGCCTGCTTACCGAATCTTCCGCGCCTGCTATCCCCTATCTACGCAGGGCGGCGCAGATATGCTTTATTGGCGGGATGATTTTTATTTCAATTTCTCCGGTAGATCCCAAGGCTTTTGGGGTTATGAGCAATTATATTCCGGTGATTATGAGTCCGATATTTTTTCTTGGGATTGCGCTGTTATTATGTGGCACGGGGTTTATGCTTTTCCATTTGTTTGTAAGTAAAAAAGATAGCAGTATTTTCGCGCCGCCGATACGTTTTGCGATATTTGGCAGTGCTGTTATCGCTTTGTTTTCCATTGCCGCTTTCGTCTGGTCGTTTCATTTATTGCCACCCCAGATTGACGGGCAGCAATATTATGAGATGGGTTTCTGGGGTGGCGGGCATGTTTTGCAGTTTGTGCATATCCAGATTATGATGGTGTGCTGGCTGTGGCTGGCGGCAATGCTCAAGCCGGAATTTTCCATATCTGATAAAATGTTATATTCGCTGTTTGGCATTGGTCTGGTGGTGGCAATTGCTACACCGCTTCCTTACCTGCTGTTTGATATTACTTCGCCTGAGTTCCGGCAATTTTTTACTGATGCGATGATTGTTGCGGGGGGAATTGCACCATCAATACTCGCGCTATTCATAATTCCGGTGCTGTGGAAAAAGAGAAGTGAACGCAAAGGACAGGCGCGCGCGCTGTGGTCGGCGTTGCTGATGTCGGTTATATTATTTATCTATGGCGGGTTTCTGGGGGGCTTGATTCAGGGGCAGAATGTGGTTATTCCCGCGCATTATCACGGCTCGATAGTTGGGGTTACGCTGGCGTTTATGAGTATTGCCTACCTTATGCTGCCACGTTTTGGTTATCGGAATGTTGCTGGCTGGAAGATGGCATACTGGCAGCCACTGGTTTATGGATTCGGGCAGATAATGCATATTTCGGGGCTGGCTTATTCGGGTGGATATGGTGGGTTGCAGCGTAAAACACCATGTGGCGGTGTGCCTGAACTGGCGGTTGATATTAAAGCTGCGATGGGCTTTATGGGGCTTGGCGGGTTGCTTGCTATTATCGGTGGGCTGATGTTTGTGGTGGTGGTGGCGAGGGCGGTGAAGGTGCGATGATCCGATTATCAGATAATCCGATTATCGGATCATCGTGTTTTATAACTGGCATATTTAATTTTTATGAAAAAAATGCCCATATTGCAACATCAGTATTTGACAACAGATTACATGGATGTAACATTGCGTTCATCTATTGGTAGTTGCTAATGTTGTAAGTTTGTGGAATATATGGAAACTCCATATACAGGCCTTGGCGGGTTCCGCTGAGGATTTATAAACGTTTTTTGGTGATAAGGATTCATTCTATGAATAGTTCAAAGATTTTGATAGCGGTGTCGGTGGTTTCGCTTCTTTCCGCTTGTAATCAACCTATGGGTCAATCTGGCAGAGGCGTTCTGCAGGGTGGCAGTGTAAATAAACAGGACGTTGGTACACTTGCCGGCGCAATCGGTGGTGGCGTGATTGGACATAATATCGGCGGTGGTGCCGGTCAGACAGTTGCGACAATTGCTGGTACGCTTCTTGGTGGTGCTATCGGTAGCTCTATCGGTGCTTCTTTAGACAATGCAGATATGGCTGCGTATAATGATACTTCCCGCCGCGCACTTGAGAATGCTCCCGCCGGTAAAACCTTGCCTTGGAAAAATCCGGAAAGCGGAAATTATGGCTCTATAACTCCTTCTGGTTATTACCAGAATGAACGTGGTCAATATTGCCGTGAATATACTCAGACCATAGTGGTTGGCGGTAAGAAGCAAAGCGGTCATGGAACGGCTTGCCGTGAGCCGGATGGTTCTTGGAAAATTGTTGAATAATCAGCACAATCAATGACAGTTAGTTTGCAAATGACTGAGACTTCAGAACAACAGCCCAGCGTGCCTCAAGGCACGCTGATGGCTGGCAAGCGTGGATTGATAATGGGAGTGGCGAACGATAAATCGTTGGCTTGGGGTATCGCCCAGTATTTGAGCGCGCAGGGTGCTGACATCGGTTTTACCTATCAGGGCGAGGCACTGGAAAAACGTGTTCGTCCGCTTGCTGAAAGTGTTGGTTCAAAAATTATCCTGCCTTGTGACGTTACTGATATGGCAAGCATTGACAGCATGTTTGCAACTATCGAAAAAGCTTGGGGTGGTTTGGATTTTCTGGTGCATGCCATAGCGTTTTCCGACAAGAATGAACTTAAAGGAAAATATGTTGATACTTCGCTGGAAAATTTCCAGATGACGATGAATATTTCCTGCTATTCTTTCACAGCTCTTGCCCAGCGTGCCAGCACCCTCATGAAAAATGGCGGTAGTATGCTGACTCTAACTTATTACGGGGCGGAACGAGTAGTGCCACATTATAATGTGATGGGTGTTGCCAAGGCTGCTCTGGAAGCCAGTGTACGTTATCTGGCTATGGATCTGGGCAGTCAGAATATACGGGTTAATGCTATTTCTGCTGGTCCGGTGAAAACTCTTGCCGCATCCGGTATCGGTGATTTCCGCTATATCCTTAAATGGAATGAATATAATTCTCCACTCGGGCGCAATACCACGATTGAAGATGTCGGTGGTGCGGCACTTTATTTACTTTCAGGGTTGGGACAAGGAACAACTGGTGAAATACTCCATGTCGATTCCGGATACCATGTGGTAGGGATGAAACGGGTTGATGCTCCTGATATAAGTACGGTATAGTTCTATTACTCTTCTGGTGGTTTTGCATTTTTTGCTGTTATTAATAATAGTTGGAGGAATATATGGCCAAGGCAAAAGAAAAAGATAAAACTGAAGAAGAAAAACCAGATGCTGCTCCCACGGAAGAAGGCGCGGAAGGTGCTGAAGGTGAGGCGGCTCCCGCGAAATCCAAGAAGAAAAAAATTATCATATTGGCGGTTGTAGCTTTAGTGCTTATCGGCGGTGGTGCCGGTGCATTTTTTATGATGTCCGGTAAAAGTGAGGAAAAGAAAGAGGAAGAACATGCTGTTGATGAACATGGAAATCCCATCAATAAAACGGTTTATTATACCCTGCCACAGTTTCTTGTTAATCTTAATGCTTCCGGAAAGTCGCAGGTTTTCCTTAAGACCACCGTTATTCTTGAGGTGGCAAAAGATACTGATATACCGTTTATTGAATCAAACCTCCCGCGGTTGGTAGACGGAATTAATACTTACCTGCGTGAACTTCGCTCCAGCGATCTTGCCGGTTCCGCCGGTATACAGCGTTTGCGCGAAGAAATTTTGTTCAGGGTGAACAAAGCTATTACACCGGTGCAGATTAATGATGTGTTATTTAAAGAAATAGTCGTTCAGTAAGCGTGATTTAGTGCTTCGTGTTTCGTGATTAGGAAATAGTAATGGCTGAAGAAGAAAAACCTACAGATGATGAAGCCGCCGCTGCCGAGTGGGCATCGATGCTTGAGCTTGAAGAAAAGAAAGCAGAAGAAGGCGGCGGGGCTGCTGCTGATGCTGGTGCTGGTACCGGTGAAGAAAGTGCACGCGTCTTAAACCAGAACGAGATTGATTCGCTTCTCGGTTTTGATGTGAAGAAGGAAACAGGCTCACATCACACGGATGGTATATTTGCCATCCTTGATAAATCAATGACGGCTTACGAAAAACTGCCGATGATGGAGGTGGTGTTTGACCGCCTGATTCGTCAGTTATCAACGTCACTGCGTAATTTTACTTCGGAAAACGTTGATGTCAGTATTGATTCAATGGCAAGCATTCGTTTCGATGATTACCTCAATTCTATTCCGCTGCCTGCTTTGCTGGTGGTTTTTCGCGCGGTAGAATGGGAAAATTTTGGTATTGTCACCGTTGACAGCTCACATATTTATTCGATGGTGGATATTTTACTGGGTGGGCGTAAATCAGACCGTCCGATGCGTATCGAGGGCAGGCCATACACGACTATCGAGCAGGATATTGTAAAAAGAATGGTGGATGTTGTGCTGGCTGATATGAGCGCGGCGTTTGAACCACTTTCGCCTGTCACTTTCCATTTTGAACGTCTTGAAAGTAATCCGCGCTTTGCAACCATCACCCGTCCTGGAAATCCCGCGCTTTTGATTAAGTTTCGGGTTGATATGGCGGATGATCGTGGTGGCATGCTGGAGATTCTGTTACCACACACCACTCTTGAGCCCGTGCGTGATTTGTTGCTCCAGATGTTCATGGGGGAAAATTTCGGAAAAGATACGGTATGGGAAAAATATCTGGGGCGGGAACTGCGCGGTACTAATATTGAGATTGAGGCTATATTTGATGAAAAACTGGTTACCCTTAAAGATGTGATGAGTCTTAAGGTCGGCAGTACTATACTGCTTAATTGCAGCCCTGATGACGATGTTACTTTGCGTTGCGGAGGGATTCCAGTGACAACCGGGACTTTGGGCAGAGTAAAAGAAAATATTGCCATCTCAATAAATGAGCCAGTCAAACAAAGGGTAAAGGATACCCAGTTATGATAATTGACTCTAATTTTGCTTCAGTTCTGCTTGGAATGGTGGTAACTATTACTCTGCAGGAGTGTGTGTATGAGTGTTGATTTTATAAGCCTGCTGCTTAATATTATGATTGCCGGCCTGCTGGTAGCTAATATCAGCTATTGCTGGGTACTCAATAAGCGCATTAAGATATTACAGGATGGTAAAAGCGAGCTTGCCAACCTGCTGCAATATTTTGATGAATCTACTGCTCGCGCCTCGGAAAGCATAATTGCGCTGCAAACAGCCAGCAAAAAAATTGGTGAGAATATGCAAAGCAAAATAGATAAAGCAAATTATCTTATGGATGACCTCGCTTTTATGGTCGAGAAGGGAAATATCCTCGCTGACCAGCTTGATGCTAATCTTGCGGTTAATCGTGCACGCAAACGTGTGTTTTCGGAAGAGCGCGTAGATGATGACGAGGTGTTGACCAGGGAAAAAGATATTGGAGAAAATGTCACAAAATCTTCTTTCGCGGTCGAAAATAAATCAGTGCCGCGCATAGTAGAAAGAAACTCAAATAAAGAAAAAACCACTGCTTCCCTTGAAGCGGTTATAGGCAGGATGGTTGGTCGTCCCAAGCCAGTAAATATTGCTGGAAATGCAGGGCAATCTGCTAATAATGCAGCTTCTGAAAAAGAAGCTCTTAATCTTCCTCAAACTCCAAGTAAATCCAGATCCAAGGCGGAGCAGGAGTTGCTCAATATGATTCGTACCGGCATTAAAGGATAATTAAAGTGAACAGATTGCGTATTCTTCCGGCGATTATCGTAACTGCTGTATTGCTGTTATTTGTTAAAGTTGTGTCTGTTATCAGGGACACTGAATCTTTGCTTATTGGCAGTGTGGAAGCGCAGCAAGCTGAGAAACCGTCGAATGTTTCTACTGAGAAGCCAGCAAACCTTCCGGATCAAGGGGCAAGCGCAAAGAAGCCTGATGATAAAAAAGCAGGTGATAAAAAAATGGAAGATAAAAAAGGTGACGAGAAAAAGGGCGATGAGAAAAAGCCAGAAGGTGATGGTAAAGAAGAGAGTAAAAAAGAAGATAAGAAAGAAGAAAATCCAAACGTTTCCAAGAATCTGGAATCTTCTGCAGAACATCGTTTCACAGCAGTTGAAATTGAACTTTTGCAGAGTCTTTCCAAGCGTCGCGAGGAATTAGAGCGTTGGGAAAATAATATACAGATTAAAGAAGTCGCGCTTGGGGCAACACAGAAACGGATTGATGATAAAATAAAACAGATCGAAGCAATGAAAAAGCAGGTTGCCGTTCTTCTTGCCCAATATAATGATAAGGAAGATGCAAAGATTAATAGCCTTGTAAAAATTTATGAAAACATGAAACCGGCTGAGGCAGCGCGCATTTTTGACGAAATTGAAATGCCGATTCTGCTTATGGTTATTAATGCCATGGCAGAAAAGAAAGCAGCTCCTATACTTGCTGCCATGAATCCAAAGAAAGCAAAGCAGCTGACTGTTGAGTTGGCAAATGAGCGTAAAATAAACACCAAGATTACTACCGGTGCTGAATCACAGATTGCACCATCTGCATCAGGAAATACTCCTGCTGATGCGTCTAAGGAATCGGCTCAGGCTGCCCCACCAAGTTCAAATTAATGTAGTTTTTAGTAAAGTTAAATAAGAGAAAATGGATGATATGACAGTACAATTGATGAAAAAAGAAATGAAACATGTTTTTAACCCAACTATTTTTCGTGAATATGACATTCGTGGCATAGTGGGACAGAGTTTATTTGCTGAAGATGCCTATCTTATCGCCCGCGCTTTTGCTACGAAAGCCGCGCAGTTGCAGAAAGATGGTGTTATCTGCGTGGGACGTGACGGGCGACTCAGCTCACCACAGATGCACGAAGCGGTGTGCCGTGGGATTATTGATAGTGGGTTGGATGTGCTGGATATTGGGCTTGGGCCAACGCCGATGCTTTATTACGCTGCTTATAGCAAAAAAGCTGTGGGTGGGATAATGATTACCGGTTCGCATAATCCACCGGATCATAATGGCTTTAAGTTTGTGCTGCAGAATCAGGCGTTTTATGGTGCTGCTATTGCCGAATTAAAAACCCTTGCGGAAAATAATAACCTGGCAAGTGGTGCCGGGAAAATCGAAAAACAGGACATACGCGAAACATATATTGCTGCGATGCTCAAGGCATATGATGGGACGCGTGAGCTTAATGTGGCGTGGGATGCAGGGAATGGTGCGACTGGAGAGATAATGTCGGCGATTTGCCAGAGGCTTGCCGGAAAACATATCGCGCTTAATGAAAAAATTGACGGCACATTTCCGGCGCATCACCCGGATCCGACAGTGCCGGAAAATCTGAAGCAGATAATCGCTACAGTGCGCGAGAAAAAACTGGATGCTGGCATCGCGTTTGATGGCGATGGCGACCGGCTGGGTGTGGTTGATGATGAAGGAAATATTTTATGGGGCGATCAACTCCTGATGCTCTACGCTGCTGATATTTTGAAAGAAAAACCTGGAGCGACTATTATTGCCGATGTGAAGGCGAGTGGCGCGTTGTTTGATGAGGTGGCGCGCCTCGGTGGAACACCTCTCATGTGGAAAACCGGGCATTCGCTGATAAAATCCAAAATGAAAGAAACCGGCGCGCCGCTGGCGGGTGAGATGAGTGGACATCTGTTTTTTGCTGATAAATATTATGGGTTTGATGACGCTATCTATGCAGCAGTGCGTTTGCTTGGTTTGCTTTCACGCAGCAATAAAAAACTTTCGCAGTTGCGGGCAGCTTTGCCTAAACGCATAAACACGCCGGAGATTCGTTTTCCTTGCGATGATCTGCGTAAATTTAAGGTGATTGATGAGGTGAAAAGCCGCTTGCAGAAAGACGGAGCAAAATTCAGCGATGTTGATGGCGTGCGGGTGAGCACGACTGCCGGCTGGTGGTTGCTGCGGGCATCCAACACGCAGGCGATGCTGGTTGCCCGCTGCGAGGCGGAAAATGAGCAGGGACTGGAAAGCCTGAAACAGGATTTGCAGAAACAGCTTGCCTTGAGCAAGGTTGAGTTGCCTGAGGGAGGTTCTGGTCATCACTAGCTATTTTAATGTACTAAAACATCAACGGACCGCTACTTTGTTTATTGCTGAGATGGCGTGATACTATACTACCATTATGTCCAGCATCATGAGCTGCTGCATCAAAGACTGCTGTTTTATATTTAGAAAGCTTATCCAAATCCATTTTAATTGGAGCTTTTTTCAACTCATCTACTTTAGACGGTTCAATGTATGCACTACCAATATCTGTATTATTATAAAGAAATGAGGCTACATTTTCCCAAGCCTGAGCTGCCCTAGATCCAGAAAAACTGAAGGAAATTATTTTTTGGTGTTCGCCTTCGTGATTTTGTTCCAAACTAACAGCCGCTTTTACATCAGCACCAAACCAGCGTGACATTTCATTAACTACATGTGTGCCAAGCATCACTGCTTTGTGATGTTCATGAGACATAGAAATAGCATCTGGCGTTTCAATGGTTATTGTGGTCATATTATCCTCCCTTAAATTTTTACCAATTCTAACAGAATTGTTATTCATTGAAAGTTAAGGTTTTGTTACAAGTTTTAATATGCTTCAAATTATGAAATCTTGTAATATCAATGACTTGCTATTATATGGGAATAGGGTTTAAAACAAATGGTCGGAACGACTGGATTTGAACCAGCGACCTCTAGTCCCCCAGACTAGCGCGCTACCAGACTGCGCTACGCTCCGAAAATCATTTACCCTGTTTAAAGTAGGATATTACTTTTAAAATTCAATGGATTTTTTGGCGGGAATCCAGCTGCACAAGTGCTTCGAAAATAGCGTTACTATTAAAGTGTAATTGCAACATATTGATATATCAAATTAATTGCTTTTATAAAATGTCATTAAACTGTAATAATAAAATTCTTAATATATGCTAACATGATTGCATGTCTGACAACATAGAAAATCTGTTTAAAATCGTTGGTGAAGAAGAACCGGAATTTCAGCGGGTAAAAGAAGCTATGGAATGGCTGATTTCTCCTAAGGCGGCAGGTATAGGGCAGAAATTGTTGCGTGATGCTTATGCGTTGCGTGGCAAGCCGCTAACAATTGAGGTTTCTAAAGAAGCACAAACCGCATATCTTGATTTGAATGGGGAGCATACCATTCGTATCAATCCACATAATGCAGAAAAAACTACAATCTTGGACAATAATGGAAAATCCGTACAGATGTCTGTAGAGCGTGCTTTGGCTCATGAAATGAAGCATTCTGGTCAGGACGGGCTGCAAGAAGCTACTAATAATAAAACTATATTAGAAGATAAAATAAGCAACTTTTATAAACCTAATTTTACGCCAGAACAAAAATCAGCAATTTCTGAGGATATGGCAAGAGCAATGGAATCACCAGATTATGAAACTGCGCGGCAGCATCTTGCAAAGTATGTAGATCAATTTGCAGTACCTAAGCAGAAGGCAGTTTCTCGTGAATTATTCGCACATCCTGAATATATAGAATATGTTAAGAAATTTGAGATGCCTGCTGTTGAAGTGGAAAATCAAATTGCGGTTTTGCGCGGTGAGCCGGCAAGAATAACCTATTTATCTTCCTATAATATTAAGCCTGAGGATAGGCGGGATATGATATTGGATGAATTATCAGAGACGATGGAATTAAATAAAAAGCCTCATCTTTCTGCGGTTGTGCAAGATGCGAAAGGCGCAAGTCGCAAATGATAATTCAATGGATTTATTGACGTAAATCCAGTCGTTCCGACTATAAGAAATCATGATTCAAAATAATAAAAAAAGCGGGATAAACCCGCTTTTTCTAAAATTTTAAATTAAGGTGGAACTAAAACTGGTAGCTTATGCCAACGCGGACATTGTCGGAATCTGGGTCGATGCTGCCTTCGCTGGCGTACCATGTATGGGTATATTCAGCGCGCACGCCGAATTGCCCCATTGCCAGAAGTTGCGTTCCGATACCTAGGTCAAAGCCGTTGAAGCGTTCTGACGCTCCGGCTGTGCCTGAGAAGGCTTCAAATTCGGTGTTGCGGTAGCCGAGGATACCGTATGGTGTGACGCCCATCTTTTCGTTGTTCAGGAAGGAGAGGCCGGGGCGGAATGACACACCCCATTCATTTTCTTTGTTGATTGCCAGACCAGCAACTTCATCATCGGAATCAGACCAGCCATAGAAACCTTCGATCGCGCCGTTAAGACCGATGCCGAGTCCGTTTACACGGTCAAGCAGCCCGTCGATGCGTATACCGGCGAACACACCATAATCCCAGCCGCGGGTTCTTGGGTTGAAGCCGGGAATGTTGGTGTCGGCATCGCTCCAGTCATAACCGCCGTAACCGCCGATATAAGGCCCGGTGAATGGCGAGCGGGCGATGTTTTCGCGGGTGCTGCTGGTGCTGGCGTTGTTACTTGGGGCGGCGAAGGTGGTGGATGCGAAGGTGGATAGCAGGACGGTGGTGACGAGTAAGGTTTTTGTGGTTTTCATAGTGGCCTCTTCTAAATTGGGGGTTTAATATGGGGAATTAATAAGATGCGACTACCATGAAGACTAGCATGTAAAAAAACAATATTGAAAGGTTAAGGATTTGTTCAATCTAGGAAATACAGATGGTTATATACTGCCACCATTAAAAAATTAATTGTCATTAAGTTGTAACTTTACATTAGGCATGGGTGCGGTTAAGCTGTTGTTATCTTGAAAAAAGACTGGCACAAAACAATAATTAAAAAAGGAGTTTGTAATGTCCAATAGAATAAATCCAGAATCACTAAAGAAAAACTTCACCACCGAAAATAAACTCAGGATTACTGATTTTATCGAGGAAAGAATTAGAAAAGATTGCCCGGGTTGTTCCGATAGAGTTATGCAGATATCTCATATTCCTGGTAGAAATGATGCTCAACCTTCTGTTGTGGTGAAACTTGGTTTAAACCATGGAGAAGATATTTCTTCTCTGAGTGGTGTTAATAATAAGTTACATGAAGCGTTTGGTGATGCTGTTTCTGAACCATTAGCAAATGATTATTGCGCTATTTTTGAAATCCATGGAGGTCCTGCTCGTTTAGTACAGGGTATTGATCGTTATGAAAAGGCGCATGATCAGGGGCGACAGAGCGCAATGATAGGATAAGGCTTTTTAGATCCTGTGCGGACACTATGTGTCCCACAGGATGACAGTCCAGACACTTACACTGGATAACAATTGTTTCAATTAAATATTTGCTTCAGCTTGTGAATCAGCAAATTTTGCATTATGCTGGCTTGCATGGAACACACCCTCATCAACACTATAATATCCAGTATTATTGCCGCATTTATCCTCGGGCTGTTGGCAAAAAAACTGAAGATGCCAGCTATTCTTGGATATTTGCTGGCGGGGATTGCCATTGGTCCGCATACACCAGGTTTTATTGGTGATGTGGGTTTGGCAAAACAACTGGCAGAGATCGGGATCATACTACTGATGTTCGGGGTGGGGCTGCATTTTTCATTCCGCGATTTGCTGGAGAGCAGGAAAATTGCGCTGCCTGGTGCTTTAGTGCAGATGGCATCGGCAACTATAATTGGCGCATCGCTTGCTTTTATGCTCGGGCATGGGGTTGTATCCGCAATAATTTTTGGGTTTTCACTTTCGGTTGCCAGCACCATCGTGCTTATACGCTCGCTGGAACAACGGAGTCTACTCACCAGCAGCGGCGGTAAGATTGCCATAAGCTGGCTGATTATTGAGGATATTGCGATGGTTTTCGCACTGGTCATGATACCGGTCGTTGCCGAAATCATGAATGGGACGCAGGATGCTGATTCTTTGCAAATTATAGGAATATTCTGCAGGATATTCTTTAAGATAGCCCTTTTCTTCGCTTTCATGTTTTATGTTGCCCGCCGCTTTTTGCCGTGGCTTCTGGCGCATACCGTTAAAATCCGCTCGGAAGAATTAAACACTATTGGAACATTGGCTATTGCCTTTGGTTGTGCATCGCTGTCTTATATAATTTTTGACGCTTCGCTTGCTCTTGGTGCTTTCCTTGCCGGGGTGATGTTAAATGAAAGTGAGATTGGTCGTAAATCTGCAAAAAACAGTGTGCAACTGCGCGATGCGTTCTCAGTTTTATTTTTCGTATCGGTGGGGATGTTGTTTGATCCTTATACACTCGTTACCCAGCCAATTCCTGTGTTTCTAACATTCCTTACCATTGTGCTGGCGAAAAGTGTTGCTGCCCTGATAATCACCCGCTTATTCAAGCAGACGCTGGAAGTGAGCTATGCTGTGGCACTGGGGCTGGCACAGATTGGGGAGTTTTCATTTATTCTTGGCGGAGTTGGTCTTGCCAAAGGTCTGCTCACCCAGGAGCTTTATAACCTGATTCTTGCCGGAGCGATGTTATCCATCGTGGTTAACCCATTCCTTTTCCGGATTTATGATTTGTTGGTTGTGAAGAGTAGAGAAGAGGGATTGGGAAATCGTAATTCGTAATCCCGCACTTGATGCGGGATCTAGGGCAGCAATTTCTGACAGAATTTATGGTTTTAGATCCCCGCCTACGCGGGGATGACAAGGGGAGAGTATGGGATGACAGGGGGAGAGTGCGTGAATGATTTACCGCAGCTGCGTAATTCGTAATGCTACCGCAATTGCGTGATGCGGAAGAGCTTGCGGCTGCTGGCGGGGATTATAGGCAGGTCAGAGGTTTTGCAGTCTAGCTCGGCAGCGGTGATAAGCCCAATTGCTTTTATTATATTCTCCAGACCCCAGCTATTTGCATGTCTTATCAGCGGGTCTTTCTGCTTCCAGAATACAGGCGGGCGGAGTCCTGCAACCACCACTTCCGCGCTTTGCCGAGTTTGCTGCATCTGGGCGCGGATGGAATAGAGGCGGGTGAAATAACGTGAAAGAGCGCGCAGATACATTATCGGTTGCGTGCCTTCGCGCAAATGCTGATACAGGTTCTTTTCCAGATTTACCAGATTGCGGTCGGCAATCGCGGTTATTATATCGTCAAGCTGGCTGTCGCGGTTGTTATCGGTGAGTAACTGCGCGTCCTGCACGGTTATTTTTTTCTCGTCACCAGCGTAGGTTATAAGCTTATCCAGCTCCTGATAAGTGACGTAGCGGTCATTGCCGAGCTGACTGGCAAGATAATCCACCACATCGCGGTTATAAATTATTTTTGCCCCGTCAAGTTTACTACGGATTACGCTCTGGATGTCGCGCATTTCGTCCTTATAACAGGCGAGGGCGGCACAGGAATTTTCCTTCTCAAAAAATGCCCTGAGCGATGATTTTCCCGAGAGTTCGTCGGCAACTACTATAAGGAAGTTGTCTTTATGAAAATAGGAAGCGGCAGATTCGATGACTCCGGTGATGCTGTTGCCCGCGTCATAAATTATGATAACCCGCTTGGGACACATCATGCTGACGGCGGAAAGTTCATCGGCGAGGCGAGGCGGGTCGGCAAGGAGTTCTGCTTCGGAAAGCTCGAGTTTTGCGAACGGGTCGCTTGCCATATCACCGAGAACCGCTTTGGTTATTTTTGCTGCACGTTCACGCACCAGCCCGCTATCAACGCCATAAATAAGCACTGCCTGACACTCACGCTGAGGAGCGGTGAGGAAGGATTCGATGGATTTAGTTGCTACTTTCATAGGGCGTAGTTCGTAAATACGTAGTTACGTAGTTCGTAATTAAGATCCCTCGACAAGCTCGGGATGACAAATTACTTCATTTCTTCAATTCCTCTTTTTCTACAAAACTCAACAACCGGTGGCGATATAGCTCAGCCAGCTCTTTGATTCCGCGTTTTCTGGCATCCTGCTCGGAAATATAAGTTGAGAAATATTGGTTGTTCGGGTTGTTGTAGCTGGTGACGCTGCTGAGTGTGCCGTTACCAACTTCCTTGCCGTCAGATATACGGGTCAGTTTGTAAGTAGAGCTGATTACCAGATTGTAGCGTGATGCTGTGCCGTCGCGGGCTACACCAACACCTATGTTGGAATAATTGATAAGCACGTTCAGATCATAAGATGGTGATGCTCCAGAATTCACCATATCTTCCAGATTATTGGAAAATTGTCGTGCCATGGTTGTTGCCGAGCTATTGTCAGCAGAAGCATCGCTGGAAGTTGGAAGCGTTGAGGTTGTGCCGCTGGCCGTGGCAGACACGCGTATTCCTGTGTTGATTATGGATTTTTCCGAATTTGCTGACGATTTGTCATAAACCGGACGGAAACCGCAGCTGGCAAGGACAAGGCAGCAGACTATAGGCAATAGGCGGCATAATGGCTTGAGGACTCCGGCTTGTGGCTTAAGTTTGTTTCCCTGACCACTGACTACTGACAACTGATTACTGGATAACGACATTGACAATCCTATTTGGTACGACGATTACTTTATTCACTTTTTTATCTTTTAGCAATTCTCTAATTGCAGGAACCGCCAAAGCTTTTTCTTCGGTTGTTTTTTTATCGCAGTCTTTTGGCAGATCAATAGTAGAGCGTAATTTACCATTTACCTGTATAGCAACAGTTACGCTATCGTCAACCAGCCACGCGCTATCAGCCACCAACCACGGTCTGTCGGCTAGTGTATCCTTATTGCCCAATTGCTGCCATAATTCTTCCGCAAGATGCGGCATGAACGGATTGATGAGGTGAACGGCAGCAATAATCGCTTCCATGCGCGTGGCAGAGGTTTCAGTATTATTTGGTGTACTCTCAACAAGGTTGGTTAGTTCGCGGATGCGGGCGATGGCTTTATTGAAATGGAAGCGTTCCAGATCCTCGGTCACGGCGGCGATGGTTTTGTGGGTGAGTTTTTTCAAGTTGTCAGTTGTCAGTTGCCGGTTGTCAGTATTTCTTTCTTCTGGCAACTGATCGCTGACCACTGACGACTGAACTAATCGCCACAGGCGGTTTATGTATCGCCACGCGCCTTCGATTCCGGCATCTGTCCACTCCAGATCACGTTCCGGCGGGCTGTCGGAAAGCATGAACAGGCGGGCGGCATCAACGCCGTAAGTTTCGATGATGTTATGCGGAGAAATGGTGTTTTTCTTCGACTTGCTCATTTTCTCGATGCGACCGATGGTAACTGGCTTGCCGGTTTTCAGTTCAACGTAAATAGGCTTATGGCTTATGGCTTGTGGCTTAAGTTTTTCTTCCTCAAGCCCTAAGTCTTGAGCCTTAAGCCCTATTTCATCTGGCGAAATCCATTTGCCTTCAGAGTTTTTGTAGGTTTCATGCGAGATCATGCCTTGGGTTTCAAGGCGTTTGAACGGTTCTTTATTATCAACTAGCCCGCATTTATTTAAAGCGCGGGTGAAAAAGCGTGAATAAAGCAGGTGCAGGACTGCGTGTTCAATGCCACCGATATAGCAATCAACCCCGCCATTTTCCGGCAGCCATTTTTTCACTGCCTGCGGGTCAAGAGGATTCTCTGAGGGCAGGGTGGCAAAACGGTAATAATACCATGATGACTCAAAGAAAGTGTCGAAAGTGTCGGTTTCACGACGAGCTGGTTTGCCGCAGCTTGGGCAGTTTACATGTTTCCATGTGGCGTGATGCTCCAGCGGATTACCAGTTTTATCAAAAGTCACGTCTTTGGGCAACTCAACTGGCAGGTCTTTTTCTGGCACGGGAACTATTCCACAAGCGGAACAATGGATAATTGGAATTGGGCAACCCCAATAACGCTGGCGGGAAACACCCCAATCACGCAGGCGGTAATTGATTTTCTCATTGCCTAAGCCAAGTTTCTCCAGTTTGCTTATGATAATTTTTTTTGCTTCATCGCTTGGTAATCCATTCAGGAAATCCGAGTTAATCATAACCCCGTTGCCAGCATAAGCTGCATCACGGAAATCAGCAGGATCGCCGTCTATAACAGGAGTTATCGGTAAATCATATTTCCGTGCAAAATCATGATCACGCTGATCATGGGCGGGGCAGCCAAAAATCGCACCGGTTCCGTAATCCATCAGGACAAAATTGGCGATGTATAGTGGGACTTCTTTTCCGTTAAATGGATGGACGATTTTTAGACCTGTGTCAAAGCCTTTTTTCTCGGCTTTTTCAATTGCTTCTTCACTAGTTCCTAATGTGTTACATTCGGCTATGAAAGTGGACAGTGGATTGTGGATAGTGGATGGTGAAGAAAGAATTTTAGAAACTAAAGGGTGTTGTGGTGAAATTGCACAAAATGACATACCAAAGATTGTATCAGGACGAGTAGTATAAATATCAAGCCATTCTTCACCATCCACCATCCACTGTCCACCATTCACACGCAAGCGTAGCGAAGCTCCTTGCGATTTCCCGATCCAGCGTTCCTGCATCAGGCGCACTTTTTCCGGCCATTCTTTCAGCGTGTCCAATCCTTCCAGTAATTCATCAGCGAAATCGGAGATACGCAAAAACCACTGGGATAGTTTGCGGCGTTCGACCAGCGCGCCACTGCGCCAGCCGCGGCCATCTATTACCTGTTCATTGGCAAGGACGGTGTTATCTATCGGATCCCAATTGACCTCCGCTTCTTTGCGGTAAGCGATGCCCTTTTCCAGGAATTTCAGGAAAAATAATTGCTCATGTTTGTAATAATCAGGCAGGCAGGTGGCAAGCTCACGCGACCAGTCATAAGAAAGGCCAATGGGTTTAAGCTGATCACGCATGGTGTCGATATTGGCGAGAGTCCAGTCTTCCGGATGCGAATTATTCTGGATAGCGGCGTTTTCCGCCGGCAAGCCAAACGCATCCCAACCCATCGGATGCAGGACATTGTAGCCTTGCGCACGCTTGCTGCGGGCGACGACATCACCGAGGGTATAGTTGCGGACATGCCCCATATGGATGTTGCCGGATGGGTATGGGAACATTTCCAGCACGTAATATTTAGGCTTGGCACTGTTGTTATCAGTTTTAAAAGTCGCGTTATCCGCCCAGTAGCGTTGCCACTTGGCTTCGGTTTCGCGGAAATTATAGCGGGTTGGTTCGGTCATATTGCAGTTGTCAGTTTCCGGTTGTCAGTTGTCAGCGGAAGTTTTTATACTGACCACTGATAACTGACAACTGACCGCTGACTATCTCCCCTGGCTTATCTTGAGTTCACGTGCGCGGGTGAGGATTGTATCCTCAATCTTGCGGGCATCGGCAGGATCAGATTTTATATCACGCCACTTGCCACTTTTATCCAAAGACTGTTTGAACAGGGTGATTTTTATGCCGTCGGCACGCAGTGATTTATCGAGGATAATTGCGTTGACTTTATAACGCTCAGAAGCATTTTCTTCATACCAATCAGTTATGATAACGCCACCAAAAGGATCAGCTGAAGCAAGCGGCATAAAAGAAAGCGTGTCCAGTGTCGCGCGCCACAGGAAGCTATTGACTCCAAGCGGAGAGGCGGAAGAAGCATCATCTTTTCTTTTGCCACCAAAGGAAATGCCATCTTCTCCGGTTAGCTTGCCGCGTGATTCCTTGCGCATTTCTTCAGCACTTACAGTGTCTGGTGCTTTGGTTTCAATGCCGGAACAGGCGGAAATAGCGAGAATTGATGTGATGATGAGTAGTGGTTTTTTCATGGCTTCTCTTTCTTGTCATCCCGCACTTGATGCGGGATCTAGGGTTGCAATCTCGGTCAGTGGATTTTATTCTAGATCCCCGCCTGCGCGGGGATGACAAATTATATAGCATAAAAAAAGAGGGGTGCAAGATTTACTCGTCATTGCGCGGAGGCGTAGCCGACAAAGCAATCCATCTTTCTATGATACTTGATTTTACTGGATTGCCGCGAAGGCTACGCCTTCTCGCAATGACGGATTTTGCATACACGGGATGACGAGCATAAAAAAAGGGCGGTGCAAGCACCGCCCTAAATTTAATTTCAACTACTTTCAGATTAGAAAGCGAGCTGTGTACCAACTAGAACAACGGTAGCATCGTTGTCGTTTGCAGTGCCAGTTGGGTCTAATTTAACTACGTTAACTTCAGCATAAGGAGTCAGACCTGCTGCCAATTTGTAATCAACACCGAATGACAGGTTGCTGAAATCATTGTTGGTAGCACCACCATCAACCTGGCTATCAATGTAAGTTACGCTAGCACCGAAAGGACCGGTTTCATACGCGCCACCAACAGTCCAGAAACGAGTTGAGCTATCGCTACCAGTTGTTTTGGTCTGCAAGCTATCACCAAGGTTGCCATAAGAACCAGCTAAGCTGAAGCCCATATAACCAAGTTTAGCACCGAGCTGATAAGTACGCAGATCGTTCTGAGTGCTAACTTCAGCGTTACCATATTCACCGGTTGCAGCGAGTTCTACAGAAACGTTGCTGAATTTACCTTGATAGTTCAAAGCACCGAGAATTACGTTTTCAGCTTCACCAGAAGTGTTATCAGCACGGCTTAAAGCTTGACCACGGTCACCACCAGTTGTATCGAACAAATAGCTCACGCCAGCTTGGAAACCAGAGAAACGTGGGGTGTAGTAGCTGAGTTTATTGATGGTCTGTTGTGATTCATCACCAAGCTGAACAGCACCGGTTGTTCCATAATCAAGATAAAGATCAGGTGTAGCAATGGTGCGACCTGTGCTTGTGCTCATGAAATAGATGAAGTCACCATCGATACCACCAGAAGCGCGAGCGATAGAAGAAGCGTCAACTTTCATGGTTTTAGTTACACCGAAATCAGAACCACCCTGTAATTTACCCCATTTTCCGTCAACATAAACGAAAGTACGTTCAGAGTTAACACCAGAAGTTCCGGCACCACCATCAGTTGATGAAGTATCAGCAGCTAGATCGATACCAGCACCATAACCAAGTCCACCATCGGTTTTACCATTAACGCGAACAGTAACTACGTTGTCAGAGCGGAAAGCACCAGAACGAAGGTTGGTGTCTAGGTCTTCGCTAACGAAGCCAGCTTGGAAGGTTGAGAAACCACCAAGAGTGATTTTTGGAGTTTCAGCAGCGTTTGCAGCACCTGCGAACAATGCAGCAGCACCAACTAAAGCAGAGGTACCGAGAAGAATTTTTTTCATATATATTTCCTTAGTAAGAGTTTATACTGTGACTAGAAGAACAATCTAGGCTACATAAAGCTTTTTTACTGCTTTATGACTTTACCTGAAGCTAGTTATTGTGCAAACATCTCCCCCTTGCAAGTTGTAACGGTAATCATAAGCATTAATTCAGGTGTTTTCGCTTAATATGTGGCAATATAGCAACAATAATACTAGTGATTTGAAGGTTTTTAATTGTTTTTTAATTATTTGGGATGCGTTTTATCTATGAATTTAGCAGATAAACTGAGAGTAATCAGGGAATCCATTGAAAATGCAAGCGTGGCATCGCCCATAGCTGCCAGAAATGTTACACTTCTTGCAGCCAGCAAGACGCAGCCCGCCTATGTTATTGAAGAGGCAATCCGGGCAGGAATAAGTTGTTTCGGTGAAAACCGGGTGCAGGAAGCGCGGGAGAAATGGTCAGAACTTAGGGGCAAGCATAGTAATGTTAAATTACACTTAATAGGAGCTTTGCAAACTAATAAGGTAAAGCAGGCACTGGAACTGTTTGATGTGATTCAGACATTGGATAGGGTTGCACTCGCTGAGGCGGTTGCCAGAGAATTGAAGAAATGGAGAAATGAAGAAATGGGGAACTGGAGAAGTAGAGAAATAGAGAAAAAGGAATTGGATAATTCCTCAATTCCTCAATTCCTCGATTCCTCAATTCCTACCTTCTATATTCAGGTGAATACTGGAAAAGAGCAGCAGAAATCAGGAGTTTTTCCAGAAAATGCTGATGAATTTATAGCATATTGCCGAAGTCTGGATTTGCCAGTTGTCGGGCTGATGTGCGTGCCACCGGCAGATCAACCATCTGCACCACATTTTGCGTTGCTGCGCGAAATTGCCCTGCGTAATAATTTGGCTGAGCTGAGTATGGGGATGAGCGATGATTTTGAAGTTGCTGTACGGATGGGGTCTAGCTGTGTGCGGGTTGGGACGGCTTTGTTTGGTGAGCGTAAATAATTTTGTCATCCCGCACTTGATGCGGGATCTAGAGCCATAAATACCTACTGAAATTGTGTTTCTAGATCCCCGAATAAATCGGGGATGACGACCTCTCTCATAGAGGGAGAGGGTGATAGAGTGTGTAAAGGAATTTAACATAATTATTATTGCAATTAGTACTTGTATAAGATATCTATAATACAACTTATAGGTAGTATTATGATATTTGCAACTGAGCCATATAAATTTTCACTGGATGCTTTTTGCTGCTGGTTTTTTGTTATGATGTTGTGGCTTCCTAGCTGCGTTGGCGGCTGGCTGGTCTATTTTGATTTGCTTGATGCCGGGAGCATGTGGCTGGGAAGTTTTGTACTTAGCCTTTTTGTTGCGGTGTATATGGGAACTACGAGGTACGCAATCAAATAAGCTTATCGGTCGCGCTGTATTTATCGCTTACTGCCGCAAGTAAATTTCCACCAATGTCCTTGCCGGTAACGCCACCAACTATTTCATTGAACAAAGCGATGGCAAAGCCGATTGGCCCGCCAATGAGCGCGCCACCGACAAGCCGGGAGCCGGTGGAAATAGTGTCGCCGGTTACCTCACGATATAAAGTTGACAGACCTGGAACTTGCTGTAGCGGGTTTATGCTATCTAAAACCGATTTGAAACTAAGACCACCTTCGCCAAAAAAATCATCATTCACCAACTCGAACGGTTTTTCCATGCGCTGCTGATATGGCGAAAGGCTGCGCTCAGGCTGGGCATAAATGGTAATCTGGGTAGGTTGCGGATTGGCAATATCTGTGGTCATGGTTTTTCTCTGTGATTATAGAGAATAAATATAAGCAAGAGCCGTGCCAATGTTTAGTATTTAGTAGTTAGTAAATTGTAATTTGTAAGATAAAACAAACTACTAAATACAAACTACGGTCTTACGCTGTCTCTACCAACAGTGTCACACGCTCGGGCAGGACTTCGGCAACGCCACCAGTTACGTGGAATTCTTTTTTCTCGCCGCCGATTAGGTCAATTGTAATATTGCCTTCTTTTAGTGTCGATATGAAAGGCGCATGGTTTGGTAACACGCCAAATTCACCCTGCGAGCCACAAACCTGAACATAGGCAGCATCACCTTCAAACAGGATTTTTTCAGGAGTTATTAGTTGTACTTGCATAGTGACCTCGTGTTTCGGGATTAGGGATTAGGGCTTCGGGATTCAAAAATCGGGAAATTCCTTCCCGAAACACGAACCCCGAAACACGAATCCCGATTAAGCCACTTCCGCAGCCATTTTCTTTGCTTTCGCGATAGCTTCGTCAATGCTTCCCACCATATAGAAAGCTGATTCCGGCAAGTCATCATATTTACCTTCAATGATACCTTTGAAGCCTGAAATAGTATCAGCTAGTGAAACCAGTTTGCCTGGAGAACCAGTGAATACTTCGGCAACGTGGAATGGCTGCGACAAGAAACGCTGGATTTTGCGGGCGCGGGCAACAACCTGTTTATCTTCTTCAGAAAGCTCGTCCATACCCAGAATCGCAATAATATCCTGCAGTGATTTGTAAGTCTGCAACACACGTTGAACTTCACGCGCAACGTTGTAATGCTCTTCGCCAATAACTGTTGGGTCTAGTACGCGTGATGTTGAATCAAGCGGATCTACCGCCGGATAAATTCCCAGCTCGGCGATCTGGCGGGAAAGAACGGTGGTTGCGTCAAGATGCGCGAATGATGTTGCCGGAGCCGGATCGGTCAAATCGTCGGCAGGAACATAGACCGCCTGCACCGAAGTGATCGAACCTTTTTTTGTTGATGTAATGCGTTCCTGCATCTGTCCCATGTCGGTGGAAAGTGTAGGCTGATAACCTACCGCCGAAGGGATACGGCCAAGTAGCGCGGAAACTTCCGAGCCAGCCTGTGTAAAGCGGAAAATGTTATCAACGAAAAAGAGTACGTCCTGTCCTTCCTGATCGCGGAAATATTCAGCTTGGGTTAGACCAGTGAGAGCCACACGCGCACGCGCTCCCGGAGGTTCGTTCATCTGCCCGTAAACCAGTGCCACTTTTGATTTGCTTTGATCTTCAAGGTTGATAACGCCGGATTCCATCATTTCGTGGTATAGGTCGTTACCTTCGCGGGTTCGCTCACCCACACCGGCAAACACCGAGAAACCACCATGCGCTTTAGCGATGTTATTGATAAGTTCCATGATGAGAACGGTTTTACCAACACCCGCACCGCCGAACAGACCGATTTTACCACCTTTTACATATGGCGCGAGAAGGTCGATAACTTTAATGCCAGTAACCAGAATTTCGGTTTTGGTTGATTGCTCGCTGAAAGCAGGTGCTTGAGCGTGAATTGGCGCAGTCTGCTTGTTGCCGATTTTGCCGCGCTCGTCAATTGGCTCACCGATTACGTTCATGATGCGTCCCAGAGTTTCGCGGCCAACCGGTACGGAAATTGGCGCACCAGTATCAACCACGCCCTGACCACGGGTTAAGCCCTCGGTTGCATCCATCGCAATAGTGCGGACTTCCGATTCGCCAAGATGCTGCGCCACTTCCAGCACCAGAGTTTTATTGTTGTTCTGGGTAGTGAGAGCGTTCAAAATCGCGGGCAATTTGCCAGCGGGAAATTTTACGTCGATAACCGCACCGATTACCTGTGTGATGATACCTGAATTTGCAGCCATTTTTTTCTTCTCCTAAATTATAATCAGTAATTCTATTTTTAATTCTATTTCTGTTCGTCCAAAATTCCTTGTATCCAATCTTTCAAAGCTGGGATTTTATGTTCTGCTATCTCCCAAAGCGTTGTTATTTCTATTTTATCATATTCATGCGATATAATATTCCGTAAAGCAATGATGTTACTCCATGGAATATATGGATATTTATCACGAATATTTTTTGATATACCACGACATGCTTCTCCGATTATCTCAAAATATCTTTCTAGTGCTTTTTCAGCAAATTCATCACGTAATTCAGATGCTAATAACCTTTCCATTCCAGCGATTGCTTTAAGGGTATCTTCTAATTTTTCTATATCCCTCTCTTTGTCGTATCCCCTCATAAAGGAATAGCCTCATTTAATATGGTATTTGCCACACGAGGACGTAAATTAGTATCTGAAACCAAATCAATCTTTGTATGTAGCATTTCCTCTAAATCATAAAGCATTCCAGCCATTTCCCAAATTGTAGAACCTTTCGGCAAGTGGCATAAAAAATCAATATCACTTTTTTCATCAGCATCGCCACGCGCAATCGAACCAAACACACGAATATTCTCCACCCCGTGCTTTTTAGCCAGCTCTAGGATTTGTGGTTTATACTCAGTGCGAAGTTGTTCAAGGGTTATCATTATTTACGAATATTCCTCTTTTAGATGATCAGATTATCTGATTATCAGATGATCCGTGTTAAGTAAGTTTGTTTCGTAATTTAGCAAGCATAGAACCGACAGCTTTAAAATCATCATCCCATTTGGTAAATTCAGTTTGGTCGATGTATTGTAAATCAGATGCGTATCTTAGCCAGATTTGTGTTTCGCAGGCGGAAGCCTCAGCAATGGTTAGAAACCGAGCGAATTCCACGCGCGAATATTTTTGTTTTATAAATCCTTCACCAATATTGGCGCAAATTGATTCGCTGGCACGGCGCAATTGATCGCCAAGTGCGTATTGTTCTATTTTAGGGAAGGCAAGAGTTTTTTGATGTACTTCCATAGAAGCATTGTATGCGCGTTTAAAAACCTCTAAATCCCAAGGGTTTCTAATTAGTTTGGACTGAGTAGAAGTTACATTTACTTCACGGATAATCGGATCATCTATTATCATATCATCGCTACTCATACTGCCTCCGCACCAGAAATAATTTCGATAAGTTCTTTGGTAATCGCAGCCTGACGGGTGCGGTTGTATTTGAGCGATAGCTTCTTAATCATTTCGCCCGCGTTACGAGTTGCGTTATCCATCGCCGTCATGCGCGCGCCTTGTTCGCTGGCTGCATTTTCCAACAATGAACGATATACCTGCACGCCAAGATTTTTTGGTAATAAATCGGCAAGTATTTCAGTTTCACTTGGTTCGTATTCGTAAGGCGCGTGGTTCGTGGTTTGTGATTCGTGATTCGTGATTTCCAGAGGGATTATCTGTTGGAAGGTAACAATTTGCGAAATAGCGGATTTGAATTTGTTATAAACCACATGGGCAACATCAAATTCGCCAGCTTCAAAGCGGGTTGTAAGCTCGTCAGAAATTTCTTTTGCATCGCTATATGCGATTTTTTTCTTAGGAAGTTCTGTCTTGTATATAATAAGAGAGCTAAATTCATAATATAGCTGCTCATAGCCTTTACGCCCGACACAAAGAAGTTTTACTTTGTTGCCCTGTCCTTGCAGTTCGCGGACTTTGCGGCGCACGGCGCGCACTATCGTACTGTTAAAACCACCGCATAGACCACGATCCGAGGTAGCTACCACAATTAATTGCGTGTCACTTTTACCTGTTCCAGAAAGTAGCTTGGGCGCGTCTGCCCCAGCATTTATAGAGCTGGCAAGAGAAGAAAGTAACTTTTCCATTCCTTCAGCGTAAGGACGCGCAGCCTCGGCTTGCTCACGCGCACGGCGCAGCTTTGCCGCCGCCACCATCTTCATGGCTTTGGTGATTTTCTGTGTCGATTTTACCGATTTTATACGGTTCTTAAGGTCTTTTAAACTAGGCATTACAGAGTTATTTCCTGTTGTGTCTTTTGGTTTTTATAAATAATCTTTTTTCCAATTTGGTCATTTGCATTCATAAGCTCAATTCCAAGAACCGAGCCATCTGTTGCTATATCGATATTTACATCATTTATAGTAATGGTTTCCTTTATTTTCATTTTTTTCTTTTTGAAGTAAATATATCCAATATCATTTTCCGGTTCATGGGTTATGTACATAGATATATTCTCTCAAAAAAATTTAGTTATTACAGTTACAACATACCAGCCATAATCTTTAGGAGCAGCGATAACCTCTAGTTTTTTATACCTAAAGTAACGCTCATTCCAGTAATCATTATAAGAAAAAGTTTTTTCAAATTTAACTCTCTCTTTTTTTGCTGGAAATTTTCTGCCTTCAAATACGGTTTTTATAATCTCCTGATAGTTAGCCCCTCTTTGTTTAGCTCTTTCTTTTGCATGATTACCAATAACGACTTCTACATTTTTATTCTCAACATTATAATCAAAAACTCCACCAGCCACCACATTATCTGGATTAATAGAGCTATTTGCCAGTACTACATTATTGCAAAAAGCAATATATAATATGAAACAAATAACTAAATGAAATAAGCTACGCAAACCTTTTTACCAGTTGTTCAATCACGTTTTTCAGTTTTGCTTCATTCTCTGGAGAAAGTGCTGATTTTGCAGTAATATCATCAAGGATATCTTTCTGGGTGTTACGCAGTTCCAGAAGCAATGCCTGCTCGAATTTGCCAACGTCACGAGTGCTGATTTTATCGAGATGCCCTTTCACGCCGGCATAAATTACGCAAACCTGCTCAGCAGTGGAAAGCGGTGAATATTGTGGTTGTTTTAGAAGCTCGGTGAGGCGTTGACCGCGTGCCAAAAGTTTTTGTGTTGCAGGGTCTAAATCCGAGCCGAACTGCGCGAAAGATTCCATTTCGCGATATTGCGCGAGTTCAAGCTTAATTGAACCAGCAACTTGTTTCATCGCTTTAATCTGCGCCGCTGAACCTACGCGTGATACGGATAAACCAACGTTTACCGCCGGACGCACGCCTTTATAAAACAGGTCGGTTTCAAGGAAAATCTGCCCGTCAGTAATTGAGATTACGTTGGTTGGAATATAAGCGGAAACGTCACCAGCCTGAGTTTCAATAATAGGCAGGGCGGTCATTGAGCCAGCACCTTGCGCATCCGACATTTTCGCGGAACGCTCCAACAGGCGGGAGTGAATGTAAAATACGTCACCCGGATAAGCTTCACGACCAGGAGGACGGCGAAGGAGCAATGACATCTGGCGGTAAGCCACGGCCTGTTTGGACAAATCATCATAAATGATGAGGGCGTGCATGCCGTTATCGCGGAAATATTCACCCATCGCCGAGCCAGTGTAAGGCGCGAGGAATTGCAGCGGAGCAGGCTCAGAAGCAGTTGCGGCAACCACGATGGTGTAAGCCAGCGCGCCAGTTTCTTCGAGTTTTTTAACTACCTGCGCTACGGTTGAGCGTTTTTGCCCGATGCAAACATAAATGCAATATAGTTTTTTGCTTTCGTCGGTACCGGAATTGATGGCTTTCTGGTTGAGGATTGCGTCAACGGCGATTGCGGTTTTACCAGTCTGGCGGTCACCAATGATAAGCTCGCGCTGCCCGCGACCGATTGGAATCAAAGTATCAATAGCTTTGATACCAGTCGACATCGGCTCATGCACTGACTTACGGGCGATAATCCCCGGAGCTTTAACTTCCACGCGAGAGCGAGTGACGTTGGTCAGTGGCCCTTTGCCGTCAATCGGGTTGCCCAGACCGTCAACCACGCGACCAAGCAAACCCTTGCCAACCGGAGTATCCATAATGGTTGCGGTGCGTTTTACAATGTCACCTTCTTTTACTGTTCTATCATCGCCAAAAATAACTACGCCGACATTGTCAGAAGCAAGGTTCAGAGCCATGCCCTTGATGCCGCCGTTAAATTCCACCATTTCACCAGCCTGAACATTTTCGAGGCCATAAACAGTCGCGATACCGTCACCAACGGCAACAACCTGACCAGTTTCAGAGAGTTCAGCAGATGCGCTGAATTCGGTGATTTGCTTTTTAAGAATGTCCGAAATTTCAGACGGGCGGATGTTCATGTTTTTACTCCATTTGTTTATTTTAATTATTGGATGATCCGATAATCAGATCATCGGATTATCCAGTTTTATGCCACTTTCAGCTCCTGCTGCAAGCGGTTTAATTTACCAGCCAGAGAGCCATCAAGCTGCAGACTGCCGACATTTATAATAGTTCCACCAAGTATTGCTGGGTCTTCGCGCACGCTCAGGTTGATTTTTTTGCCCACTGCTTTGCTGAGTGACTGCGCCACTGACGCCGATTCTTTTTCTGAGATTTTCTGCGCCACCACCAGCTCGGCAGACAGTTCTCCACGAACATTTGCAGATTTTTCCAGAAATATAGTAATCATTTCCGGGAGAAGATTCAGGCGTTTGTGATGGGCAAGCAGGGCGATAAACCTTGCGGTAAGCTCGCTTACACCGATTTTCTGCATTAAAACCATGGCAATTTTGCCTTGCGCCTCGCGGGTGAGCAGCGGATTATGCAAAAAATCCTGAAAATCAGAGTTTTCCTTGATAAGTTCAGCAATCGTAAGCAGGTCTTTTTCGACACTGGAAACGTTATTATCCGCCACTGCCACGTCGAACACAGCACTAACGTAGCGTTCGGAAATTTTTCTAGAACCAGAGTTTTTCACATCTACACTTCAAAATAAGTTATCAATTTGATTTTTCGGTGCAGAAACTAGGCAATTATGTTTAGAAAGGCAACAAGAAAATGCAGATTTCTAATTCACTGAATTATGGACAAATTTATGAATAATGCTGGCAGCTAGAGTTTGGTAGGGTAATCCTTCGGCTGAAGCTTTAAGCTTCAGGCGCAGCAGGTCATCATCAGAAATACGGATATTAAGCCGCGCATTCTTCCGTGAAAAATTCTTTGCAGCTTCGACAGCTTCTTTTATTAATTTCTTCTGATTAGGCAATGGCTTAAGCTTGCCTTGTTCAAAAGCTTCGAGAGTTGCTATCTCATCTTCATCCAGCTTATATTTCTTTGCCCATTCTGCCATTGAAGAAGTAGGCACTTTTTTAGCTGATGGCTTATTTTTTTTCATATCCATTTTCCTTTAGCCATTTTTTAGTTGCCTTTCTGCTTGGATAACAGGTTATTAGACGAATATTATGCTCCCTTTTCAGATAAGGGACTAACCATACATAATTTTCTATATCAATTACATATATACCCTGCTCACCATATCTTAGTTTATTATGGTGGTCAGTTGAAAATAATAACTTGCCAGCCTCAATCAGCGTTATTATTTCTTCAAAGCCAACCCCGCGCTGCTTTCTGAGCCACGCGCTTTTCGCCACATCAAACTCAAAATTGATTTCATTCATATTTGTACCACAATGTGTGCATTTTGGCAACCATATTTTTAGGTAATATTCTCCAGAAAGGCAAGCAATAATTTATGGTATGAGACCTCTGCATAATGCGTCATTGCGACTGCGAGCGTAGCGTGGCAGGAAGCAATCCATCTTTCTATGATGCTTAATTTTACTGGATTGCCACGTCGGCTTCGCCTCCTCGCAATGACGAAAAACGCATTATGCAGAGGTCTCGGTATTGTTATCCCCGCGCAACCTTGCTTGGAAGAATTGGCGGGGATCTAGGGTACAAACTAATTAGGAGCTTTTGGCTCTAGATCCCCGCGCAAGGCGGGGATGACGGGCTACAAAAAGCTCTGCGGGTCGATGTCCAGTTTTATCCGCACTGAGGAGGGGGGCTTTTACCCCTTCTACCCAGTTTCGCATCACCAATCAGATTTTCCTCAATTCATCAGCACTAATTTGATAGGTAGCCATTTTTATTTATCTCCTTCTTCAGTATTTAATAAATATACAGTTATAGCACTTTCAGCTAATAGGTCGCGATCACAAGAAAATTGATTAAAAAGCCTAGCTGGATTCCATTCTTTATTACTGACTGCACCATAGGTACATTCATTGTTTAGTCGTCGTTTTTTTAGCACTGTAAGCGTATCCTCTAAAGCCTCTGTGATTTCCTTGTCTTTTTCTTTTTTGTGTACCTTATGTCGCAATTCCTTGGCGTGTTTATCAAATATTTTTGCCCACCATTGTGATTCAAGCTCTATGCAATTTAGAGTATTAGACCCCATATTTATGTCCTTAAGCCAATCATCATATTTTTCTATATTATTCATGCATTCACTTGCAAACTTGCCTATGCATTTTTTGTACAATGTATATTTGTGTAATGAATTAGCAGAAGATAAACATCCTTCAAAAAAATTTCTTCGTATCTCTTTTGCACTTGGCGATTTTTCTGCATCTGCCGCATTCGCAGAATTATAAGATGCGTTCATAGCCACGGTCACCATTATCAAAAACAAACTCATTTTTCTCATAATTGTATCTCTCAATAATCTATTATATATTTTCTTAAATAGGCTTAGTCATTTCTAATATACTTTCGATATTCATGGATACCGCCCTTCGGCGGTATGACGGGCTACAAAAAGCTCTGCGGGTCGATGTCCAGCTTTATCCGCACGGAGGAGGGGGCTTTTACTCCTTCCACCCAGTTTCGCATCATATCGGGCAGGTTTATGTTTCTATCAGCTTTGACCAGCAGGCGGTAGCGGAATTTGCCGCGCAGCAACGCGAGTGGGGCGGGGGCGGGGCCGTATAAGGTGAGTTTAGAGTGTTGAGTGTTGAGTGTGGAAGCAAGGTGGTTGGCGGTTTTGATTACTGCATCTTCCTTTTCGCCTTCGACTATAACCGCGGCGAGGCGGGAGAAGGGCGGCATGTTGGCGTTTTTGCGGGCGGCAATTTCGGCGGCGAGGAAGGCATCGCGGTCGCCAGAAACCAGAGCTTTGATGACTGGATGCTCAGGCAGAAAACTTTGCAGGAATACCTGCCCGCGCACGATTTCCCGCCCCGCCCGCCCTGAAAGCTGGTGCAGAAGCTGATAGGTGCGCTCAGAGGCGCGCAGGTCGCCCCCCGCCAGCCCCAAATCGGCATCCACCACACCAACCACTGCTAAATCAGCAAAATGATGACCTTTGGCGATCATCTGCGTGCCGATCAGCAGGTCGATATTTTTCTCGGTCATGTCGGTGATGGTTTGCGACATGTCGTTGTAGCTGCCCATGCTGTCGCTCGCCATGACCGCTACCCGCGCTTGCGGCATGAACTCGCCGACTTCTTCCAGCAATCGCTCCACACCCGGCCCGCAAGGGTGCAATGTGTCCTCAGCGGCGCAGGTTGGGCAGGCTTTTGGAACAGGAACGCGGTAGTTGCAATGATGACATTCAAGGCGCGGTTTGCTGCGGTGAAGAACTAGCCACGCGGCGCAATCTGGACATTGGAAACGATGACCGCATTTGCGGCAGAGCATCAGCGGCGCGTAGCCACGGCGGTTGAGAAAGAGCATCGCCTGATGACCGTGTGATATTGCAGTTGCCAGTTTTTCGCGCAGCAGGGCTGAGATAAAATGCCCAGCGGTTAGGGTTTCCTTGCGCATATCTATAACATTTATATCGGGCATTACCGCCTCAGCGTGGCGCAGGGGCAGGGATATTTCAGTATATTTGCCTTCTTTGCTGTTGTGATAGCTCTCCAGTGATGGTGTTGCCGAAACCAGCACTATCGGGAATTTTTCAAAGCGGGCGCGGGCAACTGCCATGTCGCGGGCGTGATACATCACACCGTCTTCCTGCTTATATGAGCCGTCATGCTCTTCATCGACGATAATCAGTGAAAGGTTTTTATAAGGCAAAAATAATGCGCTGCGTGCGCCGACAATTACTCGCGCTTCGCCACTGGAAATTGCTTGCCAGCTTGCTCGTTTTTTTGCTGGAGTTATACCAGAATGCCAGACTACAGGCGCGCAACCAAAACGTGATTCAAAACGTTCCAGCCATTGTACTGATAGACCGATTTCGGGGAGCAAGATAAGGAGTTGTGAGTTGTGAGTTGTGAGTGCTGAGTGCTGAGATTCTTGCTTACTCTGCACTCTTAACTCTAAACTCAGCACTTTAGCTATAGAGTCAAAATAAACTTCGGTTTTTCCTGAACCTGTTACACCATCAAGCAATGTTACAGAGAAACCAGCCTTGAGTTTTGCACCTAAAATATCTGCTGCGTTTTGTTGAACTTCAGAAAGCGGCGTGAGGTTTATTTTATTGATATCTATTTTTGTATTTACATGTACTCGCCCAGTTTTTTCTATCTCATTAATTGGTAATAACATTTTAAGCATCGAACCTTTCGGAGCGCAATTATACCACGCTGCCCAGTCAATAAATTTGCGGACATTTTCGGAGATTGGCGGAAAATTCTTGTGATGGGTTATGACATTTTTTATTTTCCCCGCGGGCAGGTTGGCTGTGCCTTTGCCCCATACCACGCCCAGCGATTCGCTCCTGCCAAACGGCACGGTTACTATATCGCCAGCCACAAGCGACATGCCCTCTGGCGCGAGATAATCAAACGCCTGATTCACCGCAGTTGGCAGGAGTATTTCAAATTGATTAGGTTTCATACTTGCAAAAAAAACGGATGGTAGCTACTGTGCTGAAAGTTTATTCATACACCATTGAAAGAAAATAAAATGAAATTTTTTGTTGATACTGCTGATGTAAAAGAAATCCGTGAACTGGCTGCAACTGGCTTGCTTGACGGCGTAACTACCAATCCTACTCTGATTGCCAAGTCGGGTCGTGATTTTATTGAGGTCATAACCGAAATTGCTGCGGTTGTTCCCGGTCCGGTTTCGGCGGAAGTTGCAGCGACTGATTTTGAAGGAATGGTGAAAGAAGGTGAAAGGCTGGCGCGGATTGCTGATAATATCGCTATTAAAGTGCCGTTGACATGGGATGGGCTTAAGGCGTGCAAGCATTTCACCAGCAAAAATATTATGGTGAATGTCACTCTGTGTTTCTCGGCAGCGCAGGCGATCCTTGCAGCGAAAGCAGGCGCAACTTTTATTTCGCCGTTTGTGGGCAGGCTTGACGATGTCGGGCAATCAGGAATGCAGCTAATTTCTGAGATTTGCACGATTTACAGCCAATATGATTATTTTGAAACAGAAGTTCTGGTTGCCTCTGTTCGCAGCCCGATGCATGTTGTGGAAGCGGCGATGCTAGGCGCACATGTGGCGACGATTCCGCCTTCGGTTCTCAAACAATTAGTGTCGCATCCGCTTACTGACAAAGGACTCGCGACTTTCCTCGCCGACTGGCAGAAAACTGGTCAGAAGATAGGGTAATAAATGTCATCCTGTGGGCAACGAAGTTGCAGCACAGGATCTCATGCAATTATAAACAGATCCTGCGCTGTGGCTAAAGCCACCCGCAGGATGACAGGTAAAGGATAGCTAGTGAGCAGGAAAAAAGAATTGGTGCAGGAAGTGGCAATTACTGAAGGTCAGGTGCGGGAATATTTAGAGACACATCCTGATTTTTTGCATAATATCCCCGCACCAAAGCGCGATTTAGGCGAAGGGGTGGAGGATTTCCAGCATTACCTGCTGAAGAATTTGCAGAGTAACTCAAAATCATTGCAACAGAGTTATGATTTGCTGGTGGATTATTGCCGGGAGAATTTATCGGCGCAGGTGCAGGTGCATAATGCGGTGCTGAAACTCATCCGCGCGCGCAGCATCGAGCAACTTCTTGAGCTGCTGACGATTGACATGCTCTCGGTGTTTGGTTTGGATGTGGTGCGGATTGCTATGGAATCGGATGTTCCTTTCGATACATCTTATGGTGAGCAGAATTATTCGGGTATTGTGTTTATTGATTCAGGAACGGTTGATGCTCTATTTGGTAAGCAGAAAAATGTCCTGCTATTTGCAGATACCGGAGAAAATTTGCCAATCGGGTTTGAGCAGATTTTTATAAATTGTGAGCAGCAGGTTGAATCCTGCGCGCTGTTGCGTCTTGATTCAGAAATGGTCGATAAGCATATTATCCTAGCCCTTGGAGTGCGTGACAAAGACCGTTATCATGCGGGGCAAGGGACAGAACTTCTGCATTTCTTCGCGCAGGCTGTGTCGTTGCAGCTTGATAAGTATCTGGATGATTTGACACTTTAAGGATTAAGTGTCATACCGCCGAAGGGCGGTATCTATGCAAACAACAAACTGGTAACTTGCGGTTAGGTATGGATTGCGCTCTACAGCGCAATGACGGCTAAAAATATCGGTAATATTATGTCTATAGATGATTTAATTGAAGAGTTGTTAGAGCTATATGAAGACCTTATATGGTCAAAATTAGCAGATAAAAGATTGAGAGAAACTACAAAATGGATTTCTCATGAAGAAGCTTGGAACTAATCTTCCCATAACGCCCGCGCTTAATTCCATTATGGAACAGTGGGAAATTTGGCTTGCGGGTGTGAAGATTTTTTCAAATCACACGGTTATTTCCTATAAAAATGATCTCTCCAATTTCCTTATTTTTATGGCTGGGCATTTGGGGGATAAGGTTGGATTGCCGGAGCTTGCCGCGATTGAGCATAAAGATATACGTGCGTGGCTTGCCAGTCGTGCCATGGCGGATGAAGAAAAAAAATATGAGGCATCATCGAACGCCCGCGCACTTTCCACTATAAAGAATTTTTTCCGTTATTTGGAAAAACAGGGGAAAAGCAAAAACGCTGCGATACTGCATATCCGTGCGCCGAAAATAAAAAAATCCCTGCCGCGCGCGCTTAGTGAAGAGCAGGCAAAAGATGCGGTGGCGGGAATTATTTCTGATAATTCGGAAAGCTGGGTGAATGCGCGGGATACGGCTTTGCTTATGCTGATTTATGGTTGCGGGCTGCGTATTGGTGAGGCTCTTTCGCTTAACTATAGTGATATTCCTCGTGGTGAAAGTTTGGTTGTGACGGGTAAGGGAAATAAACAGCGCAAACTGCCAGTGCTGCCGATTGTGCGGGCAGCAATTGAGGAATATGTTGCACAGTGTCCATATGATTTTAATGCCGATTCGCCTCTGTTCTGGGGACTGCGTGGAAAGGCTCTCGATGCTGGAATTTTTCAACGGCAACTGCGAAATTTACGCGCCAAATTAAATTTGCCGGACACGACCACGCCACACGCTTTCCGCCATAGTTTCGCTACGCATCTGCTTTCGGCAGGTGGGGATTTACGCTCGATTCAGGAGCTGCTCGGACACGCTAGCTTATCTACAACGCAACGCTACACACACGTGGATAAAAACCGCCTGATGGCTGCCTATAAAAACGCGCATCCGCGGGCTTGAGTTTTTTTCTGTCATCCACGATTTAATCGGGGATCTAGAGCAACAAATTTTGTCACAAATTTTGTCATTGGTTCTGTCCCTAGATCCCGCATCAAGTGCGGGATGACGAAGGATACTAACGATCGCGAGTAGAGCCACCAGAGCCACGCATGAATCTTTG
This sequence comes from Pseudomonadota bacterium, assembly GCA_038043465.1. Classification (GTDB taxonomy): domain Bacteria; phylum Pseudomonadota; class Alphaproteobacteria; order Rickettsiales; family SXRF01; genus SXRF01. The sequence continues at coordinate 64,153 of JBBTBX010000013.1, forward strand.
TAGTATACCTTCTTCATGCAGCTTTGCATTATCCTTGGCTGCTTCACCAAGTTCTATATCTTTAAGTTTACGTTGTGTTTTTTTTATTATTTCGTATAGTTTTTCACCAGTATATCTAGGTTTATTAAGCTCCGCTTTGCGTTTTGTAGAATCCCCAGTTCTAGACTGAAGTGCAACACTTGCTGTAAGGCTGTGTTGCTATGGAA
>JBBTBX010000014.1:0-87222 GCA_038043465.1 Pseudomonadota bacterium
CTCCCCCAAGAGTCCATATCGACGGGGAGGTTTGGCACCTCGATGTCGGCTCATCACATCCTGGGGCTGTAGAAGGTCCCAAGGGTTTGGCTGTTCGCCAATTAAAGTGGTACGTGAGCTGGGTTTAGAACGTCGTGAGACAGTTCGGTCCCTATCTGCCGTGGGTGTAGGAAAATTGAGAGGGCCTGTCCTTAGTACGAGAGGACCGGGATGGACGCACCGCTGGTGTACCTGTTGTTCCGCCAGGAGCATACGCAGGGTAGCTACGTGCTGAAAAGATAATCGCTGAATGCATCTAAGCGAGAAACTTGCCTCAAAACTAGTTTTCCCCATTAGGATCGTGGTAGACTACCACGTTGATAGGCTGGGTGTGTAAGTGTAGTAATATGCTAAGCTAACCAGTACTAATAATCCGATTGATTTATTTATCACTGATGTCTGATTTATGGCGTACAGTGCTAAACAGCACCAATTCAGTATTCAGAACCAGAAGCCGGAGACCAGAAATTATTTTTTCTGATTTCCGATTTCTGAGTTCTGTCATCCGATATCAGAAAAACCTACCACATATCAATTGGCGAAAAGGCCGATTTATATGACCTGGTGATTATTGCAAGGAAGGCCCCACCCGTTCCCATTTCGAACACGACCGTGAAACTCCTTAGCGCAGATGGTACTATGTCTCAAGACATGGGAGAGTATGTCGTTGCCAGGTCTTATAAATCGGCCTTTTTGTTTTTGAACCTAATTTCTGTAGGCATATACTTCGTCAGCTCCCTCGCCGGTCACGTACCATATAGGTACGCTCATTTCGCTGCGCACTCGCTTCCTAGTATCTGCTCTACATAAATTGCTTTAAGCTATTTTTCTATTGTCTTTCCTGCGAAGGCGTGAATCTATCCCATTATAAAATAATCATAATTTATTTGTCATTAAAATGTAACTTTACTATTCCCCCTGCTCTATTACACTTTTACCAATATTAACTTATGAAAGATAAAATATGGATAAGAAAAGACTTGCTATAGAAAACCTGCAAAGCCTATATGTTTTCACGACGCATGAGGATGGTACATTACATGCCTTTGCAAAAGCTACTCCGCCTAAAGGAGATATTGTAACGATGCAAATCTTAGGACAATCTTTAAAGACGCTTTTAAGTGCTGAAGCTTATGAAAGATTTGGTAATACAGAAATTCCTTCCAATGTAACTAAACTTGAGTTTGATGCTGCCACCGCAAAAGAATTAGCAGAGGCTGGTTTAAAATTTCCTGGATCTTCTGAACTCGCAACCTCACATGTGGCACAAGTAAAAAGATAGGATTCGCCATGAACGACCTAACCAAAAAGCCTGAGCAAATTGATATCCCCAGCGGCCTCTCTCGTGAAGCCATTGGCAGTATAGAAAATTCATGGGTTGTAAAAGCACTTAAACAAAACATAGGAAGTATTTTTGTTTCCGTTGCCACTGGCTCTGGAACTCCTGAACAAAAAGCAAGAGAATTCATGGAACTTACTTCTGATAAGATAAGTGGGTTTAGAAAAGATCTAGAAAAAAATCCCAAAATACCGGACGGAAGAGTAGACGATGCAATTTTTTATATTATAGCCCAGGGAGTTGCTGATAAGCTACATGGAGCAACGGCTGGAACGCCTGCACGTGAAAAGCCGGTAGTACTAGAGAATAATAAAAAAACAGCTCTCATAAAACAAACAAATATATCGCCGGTAGAGGCAGGTTTAGTTAAGTTATTTAGGAATTTCCATCCAGCCGCTGGTGGTGGAATGAGTATTGGATTCTAAATCTAAATCAGTTATTGTTTTAAATAATAGCTATGATCAAACTCATCATACATTACATACTGGTGGCGGTATTTGGCGGTCTTACCTTGATTGTCCTATATCAAACCTTCTGTAATTTACACTCCCTCCTCAAAAACAAATCGCTAAACCTTGCCGATGAAGATGGCGATCATACCCTTCGTCTAGGAACTGATAACAAAGCAATTACCAAATATTTGCTGGCACATTTCTGCATAACTGCTTGCATTGCCACAGCATTATATATGGTAGTTATTGGCTGGGAGTAATCCCCTGCCCCATCCCAACAAACTTTACCACCTGATATTCAATAATCATTTGCAAAATTATTATACTTGCGAATGATTCTTAATTGCAGCATAATCAACCTGTACAACTGCAACAATATGAGGATATTTATGAGCAGATTGATATTTGAACACCAAACCACAATGAAAACTATCACCTATTGTCTAATGCATTTTATCGTAGCAATAACAGTTGCCTACCTGCTAAGCGGGAATTGGGCTATTGCTTTGTCCATAGGTATAATTGAACCGCTGGTACAGACATTTTGTTACAATTTCCACGAACGTAGCTGGACAAAAGCAAGCAACAGCTACCAGCAAAGATATATAGGAATAATGCCTACTAAAGCGCGAGGTGCATCTTAATAAAAAGTCACGTGAATTGATTAACTTTTATCAACCTATCTGCATAAATCTTCACAAAACTGTAACTTAAATATTCTGTTCTATGTGTTATCATCATAAGAACTATTATATTTGATAGAGCTTTGGAGGATTATGCCTGTACTAGAGAAATCAGGGCTTAGAGAGCTGGCGATTGCACTCACCAGCGCGCCATCCCACCATACGCATTTTATAATAACAGGAATTGATAAAGATGAGGCTCAGAAAGTTATAGATTTTCTAAAAAATAACAATTTCCATACGCCGAGAACTAACACTGCGGGCGATTATAAGTTTTTAGCAATACCAACTCCAAAAGGTGAAGAACGCGGCAGGCTCATAGAAGCACTGACAGAAGCAGGAATCAGTATGGGACCAGAAGCCTACCAAGGCCACAGACGCTAGCCCCATACCTCCTAGATTCTCTACTTACTAGCGTTTTGTATTGCTTCCCCACCTCTTTTGATATCCTGCCCTAAACCCTCTACGGTATTGCAAGCGGTAAGTAATGATAATGTAAGCAGAGCAGAAAATAATACCAAACTTTTCATAAAATCTCCTTTCGATTATTTAAAAATAATAAATGCACTGTTATTTCTTCTTGCCTTTGCCGCCTTTTGCAATTTCTTTAGCAGGTTTTTTCGCAGACTTTTTGGCAAGCTGGGCTGGCGACTCTTCCTCTTCTTCCTCTTCTTCTACTTCCTCAAGTTCAATCTCTTCATCTTCGATATTATCAATCAGAGTATCATCATCTATGGTAATGTCATCATCCATCTCTTCTTCTGTTTCAACATCTTCCAATTCTTCGAGATCTTCGATATCATCAATATCCTCGATTTCTTCGATTTCCTCAATATCATCCTCACCTTCGACAACCATGACATCTTCAAAATCCTCGAGGTCAACCCCCTCCACTCTTTTCGGAGCTTTTTTAGGTGGTTTCTGCTTGGCTTCCTGCTTGGCTTTCTGCTTAATCAAAGGATCATCATTATCAACTTCGACAGTAGCTTTGGTTTTACGTCTCACTCTATATTGCGCGTTAATATCATTAGATGTCCTGCATTTTGGGCAAATAGCCGGATTTTTTCCCAAATCATAGAATTTAGCACCACACCCTGTGCACACTCTTTTATTTCCCAAATCAGCTTTATTCACTGCAAATACTCCTTAAGTAATTTTTGACACAACGCATGTATGTAGATAATCAGGTATCTAACTGATTAAAGGCTAAGTTTTTTTTTGCAACATAAAATATGATAAAAAACAAAAATCTATATAGAAAATGCTTATTTCCCTCTTGAAAAACATGCTTAACTTACCACATACTGCTCTCAAGCCATACTCAAAATCACTTAAAGGATAAATAATGACTACAGCCAAAGATACCAGCAATAATGAAGGCAAGAACGAAGCCTCAAAGCCGGACAATAGCATAGAAGGGGTTGAATCTGCAGAAAATATTGTTGATATAAAGGACGCCCGCATAGCCCAATTGGAAGAAGAATGTGCAAAACTGCGTGATAGCTGGGTGCGTGCGGTTGCTGAAACCGACAATGTCCGCAAACGCCTGCAGCGTGACCTGGAGGAAAGCGGGAAATATGCAATCACCGGTTTTGCCGGAGATATGGTGAGCGTTCTGGAAAATTTACAACGCGCAATTGAGAATGTTCCGGCTGATGAAGCTGAAAAAAATCCAACTCTGAAAACTTTTGGCGAAGGAATTAACCTGACCCTGCAGGAACTGCTCAGGATTTTCCAGAAATATGGGATAGTAAGGCTCAACCCAATGGGACAGAAATTTGATCATAATTTCCATCAGGCAGTGGTTCAAATTGAGAAAAATGATGTTGAAGCCGGAACAATAGTACAGGTTATTCAGGCAGGCTACATGATTTCTGATCGCCTGCTGCGTCCGGCTATGGTTGCTGTTTCTAAAACTTCGGAAAGCCCTGCGAAAAAACTTGATACCACCGCCTGATAGCTTTAGAATTACAGAATGAAAGTCGACATAGCATTCTCATCTGATGATTCCCACCGCTTTTTGCCTTGGCTTATCGGCGTAATGGTTGCCCTCGCCACCCTGCTTTTGTGTTTTGTAATGACCATTAATGGCTGGGTGATCGAGCGTCACAGCGATTACACTAATAACATCACCGTCAATATCCCAGTTCCTGATTACGAAAACCCACCTTCGGAAGAAGTGATAAATAGCATAATAGAAGCACTGCAGAAATCACCGGGTGTCGCCATGGTAGAAAGACTTGAGCCGGAAAAATTACAGAAAATGCTGGTGCCGTGGCTAGGTGAAAATATGACAGGTTCCGAGCTGCCACTACCAATCGTACTCGATGTCGCCCTTAAAAGTGGCACTAAAGTAGATATCCATAAACTTCAGGAAGCACTAGCTCAAATAGTGCCGGGAACGGAAGTAGATACGCATGAGGCATGGGTTAATGCTTTTATCAGCTTTTCCACTGCAATCAGGATGGTAATGATAATGTTTGCTCTGGTTATAATATTCTCCATTGGCCTGATGATTGCCTTCACCTCCCGCGCATCGCTCCGGCTGCACAATAAAGCCGTAAATCTTCTGCATTCGGTTGGTGCGGAAGATAATTATATTGCCAAGCAATTTCAGCAGGAAGCCTGCTCACTTACTATGCGCGGGGCAGGTGTCGGTTGTATCATCGCAGCTATTGGCTTCTGGGGCATGGGGAAATATATGCAGTCGCTGGAGAATTCTTCTATTCCATCACTGGCAATGAGCCATAAACATTTTATACTTTTAGTCGTTATTGCTTTTTCCTGCGGTCTGGTTGCCTGGATTACAGCCAGGATTTCTGTAATGAAACAGCTAAAACAAATGTTATGACTCCTTTTAATCTGCGCAGGAAAATATTTTCAACCCTGATATTAGTTTTCTGCGTCTGGTTTATTGGGTTAAAATGGTTCGAAAGCCAGATCCCACAAAATATAAAGAGCCTTCCTGAACATTCTGCCGATGCTATAGTAATTTTAACCGGTGGCAGTGGCAGGCTTGAATATGCACTGCGGCTAATGGCAGAAAATAAGAGCGGTATTTTATTTATAAGTGGTGCAGGAAAAGACGTTACTCTGGATGATGTCATTCGACAGGCACAGAACGATATACGGGGAAAAATAAACCGACAGAATATAATTCTGGGGCATCAGGGCGAAAACACCATCGGCAACGCCGAGGAAATCAAAGGATGGATAGAAAAAACCAGCTACAGGAAAATAATACTGGTAACTTCCAGTTATCATATGCCACGCAGCCTGCTTGAATTATCAACCACCATGCCGGAAGTTTCCATTACCACAGCTCCGGTAATAACCGATGACAATGAAATGTTGCTTTCTGAATATCATAAATATATAGCAAGCAAATTGCGCCATATATTTATTTCTGTTACACAAAGCAAATGAAGCAAAAAATCACCCTTTTCCTGCTAATCCGTTCTGTTGCATTTAATATTGCCTTTTTCGCATGGGCGTTTATTTCTGCAATATTATTCATACCTTTATTCGTAACTTCCAGCCGCGCTTCGCTCCATGCCGGAAAACCATGGGCGGATGTATCACTACTACTTGCACGAATATTCTGTGGAATCAAATATGAAGTGCGCGGTAGGGAAAATATCCAGAATATTCCGGTAATCTATGCATCCAAACATCAGTCGGCGTGGGATACTATTATTTTCCTGAATTTATTCCCAAACGTTGCTTATGTTCTGAAAAAAGAACTTTTGCGCCTGCCCTTCTGGGGTTGGTACCTATGGCGGATGAAAATGATCGCTATCGACCGCAGTGCCGGCGCAAGCAGCATCAAACAATTAATCCGCGATGGCAAAGCTGTTCTTGCCGAAGGTCGTCCTATCGTTATTTTTCCCGAAGGTACACGCACTAAACCAAATGCCACACCAGATTATCACGCGGGCATAACTGCCATGTATTCTTCACTCGGCGTTGCCGTTGTTCCGATTGCCCTTAATTCAGGAAAATACTGGGGGAAAAATGCGTTTTTCAAAACCCCAGGCACAATTATCATTGAATTCCTGCCCCCTATTCCCGCTGGACTGCCTAAAAAAGAATTTATAGAACGCCTGCAAAATGATATAGAAACTGCGAGTGGCAAATTATTGGTGGATGGATAGATAACTCAATTGTCACCCCGCACTTGTTGCGGGGTCTGGCAAAAATAAAACCGGATGCCACAATAAATGCGGCATGACAAATACATTAAATGCTAATAGGAATAATCAATGTTAAAGAGCAGAAAAACTACAAAAAAGAACTCCGCAAAGAAGAGCTGGACTGACCCAGATGACGCACCAGAATTAAATGCGGACTGGTTCAAGAAGGCAGATTTATATGATGGCGAAAGACTTGTTCGCCAGCGTGGCAGACCAACTGTAGAACATCCGAAAAAGCGTATTACCCTGCGCCTTGATGATAGAATTATTTCCGCCCTGCATGACATTGGTAAGGGTTATAATGCCCGCGTGGAGAAAATATTGCTTAATGCTATTGAAAAAGGAAAATTATAGAATGCGCCCATCCAACCGTAAAGCCGACGAACTCCGCCCCTTAACCTTAACCGCTGGTTTCAGCCGTAACGCCGAGGGTTCATGCCTGATTAAATCTGGCAATACCCATGTGCTTTGCACCGCCACGATTGAGGCTGGTGTGCCGAGCTTCCTTAAAAACACTGGCAAAGGCTGGGTAACTGCTGAATACGGTATGCTGCCACGCGCCACAAACAGCCGCGTTCCCCGCGAAGCCGCCAAAGGCAAACAATCAGGACGCACGCAGGAAATCCAGCGGTTAATTGGTCGGTCGCTGCGCTCGGTGATTGATTTAAAGATGCTTGGCGAACGCCAGATAACCATAGACTGCGACGTTATCGAAGCTGACGGCGGAACACGTACCGCCTCTATCACAGGAGCGTATGTTGCACTGCATCATGCAGTGGGTTTTCTGCTTAGAACCGGCGCAATAAAACAATCCCCAATCATCGGACAGGTCGCCGCAATTTCCTGCGGTATATATAACGGACATTCGGTTCTGGATCTGGATTATAATGAAGACAGCACCTGCACTATGGATGCTAATTTTGTGCTGACCGCTGATGGAAAAATAATCGAGATACAATGTACTGCCGAAGAAAATCCAGTCGAAGAATCACAATTTGCTGAGTTATTTGCTCTGGCAAAATTAGGGATAAAAGAATTGGCAGAAGCACAGAAAAAAGCCATTGAAAGCATGAAATAGCTCTCGTCATTGCGAGGACTGCGAGCGTAGCGCAGCAGGACGCGGCAATCCAGAATTTGCAGCTATATTGAAAGAACTGGATTGCTTCGTCGTCTACGCCTCCTCGCAATGACGAAAACGGATAAATTATGATAAAACAACCTTGTGTTTATATAATGGCAAACAAGAAAAATGGGGCGATTTATACTGGCGTAACCTCAAATTTGCAGCAACGCTCATATCAACACAGAGAAAGCCTGATTGATGGTTTTACCAAAAAATATGGCTGCAAGATTCTAGTATGGTATGAACTGCATGAAACTATGGAAAGTGCTATCATGCGAGAAAAGCAAATTAAAGCTGGTAGTAGAAGTAAAAAAATGGAATTAATTGAAAAGAGAAATTCAGGATGGAATGATTTGTATGAAACAATTATGTAACTGGATTGCTTCGTTGGCTACGCCTCCTCGCAATGACGGAGGATAATTTCTAATGTTCAAAAAAATCGTAATCGCCAGCCATAACAAGGGCAAAGTCCGCGAGATAGGCGAGCTGCTCGCGCCTCTCGGTCTGTCAGTTGTTTCTGCTAGCGAAATGGGCGTGGACGAGCCAGAAGAAACTGGTTTAACCTTCTCTGAAAATGCCATCCTCAAAGCCGTAAATACCGCAAATAAAACCGGACTCCCTGCCCTTGCCGATGATTCCGGTCTGTGCGTGGAAGATTTAGACGGTGCGCCAGGAATTTACTCGGCAAGATGGGCTGGTGAAAACAAAGATTTTACAGTTGCTTTTGCCCGCATCCAGAAAGAACTGTCAGACAAAAATATCCTTAATGCTAATGGTGTTCCAGCTTATTTTATCTGCGCTCTGTGCCTTACTTTACCGAACGATGAAACGCAAATATTCGAAGGCAGGATAGACGGTGTCCTTACTTTCCCTCCCCGCGGTGAACATGGTTTTGGTTATGACCCTATCTTTATACCGGATGGTTATGATATAACTTTCGCTGAAATGAATTCAAAAGAAAAACATGCGATCAGCCACCGCGCCCGCGCCTTTAAAAAATTATTGGAATATCTGGAGAATAACCAATGAAATTATTAGCCTTTGCCGCCTCTCACCGCCCAGAATCACTGAATAAAAAACTGATACTGCTTGCCGCAGAAAAAGCACGTTCACTGAATGTGGAAATTGATGTCGCTGAATATGGCGAGTTTGACATGCCGGTTTATAATGACACTCTTACTGATAACCAGCCGGAAGTTACCAGAAAATTTTCTGAGCGTTGCAAAAATGTGGACGGAATTATAATCGCCATGCCTGAATATAACTGGTCATTTCCTGGCTCACTTAAAAACATCATCGACTGGACATCAATAATAGATAATAACAATCTCGCTGGAAAAACCGTGCTTCTTACCTCGGCAACTACCGGCGCACGTGGCGGCATTGCCGGTTTGCAACAGTTTAAATCACCGCTAGAGGCTCTGCATATGATTGTTTTCCATAAGGTATTTCCCTTATCGCACGCACAAAATGCCTTTACCGAAGACGGTAAATTCAAAGATAAAATGCAACAAGAGCTTTTTTTTAATATAATAACCGACTATATTAGTTTTACTAAGAAGCTTTCGCAAACTTGAAGGAGGAAAATCATGACAAAATTATTTACACTTACCACCGCTGTAGTTTCTTTATTATTCAGCACTGCTTTTGCTGCCGATAAATACGAATTTGATAAATCGCACACTAATATTTCGTTCTATATCAATCATCTGGGATTTTCTGAAACAGTTGGCGTACTCACCGATTATGATGGGCATTTCACTTTCGACCCTAAGAAACCGGAAGATAGCAGTATTGACATTACTTTGAAGCCCAGCGGTATACGCACCAGCAGTGCTGAACTTGATAATAAATTACAGGGAGAAACTTTTTTTAATTCCGAAAAATTTCCTACTATCAAATTCGTGAGTAATAAAGTACGGATAACCGGCAGCAATAATGGTGAAGTTGATGGTGTTATCACCATGCTTGGTGTAAGCAAGACCGCTACTTTGTCTGTTCGCTTTAATAAAGCCGACTATCACCCATATAGTAAGGATTTTGTCGCGGGATTCAGTGCCAGTACCACTATCAAACGCTCGGATTTTGGCATGAAAGAATATCTGCCGATGGTCGGTGATGATGTACGGATTGAAGTGCAGGTTGAAGGCGTGAATATTGACCGCAAAAATCGGGAAGCAACCAAAAAACAATAATTTTTATGAGCTGCATTCCTTATTTTAGTAGGATTCCAAAACCGGTTCGCAAATTATATATAGCTCTGGCTGTTGTAATATATTCTTTATTACTGACGGTTTCCGCGCACGCTGCTAACAAGGTAACAGCCAGTATAGTCAGTGAGTTTTCAGCAATTGCCGCCGGGGGAAAAATGCGCGTTGGCGTGTTGCTGGATGCGCCTGACGGTTGGCACACTTATTATAAAGAACCGGGAGATGCAGGACTTCCAACCAGAATAAAATGGCAGCTACCTGAGGGATTTTCTGCCGGTGAAATTGACTGGCCACCACCGGAAAAATTTGCAGAAGGTGATCTCACCACTTATGGCTATAATGGAAAAATCCTGCTTCCGGTTACTATAACCGTTCCTGCTGAATTAACTCAGCAATTATATAATCTTACCGCCAATGTCGAGTGGCTGGTGTGCAAGGAGATATGCATCCCTGAATCACAAATTGTAAACATTGAATTACCAGTCGGGAATGCAGAGCCATCGGCTGATGCACATCTATTCTCGCAACATAAACAAAATAAACAAACCGCTCCTCCAAACGATATTTCTCCGCTCACCCTTCTGATAACTCTGTCACTGGCTCTAGTTGGTGGTTTGATATTAAATATAATGCCGTGCGTTTTGCCGATTTTATCCCTCAAAACTCTTGCCCTTGTTAAAAAATCCGGTCACGTCCGCAAACATACCGCGAAATATGGTATTGCCTATACCCTGGGAATTTTACTTTCATTTGCGGCAATAGCTGCACTCCTAATCACCCTGCAACAGGGCGGAGAAGCTATCGGCTGGGGATTCCAGATGCAATCTCCGGTTTTTGTCGGTTTCCTGATATATCTGTTATTCCTTGTCGGACTTAATCTGTCTGGAGTTTTTCACCTTCCGGTTTTATTTGGCGGAACCAGTCATAACATAAATGAAAATTCCCTGCGTGGCAGTTTTTTCACCGGCGTGCTGGCCACCATGGTTGCCACGCCCTGCACTGCGCCATTCATGGCATCTGCAGTCGGTGCAGCCCTTTCTATGCCGCCATGGGCAGCTATGCTGATTTTCCTGACCCTTGGTTTTGGTCTTGCCCTACCATTTTTGCTGGTTAGCATTTTTCCGAGCCTGTTGCGTTTTTTACCAAGACCCGGCGCATGGATGGAGAAATTCAAAGAATTTCTTGCTTTCCCTATGTATGCCTCTGTCATCTGGCTATTCTGGGTTCTTGGGAAACAGACAGGAACAGATGGTGTAGCAATTATCCTTTTAGGTCTGCTCCTTATCATATTCACTCTATGGCTGCACAAAGCTGTCGGTGAATGCAAATTATTACACCGCCTGTTCAGTGTCATAGCCACCATCATCATGCTTACAGCTATGCTGCTTTATGTTGATAGAAGCGACAAAGAAGGAATGGATTATGTCCCGTATTCTGCACAAACTCTTGCCAAACTCAGGGAAGAAGGAAAAGCCGTGTATGTTGATGCCACCGCTGCCTGGTGCATCACCTGCCAGTTAAACAAAAAAATAGCAATTGATACTGTCAGCACTAAACAAGCTTTCAAGGATAATAATGTCACTCTGATGGTTGCCGATTGGACAAATAAAGACGCAGAAATAACCGAATTCCTGCGCGGTTTTGGCTATAATGGTGTGCCGCTTAATGTATTCTATCCGGCAGACGGCAGCGAACCCGTAATCCTTCCGCAAATACTTAGCGCAGATATAGTGATAGATACGGTTTCAGGTAAGCGTAAATAGTAAATCGTAGTTACGTATGCCTACAATAAAAAAACCTACCAGTTTTATCTGGCAGGTTTTTTTACTTACGGAGCCAATAATATTTCTAAGCAACTTCAGATAAAGCCCTGCTTAACTGCTCACTGGCTTGAGAAACACGCTCATTAATCGGCTCAAATGCCTCAGCACTATATTCAAAAACCATGCTGGTCAGTTTGCTGGACTGGTTAAAAAATCTATCAAGTGAGCTTTTTACAATCCTGTTCTGCAGATCAACCATATCATTGATGGTACGGCAGGCAAATATGTCCTTAGAAAGCTCAACGCCATCAGAAAAACTTTTATTCGTATACTCAACTATTTCATTGCTCATATCCTGAGCCAGAGAAGCAGTTAGATTACCACATTCAACCATAGCTTCAACATTATCACGGGATATGGAAATCGCTTCATAAAGCGATTTGGTTATCGCATCCGCCGATTTAGTAATATGCTTCGCACTCTCACGCCCCATTTCGAAAGCTTTTTCCTGCGCTTTCTGGGCTTCGGAAGCACCGTTAGAGAGTAAATCTTTAACAGCCGCGCTGCTAATTTTAACAACACTTTCCGCCGAATTGCGCGTCGATTCCACAGCAGAAATCGTATTTTTTGCAGTTTTGTTAGCAATATTCGAAGCAAGCTTTACAGCTGGCTGACCAGTGGCTTTTTTTGCTTGTTGAGTCATAAAAACATCTCCATTTATTGGTTCATCTACAACGAATCCACAGATACCTCACAGATAAGATTCGTCAGATTTTAAGTTAAAAATTTTCCAGAGCAACCCACACAGGCAACAAGAAAGTAGCAATTGACGCAGTGCAGCATTAAGTCGTCACACTGTACTACCAACACCATTAAATGTCAAGTTCAGACAAAGTAAAATAATCTGCTCCAAGGTGACACAGAAATATTTTTACATTCTCGTACATTGCAGTGCAGCATAATGAAATTCTGCAAAAAAAACGGATAGTTTTTTATTTTTCTAACTGAGGTAAAATTTATGCTTCCCATCACCATCATAATTTGTATACAATCAACACTGTAAGTAAAAAATACTGCTTAATGAAAACCGAATAAGGAAGTAATGACAGCATGAATTGGAAGCGGCATATAGTTTTACTGGTGGCATTAGCTTTATTGCCAACCTCCCCAATTTCCCTTCTGGCATCACATACTGCCGAGGCAAAGCAATCTCAGAATACCTTAAAGGGTGCTAAAGTAAAGGTCACCAAACTTAAGAAAAAAATACCACAATCAAAAAAATCTTATAAATCAATAAAGAAATCAGCAAAAAAAACGACTAAAGCAGCGCCAGTACTTTTTTCTGCTCTGGTAGTCGATGCCAGCAATGGACATATCCTTTATGAAAAGAATGGTGGCGGTATACGTTATCCTGCGTCACTGACCAAAATGATGACGTTATATCTCACTTTCGATGCCCTGAAAAAAGGCAAGCTCAAGATGAGCGATACTCTTGCCGTATCAGAAAAAGCAGCTAGTCAACCGCAAACCAATATTTCCCTGAACACTGGTGACAGGCTTCCGGTTAAAACTGCAATTGAGAGCTTGATAGTGCGCTCGGCAAACGATTCATCGGTAGTGCTGGCAGAGGCTCTGGCGGGCAGCACTTGGAATTTTGCCATGCTTATGACACAGAAGGCACGCTCGCTGGGCATGAAAGATACTGTATTCCGCAATCCTAACGGTCTGCCCGATGATCAGCAGGTTACCACCGCCTATGATATGGCAAGGCTGGGCATAGCACTACGTCGCGATTTCCCTGGGTATTTCCCTATGTTCAAGATACGGTCGTTTTCCTATGATGGGGTGACCTACCCGGGACATAACCGCGTTATGGCGCGCTACGCTGGCGCAGACGGCATAAAAACCGGCTATATCCGCGCTTCCGGCTTTAATCTGGTAACTTCGGTAAAGAAAGGCGGGCATAATCTGGTAGCAGTTATTATGGGTGGCAGCTCAGCCACTGCTCGCGACAATGCCATGATCAACATGCTCGACAGAACCTTCGCCCATCTGGGCAACAAACAGAAAATTATCTCGAAAAATCAATCGCTTATGCCAGATAATGATAACTTGAATAATGTTGAAACCGCGAGCCTTTCACGCCCACTAACCCATTGATTTTCGATTTTACTGTCACAAAAGATTCACAAAACAAATGGCTATTTGCTTGAGTTCGTAAATAGTTTGGTTTAGAATTAGGTATGTGTTAATTTAAAAAATTGGCTGATCTATGATACCAAAGATATCAGAACCAAAAATACCAGAATTCCTTGCCCGACCTCCTGAAACGCCTTTGCTGGATGATACTTGGAAAGCTGTGGTAAAATCCATAGATGACATGATTAATGGAGCAATATATGCCGTTGGTGACAAATTTGGCAGTGTTCTAAATGCTTTAAAAGAAGTAAAAGGTCCGATAGTTAGTTTAGGAGGTGGCAATAGCCTCGCAGCCGACCCTAGCTCTACTCAATCTCTTTCACCACCAAATAGTCCTAGTATACAGCAACAAGGTGATTCACCCAAACAAGCGCAAAGTATAGGTAAAGAATTGCAGGTTGCTATGGAAAAGTTCGAGCCGTCTAACCTTGCCCAAGGTTTAAAATGCGAGAATTGCAATATGCAGGAGAGCGGTCTTCTTGCATCACCATATACTCCATCAACGGGTGTTAATAGAAGCCAAGGTATTGGCATAGGTTAAATGACATGCGTGTCATTCTGAGGCGCAGCCGAAGAATCTCCTTGAGGTTTGATGGGGATATTTCGCTACGCTCAATATGACATTTATTGCTCAGTATGACATTCCCAATCAACACTTAAATCCAGACAATCAGGATTCATTCCATTTATCAGCGCATCCTTTTTAGACCGAACCCAACCCTTGATTTGTTTTTCCCGTGCGATTGCTGCATTCACATCACCTGTTTCTTCAAAATACACAAGTTTACAAAGGTTATATTTTTCTGAAAAACCTTTTATAAGTTTATTTTTGTGTTCGTAGATTCTTCTCTCAAGATTGTTGGTCATGCCTGTATAAAGCACGTTATTGTGGATGTTGGTAATCATATAAACAAAATAGCTTTTCATACGGTAATCTCTCTAACCTATGGGGATTCTTCGCTACGCTCAGAATGACAGAACTTGTCATATTGAGCAAAGCGAAATATCTCCTTGTAGTTAATGCCCCGTGCTACGACATGGGGCTCAGTATAACCCTAAAACGGTGCGAGTGTTTCCACAACCTGACTACCCCAGCGTGGCTGCTGCATATCGGTGAGCTGTCCGCGTCCGCCATAGGTGATGCGCGATTCGGCAATCTGGCTGGAATCCACAGTATTATCCGATTTGATGTCTTCCGGGCGCACCACGCCTTTCACCGATACCTCACGCACTTCAAAATTGATACGCATTTCCTGACTGCCATCAATCACGAAATTACCATTAGGCAGAACCTGCGTAATCAACGCCGCCACCTGCGTCTCAATAGTTTCCTTGCGTTTAACGCTGCCATTGCCTTTGCTGCTGGTTGCGCCGGTAATATCAAGCAGGTTAGCAGCATCCGCCCTTTTCGGCAGCAATCCCAATATTTTATTCTGGAAGCCGTAAACAATCGGAGCAGCAGCAGATTCGCTGGTGTCACGCTTGCGTTCAGTAGCATTATCCACTTCCGCCTTATCCTCGATCTTGATGTTAACCCTGAGGATATCCCCTACCCTCGCTGCCCGCTGGTCACGGTAAAACGCCCGCGCGCCAGGCTGCCATAGGGAATTGGCATATTGCTTCTGCGGCGGCGCAGTTTCCGGTGTCGGCCACGTCATCGGTTTATAAGCCGGTTGTTCCGTTGGATTTTTTACTTCCGCCATTTTCGGCTGCTTGCCTATGTCGTCAAGCTTATCAAGGGTGCTGGTGCAAGCATTGAGCATGGTTGATAGAAGCAGGATAGACAGTGTCATCCCGTGCTTGACACGGGATCTAGAGCCACACATACCAACTGTGGTGGTTGCCCTAGATCCCCGCCTACGCGGGGATGACATAAAAAATACACTATTCATCGGCATATCACCCTCTATTAATAATTAATTGGAGCAAGCGGAGCTGCTGCTTGGCTGGTCTGCACACCCTGCGCCATTACATCCACTATATTGCCTTCCACAACCACCGCCCGCGCAATTTTCTTGCTGGCTACATTGCGAACTTCAATAACATCACCTTTCGCACCATCAACCATAGCCTGTCCGGTGGTAGTTATTTCCATATTTTCGGTTTTATAACGCATCTGCACCAGCGCATTCTTTTTGATAACAGCCGGCAGAGATATTTCACTACGGCGTATCGGGCGGTTAGCAGAAATACCACGTACCGGCGTGTTGCCAACCAGACTGGCAATATCGGAAATAGTATCTTTATAAATGCGAACCTGTGGAAATTTTTTCATCTCAACATCATCGTCAGTGATCGGCTCACCATTGCGGATTTGCCTTTTTAAAACCGGCACTTCGTTCATCTGCATATATCTTCCTGCAAGCGGTAGCGCGCTTATCACCTCCTCGCCACTTAAAATAACCATACTGGCATTCCACTTACGATTTTTATCATCAGAGCGCAGACCACGTATCTCAACATCAATCGGTTTATTGGAAGAGTATAAGGGAGTTGTTTTCTTGCCGTTTATAAGTGCAGAGATATCCTGCCCACCAGTTTCTTCCGGCGGCATTCTTTCTGAAAGCGCCTTGCTGATGGCACTTTCTGCATCTTCATAGCTTATGTTGAAAATATACGATTCAGCCTGTGGCGTAGATTCCCCTGCAATTGCAGAAAATGGAATAAGAAGCGACAGGAAAAATATGCTAAAATATCTTTTCATAATTTTATACGCTCTGGTTAAGGTTTTGTAGCATCTCATCGGATTTTGAAATTACCTTACTGTTCATTTCATAAACACGCTGAGCCTTGATCAGGTTAGTTAGTTCCGTTACCGCATCAACATTGGAATTTTCCAGATAACCCTGTAAGATAGTGCCATAACCATTTGTTCCGGGCGTACCGGTAACTGGCGCGCCGGAAGCCACTGTCTCCATATACATATTGCCACCAATAGCCTGAAGTCCAGCTTCATTGATAAAGCTCGCCGTCTGGAATTGCCCAAGATTTTGTGGCGCAACCTGATTCGGAATTGTCGCAAACACTTCGCCCGATTGATTTATGCTGACAGCCGTAGCAGTTGGCGGAATGGTAATAGCCGGCTCAACCTGATTGCCATCAGCCGTTACGATTGTTCCATCTGGGCTTAGCTGCAATGCGCCAGAACGGGTATATGCTACCTCACCGCTTGGCAAAGTAATCTGCAGGAAACCTTTCCCCTGAATCGCTATATCCAATGTATTGCTGGTATTTTGCAATGTTCCCTGATTGGTGTTACGATAAATAGCACCGGTTTTCACACCAAGGCCAATCTGTATACCGGTCGGCACAATCGTGCCGGAATCCGCAGAATTAGTACCAACCCGCCTGTCGTTCTGATAAAGCAGATCCTGAAATTCCGGACGCTGCAATTTATAAGCAGTGGTATTGATGTTCGCAAGATTCTGTGAAGTCACATCAACGTAAAGCTGCTGTGCCTGCATCCCAGTGGCGGCTATATCCAGTGATCTCATTTCTTACTCTCCCTGTATATTACGATGATCGGATAATCCGATTATCCAATCATCTGATTATCTAACTTGCCTGCTGCGCCCAAGTGTTGGCGGATTTTCTCTGTAAATCATATAATGTCTCAACCATTTTTGCAGTGTTGGCGACCGAGCGCGACACGTCAATCATATGCGTCAGTGACAAAACCGACTGCACATTTGAACCGGACAGCGCGCCCTGCACTACCTTGGCATCAACCAATATTTCCGGGGTTATTTCACTTTTAAACATCGCCCCATCAGTGCGTTCCAGCAATTGCGGATTATCGAATTTATATATATCTATCGTAGCAAATTCAGCACCATCAACTGATATGTTACCAGCAGCACCAACTTTTATCTCCTGAGTTTCCGGAGTAAAAGTAATACGCTGCCCGTTATTACCAAGCACAGGATTACCATCCGCCGTAACCAGATTCCCTGAACCATCAATCTGAAAATTTCCAGCGCGGGTGTAGCGCACACCCAGCGGTGTTTCCACTGCAAAAAAACCATCGCTGGCAATCGCTAAATCAAGCTGATTACCGGTGGCGTGTATCGGGCCATTGTCAAAATTTTTATAGGTAGAAATATCGTAGGCAAATGCCATATCGTTACGATTTTTCTGGTTCACATCCTTGGTGAGGTAGGAATTAAATAACATATTTTCAGAAGTATAGCCTGTGGTGTTAGCATTGGCTATATTGTTCGCAGTAACCGCCATGTCACGAAACAATGCCAGCTGCCGAGATAAAGTTATATAAACGCTATTATCCATACCAAAACCTTCAGACGAAATTATCTTCGCTTAAGTGTAAGCATAAATTGTGCCAAATTCGTTTTTAGGCAATAAATTCGCAAATTGCCTTGTCATTAACATCGGCAAAAACTATAATTTTCCATCATTCCAAACGAAGGAAAATATTATGACTCAATTGACACTCGCCATCGCTGGCTGCACTGGCCGCATGGGACAGGCATTAATTGCCACCGCCCACGGAAATAAAGATGTAAAAATAGTTGCAGGCGGCGTTCGTAATACCGCCAAGCAACAAGCCGCCGGTTTGTTTGTAACTTCTGAACCTGCAGTCCTGGTTGGGAAAGCTGAAGCAGTGATTGATTTCACCACACCGGAAACCACTCTTGCCCTCGCCCGCGAAGTTGCAAAAACCGGTGGAATTATAGTTATCGGCACCACCGGTTTTTCCGACGGGCAACAAAAGAAAATAAATGAATGCGCTGCTACCGCCCGTATTGTCCAATCCGGCAATTTCAGCCTTGGTGTCAATATATTGGAATCACTGGTGGAACGCACAGCCATGCTTCTTAATGAGCAATATGATATTGAAATAAGTGAAATGCACCATAGATATAAAAAAGATGCTCCGTCCGGAACTGCCCTCATGCTGGGACACGCTGCTGCAAAAGGACGCAATGTATCATTTGATAATAAAAAAATGCTGGATCACGGTGGCGAACGTAAAATCGGAGATATAGGTTTTGCCAGCTTGCGTGGTGGCGATGTCGTTGGAATCCATAACGTAATGTTCGCTGGCAATAACGAACTAATCACCCTGTCGCATCAAGGATTCTCACGCACAATTTTTGCCACCGGCGCAATCACTGCCGCTTTATGGGCAAGAGATAAAAAGCCCGGCGTATATTCGATGCGTGATGTTATTGGATTATAAAATCCACATGTGGATTTTATTTTTTTATAATTTATTATTTTATTGCTTTACGCGCCAGTTCATCGGCGCGTTCGTTCATAGCATGCCCGTTATGCCCTTTTACCCAGTGCCATTTAATGCTATGCGCCTTTGTCGCTTCTTCCAGCCTCTGCCAATATTCTACATTTTTCACAGGTTTTTTATCGGCAGTTTTCCAGCCACGCGCTTTCCAAGCTGGTAGCCATTCGCTGATACCTTTCAGCACATAGGTGCTGTCACTATATAAATCCACCACGCACGGCGTTTTTAATTGCTCCAGCGCAGCAATAGCTGCCATAAGCTCCATGCGGTTATTGGTAGTTTCTGCCTCAAAGCCTGACAGTTCTTTTTCCTTATCGCCATAAACTAAAATCGCGCCCCAACCGCCAGGGCCTGGATTTCCTGAACATGCGCCATCGGTATATATTTTTACGTGTTTTCGGTTAGTCATTTGTTTGCCAGAAACGCAGTTTTTTAATATATTCCGTAGGGTCTTTCACGTTCACCAGCGCGCCTTCCACTCGGTTCAGCCAATCATAGCTGCGCGTGAGCAAAAAGCGTAAGGAAGCCCCGCGCAACAACAATGCAAATGCTGCATCTTCCTCCGCGCTTATCGGGCGAATATCATTATATCCCGCAAGCAGTGCCTGCACGCGTTCTTTCACCAGTCGGTGACGATCATCGAAACACCACGCGTTTATTATTATCGCTAAATCATATGCCCAGAAATCATTGCACGAAAAATAAAAATCTATCACCCCTGAAAGCAAGGGCTTTCCGCCAAATGGCTTATTAAAAAACACGTTATCGGGAAATAAATCCGCATGAATAGGTCCGCGTGGAAGGTCACTCGGCCAATGCTCACTCAAATAATTATATTCCTCAGAGATAAGTTTTTTAAGCCCCGGCTCTATTTCATCAGCGCGGTCAATTATCTTGTCAATTATCGCTTCCCAACCCTTCACCGACAACTTATTCTCGCGAACATGTGGGAAATCAATGCCTGCAATATGCATACGCGCCGCCAGTTCCCCTAACTGCAACAGATGCTCTGGCAAAATATTTTTAACTCCGCCACCATCAAGAAAACTAACTATCAGTGCTGGTTTTTCCTTAAGCGCACACAGCGTCCGCCCGCTTTTACCCACTATTGGCTGCGGGCAGGAAATTCCCCGCGCGTGCCACCACTCCATCAGTGCCGTGAAATAGGGAAGCTCAGCAAGTTCAAAATGTTTTTCAAACAAGGTGAGGATGTAATTCGTGGTTCGTGTTTCGTGTTTCGTGAGAAGCAAATAATTAGTGTTGGTCACACCTTCGGCTATAGGTTCAAAAGATACTAATGTTCCTATATCATACTGGGTGAGCAGACCTTCAATATCAGATTCAGAAAGTTGGGTGTAAACAGCCATAACGGATGATCAGATGATTATATTATTGGATGATTAAAAAACAGAAATTTACTTAGTCATCTAATAATCTAATTATCTAATCATCAAACAACCCTCTCCACCAGCATTTTCTTAATCTCGGCAATTGCCTTAGCAGGATTCAAACCTTTCGGGCAGGTTTTCGCGCAGTTCATAATCGTATGGCAACGATAGAGCTTGAACGGATCTTCAATTTCATCAAGCCGTTCACCAGTAAACTCATCACGGCTGTCAATAATCCAGCGATACGCATGCAGCAAAATCGCAGGTCCAAGATAGCGGTCAGAATTCCACCAATAGCTAGGGCAAGAAGTTGAGCAACACGCGCATAAAATACATTCGTATAACCCATCAAGTTTTGACCTATCTTCTGGCGATTGCAAACGCTCACGGTTGGCAGGCTGCGGTGTGCTGGTTTGCAACCACGGTTTTATCGATTCATACTGCGCGTAAAAATGCGTCATATCAGGAACAAGATCCTTGATAACCGACATGTGTGGCAGCGGATAAATATTCACGTCACCCCGCACCTCATCAATTGGCTTGATGCAGGCGAGAGTGTTGGTTCCATCAATATTCATCGCGCAGCTACCGCAAATTCCTTCACGGCAGGAACGGCGGAAAGTAAGCGTAGAATCAACTTCATCCTTGATTTTTATCAGCGCGTCCAGAACCATTGGCGCGCAATCATCCATATCCAATTCGTAGGAATCCAACCTTGGATTTTTGGCAACGCCCTTATCATCCACATCCTCAGGATTATAACGGTAAATATTGAATTTTTTAACGCGCTTTGCTGCTTCTTCCGCTTTATATGTCTTTCCCTTTCCAACTCGGGAATTTGCAGGAAGCCTGAATTCAGCCATAACATATCCTATATAAATTTGAGGGTTAGAGATGTGTGTGAATAATAATGATTTTCTGATACCAATCAAGCAGTAAATATCGCCATCCTGTGAGGTGCGAAGCGACTGCACAGGATTATTCTTACTTAAAATCTGGAATTAAAGGAATATTATGTTTACGCTTATAATTAATTTCATAAATAGCTTTCTGCAATGCCACGAACCGCTCCGCATGCGATGGATGAGTAACCGAATTATAAATTCCTTCAGGGTCTTCAATCGACATTTTCCGCCACAGATTCGGCGCAGCTTTCACATCATATCCAGCCCGTGCTAAAACATATATCCCGATATAATCTGCTTCTTTTTCAAAATCCACGCTATAGCTCAAAGCCCCGATTTCTGTTCCTGCTTTCGTAAACTCACCACCAGTGCTAAGCCCTTGTGAATCAGCAATCGCATCCACCGCCAACCCGAGTATTTTCCCAAAAGTCGCGTTTTTATTCTGCGCCGCCACATGCCCCATCAGGTTATGGGCAAATTCATGCGCCATGACCGCAGCAAGTTCATCATCACTTTCTACAAAGCGCATCATGCCAGTAAAAATAACAATATTTTTACCATCCGCAACCGCATTTATATCCTCATTGCGCACCAGCCGGAAATAATAATAGCAGCCATTTTTCTGCAAACGCGCTTCAACACATATTTCCGCTCCGGCTTTCTCAATGTTTTCGCCAACAGTCTCAAATTGCTTGCGCATATTTTTGGGATTTTTCCACGCCTTTGGCTTGCCTCCGCGCGCAACAATTGCGTCTACCATACGTTGCTGGTTTGATTCCTCCTCATGCACTTCCTGCTTGTTTAGCTCAGGACTATAGGTGGTTGGAGCCTGACAAGCTGCAAGACCAACACAAAATGCAAGGTAAAATAATTTACTAAAAAACTTCATGGTTATTCCTCCAGCATACTTTGCGCTACAGATTCAGCAATTTTAATGCCGTCGATACCAGCCGATAGAATTCCTCCGGCATATCCTGCTCCTTCGCCTGCCGGAAACAATCCTTTGGTGTTTATACTCTGCAATGTTTCATCACGCTTGATACGGATTGGAGAAGATGTACGGGTTTCAACACCGGTCAACACCGCATCATCCATATCAAAACCTTTTATCTGCTTGCCAAACACAGCTATTGCCTCGCGAATTGCAGCAATGGCATAATCAGGCAGGCAGGAAGAAAGATCGGTCGGCGTAACATCAGGTTTATAGGAAGGGATAACTCCGCCAAGACGAGTAGATGCCCTGCCTGCCAGAAAATCCCCAACCCTCTGCACAGGAGCCGCATAAGTCCCGCCGCCAGCGATAAACGCTGCCGATTCCCACTTGCGCTGTAAATCAATGCCAGCCAGCACCCCGCCCGGATAATCAACCTCCGGCGTAATACCAACAACAATACCAGAATTAGCATTACGTTCAGCCCTTGAATATTGACTCATTCCATTAGTTACAACCAGATTTTCTTCGGAAGTGGCGGCAACCACCGTTCCACCCGGACACATGCAGAAACTATAGACATCGCGCCCATTACTGGCATGATGCACCAATTTATAATCCGCAGCACCAAGTATCGGATTACCGGCATCCTTCCCAAAACGGGCAACATCTATAATCGATTGCGGATGCTCAATACGAAAACCAATGGAAAACGGTTTAGACTCGATATAAACGCCTCTATCATACAACATCTGGAAGGTGTCACGCGAACTATGACCAATGGCAAGCACCACATGATCGGCAGCAATATGCTCTCCGCTTGCCAGAACCACACCTCGCACGCGACGATGTCCATCACCGGATGTTTCTATATCAATATCGGTTACGCGTGACTCAAAACGATATTCACCACCAAGTTCCTCAATGGTTCTGCGGATATTTTCAACCATCTTTACCAGACGAAATGTTCCTATATGCGGATGCGCTTCAGTCAGAATTTCTGGTGGTGCTTCAGCCTTTACAAATTCAGTCAGAACTTTGCGTCCAAGATAGCGCGGATCTTTTACCTGACTATAAAGTTTACCATCAGAAAATGTTCCCGCTCCACCTTCACCATATTGCACGTTAGATTCGCTAGTAAGAACTGATTTTCTCCATAGCTTCCATGTATCTTTGGTACGTTCGCGCACTACCTTGCCACGCTCCAGAATAATCGGACGAAATCCCATTTGCGCCAACAACAATGCGGAAAGCAGCCCACATGGCCCAGCACCAATTATCAAAGGACGTTTTGCAAAATTATCCGGTGCTTTTGCCACAAAACGATATTCAATATCCGGAGTATTGTTGACATGGCTGTCGCCTGCAAAACGTTTAAGCAAAGCTGCTTCATTCTTCACCTCCACATCAAGCGTATATACCAGCAATATAGCAGATTTTTTTCGGGCATCGTGCGCCCGCCGGAATATATTGCAGGAAATAATGTCATGCTCCGGAATACCTAACCGCAATATCGCTGCCTTAAGAATAGCTTCAGGCTGGTGATCGAGTGGAAGTTTTATTTCTGTAAGACGAAGCATTATACTGACTTAGCCCTACTTCATTTGCTTTGCAAGCTTCGAATGACAGCTACGTTCTAAATCGATTTCGTCTGGCGTAAGCCAGCTGAAGCTCGAAGAGCGTAGGCGGGACTAGGATTAACATTAAAACAACAATAGCCTGTATAACAACAATAAATAGAAATATAAATTTACAACTTACCACCAAATCTACCACCAGAAGTAATTATAGCGAATATCATTGGCTCTCTCCTAATCCTATCAATTTAACTTGCCAATCCTATCAGAGGTGATAGGATTGTTGTATATTTACGAGAGGAAACTGCTATGAAATTGACCGCACGACAGCAGTATATAATGGAAATTGTCACTGTACAAGACGGTCTTTCTATTTCTGAGGTAAAAGAACGACTACGCGAAGAGGTAAGCACACCCACGTTAAATCGAGACCTTGCCGCCTTAGTTGTATGTGATTATCTTGAAAAAACAGGTAAAGGGCGTGCGACTGCATACAAGGCAACAGCATTTTATCATATTTTGGCTCCATTCGACGCATCTGGTTATTTTGATCAAGACCCAGATACACGAAAGGCAAAAACAGGCTTTAATCCAGAAATAATCAGAATTCTGGATCAGATGGCTCTTTTTACAATCGAAGAAAAAGCATGGCTTGAGGAACTAAAACAAAAATATCAGCATAATATCTCTGATTATCCCGAAACACTTTTTCAAAAAGAATTAGAGCGCCTGACAATTGAGTTAAGTTGGAAATCCTCGCAAATAGAGGGTAATACTTATTCCTTACTTGAGACAGAACGCTTATTTCGTGAGAAAAAAGAGGCACAAGGTAAGCCGAAAGAAGATGCTGTTATGCTCCTTAACCATAAGGATACACTGGATTACATGCTAGCGCATAAAGATATGGGAAAAACACTCAATTTAAGAATGCTGGAAGAGATACATAGCCTCCTAATCAAGGAACTAGGCGTTGGGCGCAATATTAGATCCCGCACGGTCGGCATCACTGGAACAGCCTATAAGCCACTCGATAACAGCTATCAGATACGAGAAGCATTGGAACAGGTATGTTCTATGATTAATAAAAAAGATAACGGTTTTGAAAAATCATTATTAGCTGTGACTTTAATTTCTTACATCCAGCCCTTTGAAGATGGCAATAAGCGGACTGGCAGGATGATCAGCAATGCTTTACTGATAGCAGCTGGCATGTGCCCATTATCGTATCGTAGCGTGGATGCCTTGGATTATAAAAAGGCTATGCTCTTATTTTATGAACAAAATAATCTGGCGGCGTTCAAACAGATATTTATTGAACAGATTGAATTTAGCGTAAAAAACTACTTTCAATAACCAAAGGTACTTAATGCATATTTTAATATGAATTAAGCGGGTTAACGCAGAAGTGTTTAATTATCATTGCAGATACCATATCTTACAAAAGCAGTCATCGCTAAACCTCATTCGTCTCTTAACATAATATATATATGCTGATAGAAACAACTTATCTATACAAAATCGCTATAAAGTGGCACAGTATAAACACACAAAAACAAGTAGATTTTTACCTATGAAAATCATCACCTACAGTGATCTGCATTTGGAATTTGGTGCAGAATTTTTACTTCCTCCAGATACGGACGCAGACGTTCTGGTGCTGGCTGGTGACGTCATCACCTTCAGAGATTATTCACCGCTCAATGATTTGCTAAATAAATGGGAAAAGCCAGTTATCTACGTAGCTGGCAATCACGAATATTATGCTGCACCACCAATAACCCAAGCAGAAAAAGAATTTAGAGAATGGCTGGTGGAACACTATCCCAATGTAAAATTTCTACAAAATGAGTCTGTAACCGTAAATGGTGTTCATTTTTTCGGTGGGACAATGTGGACGGATTTCAGCCATGCCAATCCGCTGGCCATGCAGGTTGCACAACAGCAAATC
This sequence comes from Pseudomonadota bacterium, assembly GCA_038043465.1. Taxonomy (GTDB): domain Bacteria; phylum Pseudomonadota; class Alphaproteobacteria; order Rickettsiales; family SXRF01; genus SXRF01. The sequence goes on from JBBTBX010000014.1 coordinate 26,011, forward strand.
AATGACTTCAGGTTTATTCATTCAACGCCAGATAAGCGCCTAAAACCAGAGGATACGGTGCAAATGCATAACACTTTCGTTAAAGAGCTTATCCAGTGGTTTAAATCCCCATTGGCTGGTTCACGTATTGTGGTGACACATCATGCTCCAGTTATAAACCAACAAACCCAACATGGAGCAAGTCCACTGCAACCAGCATTCAATTCACTGGATATGGTTGCTATAATAGATAAATTATCAACCCAGCATATATAATATAGCCCTGCCGTCAATAAAAATTAACCTTTGATTAATGAATTCAGTAATAAATTTATATAACAAAAGGTTATGTCTGTAAACTAAATAATGGTCGGAACTAGAGATTTTGACAAATGACCCTACTTGCCATTTGCCCTACGGACGGCTGCGCCGTCCAATTTTTTCTTACTGAAAAACTGGTAACCTACGCCCCCTAGTCCCCCAGACTACCAATAGTTGAGCAATATCAATGATGTTTCCAACTTTATAGCACTGTTTTAGCAACGGGCGACTGCGGTTCTACAAGGCGCAGTTGGAAACAATTTTGCAGTTAATCTGTAATAAATTAGCTAACTATATAAACAATGAAAGGCTCTACTTGAAACTGGATCAAGTTTGGGTAGCAGGTCACCATCTATATAGTTATCAGCAAGCGAAGGAAGCCGATCTGGAACTTTGGACAAGAAAAGATGTCTTTCAACAGTAGTTGAAAAGTTTGCAACTATAAAGTCAATTTTATTTTTAATCAATAACTTGTAATGCTTGCCAATTCTTATTGGATTACACAACTTGTTGTGCATGAAGGACATAGAAATAAAGGCGTGAGTAAAGCGCTATTATTTTCAATTTGGGCTTCACTAATCACCACGCGTGTGGCTTGTTAACCGCTAACCCTTACGCAGTTTGTGCATTAGAGAAAGCTACAAGGAGAAGATGTCAGCCCCCAAAGTTATGCTTGTAAAATAGTACTTTTTCTCTGTCTGGAAAGATAAGAAAAACCGAATAACGCAGCGATAGCACTTGCAAACATCACCACTGAAGAAGGCAGAGGAACGGCGGAAACGCTGTAGCTAATCTTTCCAACAGTACCACCAACACCATTAGAAACTTGTTGAAGAAGCCCAGAAAAGTAACTGGAAAAAGCAATAACCTCTCCGGAATGATTGGTTAGGCTGCTTCCAGTAAGATTTGCAGTCGCAAATACATCATCGAAATGATAAGTGAACTTGCCGTCGCCGTAGGTATTAGCTTGTGCGTAATTAAATGGAAAAACACCGCCAAAAATAGATACCTGAGGGAAAGGAATAAATCTAGAGGGTTGAGAATCAGAAAAATTATAGGAAAAAGTTATCGTACTATTGTTAGGCAGATAATCGTCGAACTCGCCGCCTTCAGCATTAGGAGAGGTAAAAATACTCCCGCTCTGACCGTTTGATATAACTTCGCTACTCGTTATATTTTCACCACCGCCTGTAATCGGGCTGCCAAAATTCACTATAGCAGCATCAGCCGCACCTGACATAAAGACAACCATAGCAGAAAATATCACAACACTACGAAATTTCATAAAACGCACCTCCACTAAAGCCCCAAACAGCCATCGTAACTGCTCGCTAATATAAATAACTTATATTGGGTGTAATACAATATAAAAATATCCCCAAGTTTCTTGTATTTAACATTAAAATCAATTATTTATGCTTACAGTTATATATGATATATGGTGGCTCGGGGGTGATTTGAACACCCGACCAAGGGATTATGATTTTGGGCTAGAAATGTCAATTATTTTATTAATCAAACGCTTGTAACGCTTGCCCAAATTTATAATCAATTACACTTCACGATAAACAGATATATTCAAATAGTATAATGGCACATCGCTGTCACATTATGATAATCAATTCATCTTTGTTATTTCTCAATTATTGACATTTAAGCTCATGTCACTACAAACAATAATTCCATTTGAGTTGTGTCCCTAATAGCAATGTTTTTATTCTTATTCATTAAACTATATCAAGGATAGGTGCATGTGTTTTTACCCGAATATTCGGGTCATAATTATTGATATTTGCTAATTATTGTGCAGACGTCTTTTTGCTTTGCACAAAATTATCATTTTTATTTAAAATATTCACAGCTGGTATTGAGTAAAAATGTTTATCATTCGTTTTATATTACCACTTTTCTTCGCCCTTACGGCACTTGCTGTTGTAGCGACCCCGTTGGCTGAAAATTTTGTTTCCAGCTGGTTTCGCAAAGATGTTGAACAACGCTCGCAACTTATCTTTCAATCAGTTGAAGATGTATTGATGGATTTTTGGAAAGAAAAGAAAAATGCTGTTACTTATCAGAAGCTTTTTGATAAAATTGCATTGGATAAGCGGGTTTTGTCTGTTGGTCTTTGTTCACCCGATGGAAAGTTAATTGGCAAAAGCAGCCAGTGGCCATCAAATCTTCCCTGCCCCGAGCAGCCATTACCAGAAAAACCTGCTTTTTTAATGCAGCAATTAGGAATTGGAAATATTTTAATAAGCAGTTTCTATGTTTCAGTAGATGACGAAAAGCTCACATTTGTTGTATTACATGATCTTACATTCAGTGTTAAGCGTACTGAAGAGACAAGGTTTTATTTAATCGGCTTTTTAATAATAATTTCTGTTACCGCTGCATTTGTTACAATTATAACTGCTCGATTGACTCTGAAAAATTGGCTGGGACGACTGCGTCTTAGCTTGATTGCTGGAGGCGATAAATTCCAAAATCAAGGTTTGCCACGCGAATTCATACCAGTTGTGCGCGAAGTAAAGCAGATGTTGCGCGATATGAAACCTACTAATTATCAGCTTGAAAATATCAAAGTAGATTGGACACCGCAAACTTTAAGGCATCTTTTAGAACAGGAACTTCCCGGTTCGGAGGTTATTGTTGTTTCTAACCGTGAGCCTTATATACATAATCGGCTAAATGATAAAATTGTCATGCAGCGTCCGGCCAGTGGTGTAGTTACAGCCCTTGAACCGATACTCAGGGCATGCGGCGGCACATGGATAGCTCATGGCAGCGGTTCGGCTGACAGGGATACCGTAGATTCACAAGATTGTATTGCCGTGCCTCCTGAGCATCCTGAATACTCGTTGCGGCGTATATGGCTTACGCAGGAAGAGGAAGACGGTTATTATTATGGGTTTGCCAATGAAGGAATGTGGCCATTATGCCATATAACTTTCGTACGTCCAAATTTTCGGGAAAGTGATTGGCAGGCTTATAAGGATGTTAACCGCAAATTTGCTGATGCGGTTATAAAGCAGGCAAAAACTAAAAATCCTGTGGTATTGGTGCAGGATTACCATTTTGCCCTTCTTCCGCGCTATATAAGGGAGTCGCTTCCCGATGCCACTATAATTACATTCTGGCATATACCGTGGCCAAATCCAGAGGTATTCAGCATCTGTCCGTGGCGTGAGGAAATACTTTCAGGGTTATTGGGAAGTTCGGTGCTTGGTTTCCATACACAATTTCATTGCCAGAATTTTATGGATACAGTTGATCGCTTTTTAGAAAGCCATATAAATCGTGACCAATCAATTATATCAGCAGGCGATCATACTGCCCTAATACGCCCTTATCCAATTTCCATTGCATGGCCGCCAGAAGGACTGGATGAAATGCCAGCGGCTGATATATGCCGTGAAAATGTCCATAAGCGTTTTGACTTGGGTTCGGATATAATGATAGGGGTCGGAGTTGAACGCTTTGATTATACCAAAGGTATTATTGACCGTTTTCAATCTATCAGGGAATTGCTGAGGATTTATCCACAGTGGCGGGGTAAATTTTGTTTTATTCAGGCGGCAGCCCCTACGCGCAGCCGTTTGCAGGTGTATCAGGATATTCAACAGGAAACAGAAAAACTTGTTGAAGAGATAAACAATGAATTTGGGGGTCAAAACTACAAGCCTATAATTCTTATGGCGCGTCATCACGAACCAGTGGAAGTATTTGAATTGTTCCGCGCTGCTGATTTTTGCATTGTAAGCAGTCTGCATGATGGAATGAACCTAGTGGCAAAAGAATTTGTTGCTTCAAGAGATGACGATAAAGGTACATTGATATTAAGTACCTTTGCAGGAGCTTCAAAGGAACTTCTTGAAGCTCTGCTGGTAAATCCATATGACACAAAAGGCATGGCAGAAGCTATGCACCGTGCACTTATAATGCCATTAAATGAACAGAAAGAACGTATGCACCTGATGCGGGAAATGGTAAAAGATCATAATGTTTATCATTGGGCTGCTAGGATATTGCTTGATGCAGCGCATTTACGCAAAAGGGCGCGTATAGAATCTTTAATTACCAAAGCTCCAAGCGGAAAAGGAGGCAAGTAAATGCCCTTTACATTATGTCATGATCAAGACGCATTATTTCTTGATATAGATGGTACAATACTGGATATTGCAACTAAGCCTGATGCTGTAGATGTTCCCAAAGAACTTATATATAATCTTGAAATTATGTATAAAAAACTGAGTGGTGCTCTTGCTCTTATAAGTGGTCGTCCCATTGAGAATATTGATTCTCTATTCTATCCACTTTTATTGCCAGTTTCCGGTGTACATGGGGCGCAATGGCGAATAGGTGGAAAAAAGGATGGAACACTTGCTTTACCGGAAAATCTTCGCAAGGAAATTTATTCAGAATTTTCCCAATATCCCATACTTACCTTAGAGGATAAGAAATATTCAATTTGTGTGCATTATCGGCAAGCTCCGCAAATGGCAGAAGCAATACACAGTCTCTTGCAAAATATAATAGATAAAGCTGCCCCATATTTTTCGATTTTATCTGGCAAAATGGTTTTTGAAGTAATGTATAGTGGACACGACAAAGGTAAAGCAGTTGAGCGTTTTATGGTAAATTTCCCATTTGCTGGACGTAGACCTATATTCCTTGGTGATGATGAAACAGATATGTTTGCTGTTAATACATGCCGTAAATTAGGTGGTATTGCAGATCAGATTGGGCAGGATGGTTCGTTCTTTTCATCCCCAGCAGAAGTTCGTAACTGGATAAGTAAACAGGTATAGAAAGTGATAAAAAATCTTTTAACTGCAACAGCGTTACTGGTAAGTTTTTCTATCCTATGCCTTGGGCATGGTCTGCAAAGTGTATTGCTTCCTGCTAGGGGAGCGATGTTCGAGCATTATCCTAATATGACAACAGGTGCCATGATGTCTGTTTATTATATCGGATTTATTATAGGTACGTTTATCTGTCCATTATTAATAGGCAGGGTTGGTCATATACGGGTTTTTGCTGCTTCGGCAGCCTGTGCATCAACTATCATGCTGTGCCATGCATTGTTGCCCGATCCTTTTATATGGATAGGCTTAAGGGCTATATATGGGTTCTGCATGGTGCATTTATACACCGTTATGGAAAGCTGGCTTAATAGCATAGGTGATTTAAAATCACGCGGTAAAATTCTTTCCGTTTATATGATCATCAATTTTCTGGCTATGAGCAGCGGGCAGTTGTTGTTTTTTGTCGCTCCTGTTAATGGGTTTGAATTATTCTCTATATCAGCCATTATGCTATCGCTATCTATTGTCCCACTTATGGTTAGCAGCAGTGTTCAACCATCCATTATAAAAACCCCTGAATTTTTTGGTATTAAACAACTATTTAAAATCTCTCCGCTAGGCGTGGTGGGTGCAATGACAGCTGGGCTTATGGCGGGTGCTTATTGGGGGCTGACATCGGTATTTATCCTTAGGATGGGGTACGCGCAGGAGGCGATAGCATGGTTCATGTCAGCAAGTTTAGTGGGCGGGTTATTAGTGCAATGGCCACTTGGGGTGATTTCAGACCGTATTAATCGTCGTTATGTTATTATTCTGGCAGCAACTCTAGTTTTTATTCCGTCCGTCATTCTATCGTTAATGGCACTATGGGATTCCCCATCAGAATTATTCGGTATCTGGTGGTTGGTTGCAATAGGTGCATTTTTTGGTGCAGGATTCCATCCGCTTTATTCACTCTGCATCGCCCATGCTAATGATTTTATTGAACCGGAGCATTTGGTAAGAGCCAGTTCCGGTCTGCAGTTTGTTCAAGGCATGGGGGCTATTGTCGGGCCTCTAATCGCGGGTGTACTTATGTATTTAGGTGGCTATGCAATGTTATTTCTTTATATTGGCGCATTAGCCGCTTTATTTATACTGTATACATTGCAGAGGATGGCGGAAGGCAGAAAACCAGCTGAAGGAATGTCAATGCCATTCCGGCTTCTAACCAGAATGGGAATAATAACATTCTTTGCTGACCCCCGTTACCGTAACTGATATTAAGGAAATGAATTATGCAACATCAATCTGAAATAAATTCGGTTCGAAAAGGTATATTGCCTCGGCGTATCCGTACGTTTATGGAAACGGAATCTGCTAGTGGCATAGTGATGATTATTTGCGCGGTTCTGGCATTACTAATGGCAAATTCTCCGTTTTCCCATGTTTATAAGGATTATATCCATCTTCATATAACTTTAGGCTTAGGCGATAAAATTATATCTGAATCATTAAGCCATTGGGTAAAAGATATACTAATGGTGTTTTTCTTTTTGATAATTGGATTGGAGCTGAAACGTGAAATGTGTGAGGGCTTTCTTTCCAAACGTGATCAGATTATCTTGCCACTACTTGCGGCACTTGGCGGAATGGTCACTCCTGCCTTGATTTTCTTTATATTCAATTACAACAACCCGGAAACTATAAATGGCTGGGCTATTCCATCGGCTACGGATATTGCCTTTGCATTGGCTATTCTAAGTATCTTAGGCAAGAACATTCCACCAGCCATCAAAATTTTTCTTCTGGCAGTTGCCATATTTGATGATTTAGGAGCCATACTGATCATAGTTACTTTTTATAATACAGGGCTTGCTGTAATACCGTTACTGCTGGCTAGTTTAGGCATTGCTGCGATTGTTGCACTTAATAGAGCAAATATTTCCAGCATAACGCCTTATATATTGGTTGGTGTGTTTTTGTGGTTCTGTTTTTATTATTCAGGAATACATACCACTCTTGCAGGCGTAATTGTTGGCTTTGCAATTCCCATGCGCGATAAAAACGATTTGCATCATTCACCACTTAATAACTGTATGCATTTTTTGCATCCTTGGGTTAGTTTTATGGTTTTGCCAATATTTGCGTTCACAAGCGCAGGTGTCGATTTAAAAGGCTTAAGTATTTCCAGCTTTTTGGAACCATTACCTTTAGGTATTGCTTTAGGTTTATTCTTTGGTAAGCAGATAGGAATATTCGGGACATCTTGGCTGCTAATTAAAACTAGGCTGGTAGGAATGCCTGAAGCAACTAATTGGCGACACCTATATTCGGTATCAGTTATAGCTGGGATAGGCTTCACTATGAGCTTGTTTATAGGAATGTTGGCGTTTACGGGAGAACACCTTCAAGAAATGGTAAAAGTAGGGGTTATTGCTGGTTCACTGCTTTGTGTAATATGGGGCAGTATTGTGCTTAGGTTTATCGCTAATAAACCTGCCATTGTTTCAGCTAAGTGACTGAAATAAATGGTGGCTCGGGGGTGATTTGAACACCCGACCAAGAGATTATGATTTTGAAACTAAAAAACTATTATTTTGTTTAATCAATAACTTGTAACGTTTGCCAATTTTAATACCCAATTCCAACTCAAGGTAAAATCAACCTTTCCAAATAACGCCATGGCACAAATCTGTCACATCTTTGCCCATGTCAGTTCGATGCAACTCGCATCATGCAAATGATCACTGCTCTAATAAAATAGACTATTTGTTTAGAATAAGCATCAATTTTTAAGTGGATTATTTTACAAGAAAAATATGGGATAAATTTGTGAAATAATTCAAATGTGAGGCGGTAGCCGATATGCCTTACATAGCAGCCTATTTGTTGAGCACCCAGTGCGAATAAAAACGTAATGTTAGCTAACATTACATATCCTGCCCGCCTCCTTGCTTCCAATTATCTCTGAATATTCACACCTACCAGAAATAGAAAATGTATTTGCTGATGTTCCAATTGATAAAGTTAGCAGAAAATCGGCGCGGGCATTTTGCATGAGCTTTTCCGATAAAAAAAGAAAACCATCAATGATGGCTGGAATATGCAGGATGTTATTTAATTACGGAAAAGACTTAGGACTTTTGTCAGACAATCCGTTCGAAAATTTACGCATTGGGAAACCACCAGCTCGGACAGCTGTATGGAAAGCAGAAACGATACAATGCGCCATCAATACTGCAAATGAACTAAAAATGCCATCCGTTGGTCTAGCAATTCAAATGGCACTTGATACTGGGCAAAGAGCTGGTGATCTACGGCTATTGACTTGGTCAAATTATAATGGCGTGACAATTAAATTTCGTCAAAGCAAAACCAATGTATGGATTGAAGTTCCTGTTATGAAAAGTTTGCAAAAAATGCTTGATATGACCGACAAGCAATCACCAACCATCCTAATAAACGAAGCAACTAAAAAACCTTACAATAAGGATCTACTTTGCAGGAAATTCCGCGAGGTCTGCGAAAAAGCAGAAATAGGTAGCGATTTGCAATTTCGTGATCTACGTCGCACGGCGGTGGTTAGGCTTGCCGAGCATGGATGCACAAATGCAGAGATAGCAGCCATCACAGGACACTCCATTGAGCGAACATCAAGCATCCTTGATGTATACCTTCCACGCAACAGTAAAATGGCTGCAAACGCTATAGCTAAGATGGAAAAGTTGGAAACAAATCTAGTTTAGTAGGAAATGCAGTTGGAAACATTATTTTCCTAATATTAATAACACGCTGACTTTACTAAATAATAATTGGTCGGAACGACAGGATTTGAACCTGCGACCCCTAGTCCCCCAGACCGCTAACTATGGGAGTTATACAAGAGTGGATTAGCTATCAATCGCAGTAGGCTTCGTTATGAGCAATATTTATCAATATCATCACCAGAAGCGTAGAATACCTACTGATATATTCCCTTAAGAAAACGCAAAACTGCGTAATTGTAATAGCATTAATATTCACAGATAATTGGAGGCAAGGGAGCGGGCAGGATATGTAATGTTAGCTAACATTACGTTTTTATTCGCACGGGGTGCTCAACAAATTACCATGCCTGAATGGGCATCGGCTACCGCCTGGGGGTGATATGACGAAGAAACAATCCAGACGCAGAGTGCATCATCTCCGTGTGCCGGTGCTGCCATCTGAAACAACCAAAATTAAACAAAATGCTGCTGATTGTGGTTTGTCGGTTGCTGCCTATCTTCGCTCCGTTGGATTGCAATATAAACCCAAAGGCATCTTGGACTATAAAGCTGTTGGTGAGCTGGTAAAAGTCAATGCAGACTTGGGAAGGCTTGGTGGACTTCTTAAAATGTGGCTAAGCAATGATGAGAGATTAGGAGTGTTTAACAAGGAATCTCTGGAAATTAATGAGCTATTGCAGGAAATTCAATTAACACAGTCATTGCTTCTTGAAACGGCAAGGAAAGTGTAGTTTCAGCGTGCTTCAATTGCTAGCGAGGTTATTTCTGGCCATAGCCGTTTATCGCCAAGCACGCGGGCAGGAATAATTGAAAAGCTGGCATTCGTCATAAATATGGCGCGAGCATTGTTTATATGAAAATCTTAAACAATTGTGATATTTATTTTTGCCCATTGCAAACAGCCGGTTTTGCGTTTTCTGCAGCAGTCCAAATTTGCGAAAAACGCAAAACTACAGGTTTGTGAAACACGAAAAGAATCTATACCATCGACAAATCGCCAAAATATCTGGCAGGGTTTTATGAAATCCTGACATGTTTTTACTAGAAGATAGGAGATTGAAATGTACACAACACCTGACCACGCCACTACTCGTATTCTACGTTTGCCGAATGTTAAAACTCGCACTGGATTAAGCCGTTCCACTATATACGCGCTGATAAAAAGCGAAAGCTTTCCCAAATATATCAGCCTCGGCGCACGGAGTGTTGGTTGGCTGGAAAGCGAAGTCGAAGCATGGATAGAGTCCCGCATAAAAATTAGCCGCAATAAACACTAAATAAGCAACAGTCTGATTATTTACCTATTTGCTTTGCCTAAGCGGGATGATTTTACTTTCGCCATTGCTTGCAACGGCATCAATATAATCACCCCACCATTGCATCATCTTCCGGCGCTCTGGTAAGTATTGAGCATGATTATAGGCAGCGCGTACTTTATTTCTTTCAATATGGGCAAGTTGACGCTCTATGACATCTGGAGCAAAGCCATTCTCATTAAGAATAGTGCTCGCAGTAGCACGAAAACCGTGACCAGTAGTGCGAGAATGATAACCCATACGGTATAGAGCATAAAGCATCGTATTTTCGCTCATAAAAGTTGACGGCTTATGATGGTTAGCAAATACATGTCGCCTGCCACCAGTATGCCTCTGCAACTCACGCAATATATCAATCACCTGTGAACAAAGAGGAACTATATGCGGATCCTTCATTTTCATACGGGATGCAGGAATACGCCATTCGGCTTTGTCCATGTCTATTTCTGCCCACTCCGCACCGCGCAATTCAGTTGTGCGTACAAATGTTAGCATTAACATTTTAAGCGCCATTTTAGTTAGCAACTCTCCCTGATACCCTTCAAGCTTTTGCAAATACTCTGGCAGTTCATCTGTTTTGAGGTAAGCATGATGCTTTCTAACTGGCGTTTTCAGAGCTCCACGCAAATCTGTCACAGGGTTGCGCTCACCTAAACCAGTGGCAATGGCATAGCTAAAAATGCGTCCACAATATTGCGCGATGGTTTGCGTCAAGTCCAACGCTCCACGCTTTTCAATTAGGCGCAATGCAGATAAAATTTCTGGTGCTGTAATATCATTAATAGGACGACTTCCCAATTTGGGAAAAATATCCCCTTCAAGTCGTTTAATAATATTAGCCCCATGCTTAGGCGTCCAAGTATTTAAATTAGTCTCATGCCATTCGCGGGCTATAGATTCAAAATTATTTTCCGCTTTCATAATAGCAAGACGCTTTGCCTCCTTCTTTAATTCGCTTGGGTCATTCCCCGCTGCCAGTACCTTGCGTGCCTGCGAATGACGCTCTCGCACATCGGCGAGGCTAACGTCAGGATATATACCTAAAGCTAAAAGCTTCTGCTTACCTGCAAAGCGATATTTATAACGCCACCACTTACCACCATTAGGCTGTATAAACAAAAAAAGACCGCCACCATCTGTAAGCTTATAGGCTTTATCCTTTGGTTTCGCGGTACGTATTGCAATATCTGTTAGGGGCATGGTGGTAACTCCAATTTGTCATTTTACAATTACCACCAAATTTACCCTCATTTGGTGGTAGCTTTTGCTGAACGCTACTGGAGTATATAGGATAAGAGTATTTCTGTAAATAGCGGTTTTACTGATTATTTTGGACTTTATTGGACATCTTTGGAAGATGTAGCTGGCTGGGGGACTAGGACTCGAACCTAGATTGACGGAGTCAGAGTCCGCTTTCCTACCATTAGAAGATCCCCCAATGCCCCGTAAAATGGGAGGGAAACTTACAAATATTTTGTCCCAGATGCAACAAATAAATATGATATTCAGAAGCATCTATATTGTTGCATAAATTAGGCACTTGCCAAACAAGCCAATAATAATTAAATATAATTTGCATTCCTCGGTAGCATATCATTATGAACAGCTCAAATAAAAAAGACCGGCTTATTGAGTCCGCCGCAGTTCTATTCCACCGCAATGGTTTAACGGCAACGTCGCTTGCTGACATAGCCAAACATTCTGATATTCCTATAGGAAACGTTTATTATTATTTCAAAACCAAAGACGAACTGGCACTAGCCACACTGCTTAAACGCCGCGAACATTTCATCGCCGAATATACGCTATTTTCGGAAAATATCGACAATCCACGCCAACGGCTGATTGAAGCAGCCAATTACTATTATAAAATGCGCGATGATTATACGAAATACGGTTGCCCAGTTGGCAAAATAATTAATGATACCGATCCGGAAAAAGAGCAGATCGCGCAAGCAGCATCCCTGATATTTGCCGATTTTGTCGCTTGGGCAGGCGCGCAGTTTGAAGAACTGGGACATAAACAGAACGCAACCCAATATGCAATTTCACTCATGTCTGGAATTCAGGGCGCGACCATAATGGCAAAAACCTTCCAGAACCAACAGATATTATCAACTGAAATCGCCCGCCTGATAGAATGGCTGGAATCCATTCCTAACCGCAAAATACAGCTTGGGAAATTCGCAAATATCCAAATCAGCGAAAATATTTAGGAGCAGCCGCCCTCTGCAAACGGTCATTTATGGCAATGCCCAGACCACGGTCTGGAATTTTCATAACCGCTATTGCTTTTGGATTTTTTGCATCAAGCAGGCGCAGCATACGAAATAAATTCGCCGCTGCTTCTTCCAGATTTTCGCTCTCACTTAAATTTTCTATGATATTGCCCTCACCCGCAACATATATGTTGCGCCTCGTCCCAGTGGTAGAGGGAAAAGAAAACGGCTTGCCAAATGCCAGCAATGCCTCACCATCTTCTATGCTATCTGCATTCATCCGGAGGTTTGCATTCGGTGCGTAATGGCTTTTCAACATACCGGATGCTTTGATTTCATCAGAATTATATTTTCCTATCGCAATATATTTTTCCAAATCCTCGCGTATTATTTTCCCATGGCGGAGTATAGTTGCCGGCATTGTTGTCAGATCAACTATGGTTGACTCAATGCCGACCATGCACTCGCCACCATCCAGCACCATAAGATCATCACCAAACTCATCGCGCACATGCTGCGCGCAGGTCGGGCTTACCCGCCCCGATTTATTGGCACTTGGTGCCGCCAGTGGCAATCCTGATTTTTCCAGCAAAGCAAGTGCCACAGGATGCGCAGGAACGCGAACCGCAACGCAATCAAGACCGGCACTGACAAGTAATGACAGTTCGCATTTTTCCTTGCGCGGTAAAACCAGAGTTAGTGAACCAGGCCAAAATTTTTCCGCAAGAATCTCAGCGCGCTCATTCCACTGCACATATTTTTTTGCCGTATCAATTGAAGACACATGCACAATCAGCGGATTGAAACTCGGGCGTTCCTTTAGCGCGTAAATATCCGCAACTGCCGTGTCTGACAGGGCATTGCCCGAGAGCCCATAAACAGTCTCGGTGGGAATGGCGACCAAGCCGCCACCTTTTAGCATCGCTACAGCGAAGTCTATTTCATTATCTGGTGTATTTTTTTGCATATTATACTAAATATAGTTGTTATAAGAATAATAATTGGTTATGGTACTTCATAAATACACTTAACGACAATAATAAACTGCATTAACACGGGGGAATTAAATGTCAAAAGTCATCACAATCGCACAACAAAAAGGTGGAGCCGGAAAAACCACTCTGGCAGCGCATATCGCCGTTGCCCTCAGCCAGAAAGGCAACCGCGTGGCTGTGATCGACATCGACCCGCAGGGCAGCCTCACTCATTGGCATAAAATCCGCGAAGAACGCTTTGGCGAAGGCTATACCGGACTCACTTTCACTGCCGTTTCCGGCTGGCGGGTTGGCGGTGAAGTTACCCGCCTGCGCCGTCAATCCGATTACGTGATTATTGACAGCCCGCCACACACGGAAACTGAAGCCCGCAGTGCCATCCGCAGTGCTGATATAATTGTTATTCCAGTGCAGCCCAGCCCTACCGATTTATGGGCGACCAAAGCAACTCTGGATCTGGCAAAGCATGAAAAAATTCCGGTGCGGGTGGTGCTGAACCGCGTTGCCGCCAATTCCCGCCTCGCTCAGACTATCGCAGCGGAGTTGCCTGAACTTACCAAAACAACTCTTGGCAACCGCGTTTTGTTTGCCGCCGCTTTAATGGAAGGACGTTGTGCAACCGAGGTTGAACCAACAAGTGCCGCTGCTCAGGAAATTAAAGCATTGGTGAAAGAAATAACTGCCCTAATAGCTGACCCGGTGGAGGAAGAGGAAGAAGTGGCAGTGAGCAAAAAATCCAGCAAAAAATCACACAGGGAAAAAGAATTAGTTGAGGCCTAGCTGCCCTGGTTTTATTGGCGCAGGTTGCTGGTAAGGCTGCGGAGCTGTTGGAGATGTTTCGACTGGTGATGATGGCAGTTTGTTGATTATTTCCTCCCTGACTTTTATACTCAACTCCCAAGCCTTGAATTGCTTTTCATCCATCCCCAGATATTCTGCCTTAGCCTTGTCATTATCCAGTTTTGTTATTTTATGTTGATCGGCATAATAAGCATAGTCAGGAAATTGGTTATGTACATGCCTACCAAACTCATCACTCATCAGTACTTTCGCAAGCGTTTTATCTTTATCAACAATAGCTATTGATAGACCTGGCATTCTATCATTTAAATCATTTTTTTTATCAAAATGGGCAGCACCATAAATAGTGAGTTGAACATCGTGATCTCTTATATTCTCTAAAACCCTAGAGGAAATTTTTTCATCAATAGCTGAGGTATCAAGTAAATCATCCCCTTTAAGAGCTTGCGCAATTTTTCCCCTGACTGCTAAAAAACTATTTCTTTCCTGTTCATTGAAAGAACGTAACATAATATTCAAGGCAACAATTTGTGCCTCCTCAATATGAATTGGATTATTCCTATCCATACCACGCCGAGATGCAAATACTCTATCAACTTCTGTGCCAAAATTCTGACTAAACTTTTCAAATGCCTCACGCTGATCCTTTGGTGCATTTGTTAAAATTCTTTCTAAATCATCAACCCTAGTATCAGGGAATAAAATACGTGTTTTCTGATCCTGAGAAGCATAATTAGCAATCTCAATAAGACTTGCGTTTTTTAATGCTTTATTATCAGTTACCCCAGAATCTGGTGTTAAGGCCTTTTTGTCTCCAGAAATATAGTCTTGTACTAATTTGCTCGCCTCTGCACCATTAATACTTTCCAAAACATAAACTGGATTTCCATATTGCTTTACAAGCTCATGTAGTGATTTATCAGCAATTACCTTCATTGACGTAGAAGTATAATGATTGGTATCTAGAAAATGGATACGCGCTGGCTCACCAACAGCTTTTTGCTTCTCCAGATATTCTTTTATCACTGAAAGAATTTCTGGAAACTCTGGCTTTGTAGTCAATATTGATGGCATATAATAATGATGCTTATTAGTGAATATTGTTTAAGTATAACATAATGATATGGTAACTTTATTACAATTGTGTGAAATTGCTTTGAAAATAAATGCGTATAAATTCAATATGTTAATATGAAAAAAAGACAGCCACGTGATTTCGCGCCACATATCTCCCCCGAAAAGGCACCACCATGTAATATAGAGGGTTGCAGGGAGGCTGGTGTCTATAAAGCCCCGAAATCACGCGAGCAATTAGAGGAATATATCTGGTTTTGTCTAGAGCATATACGCGAACGCAATAAAGAGTGGGACTATTTTGCCGGAATGCAGAGCGAGGAAATCGAAGCATTCATCCATGATTCGGTGACTGGTCACCGCCCGACCTGGAGTCGGGAAAGCCGACTGCGCGATAATTATTATACGCTGCAGGATAAGCTCTATGAATTCCTGAATGGTTCTAAACCAACTCCCCAGAAACCACGCATCCCCAGCAAAACTAGAAAAGCATTAGCAGTTATGGAGCTGGAACATAATTACACAGTGAAACAACTCAAAAGCAACTATAGAATGCTGGTAAAAAAATATCATCCAGATGCCAATAAAGGCGATAAAAATCATGAAGAAAAGTTTAAAGAAATTACTACCGCCTATAAATATTTATTGCAGCAATTATCAGAAAAATAATGTCTTTTTATGAGAGTGATTTATTTCTTTCTTGACATAAATACTACCTACAGTATACACCCCAAAATGATGATTTTTTCATCATAATTTCTCAACTCAATTCAAAAAGGGGTTTGTATGTTAAATAAGTTTTTATTCTCCGCTGCTCTAATTGCTTCAATGTCCCTGTCGTCAATTTCTTTTGCAGATGAATGCAAAGAAGATAAAGATTGCAAAGATGGAAAAATTTGCTATCTGGCTGCAACCCCTCATGTTTGCAAAGAACCGCAAGCTGCCGGTGCTGCTTGTAAGCGTGACGCGGTTTGCGCTTCTAAAAAATGCGATATTCCAGCTGGTAAAGATGTTGGTGCCTGCAAATAATTCTATCTGAATTAAAATCCTATGGGGGTGGGAAGCTAAGCTTTCCGCCCCTTTTTATTGTTTAAACCACATATATACTCCATTCTGTATTTTTTAATACATAATGGAGTATGAAAATCGAGACCGAAAGTCCGATTTTTCGCCGCGTAGCGGGCGTAACCAGAAAATAATGATGTATCATTATTTTCTGTAACAATTATAATTCTTATTTGAAGATACGCCCGATTCGCAGCGAAAAATAAAGCCTTTGGCGGTCTTTCGGACTCGATTTTCATAGTAACTCTGTATAATTATTATACAGAATTACTACATTTTTTAATTATAGCTAAAAAAGCACTGGATAAGCTGAAGCTTAGGCTATATATGCTATACTCTTCTCATTTCAAGAATTGGCGTTGTTAACCTTCAACTCGTGTAGTTTTTCTACACTTCGTCTCGGTTGTCTAGCCAATTCTTGAACTGCTTTGAGTATACATTCTAGGCTCGCGTGGCGGAATCGGTAGACGCAAGGGACTTAAAATCCCTCGATCGCAAGGTTGTGCCGGTTCAAGTCCGGCCGCGAGCACCATTAATAGTTGGAGGTTTTGATGGTAGAGATATTTCGTTTAAAAGTCGCCCTACGTGGATGTATGTGCGAGGATTTCTCGGCTAATTATTGCACACGGGCGCTGGACATTTCCGGCAATGCTTCATTGGAGAAGCTGGCGGAGGCCATTCTGGATTCCTATGATTTTGCCATGGATCATGCTTTCGGCTTCTATAATAATCTGAATAATCATTACGAAAGCGATGAGGCATACTCGCTTTTCGCCGATTTTGAGATGGACGATCCAATCGACAGTAAAAGCGTCAAAAAAACCAGGGTCAGCAGTGTATTCGAAAAGGACAAAACAATGATGTTTCTCTTCGACTATGGTGACGACTGGATTTTTCATGTGCGTTGCCTTTCCGTTGGGTCTCCTGAAAAAGGGAGAAAATACCCCGTCATTGTGGAATCCAAAGGCAAAGCTCCCGAACAATATCCTGACTATGAGGAAGAAGGCATAACTAAAATTATGCCAAAATTTGTCAGGTGGTAGCTTGATCGCCTGCGGCTTGTAATTCCTGCATCCTGATTTTCTGTATGATTTGTTTTACTTCTTCCGGCTTGCCGTCTAAAAACTCCATAAGCAATTGCGCGATGCGCAGGCTCGACTCCAATGTTTCCGCCACCACATGCTGGGCTCCCATATCGTACAGAATATCACTGTCTTTAGCATCCTTGGATCGAACAATCACCGGAAGCAGCGGAAACTCAGCGCGGAGTGATTTGATAATCGCACGCGTGGCACTGTGATCATCAATAGTGATAATTGCCAAATCAATGTTGCTATTAATGAGGCGGTGCCACAATGCTTTACGCTTTGCATCACCATAAATAACTCTATATCCCTGCTTTTTGAGTTCGTGAACATTATCTGAATTATTATCAAATGCAATGTATGGAATGCGCTGTTCTTCAAGGACTCTAGCCAGTAATTGCCCGGTTCTTCCGAAACCTGCAATCAGTATCCCATTATGTCCACTCATAAAATCCGGAGTTGCAGATATTTCCTGATTCTTACCAAATTTACGCTGAATATACTCGGCAATTTTAGGAGCTGCATTAAATACAACCGGACTCAACATCATGGAGCAGGCTGTAACCAAAAGAAAAAATTGTGTGTCGTGCGCAGGCATAATCGCTGATGCCGTTGCCACACCAAGAATCAGTAGCGCGAACTCACCCGGTTGCGCAAGATAAAGTGATACCTCTACTGTTTTGCGGAGTGGTATCTTAAACAAAAGGCATAAAGGAATAAGTACCAATGCTTTTAGAACAAAAATACCAATAACCCCAACGCCTAACAAAACTGGTTGTCGTAATACTTCAGCAAGATCAATCATCATTCCTATGGAAAGAAAAAATATACCAAGCAATAACCCTTTTAAAGGATTGATTATAACCTCGACCTCGTACTTATATTCGGTTTCAGCAATTAAAAGCCCCGCCATAAATGCGCCCAGCGCGAGTGATAGCCCCGCAGACTGAGTTAGTGCCGCACAACCAATAACAGCGAACACTACAAAGGCCGCCAACCATTCCGGGCTGCTTGAAAAATTTACCGAACGCAGAAAAGGAGTAAGAACCTTCTTTCCAAGAATATATATAATAGTTACAGCAATGACACCCAGAGCAAGAGACATTGCCAATGCTTTTCCGATACCAACATTAGCATCGGCAGAAAAAGCTGATGCAAGAACCAGAATGGGAACAACCGCAAGATCCTGCATCAACAGGATACAAAAGCATATTATGCCGACGGGACGCGATGTGAGCTTTCGTTCCTCCAGTAATTTCATGACGATGGCGGTGGAAGAAAGTGCAAAAGATGCTCCGATCAATATTGCCGCCGGAACAGAATTGTTAAAAGCAATAGCGATTGAAAAAATAACAATGGCTGTAAGAAAAATCTGGGAAACTCCCAACCCAAAGATGTATCGGCGCAATTCTCTAAGCCGGTCAAATGACAGCTCAAGGCCGATCATAAACATAAGCGTAACAATTCCGAGTTCACCTAAGACATGAACCGTGTTGGCATCCCTAATGGTCACATATCTTAGCCATTCATTGGAATCTGAGAATGCTGAAACTCCATGCGGACCAACTACCAGACCGCAAAGCAGGTAACCCAGAATCGGCGAGAGTTTTATTCGGTGCAGTAGCGGAACTACAACACCGGCAATACCAAAGAACAGCAAGAGGTTAGATATTACCTCTAATAAGTGCTGATTGCTTGTGGCTAAATGATCCATATCTGCTCTTCAAATATTAACTTCAGACTCTATAAATAAATAAAATATATGATAATCTATCGAACTCGATTTTGATACTGCATTCTGTATAATATTAGTAATTCATCTGTAAGCAAATTCGTTTCCCATTAAGCTGTTTACGTGTATGTAAATATAATACCCTAACCGACAGAGATTATTCCATGCCAGAAATAGATAAAATTTTAGCACGGTTTCCCAAGCAGCGTCCACCGCTTCCTGAGGCGCAGCAGAAGATTTACGAGCAGGAATATCTGGCGAATCGTGAAGGGAAAAATCTGGCATCATCGCTGGCGCAGAAACTGGAAGCATGGATGCATAGGCAGGTAGCACAGAATGTAGTAGGCAGTAGGTTTTTGGAGGTTGGTGCAGGAACCCTCAACCATGTTCCCTACATGGAAGGTAATATCGAATATTATGATGCAATTGAGCCAGCCACGTTCCTATATCAGGATTCGATTTTTAAACCGCGAATCCGAAATTTTTACAGTGATATTTCGCAGTGTAACGGCAGTTATGATTCCATTTTTTCTATAGCTGCTTTAGAGCATGTAACCAACCTGCCCGATGTTATTGCCAAGATGGGGGCATTACTCGCAGATGGCGGAGTGTGCGTTAATGCTATTCCCTGCGAAGGCGGATTCCTGTGGGGACTGAGCTGGCGGCTTTCCACCGGGCTTTCCTATAAGCTACGCACCGGTTTTTCCTATAAAACCCTGATGCGCCACGAACATGTGAATAATCACGATGAAATAATCGCCCTGCATAAGCATTTTTTTAAAAGTGTAAAACTTATCTATTTTCCGGCATCAGGAAAAAATCTATCACTTTATTGCTGCATTATAGCGCGCAAACCGATACGACACTGGTAGCTACTGCGCCACCATGGCAATTGTTGGATTGCCGCTTACCAGCTTGGCAAGTTTTTCGATCACCCCTTCAACACCGCGAGAAGCAGCAAGGGCAGCAAATTCAGTCCGGTGAGTATTGATCAGACTGACATTCTCTATGGCAATATCGAGAACCTTATAACGCTTATCTTTTTCGCGAACTAAATAATTCACATTCAGCCTGTCCTGATTGCTGAGGTGGATTTGCGTAGCCACGTTAAAATCACTGGAATTGCTACCACTTACATCTACGATTTTAATCGCGCTGATACGCCTTTCAGGATTTTCTGCAAAATTTTCAACATAGGTTTTTGTTAAAAATTCACGGTATAGCTCGGTATATTTCACGCGCTGCTCTTCAGTGGCATTATTCCAGTTCCTGCCGATCACAAATTTTGCTATCCATTCAATATCCACTGATTTGCTGAAAGCCTGCGCTAGATTCTCCTTGCGCTGTTCTTCAGTCTTTTTCTGATCGCTGATAACCGCAAGAACGATATTGGCAAAATTATTGGCAAACGCCACCCTCTCCTCACGCAGCTCAGAATTTTCCACTTCTGCCGCATAAGAAACATTATTGCCAGCTAATTGGCAGGTTACTGCCAACAAAAACACTAAAGAATAACGTAATGTCCGCAACATAATTTACTCTACTCCTTTAAAATATATCGATTATACCCAATGATAATTAATATATCGTCAATTTTCAATAAATTTTTATTAATTGTTAACTATTAACCTCATGCCGCCTCTGCAACACCTCTATCGTCTGGTCCTGACAATAAGCCGCAAGCTGCTTGCGCCCGCCAATCTGGCTCATAGTCACGGCCGGAAGGAAGGTCAGCTTGGCATCAATTTTCCCTAATTGTAGCAATTTCCACACATGTGGAGCTAGAACCATATCGCCATACCAGGCTATATTCGGCCACTGGGTACTGTCAATAGGTAGCGCGCTGACACTAATATAGCTGATAATTGCCGGCTGGATCAATAATTCCCTAACCCCATCTTCCATATTTATTTCCTCTTCAGAAATGCTGAAAAGGCTGGATTTAAAAGGCAGAACATGCCGCCCATTTCCTGTTGTTCCTTCGGGAAATAGCGAAACCACCTCACCTTTTGTCAGCTCCTGATATATTTTTGCCTGCGCTATTTTTATTTTATCTTTGGAACGTTCAATAAAAACAGAGTTTAGCAGGCGGCAGATTGTGGAAATAACCGGCCAGCGCGCCATGTCACTTTTAGGGGTGAATATCGCCGGTGTTTTCGCGCCGAGAACCAGTATATCGAGATAAGATATATGGTTGGACACCAGAAGGAGCGGGCGACCAGTTTCCATTTCGCCTTCAGTGCGAACCCTAAGTCCCACAATCAGGCACACAACTGCAAAAGAAAAACGGCAAAAACCTTCATGCCATTTTTTCTTGCCGGTTTTATTTACCAACCATAACAAAGCGATAGATAGCGCAAGCCAAACCACTAAAAATAAGATTTTAATTGCAGCTTTAATCATCAATCTGTTCTTTACCGCTACCATAACGCGTAGCATATTTCTCGGTAACTAAATCTGTTTTAACCACTATGCTTACATCTATGGTGTTATATTCATAATCAATCACCGCTCCCGCACCAATATAACCACTAAGGCGCAGATAACCTTTAATCAGCGGTGGCAATCCGGAAAACGCCTCTTTGACATCAATAGCTTCCTTTTCCATCAGATTCATCTCTACATAACGATCCTTAAGTGCTGTTGGACAAAGTTCCTTCGGCGCAAGATGATAGTGGTGCAGGTAAGAAAGTGCCATCGCATGTTCTTTCGGATCGACACCATTAAAACTGGCGCAGCCAAACATCAGCCCGATATTGAATTTCGCGACATATGCCCCGATTCCTCGCCATAAAAGCTGCATCACCGCACGGTTGCGGAAATCCGCATGCACACACGAACGTCCGACCTCCAAAATCTGACCTTTATATTGCTTTATCGGACTAATATCAAATTCACTGTCAGTATAAAAATGCCCTATTTTTTTCATATTGTCACGGCGCAGCAGACGATATGTTCCAACTACATTGTAACCACCATTTTCTCTATGCTCAACCACCAGCAAATGATCGCAGACATCATCAAACTCATCAACATCAAGCCTGCTTGCTAAGATTTTAGGATTTGCCTTCGCACCCATTTCTTCAAAAAATACCTGATAGCGTAAACCTTGCGCCGCTTCAATATCCGCGGTTTTTCTGGTAACGAATACTTCAAGTCTGCCAGCGCGTATTTCGGCTAAATCATAAAGCGATTCTATTTTACCAGTTATCTTATTTTGCGGCATAACTTCGTCTTGTGATACGGATGATGATAGCATGATTTTTCTATTTTTTGGAATCAACGTCCAAAGGCACAGCGTAAAGCTCCAACCTGTGATCCACCAGTTTATAGCCAAGTTTATTTGCAATCGAACGCTGTAAAGTCTCAATCTCGCTACTGGAAAATTCAATAACCTTACCAGATTTAAGATCAATCAAATGGTCATGATGCTCGTCACTTACCGGCTCATAGCGAGAGCGGCCATCACCAAAATCATGCCTCTGGGTAATTCCTGATTCTTCAAACAGCTTAACCGTGCGATAGACGGTCGCAATACTGATATGCGGGTCAATAGCCACCGCCCGCTGATAAAGCATCTCGACATCAGGATGATCATCAGATTCAGAAACGACCCTCGCAATGACACGGCGTTGCCCAGTCATCTTCAAGCCTTTTTCTGTGCATTTTTCTTCGATATCTGATATGTTTTGTTGCAAGTTATAATCCTTACTATTGTTTGCGGGTGCAGGGATAGTAGCTTGTAGTTAGTGTTTTGTAAATAGTAGCTGGTGATTCATAAAACTTTCTTTCTTAACAAAATGTTGTTTGCAAAATCATCTGTAAAATAATATCTATGAGCTGGGAGAATTATCATGTTTTTGCGCAATAAAGGGTTTACACTCACTGAATTGTCAGTAGTTCTGGTTATTATCGGACTTCTGATTGGGGCGAGCCTTACGGGAATATCGCTTATACGCTCAGCCGAAATACGCGAAGTAATCGGCGAGTATGACAGATACGCCAAAGCCATAAAAGAATTTCAGGACAAATATCAAGCATTACCTGGGGATATGAGCAATGCGGAAACCATCTGGGGTTCTGATGCTACCTGCGATACCACAGCCACCAATACCGTAGCCAAGATTGCAACTTGTAGTGGTGATGGAAATGGGCGCATAGGTACAAGCAGCACCGCCGGAGTTCTTGACACGAATGATGCTTACGAATGGTTCCGCGCCTGGCAGCAACTTTCCAATGCCGGTTTAATAGACACTAAATTCACTGGCGTTAAAGCATCTGCCACCGATGGAGATGCGGGAATTGGTCTTAATGTTCCGCAGTCAAAATTAAGTGTGAAATCTGGCTGGACACTATATTATTTTCTGCTAACCGCAACCGATACTAATCTATGGGGAGATAATTACGGGCATGTTTTTGCCTTTGGTGGTGACAGTGGCACAAGCGTAACTAATGTTCCGGTGCTATCACCGGAAAATGCTTATAATATTGATAAAAAGATCGATGATGGAACGCCCGGTCGTGGTAATATCCGCGCACGACGTACGGCCTCAGAAGTAAACTGTACAACAAGTGACACAACACAGGATGCCGCAGCTTATAACGCAACTTCTACAACCGGTCTGCAATGTTCGCTTATATTTATTTTAGGGTTTTAAAAAATGAAATTTTATACGGTATCTCAAATTGTGTCATCCCCGCGTAGGCGGGGATCTAGGGTAAAAACCTCCGTCGGTATGTATGGCTCTAGATCGCCTTTGCCTGCGCACGGGATGACTGGTTTCACCCTAGTTGAACTGGCAATAGTGGTGGTTGTCATCGGACTTGTGATAGGCGGGGTTGTTGTAGGAAAATCTTTGCTTAGAAGCTCAGAAGTTATGTCCATAACCGCCGAATACTCTGCATACAAACAGGCAATCGGTAATTTCAATGATAAATATCAGGCACTCCCTGGAGATTTTGCTGCTGCCTCGACTGTATGGAGTGGGATTACCAATGGTGATGGAAACGGTCTGGTTACAGTTAATATTTCCGCCACTCGCCTTGATGAACAATTCCTGGCATGGCAACATCTGCAAAAAGCAGAAATGATAAAGGGTAACTATACTGGCACTGCTGGAACTGCCGGCGTGCGTGACCGTGTTATCGGCACAAACATACCAGCATCACAGTTAAATGGTGCCGGATGGGGACTTATCAGCGTTACTCTCACCGACATAGCCGGCGGTTATACTGAAATACCTTATACCGCACCTGACACCGCACCCAACCATGTTTTATGGTTCGGAGGAAATTCCGTTAGCGGAACAGTTGATAGTCAGAAACCTGTATTAACCCCAATTGAAGCTCTGGATATTGATAAGAAATCTGATGATGGCTTGCCAGGTCATGGTAAAATTATCGCTCAGGCTAATGGCGGCACCGGAACTTGTTCTTCCAGCGCAACGGCATATGACACGTCGTCAAAATCTATCCTCTGCTCCTTAGTATTTAAAACCGGATTTTAATTATGTCACAATATATTAAGAAAACACTATATCCGCGCCAATGTCAGCGGCTGGTGCCGAATGGGTGAGTTTGCCAACGGAAATATAATCAACTCCGGTTTCGGCAATGCCTCGCACCGTTGCCAGCGACACACCGCCGGAAGCCTCCAGAGGAATTTTGCCCGCACTCAAAGCAACTGCTTTTTTCAATGTTTCATTATCCATGTTATCGAGCAGAATTCTATCAGGTGAGGCAATAATCGCTTCCTCAACTTGTGTTAAATTATCGCACTCGACAATTACAGGTAGCTTAGTAGCTGCCCTTACTTTTTCTACTGCCTGTTTTATCCCACCACAAAGCGCGATATGGTTATCTTTTATCATCACCATGTCATCAAGGCGCATACGGTGATTTTTCCCGCCACCAACCGTAACTGAGTATTTATCGAACACGCGCAAATTAGGCATGGTTTTACGCGTATCCAAAATCACTACTTTAGTTCCTGCTACCGCCTGTACATACTGGTTAGTCAGGGTGGCAATGCCACACATGCGCTGCATAAGGTTAAGCACCACCCGCTCGCCAGCAAGCAATGCTCTGGCATTGCCTTTAGCCACTGCCAGCACTTTATTTGTACCAGCAAACTCGCCTTCATTAACACTGGCACTGGCACTGGCACCCAGAATATTATAAACCAGCTCAGGTATAAATACGCCGCAAGCTACCAGATCTTCACGCGCCACAAACGCCATTTCCGCCTGCTGGTTTTCCGGAATGAGCAACTGCGAAGTTACATCGCCCTGCCCTATATCCTCAGCTAATGCGCGTTTGATAATGTCGATAATTTCTTGGTTAGTTTTCATATAGCCTAAAGCCTATTGCCTATTGCCTATTGCCTATTTAAACACCACCGTTTTTTTGCCATTAAGCAACACCCTATGCTCTATATGATATTTCAGTGCGCGAGCAAGGGCTACGCATTCCGTATCCCGCCCTATTGCCGCTAAATCATCGGGTGAATGAGTGTGGTCCACGCGCGCCACTTCCTGCTCGATTATCGGCCCTTCATCTAAATCTGTCGTAACATAATGCGCGGTTGCGCCGATAAGTTTTACGCCACGATCAAATGCCTGCGTATATGGCCGCGCGCCTTTGAAACTCGGTAGGAAAGAATGGTGTATGTTTATTACTTTTCCTTCCAGCTTGCTGCACAGTTCCGGCGATAAAATCTGCATATAACGCGCCAGCACCACCACATCAATCTGATGACGGGCGATAATTTCCAGCACCTTATTTTCCTGCTCAGCTTTACTCGCTGCATTAACCGGAAGATGGTAATAAGGAATCTCATGCCATTTTGCCAGATGCTCCCAATCATTATGGTTGGAAATAATCGCCGGAATATCAATGGCAAGCTGTCCGGTTTTCTGGCGGTATAGCAAATCATTCAAGCAGTGACCAAACGTCGAAACCATAATAAGCACGCGGCTTTTACGGGTTTTATAGGCAATGTCCCACTGCATGGAAAAACGCTGCGCCACCTTGTCATAAAACAGTTTTTTAAGCGTATCCTGATTCGGCCCGCCCGCCTCAATACTGAATTCAATGCGCAGAAAAAACTGCCCAGTGGATTCATCGCCAAATTGTGCCGACTCAATGATAAAGCCAAAATTTTCAGCAAGAAAACCAGTCACACTCGCAACGATTCCGCGAACATCTGGACATGATAAAGTTAGTATATAGCGGTTTTGGTTCATACAGCCTTCTTTGTTTTTGTAGTTTTTTCAGGCAGTTTCAATTCAGGATTATCACGCAGAAGGTAACATTCAAAACGCGCGCCCTTTTGCGATTCAGAATTTAAAACCACCCGCCCGCCATGCAGCTCTATAAAGCTTTTCACAATCGGAAGCCCAAGCCCGGTTCCTGAACGACTGGTCGACTTGCCTTTCGCGGCTTCCTGATTACGTCCCTTATAGAATTTGCTGAATACAACTTCCTGCTCATCAATAGGAATTCCCTGCCCATCATCTTCCACCCACAACATAATCTCACCAGCCTCGGTTTCCTTAGCACCAAAACTTATTTTACCGCCTTCCTGTGAATATTTTATGGCATTGGAAAGAAGGTTGAATAATATCTGCTTGAGGCGCGTTTCATCACCAATCATCTTACCTATTTTGGAAGGGCATTCAAACTTAATGGTAATGGAGTTTTCCTTACTGCGCTCCTGTATCAACGACAGCACCGGTTTCATCATCGCATAAATATCAAAGCGCGATATGTTAAGACGCATATAACCCGCTTCAATTCCTGCCAGATCCAGAATATCATTGATAAGCTGCATGAGATGCTGCGAAGATTGGTGTATACCTTCAACATATTCGCGTTGTTTGTCTGACAGCGTACCGAAATATTCCTGCCTGAGCATTTCCGAAAATCCGCTTATCGAGGTCAGTGGTGAACGCAGTTCATATGACACATTGGCAAGGAATTCGGTTTTGAGCCTGTCCGCTTCCGACAGCGCATCGTTACGCTCCCGTAACGACCTCTCTACCAATGTTGAATCGGTAATATCAAGGTAAGTAATCAGCGTAGCCCCATCCGGCAACGGCACTTTGCGACAATCAATTACCTTGCCGTCAGAACGCTCAATACGCCTTGAATTAAAATCACGGGTCAGCAATTGCTCCATATGCTGATTCTTGAAACTTTCCCAATCTTCCACGGCAAATAACGTTCTGTATTTTTCCAGCAGCTCGCGGATATGCGGCTCTGAATTTACAAATTCAACCT
The DNA here is from genome assembly GCA_038043465.1 of Pseudomonadota bacterium. Lineage (GTDB taxonomy): Bacteria > Pseudomonadota > Alphaproteobacteria > Rickettsiales > SXRF01 > SXRF01. Next base: position 53,432 of record JBBTBX010000014.1, read on the forward strand.
CCAGGTTCCACATAAGCAAATAGCCGGGATTGCTGAGTTTTAACCTTCCATCCTCACCAAATACCGCAACTCCTTCATGCAGATTATCCAACGTTTCGCGCTGCACCGCAATCAATGTATTATATGAACGCTCCAGAGCCAGCCTGTCAGTTACATCTTCATAGGCAAATAAAATTCCGCCGAGCGCATGCGGAATCGCAATAACGCGCAAAGCTTTACCATCCGGCAAATAGAAAAACTCTTCGCGTGGCTCCAGCAAATCAGTAAATAACTTTATCTGTTGCTGCTTGAAAAAATGGAAATTTGCTTGTTCGGGAAGTCGGCGTTTCTCATGTAAGACCTCAAGTATTTCACTATATGTCGGGTGCGAATCCAGCCACACTTCATCAAATTTCCAGAGCGCGACAAAGGCATTGTTGAAGGTTTTAAGACGCATGTCAGAACCATAAATCGCCATCGCACTTGCAGAACTTTCAAGAAAATCATCCTGCGCTGAGATATAGCGAGCAATGTCTTCTTTCAATTTATCAACTTCGCTGTAATCAATGGCAAAACCAGCGAACATTTTTTCTTCAGGTATGGAAAACTCGGTAATTTCATAGAGCTTGCGATGCCCACCAACAACAATATGCCGCCTGTCAGTGACTGATCTTGTGCTAACACCTGCTTGCTGCGACATCATCCGCACACGTTTATCAAGCTCCGGCACAACGCCAGATTCAGCACTGTCCAGCAAATCATCTACTGCTTCGCTGTAAGCCAGATTATGAAAGCCGATATTGAGATCTTCGCCACGCTGCCAGATTGGATATGGCGACATATTAAGCAGGGTAGAATAAATTTTCAGGTTGGATTTTAGTTTTTCGTTCTCAGTCAATAACTCCACCTCACGTCCACTAGGCACAGCACAAGCCTTATGACCATGAAAAACCGACTTTATTACGGATGCGATACGATTCACACGCACTCACTCTTCAAGTTATTTATAAAATGACGATAGACAGAAAAAAAACACTTTGTCTAGCGTCATTTGAAAAATAAAATTTAGTAGCGGTAGCCTTCAGGCTTAAATGGCCCTTCTGCTGAAATGCTGAGATATTCCGCCTGTTTCTTGCTGAGCTTGGTAAGCTTCACACCAAGCTTATCAAGATGCAGGGCTGCAACTTTTTCATCCAGATGTTTTGGCAGAACATAAACTTTATTTTCGTATTTTGCATGATGGTTCCAAAGTTCAATCTGCGCCAGAACCTGATTGGAGAACGATGTGCTCATCACAAAGCTAGGATGCCCAGTGGCACAACCAAGATTCACCAGACGGCCCTTGGCAAGAACGATTATGCGTTTTCCATCGGGAAAAGCCACTTCATCAACCTGTGGCTTCACTTCTTTCCATGTCATATTTTTGAGTGAAGCAACCTGAATTTCACTGTCGAAATGACCGATATTGCAGACAATAGCGCGGTCTTTCATCGCCCGCATATGTTCCAGAGTAATTACATCAACATTGCCGGTTGCAGTCACAAAAATATCCCCACGCGCAGCAGCGTCTTCCATAGTAATTACTTCATAACCTTCCATAGCCGCCTGCAGCGCGCAGATTGGATCTATCTCTGTCACAATCACGCGTGCACCCTGACCTTTAAGCGCGTGCGCGCAGCCTTTGCCCACATCGCCATAACCAGCGACCACAGCAATTTTGCCAGCAATCATAACGTCAGTCGCGCGTTTCAAACCATCAGGCAATGACTCACGGCAACCATAAAGATTATCGAATTTTGATTTGGTAACCGAATTATTCACGTCAATCGCTGGAACTTTAAGCTCACCAGCTTTCACCATTTCATAAAGACGGTGAACACCAGTTGTGGTTTCTTCAGAAAGCCCTTTTACTTCTTTCAGCAGTTCTGGAAATTTTTTATGCATCATGATCGTTAGATCGCCGCCATCATCTAAAATCATGTTCGGAGTCCAGCCATCAGCACCTTTAATAGTTTGCTCAATGCACCAGTCAGCCTCTTCCTCGGTTTCACCTTTCCATGCAAACACAGGAATTCCAGCTGCAGCAATCGCCGCTGCTGCCTGATCCTGCGTAGAAAATATGTTACAACTGCTCCAGCGCACAGTCGCGCCAAGCGCGGTCAAAGTTTCAATAAGCACAGCAGTTTGAATGGTCATATGCAGACAGCCAGCAATGCGCGCGCCCTTCAGTGGCTGCGATTTAGCGTATTCAGCACGTATCGCCATAAGCCCCGGCATTTCGGTTTCTGCGAGGGAAATTTCATTGCGCCCCCAAGCGGCAAGACTCATGTCAGCCACTTTGTAATCAGAAAAATTATTTTTAGCAGCGGTCGCAGAATTACTCATGACATTTTCCTTTTCGTTGTAAAATTATCCATAAACACGCTGGGAAGCTAGCTTCTGCACACTAAAACTGCAAGCACAAAATAACGCTTACAGCTTTATCTCGATAAGGGTTTTAGTGGAAAGAAATGGCAATATTTCCAATAAATCAGCTAGCTTCAATGCCACACAACCTTCTGTTGGCTCATAATTTTCACGGGCAATATGTATGAAAATGGCACTACCTTTTCCCGAAACAACCGACGAATCGTTATAACCAATAGGAATAATCAAATCGTAGACATCATCATCGCGCCAAAGTTTTTCGTGTGAAAAACTCGATGGAAGAAGTATATGCCTGTTATAATCCGGCGAATTCACATCATCACACCAGCCATCATTTTGCGTTATTATTTTTAACGGTAAATCGGTTCGCGGTTTTTTTATTTTATCAGCGCGATACCATAATTCACGAAGTGGAAATGTTCCGAGCGGTGTGCAGCCATCACCTTCTTTTTTATCGGCAGAAAATCCATTTTTACCAATAGCACAATGATAGGTTTTTCCACGAAAGATAATATTGTTGCCAATTAAAATCATATTATTATATGGCGTATAATTTATATATTCCTCTGAAGACCCTCTGAATGTCCTATAAATAAACATCATAATAAGTGGAATTCCTATTGGAGATAAAAAGAACGCTGGCATCCAAGCATCACCATTCGTTCCGGTACAAATTGAACCATCACATCCAAACATCGGCCAAATAATTGCCGCAATATAAAGCAAGATAACTAGAAAATTTATAATACCCATCAAGCAGATTTTCTCACGGGTTGCCCAGCAGAAATTCCCGATTGCAGCACTTTCTCCACGATTTGCGGAGCGTTGAGTCCCGCTATATCATACATGGTTTGTGGGGTGTTTTGCTCAATAAATTCATCAGGCAGGCACAAGGCAAGAATTTTGCAACCACCTTGCAACAAATCGTTATTTGCTGCGAAGCTCAGCACGTGTGAACCAAAGCCACCAATTGCGCCCTCTTCCACTGTTATCAGCAACTCATGTTTTGCAATTAAACTGCGGATTAAATCTTCATCAATCGGTTTAGCGAAACGGGCATCAGCAACCGTAACTTTAATTCCTTTTTCTGTCAGAATATCGGCCGCCTTCAGGCATTCTGCCAAACGTGTACCAAGAGACAGCAAAGCAACCTTGGAACCCACATCTTCACGCACGATCCGGCCTTTGCCAATTTCCAGCGGCACGCCAACTTCGGGAAGCACCACTCCAACACCCTCTCCCCTCGGATAACGCACCGCGCTTGGCGCATTATCAATGGCAACAGCTGTCGCAATCATATGTTTAAGTTCCGCTTCATCGCTTGGTGCCATCACAATAAAATTCGGCAGGCTGGCAAGATAAGTAACGTCAAAAGCCCCGGCGTGGGTTGGCCCATCCGCACCAACTAATCCAGCGCGGTCAATCGCAAAGCGTACCGGCAGGTTTTGAATCGCCACATCGTGCACCACCTGATCATAACCACGCTGCAGGAAAGTGGAATAAATAGCGCAGAACGGCTTATAACCCTGCGTAGCCAAACCAGCAGCAAAAGTCACAGCATGCTGCTCGGCAATACCAACATCAAACATGCGCTGTGGAAATTCTCTGGCAAATAAATCAAGACCAGTGCCTGAGGGCATAGCAGCAGTGACAGCCACTATTTTCTCATCTCTCTTTGCTTCTGCTATCAGGCTGTCAGCAAAAACTTTAGTATAGCTTGGCGCAGCAACAACAGATTTTTTCTGCGTTCCGGTCGTAACATCAAAACTGTTTACACCATGATATTTATCATCGGATGCCTCCGCCGGCGCATAACCATGCCCCTTGCGCGTCACTACATGCAACAAAATAGGTCCACTATCTTTCTGGTTTTTTATATTGCGCAGAACCGGTAGCAAATGCGCCAGATTATGCCCATCAACCGGCCCGACATAATAAAAACCAAGCTGCTCAAAAAGTGTGCCGCCAACAGCAATGTCACGCGCCAGATGCTCTGCCCGGCGTGCGAAGCGAAGCAGTGGCTCTGGAAATTTGCTGGCAACAACTTTACCAATATGCCGTAAAGTATGATAGGGATGCGAAGAAATCAAACGCGATAGATATGTACTCATCGCACCAACCGGTCTTGCAATCGACATATCATTATCATTTAAAATAACAATAAGGCGAGTGCCAATACTACCAGCATTGTTCAGTGCTTCATACGCCATTCCAGCACTCATTGCACCATCACCAATAACGGCAATTACCTCATGTTTTTTTCCTCCAAGGTCGCGTGCCACCGCCATTCCCAGCGCAGCAGAAACGGACGTGGAACTATGTCCTGCACCAAATACATCATATTCGCTTTCATCGCGTTTGCAAAAACCAGACAATCCATCCGGTTTACGTAATGTCCGTATTTTTTCACGCCTGCCTGTAAGAATTTTGTGCGGATAAGATTGATGACCAACATCCCAGATAAGTAAATCATCAGGGGTATTAAAAACATGATGCAAGGCAACTGTTAGCTCAACAACACCGAGCCCCGCCCCTAAATGACCGCCAGTATGCGATACGGCAGAAACTGTCTCCGTGCGCAACTCTGTCGCCAGCTGTTCAAGCTGGGCATCAGAGAACTCACGAATATCACGAGGATAATTCACGCCATCAAGCAAAGGGGTATTACTCACAACATCATCTCAATCTTTTAAATCCACGAAACACTTAAAACGCTATCTCAACAACATATTCCTGCCATTATTTACCACGATCAGATTGCCGTCCATAAGATTATATGTACCATCCGGCATTATCTTTCTATTGCCATAATCATCAACCAGATACACATAAACTCCCTCAAAAGCAATTACCTGTCCGCTACGCAACTTTGGTTCTTTTCCGGTAAATACTACCGTCTCGCGTTGAGGCACCACCACTTCTGCCTGTCCTACAATAGGCGGATAATAGTTACTTATCTTTTCCATTTTTGCTACATTCGCTGATGTATTGCTCTTAACTTCCACTCCGATAAAATTATCTTCCGGCAGATCATCATCCGGTTTTGCTACTTTAACCACAGAATCGGATGCAAGATCAGAACTAGACACACTATTAGAACTAGCCGAAGACTTCATCGAATTCAGAATAGCCACTTTGCTATTAGGATCAACAGCGACTCCTTCACTAAATACTCCTGTATTACCAGCACCTTGTTGCTGTTCTATGAATAAGTTAGTAGCAATAGTCAGTTCATCTGAACCATATTTTGCCAGCAATTCTCTCTGCTTATTCTGAAATTCCCTAAGCGGATTACTGCCAAAAATAAGCGTGCCGACTATGAAACATATACCTATTAACATCAGAAATCGCATAATATACCCTCAAAGCATTATTCAGACCTTATAGTAACTCTGTATAATTACTATACAGAATTACTATGAAAATCGAGCCAGAAAGACCAATTTTCTGCTGCGAAGCAAGCGTAACTTCAAATAATAACTGTAAAGCTATTATTTGAAACAACTAATAATTGTTACAGAAAATAATGATACATCATTATTTTCTGGTTACGCCTGCTACGCGGCGAAAAATCGGACTTTCGGTCTCGATTTTCATACTCTATTCTGTATTAAAAAATACAGAATAGAGTATATATATTCATTGCAAACAAATCAGACCATTGCGTTTAATACACGCGGTTAGTGTAGCATAAACTGCGGCAGTTTTCATCAAAAACTATCAGATTTTCATCAAACACCATAGTAAAATCGCCTTTTGCACGTGCAACCGGTTTTCCGCCTCATCAAATACTCTAGATTGCACCCCATCAATAACCTCAGAAGTAACCTCCTGCCCACGATGTGCAGGCAAACAATGCAGGAAAATCGCCTTTTTATCAGCTTTTTTCATAAGTTCGGCATTAACCTGATACGGCGCAAGAATCTTTATTTGTGCGTCCACATCCGGATCACCCATAGATACCCATGTATCAGTGATTACAGCATGTGCCCCAGAAACAGCCTCTTCCGGTGAATCTGAAATCTTAATATTACCGCCACGCGCTAGCGCCCAGTCAATCACCTGCGGAAGCGGGGAAAGGGTCGGAGGACAGGCAATTTTGAAATTACAGCCAAATAGCGTCGCTGCCTGAATCCAGCTTTGCGCCACATTATTACCATCCCCTACCCATGCTATTGTTTTTCCTTTGATATTTCCAATATTTTCCTCAAATGTTAATATATCGGCAAGTATCTGGCAGGGATGACTAAACTCAGTAAGCCCATTTATCACCGGAACACTCGCATTTTCCGAAAGTTGAATCAGCTTGTCGTGACTATGGCAGCGTAACATAATAGCATCCACATAGCGCGAAAGCACACGGGCAGTATCCTCTACCGACTCTCCTCTCCCAAGCTGCAGTTCATTACCATTAAAGGAAAGGGCATGACCGCCCAGCTCCATCATAGCTACCTCAAAAGATACTCTGGTTCTGGTAGAATTTTTTTCAAAAATCATCGCAAGTTTTTTATTGGCAAGCAATGGCTCGAACCTGCCTTCCGCCCGTTCTTTTTTAAGGCGTACTGCGCAATCAAGAATTTTTCGCAGTTCAATCGCCGTAATATCAGAAAAATCTATAAAATGCCTGGTCATATCAATACTTTCATTATATTTTCCTACAGGTTCTGCGTATAATATCTGCTGCTTCATTAACATGTTTCTCCTCAATAATCAGCGGTGGTGTAATGCGTATAATTCCGTCCTCGGCGGGTGAAGTAAAAAGACCATTCTCCCTTAAATTTTCAACCAGCTTAATGTGCGGGATTTTTGCCTGCATCCCAAGCATAAGCCCCCGCCCACGCACCTCAGAAAACAGGCTAGGAAATTCAAGGGCGATTGCTGATAATTGCTCTTTCAGCAACCTGCCAACCGCTTCCACCTGCCGCAAAAAATCCGGTGCAAGTATAATATCCAAAACTGCATTTCCAACCGCCATTGCCAGAGGGTTTGAACCATAAGTCGAACCATGTGTGCCAGCAGACATGCAGGAGGCTACCTTGTCTGTAACCAAACATGCACCCAGAGGAAATCCACCACCTATACCTTTTGCTACAGAAACAATATCAGGAACAACATCGGATTGCTGGTGGGCAAATAGCGAGCCTGTACGCCCCATGCCACATTGCACCTCGTCTATAAACAGAAGCAGCCCATATTTGTCAGCAATACGGCGAAGTCCTTGTAAAAATTCGTGCCTAGCCTCCCTTATTCCACCTTCACCCTGAATCGGCTCAACCAATATTGCCGCTGTTTCCGGTGTAATGGCAGCTTCCACAGCTTGCAAATTATTGAATTCCACACGGTCAAACCCATCAAGCAGAGGCCCATAGCCAGCGCGCGCTATCTCATTGCCACCTGCCGAGATACAAGCAAAGCTGCGCCCATGAAACCCGCCTTCCATAGTGATAACCCGGTAACGCTCAGGATTTCCATTGGCATCATGATATTTACGCAGGATTTTAAGCCCACACTCCACCGCTTCGCCTCCGGAATTACAGAAAAAAACCTTATCGGCAAAGCAGGCCGCTGTCAGCCTCTGCGCAAACCGGTTAAGCTCAGGCATTTGATACATATTAGAGCAATGCCAGAGAATATCTGCCTGTTCTTTAAGCGCGGAAACAAGGTGTGGATGAGAATGTCCAAGGGAATTTACCGCGATGCCAGCGGCAAAATCCAGATAACGCGTACCATCAGGCGCGAAAAGATATACACCTTCCCCACGGGAAATAGTGACATTGGAACGGCGATAAACTGGTAGAACAGCCGACATTTTTGTTATATTAAAAGCCAATTAGAAAAGGGGTGATTTTCTTACTAATAAGTGATTTTGTCAAGACCTCTATCAATCCCTAATAAAACAATTAATGCACATATAATCAATAGGATAGTCATATAGTTACCAACCGAAGTTATGGCAATCGCGAAAACCAACATTGCCAGCAATATATAAACAATGGTTGGTAATCTATGATTTTGCTCCAATTTCTGGGAAAGCCACACCATAGCTGGCAAAGCAATCCACACCGCATCATAAGCAAGGTTATATGGTGAACATAACAACGCGGCAATGCTAAATGCCAGCCATTTTGCCGCAAGCGTATGTTCCCCACGCCAAACTTTTGAAAATCCATAGAATGCCAAGGCAGCTACCAGAAAATAACCGCACCAAGCATAAACCTCGGAAAGACCAATTTCCAGTAAGGCGCGGTAAGTAGAATAAACGCTGAAAAACCAAATGTCGGGAGAAAGGGAAACAGTTTTTGCTGAGCTGAAATGCCTTATCGCCATTTCCCAGATATCCCAACCAAAAGCAAAACTTGAAACTACAACAAGAAATAAAGTGCTAAGAATCGTGTATAGCAATGCACTGTAGTAACGACCGAGAAGCAGAGCAACCGGTATCAAAATAGCGAAATGTGGTTTCATGCTTAAGACTGCAAAACACACACCCGCAAGCAGTGGGCGTTTTTGCAGCAAGGCAATACCCATTCCGGCAATTGCCACAAAAATCAGCGCATTCTGCCCCATGCTCAGGCAGTAAAATACATTGATATTAAAAATTGTAGCGAGCCATAAGCCACCACGCATCTGCCAGAAATGCCAGAGTACAAAAGCCGGAAGTAAAAACGATACGGCAAGCCACAAGCCAAGTGCAAAATAATATGGCAGAAGCCCAAAAGGCAGGAGCAATGGCAAATAATGTGGCGGATATAGCCACGCCCAGGGCTGCATTGTCTGGTTTTCCAGTTCAGGAATAACCGAACTATTTATATTATTTATAAAACCACCCACGTACAAATCATTGATATGTCCAGATAATGTGAGCTTCGCAGCAGCATAAAAAAACAGGAAATCACGCCCAACATATTGGTCGTATAATCCCCTAAGACCATGCGCGGGTATGAGGGAATCTATCAATGATTTAAGTGAAATAAATGCAAGTAATGCTGTAAAAATATAAAAGAGAATCAATATATACTTTTTGCACTTCAAGAATTGGGAATTCTTAAAGTGCGTACGCCCGCTACGCGTCGAAAAATCGGGCTTTCGGCCTCGATTTTCACATACCCATCCCAACTTTTCAGTTGGAATGGGTATAGTTTTCTTTACATTAAATTCCTGCATTAACTATGCTTTCCTTAAGTCTTAAGCCTGTAGCCCCGACTGAATAATGCCGCAGTAACCACCCATAACACAATATTGGTTATCGCCATTACCACCATGCCAAGTGCTACAGTGCCGTCAGTATAGCCAACAGTGGCATAGCGAAAACCATCAATCATGTAGAAGAACGGGTTAAAATGGCAGACATAATACCAGAATTCAGGGAGATGCTTAATTGAGTAGAACGTGCCGGAAAGGAAGGAAAAAGGAGTGATTATATAGTTGGTGATGGCTGCAAGTTGATCAAAAGACTGCGCCCATATACCCGTTAAAATTCCAAGTAGAGACAGCATAATACAGGCGGAAACAACATAATACATGCCAATCCATGGATGGAGCAAAGAAAACGGCACGAACATATAGACGGCTGCCATCACTACTATACCCACCAAAACCCCGCGCACTACCCCGCCAACAACCAGGGAAAACAGCAACTCGCCACCGGTGAGCGGTGGCATGAGAATATCAATTATAACCCCCTGAATTTTACCGAGCATCAGGGATGATGAAGTATTGGCAAAGGCATTCTGCACGATCGCCATCATGACGAGTCCAGGAGCAATAAATTCTCCGTAAGGCACATGGTCGATCATCTGCTCATTACCGCCCATAGCCAGCATCAAAACCGCAAGGAAGAGCAAGGTCGTGACGATGGGCGCAATAATGGTCTGGTTCCATACTTTTGCAAACCGCCATATCTCGCGTTTACAAAGGGTCATAACGCCTATGGTATTGATGTATTTCATAGCATTATGCTTCAATAATTGGAATTTCATATTTAGCGAGAATTTTATCGCGCGTTATCAAGGTTAAACCTGTTGTTTTCACCTGTGCAATCAATGCTCGGTCAAAAGGATCTCTATGATGTAATGGTAAATTTTTAACAGCATAGGCTTGTTTAGCCGTTAATGGTAATTCCAAGAAATTACATATACTAATATACTTATCAAAATCTATAAAATAAGTAAGTTTTCCTATAGATTGTTTTACCGCTATTTCCAAGATGCTTATACTACTGACAAATATCACATTTTCTGACGATGAAATAACAGACAACGCTCTATCAGATAAAGTTTCTGGTGCTTGAACCCACCACAAGAATACATGAGTATCCAGCAATAAATCCACTATTTATTTCTCTTCATCTGGAAATAATTTTGAGTTATAAAATAACTCTTCTATTTCCTTATCGCACTCATCAAAATCATCAGAAATTGTAAATTTTCCACGAAGCTGCCCGCCCACCCTAGGTTCTGCCTTAACAGGCATCACCGGTATAAGCCGTACCATTTCCTTACCAGAATCAGATATAACAATATCCTCACCAGCCACTGCACTTTTAATAAGTGCAGCAAGCTGGCTCTGGGCATTATTTATATCAATAATCTGCATGTTATCTTCTGTCGCCGATAAAGCGCAGCAGATACATAAAGATATTGATAAAGTCCATATACAGGCTGAGCGCGCCCATAATCGAAGTTTTTGCCATAGCTTCAGCATTACCAGCAACCTGATAATACATGCCTTTCAGCTTCTGGGTATCGTAAGCGGTAAGACCTACGAAAATCAGCACGCCAATCACTGAAGTGGCAAAAGACAGAGCCGAGCTTTGCATAAAGATATTAACTATCGAAGCAATAATAAGCCCGATAAGTCCCATCATCAGGAATGACCCCATACCGGTCAGATCCCGCTTAGTGGTATAGCCATAAATGCTCATCGCGCCAAAAGTTCCAGCAGTTACGAAGAAAGCACGGGCAATGCTTTCACCGGTATAAAGCAGGAATATGGAGGTAAGCGACAAGCCAACCAGAGCTGCATATGCCCAGAAAATCCCCTGCGCCGCAGTAGTACTCAGGCGGTTAATACCCATACTTAGCCACAAAACCAGCCCAATTGGAGCAAGAGCGACAATCCAGCCTAAGCCAGACATGCCAGCGACCTGACCATTCTGTACAGTGTAAAGCGCGCTTAAAATGGCTTCAGACTTGGAAGCACCCAGAGCAACTATACCGGTAAGAGCCAGAGCACTCGCCATATAGTTGTAAATCTTAAGCATATAAGCGCGTAAACCAGCGTCATAGGCAACAGCTCTCGACTGCGCGCCAAATTGAGCGGTGGCAAACGGATCACGATATTCCATAGTTTTTCTCCCATTCAGATTAATAAAATTAGCACCTGAGTATTATATGGTATATTGAACTGTAATTTCAAGTAAAACCCGACATTTTTTATCTGATATTATTTTATATTATTTTTTGCTTGATTTACGGTCACTTCCCAGCTAAACACTCAGTCCCTTTGAGTTGCCGGGCGAGGCATTGCCTTTGGTCACTTTATTTGTAACCTTAATTTTATAGGATTTTAAAATGCCAAAACTGAAAACAAAATCAGGCTGTAAGAAGCGTTTCCGCTTCACTGCCACAGGCAAGGTTGTTGCCTCCCAAGCTGGAAAACGTCATGGCATGCGCAAGCGTACCAATCGTTTTATTCGTAACGCCCGTGGCACTACTATTCTCGATGCTTCTGATACACATCGCATCGTGCAATATATGCCCAACGGTTCATATTAGCTTATAGGGAGATAACAAATGGCTCATGCTCAAAGTGGTGCTAACCGCGCCCGTCGCAAAAAAATTCTTAAAATGGCAAAAGGCTATTATGGCCGCTCAAAAAGCTGTATCACCGTTGCCCGCGAAAAAGTAGAAAAAGGTCTGCGTTACGCTTATCGTGACCGCCGCACCAAGAAACGTAATTTCCGCAGCCTGTGGATTCAGCGTATCAACGCCGGCGTACGCGAACATGATATGGTTTATTCGCAGTTCATCAGTGGTCTTATCAAAGCAGGTGTTGAAATAGACCGTAAGGTTCTTTCAGACCTAGCAACCCATGAACCAGCAGCTTTCAAAGCAATTGTTGACCAATCAAAAGCTGCTCTCGCTAAAAAAGCTGCTTAATTTATTTACTTGTCATACCAGCGAAAGCTGGTATCCAGAACTAACTTTTAAACTGGATGCCAGCCTAATGTTGGCATGACAATGTAGGATATTATGAACGACAATCTTCTTGCGCAGTCCATTGATTCCATTAATAGCTGTTCTAGCTCTAATGAGCTTGAAGAATTGCGCGTTGCTATACTTGGCAAAAAAGGTAAGCTTACCGAAGCTTTAAAGGCACTGGGACAAGCATCGCCCGAAGAGCGCAAAACTCTGGGCGCAAATCTGAACCAGATAAAACAGGAAATAACCGACGCGCTGGAAGCAAAAAAACTTGCTCTCGCTGATATTGAGCTTTCTGCTCGCCTCGTTAGCGAAAAGCTGGATGTCACCCTTCCCGCAAACGGCGAACCGTGTGGTAAAATCCACCCTATCACTCAGGTTACCGAAGAAATCACCGCAATATTTGCCGACCTTGGTTTTAATGTTGCCGATGGCCCTGATATTGAAGATGACGAGCATAATTTCAACGCCTTGAATATCCCAGAATCACATCCCGCCCGCCAGATGCACGATACGTTTTATCTCAGAGGTCAGGAAAAAGAAAGTAAGGATAATTCTTCCCGAATCCCGAATCCCGAATCCCGAATCCTGCTTAGGACCCATACTTCACCTGTGCAGATCCGCACCATGCGCTCTGGCAAACCACCATTTCGTTTTATCGCGCTGGGCAGCACCTATCGTTGTGACAGCGACCTCACTCACACGCCGATGTTTCATCAGATTGAAGGATTGGTAATTGATAAAGAAATAAATATGGGGCATCTGCGCGGCTGCATCAGCGAATTTCTACGCGTGTTTTTTGAGCTGGAAAATGTGCCGGTGCGTTTCCGCCCTAGCTTCTTCCCATTCACTGAACCATCAGCAGAAATTGATATTGGCTGCGCCCGCAGCAAAGAAAGTTTGAAGATTGGCGCAGGCAGTGACTGGCTGGAAATTGGTGGTTGTGGAATGGTGCATCCAAATGTTCTAAAAAATTGCAATATCGACCCTAACGAGTGGCAGGGCTTTGCGTTCGGCATGGGTATCGAACGCCTCGCTATGCTTAAATATGGTATTCCCGACCTGCGTACATTTTTTGAATCAGACGCACGCTGGCTTTCGCATTACGGCTTTGACCCGCTGCATATTCCCAACTTAGTTAGTGGGTTGTGATATGAAATTCACTCTCGCATGGCTAAAGGATCATCTGGAAACTGAAGCTTCCTTGCAGCAAATTTCTGACAAACTGACCGCTATTGGTCTCGAAGTTGAAAGCGTGGAAGATAAAGCGGAGAGCTTAAAATCTTTCACTGTCGCTAAAATATTGGAAGCTACCCGCCACCCAGAAGCTGATAAACTTCAGGTGTGCAAAGTGCAAAGCGATATTGGCGAATTGCAGATAGTGTGTGGCGCTGCCAATGCCCGCGCTGGTTTGTATGTTGCGCTCGCCAAAGAAGGAGCATTGATTCCGGGAAATGGCATGACCATCAAAAAAACCAAAATCCGCGGCGTAGAAAGCAATGGTATGTTATGCTCGACTGAAGAGCTTGGGCTTGCTGAAAAGAGTGAAGGAATTATTGAACTTCCACTAAAAAATTCAGAGGCAAAAATCGGCGCGAAAATCGCTGATGTCCTCGGCTTGAATGACCCAGTTATTGACATCGCCATCACCCCCAACCGCGCTGATTGCCTTGGTGTGCGCGGCATAGCCCGTGACCTCGCCGCATCAGGGATTGGAACATTAAAACCGCTACCAGAAATAAATTTCAAACCAACTTTCTCTTCACCGATTTCTGTTTCTATCGACACTAAAAATTGCCAGCAATATGTTGGTTGTTTTATAAAAGATGTACGTAATAAACAGAGTCCTGACTGGCTGAAACAACGCCTTGAGGCAATCGGGCAGAAATCAATTTCGGCTTTAGTTGACATCACTAATTATTTCACTTTCGATCTTGGTCGTCCGCTACATGTTTATGATGAAAAGAAATTAGACAGGAATCTTTCTGTCCGCGCTGCAAAAAATGGCGAAACCATAAAAGCCTTGAATGGCAAGGACTATACTCTGGAAAATGGAATAACCGTTATCGCTGACTCATCAAACGTGCTGGCAATCGGCGGCATAATTGGTGGCGTAGAAAGTGGCTGCACGGAAGCAACCACGGATGTTTTTCTGGAGGTGGCATTATTTGAACCAAACAATGTCGCGCTGGCAGGTAGAGCTTTGCAAATTGATTCGGATGCGCGTTATCGCTTCGAGCGTGGAGTTGATATTGCCTTCGTCGAAGAAGCTGCAAAACGCGCAGTGGCAATGATTACACAAATATGCGGCGGGCAAGCCAGCGAACTGGTTCACGCTGGAAAAACTCCGCAGTGGCAGAGGGAAATAAGCTTCAATCCTGAGCGCGTAAAATCACTGGGTGGCGTTGATATTCCTGCTGAAGAATGCTTAGAAATTCTAAGAAATCTTGGCTTTACCCTCATCCCTCATCCCTCATCCGTCATCCCTCCTTCTTGGCGCGCCGACATTGAAGGCGAAGCGGATCTGGTTGAAGAAATTCTCAGAATTCATGGCTACGAACATATTCCGTCCACGCCTCTGCCAAAATCAAATACAATAACTCCTGCCATACTTAGTATTGCTCAAAAACGCGTGCATCTTGCCAAGCGATTACTAGCTGGTCGTGGCATGATGGAAGTACAAACCTGGTCGTTCTTACCCGCAGCACAGGCAGCAATGTTTGGCGGAAATAATCCTGCGCTTACCTTATTAAACCCTATCAGTGCCGATCTCGACACGATGCGCCCTTGCCTGCTCCCTAATTTGCTGGATGCGGCAAAACGCAATGCTGCCCGTGGTTTTAAGAATCTGAACCTGTTTGAAGTTGGTTTGCAATTTCATGATATAACGCCCGATGGACAGAAAACAATAGCTTCTGGCATACGCATCGGCGAAGTGCAGAATAATAATTACGATAGCGGATTATTTACACAAAAAAATCGTGCTGTTGATACGATGGATGCCAAAACTGACGGGGTAGCAGTGCTGCAAACTTTAGGTGTGAACAAGTTAGAAATAAGCACAAATAATCTCCCAGCTTATTATCACCCTAACCGCTCTGGGTCTTTTGTTCTCGGTAAAACCGTGCTTGGTTATTTTGGTGAAATCCACCCTAAAATCGCCAAATTATTTGACATAGAAGAAACAGTTGCTTCCTTTGAAATTTTCCTCGAAGCTCTTCCTGTTTCCCGCAGCAAAGGCACAGCTAAACCATCACTAAAACTCTCTGATTATCAAGCTGTGGAGCGGGATTTTGCCTTCATAGTTGATGAGAATATTACGGCAGCAACTATCGAAAAAGAAATAAACAAAGCGGAAAAAACTCTGATAACCAATGTAGAAATTTTTGATGTCTATAGTGGCAAAGGCGTAGATTCCGGAAAAAAATCAGTGGCAGTGAAAGTCACATTGCAATCATTCGAGCGTACACTGACAGATGCAGAAATTACTACGGTAAGCAATGCAATCCTTGTCGCAGCAGGCAAAGGCTTTGGCGGAATACTCAGGCAATGACCCCACATTACTGGAACGATGCCAAAAAACACCTTCTCCTCGGTGATAAGATACTCGGTAAAATTATAAGCTCTTATCATGGTGAATTCCTTACAGTGCGTGGCGATGCGTTTTTCACACTGGCACGCTCGATAGTGGGACAGCAAATATCGGTGAAAGCCGCAGATACGGTGTGGGGAAAATTTGCAACCCGACTTGGCGATGTAACTCCCAAAAATACTATAAAAGCTGCGGAAGCAAATTTGCGCGAATGTGGGCTTTCCGCGCAGAAAGTTCGTTATCTGCATGGTCTTGCCGAACATTTTATGGAAAACGAAACCCATATAAAGAACTGGGATAAACTGTCCGACGAAGAAATAATCAAGGAACTGACTTCCTTAAATGGTATTGGTCGCTGGACGGCGGAAATGTTCATGATTTTCCACCTTGCTCGCCCTGATATTCTGCCACTTGCTGATATTGGTCTGCAAAAGGCCATTTTCCGCCATTATAATAACAGCGAGAAAATGACACTGGCGGAAATCTTTGAACTGGCGCAGAAATGGAAACCATACCGCTCGGTCGCCACCTGGTATTTGTGGCGTTCGCTTGATCCGGTGCCGGTTAGTTACTAGTTGCCAGTTGCTAGTTACTAGTTTATTAATCTACTGACAACCAGCAACCAAAAACAAGCAACTAACATATGATTCCTCGCTATTCCCGCCCTGAAATGGTCTCTATCTGGACAGATAATACCAAATATCAAATCTGGTTTGAAATTGAAGCACATGCTTGTGATGCGCTGGCAGAACTTGGCGTTATCCCCAAATCAGCAGCAAAAAATATCTGGGATAAAGCTGGTTTTGACCCAGCACGGATTGACGAAATTGAACGCACCACAAAGCATGACGTTATCGCCTTCCTCACCAATGTTGCCGAATATGTTGGCGAGGATGCACGCTTCCTACATCAGGGCATGACCAGCTCTGATGTACTTGACACCTGCCTTTCAGTGCAGCTCGTGCGCGCCACCGATATTCTGCTCGCAGATATGGATATTCTGCTCGATGCCATCAAACGCCGCGCTTATGAAACCAAAGATTTTATAACTGTTGGACGCAGCCATGGCATCCATGCCGAACCGGTTACTTTCGGCCTGAAACTCGCTGGCTATTACGCTGAATTTACCCGCTGCCGCGAAAGGCTGGTTGCCGCCCGCAAAGAAATAGCCACCTGTGCTATCTCTGGCGCAGTTGGGACTTTTGCCAATATCGATCCGTATGTGGAACAATATGTCGCAGAAAAATTAGGGTTGGAAATTGAGCCAGTATCAACGCAGGTTATTCCGCGTGACCGTCACGCCATGTATTTCGCAACCCTTGGCGTTATCGCAAGCTCCATGGAACGCCTCGCGGTAGAAATTCGCCATTTGCAGCGCACCGAAGTTTTGGAAGCTGAGGAATTTTTCTCGGCAGGACAAAAAGGCAGCTCAGCAATGCCGCATAAGCGCAACCCTGTGCTATCTGAAAATGTAACTGGGCTTGCCCGCCTCGTGCGCGGTTATGTAACTCCCGCCCTTGAAAATGTGGCACTGTGGCATGAGCGCGATATTTCGCATTCATCAGTAGAACGCATGATCGCGCCCGATGCCACAGTCACTATGGATTTCGCCCTCACCCGCCTTGCCGGATTAATTGACAAGCTGGTTATTTATCCAGATAGGATGAAAGCAAATATGGATAAGCTCGGCGGGCTGGTATTCTCGCAGCGCGTGCTTCTCGCCCTTACCCAAGCTGGCGTAAGCCGCGAGGATTCTTATCGACTGGTGCAGCGCAATGCCATGAAAGTATGGGAGCAAGGCAAGGATTTTCTAACCGAGCTATGCGCTGATAAGGAAATAACCAGTAAAATTCCAACTGCTGAACTAGCTGCATTATTTGACCCAAGCTATCACACCAAACATGTTGATACGATTTTCAAACGGGTGTTTGGGTAATGCTAGGCATTAGGGATTAGGCACTAGGGATTAGGGTATGACATTTGAACTTCACCCACAACTTGCTAAGGATTGCCTGCCGGTTATAGACTTAATGCTTTGTCGTGTGCTGCTTATGAATAACAGCAATTTTCCGTGGCTTATCTTAGTTCCCATGCGCGAAAATATGCGCGAGATTTTTGATTTAAGCAGAGAAGATTATATGCTGGTGATGGAAGAAATCAGCACTGTTTCAGAAAAATTTTGTGAGTTTTCTAAAGCTGATAAAATGAATGTGGCTGCGCTTGGGAATATGGTTCCGCAGTTGCATATACACATTATAGCAAGATTTAAAAACGATGCGGCATGGCCAAATCCTGTGTGGAACGCAGACCTCCCACCATCTCAATACGCGCCAGAAAAAGCAGCACTGCTGATTAGAGAATTACGGAGGATATTTTAAAATACACCCACAGTCGTCATCCCCGATTTACTCGGGGATCTAGAGCCACAATCTCGGTCGGTGTGTTTCGCCCCAGATCCCCGCCAATTCTTCCAAACAAGGCTGGGCGGGGATGACAAGTAGTAGTAATTTTAATAAACCCTTGCCTTTGGTGGTACCGGCTGCACTTCGTTAGAAAGCGTGTTCATATGCACTGGGCGGTAGTCAAAGGCGATTTTGCCTTTATCATCAAGCCATGAAAGCGTGTGTTTCATCCAGTTTTTATCATCACGATCGGCATAATCTTCCCGCGCATGCCCACCACGGCTTTCCTTACGGTTAAGCGCGCTGGCTATAGTTATCAACGCCTGACTGCGGAGGTTATCAAGCTCCAGAGCTTCCACCAGATCGCTGTTCCAGATTAATGTGCGGTCAGAGATTTTGAGTTGGTCATAGCTTTTCCAGATTTTTTCCATCTGCGATGTGCCTTCGCTTAAGACTTTTTCTTCACGGAAAACCGCCGCGTGATTCTGCATGGATTTTTGCATATTACGACGAATCTCCGAAGTCTGCATACCACCATTGGCGTTGCGGATTTTATCAAAACGTGCCAATGCTTTTTCGGTCGCGCTGCTGCTGATTGGTTTATGTCTAGTGTTAGGCTTTATAAGTTCTGCTGCACGGATTGCTGCTGCCCTGCCAAACACCACTAAATCCAGCAATGAGTTTGAGCCTAGACGATTCGCGCCATGCACCGAAACGCAACCAGCCTCGCCAATCGCCATCAACCCAGGAACTACGCTATCGGGATTGCCGTTTTTAAGAGTCACTACTTCCGTGTGATAATTAGTCGGAATCCCGCCCATATTATAATGCACGGTCGGCAAAACTGGAATTGGTTGTTTGGTAACATCCACACCAGCGAAAATTTTTGCTGTATCAGAAATTCCCGGCAGGCGTTCATGTAAAACTTTGGGATCGAGATGATCAAGATGTAAATATATGTGATCTTTATCTTTGCCGACACCACGACCGGCACGTATTTCCATGGTCATCGCCCGCGATACTACGTCGCGTGATGCCAGATCTTTTGCCGACGGTGCGTAGCGTTCCATAAAACGCTCACCTTCAGAATTTACCAGATAACCGCCTTCCCCGCGCGCGCCCTCGGTAATCAGGCAGCCAGCACCATATATTCCGGTTGGGTGGAACTGCACAAATTCCATATCCTGAAGTGGCAGACCAGCTCGTACTATCATACCACCGCCATCACCCGTGCAAGTATGCGCCGAGGTGCAGGAGAAATAAGCACGACCATAACCACCGGTCGCCAGCACCACCATATGCGCGTTGAAACGGTGAATAGTGCCATCATCGAGATTCCAAGCAATGACACCGCGACAAGAACCATCTTCATCCATCAGCAGATCAGTGGCAAAATATTCGATAAAAAATTGGGCTTTGTGGCGCAGTGCCTGCGTGTAAAGCGTGTGCAGAATTGCATGCCCAGTTCTATCCGCTGCTGCACACGTTCTCTGCGCGGTGCCCTTGCCATAATCAGTGGTCATCCCACCAAACGGACGCTGATAAATTTTTCCGTCAGGAGTGCGCGAAAACGGCACGCCATAATGCTCCAGCTCGATAACTGCCTCAGCAGCATTTTTACACATATATTCGATTGCATCTTGATCACCGAGCCAGTCAGAACCTTTGATGGTATCATACATATGCCAACGCCAGTCATCCTGCCCCATATTGCCAAGTGCCGCAGAGATGCCACCCTGCGCTGCAACCGTATGGCTGCGCGTTGGAAATACTTTGGTGACGCAGGCGGTGTTAAGCCCAGCAGCAGCCATTCCAAAAGTTGCGCGAAGACCAGCACCGCCGGCACCAACAACAACCACATCGTGATAATGATCTATAATTTTATAGGCTAAGGTCATATGTTACTCTTTATGCTATGAATGCTATGAAAAATTTGACTATGAAAACATGAGATTAATTGACACCGAATAAGTGCAGCTTTAATACAGCCATGATGCAGATAACCACTCCTCCAACACAAAAAAAGATATTGCCCAGAAGCAGTGTGTATTTGCAACAAGGTGCTTTCACATAATCCTCTATCACTACCTGCAAACCTAATTTAGCATGAAAAAACATGGCGCAGAATAGCAGCACTATCAGCAGTGAATTAACCGGCGAAGAAAACCAGCTGACAATTATGTTAATATCAGGCGATATCATAACTGTAATGACAGAAGCGATGAACCAGATAAAAAGCGGAATCATCGCCACCGCAGTCAAACGCTGAAACCACCAGTGAGACACACCATATTTTGCCGAACCAAGACCACGCGCCCTGCCAAGTGGACTCCGGAAATCAGAACCAGTCGTTTTTTTCATGATTAGAAAGCTCCTGTATTATGGTAAGCAATTACCCAACTGAAAATAGTTGCAACCAAAGTGCAAAAAATTACAGCCCAGCCACTTTTGTTGACTGTCGGAATATCAAAACCTTTCCCTATGTCCCAGAACAAGTGCCGTATTCCATTAAAAAAATGGAGATACAGGGAAAAAGTCCAGCCGAACAGGGCTAATCTACCGATGCCGGAAGCAAGGCATTTATGCAGCAAACCATAATTATCCGGAAAATATCCAACCACAACCAGAAAAACTATTATCAAACCCAGACCTGCATAAAGCACAACTCCGGTTATACGGTGTAATATCGAAATAACCGAGGTAATTTGCGGGCGATAAATAGAGAGATGTGGAGAAAGAGGGCGAGTGACATTAGACATAATCTATTCCAATCAATTGAAAATATATATTCCTGTATAACTCAGATGGATAAATAATCTATAAAAAAGATGACTGGATGATTTGATTATTAGATAATTAAAAAATATGTACTTATACTACATTCTGTATTTTTTAATACAGAATGTAGTATGAAAATCGCGACCGAAAGTCCGATTTTTCGCCGCAAAGCTGGCGTAACCAAAAAATAATGATATATCATTATTTTCTGTAACAACTAATAGTTATCTAATAATCTAATAATCTAATAATCCGATCATCACCTTAGGAGATAAACCATGAACAAGAATCCAATCGTCCAATTCTCAAAATGGTTAGAAGAAGCCAAAAGAAATGCTTCTATAATCGAACCAACCGCCATGTCACTGGCAACTGCGACAAAAGACGCAGCACCATCGGTACGCATGGTGTTATTAAAAGGAGTCGATGAACGCGGATTTGTTTTCTACACCAACCTTAATAGCCGCAAGAGCATTGAAATAAAACAGAATCCGCAAGCAGCCGGATGTTTTTACTGGATGCCATTGGAACGGCAGGTGCGTATAGAAGGCAGAATAGAAGCGGTCAGCGATAAAGAAGCGGATATATATTTTGCCACGCGCGCACGTGACAGCCAGATTGGAGCGTGGGTATCACGACAGTCGGAAACTCTTCCTGAAAGAAATGTTATGCTACAGGAAATTTCTGAAAGAATGGCAGATTTTGAAAATGTACCGGTACCACGCCCACCTTTCTGGTCAGGCTGGAGATTGATACCGGACAAAATAGAATTCTGGCAGCAAGGTGACTTCCGTTTGCATGAACGCGAAGTTTTTATCCGCAACAAAGATGTTAAAAGTAATGATTGGGAAACAGTGTTTTTATATCCTTGAGCTTGCTCTGCTTGAAGCACAGATGATATAGCTGGATTAATTTTACTTCACATACTTACCTCTAGGTTAAATCCATGTAATGTAAGCAAATTATCATTTACTCGGCAGCGAAAAAACTATATGTTCAATCTCAAGCAATTGCTAGGTTTTTGAACCCAATCGCCTACGGTTAGAAGACCGTTTTGTCTAACAAGAATTAGAAGGATTATTTTATGAATAAGATTATTTTAGCTGCTTTAATCACCACCGTTTCTATCACTTCTTTTGCTGCTTTCGCTTATGAAGCTGCAAAACCTGCTGAACCTGTTGCTGCTCCTGCGGCGGCGGCTCCTGCTGCTGCTCTCGCTGCTGTTAAGGAAGAAGTGAAAACCGTAGCTGGTGAATTGAAAGATGGCACCAAAATCGAAATCACCGGTGACAAAGTTGAAGTTGTTGGCAAAGACGGCAAAAAAACTCCAGCTCCAGACGGTGAACATACACTGAAAGATGATAGCAAAGTTACCACCAAAGGTGGAATGATTGTTAAGAAGTAACTTATAAACGAACTGAGGAACTGGAGAATTGAAGAATTGGAGAAATTATTTTCCGCTAATTCTTTTTCCTCAGTTCCTCATTTCTTCAATTCCCCATTTCTCAAGAAATAGCCAAAGCCGAACAGTTCGGGGTTTCGTAGAGCAGAACGCTTACACAGCTTATTGGCGTGTCAGAAAATAACTGCGGACATATTTTTTCCAATAGATATTTTGCCATATTTTCTGCGGTTGGATTAACCGGAAGGTAAAATATCGTTTGCCCAGTAATATCGCTTATGACTTTTCCCAGAGCCTGATCCTTGTCAAAAAGAATTGTGGTGTGATCCCAGTTATTATCTATCCATGCCCCCAACCTTTCTTTGATAACGCCAAAATCAATTACCCTCCCCAGAGAATCAAGTCCATCCGAAGTAAAGCTTGCTTCAATGACATAGCGATGCCCGTGCAGATTCCTGCATTTGCTTTCATGTTCTGCAACCCGGTGGGCGGCATCAAATTCTATTCTCCGCGTACATGTAATTTTAGTCATATAAAAACCATATCAAAATGCTTGAGTTGATAAGTGGGAAGGGGTAACACAGTCAAACTTGCTCGACAATATAGTTATTATGTAAAAATTACACATAATAACTATGAAAATCGACCGAAAGACCGGTTTTTCGCTGCAAAGCGGGCGTAACTTGAAATAATTATAGATTATGATAGCGGGAGAAGAAAATGGCGCGGCATAAATTCAAGAAAAGGCGGGCTTCTACTGTCCAG
The DNA here is from genome assembly GCA_038043465.1 of Pseudomonadota bacterium. Classification (GTDB taxonomy): domain Bacteria; phylum Pseudomonadota; class Alphaproteobacteria; order Rickettsiales; family SXRF01; genus SXRF01. The sequence goes on from JBBTBX010000014.1 coordinate 76,979, forward strand.
AACAATATGAGACCTGGAGCTGCGCCAGGCGAGCTTACTGTAAATCCCCTGTCATACCCAACCCAGATTCTGGTAATGGCTTATGGTCCGGAAGGTTTTATCGAACAGGAATGTGAAACTGTTGAGGAAATTCATCCTCTTAGCAAAACATGGCCTGTGGTTCTTGTAAATGTCATAGGTCTTGGCAATCTGGAAATTATTGAAAAGATCGGCACCCAGTTTGGAATTGAACGTCTGTCACTGGAGGACGTGCTGGATACCAGCCATAACCCAAAAATTGAATATCATGAACATCATATATTCAGCATTATCAAAGGTGGCTATCTTAATGAACAGCTTGATACCGAACAATTCAGCCTTTTCCTCAAGAAAAACATAGTGATAGTATTTGAAGAGAAGCCAAATAACAGTAGCTTCGTCAACGTCCGCGAAAGAATACGCCGCGGTATCGGCAGGATTCGCTCAAGTGGCACTGATTATCTATATTACGCTCTGATTGACGAAATAATAGACCGCTATTTCCCCATATTAGACAATCTGAACCAGCAACTGATAAAAATTGAAGACGAGATTATGGCACTGGGTAATGGCAGCTATAATAACGATACCATCAGCCAGATTCACCACGCTAAAAGCGATCTGCTACTGCTGCACCGTATCATATGGCCGGTCAGCGACCTTATCGGCATGTTGATACGCGAGGAAAACCCGCTAATTACCAAAGCGACTCGTGTTTTCCTGCGTGATTGCCATGACCATAGCAAGCAAGCTAACGAACTTACACAGTTTTACCGCGATACCGCCTCGGGATTGCTAAACACTTTCCTTGCCTATGAAGGTCATAAAACCAATGAGATTTTCAAAGTTCTTACTATGGTTTCCACCGTATTTATTCCCTTAAATTTTATCGCAGGAGTATACGGGATGAATTTTAATACCGATGCATCTCCTTTTAATATGCCAGAGGTTCACTGGTATTACGGCTACCCGTTTTCGTTGTTTTTGATGCTCGTAACTGCTTTATTTATGCTCAGTTATTTCAAAAAACGTGGGTGGATAGGTTCCAGGCAGAGGTAGCTAGAATTTGGACTTAGACAGCAGAATTTGCTAGTTTTTCTAAGGCATCCCCAGTCATACGCTGTACGATCCATTCATTCATTTGTATAGCACCAATTGATTCATAAAACGCAATAGCATCTTTATTCCAATCCAGCACTGACCATTCCAGCCTTCCACAACCTTCACTCAAAGCTTTATTCGCCAAATGCTGTAATATTTTCCGGGCTATTCCTTTGCGCCTGAAATCAGGACGTATAAATAAATCTTCTATATAGATGCTGGGCTTTGCTAAAAATGTAGAAAAAGTATAAAAATACAGAACAAAACCGGCTGGCTTCTCATCCCATTCAACGAGTAAGCATTCCGCGCGCACCTTATCTCCAAACAGCCATTTTTGAATAAGATCTGGTGTAACATGGCATTCAGTTGAAAGCTTTTCAAAATCAGCAAGTTCTTTAATATATTGAACTAGTAATTCTGTATCTTTACTTGTGGCATTACGTAATTTAAGCATACCGCCTCATAATAATTACCATCAATTACTGTTAATAAAATTTCGCGCATTTTAATAGCTGCAATAGTGCCGTCAAATAAATTATTGATTTATTACACCATAATTACCCTACTTAAGAACTTATTGCATTTACCCACGGTTTTTGCTATACACCCGCTTCCACAATCGTTAAAATGGTATCCTGGCTATTTTTTAAGCACCTTCTTAATCTTGACTCGGAGTAAATCAGATGACCGCAAAAGCCGATAATTACAAGCCTTCTGAAAAAGAAGAATACATGAATAAGAACCAGCTTGAATATTTCAAGCAGAAGCTACTTGCCTGGCGCGAAGAATTAATCACCGAGTCACAGGAAACCATCAATAACCTGAAAGAAGAAAACTGGCAGGAACCTGATTTGTCAGACAGAGCATCGCTGGAAACAGAGGCTGGTGTTGAGCTGCGCACCCGCAACCGTTATCTGAAGCTGATTGGTAAAATTGACTCTGCCTTGCGCCGCATCGAAGAAGGCAGCTATGGTTATTGTGAAGAAACCGGCGACCCTATTGGTCTGAAACGCCTTGAAGCCCGCCCAATTGCCACCATGACAATCGAAGCGCAGGAACGCCACGAGAAAATGGAAAAGCAGTATATTGAGGAAGAATAGGCGTTAGGGATGCGGGATGGGGCATTAGGAGGGTAATTTTTTTCTTTTCCCTCTTCCCACTTCCCTCACTACTCTTACCTAATTATAGGTATTCCGCCGGAGTCACCACAATAAACCCTTCTGCTGCGTTTATCTCGCTAACCCAGGGTTCGGCAAATGGCAGCATCTCTGCATTGCCGGAAATTGTGGTTATTTCGATAATATCCCCTGCACCATAATTGCTGATAGAGGTTACAGTGCCTATCTTCTCGTTATTCTGGTTACGCGCTTCCAGACCTATTAACTGGCTATGATAAAATTCTCCTTCTTCCGGCGCAGGAAGGGCAGACGCAGGCATAAATAATTCCGTGCCTTTGAGCAATTCGGCAGCATTGCGATCAGTTACACCATCAATTTTTGCTATGACGGAATTTTTGACAGTGCCGGTAATTGTAAGGGAAAAACGCTTTTTTCCAGTGCTATCAAGAAAATCATGAACCGACTCGAATAAATCAGGATTTTCTACAAAACTGCGCAGCTTCACTTCGCCCTTAATGCCATGTGCATCAGCTATAATTGCAACTTTAATGAGTTTCTCAGAGGTCATATGCATAACCATCACTTTGTCACCTCGCATTCATTGCGGGGTCTGGGGCAAACCCACTAACTATGATTGTAACCAGATACCGCAACAAGTGCGGTATTACAGACTAAGCAGCTGCTGCTTCGCCACCTTTATCTTTTTTGGATTTGCGAACTGGCTTAAACGCTGGCTTAGTATCAACCAGACCGGCTCTATTGAAGAACAGGTGCACGCGATCAGAAAGCTGCGCGCCAACTGAAAGCCAATGTTTAGCACGATCAGTGTCGATCGTAACGCGTTTTTGGTTGTCATCAGCAAGCAATGGCTCATAAGTACCGATTTTTTCGATGAACTTACTATCACGCGGACTGCGTGAATTGGTCACTACAATACGGTAATATGGACGTTTTTTGGTTCCAGCGCGGGACAATCTGATTGTTGTAGACATATCTTCCTTGATCAATTGAAAAATGGTTTAAGGGCGTGCTTTATAACAGTGATTAATGTGTAGGTAAAGAAGAAAATTATCAAAAATCACAATGGGGATTTCAAAAGATTAATACTATAAAACAATATGTTGAGATTTTTTAGTGATTTACCTGAATAATATATAAATAAAAACTGCTAAAAACACTATATTTATTAGCGTAACAACCCAATATTCTACAGGGTTACCACGCCTTGTCGCCCATTCTCGATTTTTATTTTTCTCTAAAAAATAGAACCGATGATCTATCTTTCCATTTTTCAATGAAATAAATAAAACATACCCAATATAGGCAATAATAGAAAATAACAGGGCTATTCTAATGAAATCATACATCGTATTTAACTACAACAATTTGCATTATTTAGCAAATTGAATACTGCAAAATTACGATACCAATTCCTCATCCGCTGACTGCTGACGACCTGCGCCGATAGCTTTGCTGAAGCTGAAAGCCAGTTCGCCATTTTCCACGCTGACTTTCACCGTGCCGCCTTTGCTGAGCTTGCCAAACAGAACTTCATCAGCCAGAGGTTTTTTGATTTTCTCAGCGATCAGACGCGCCATCGGACGTGCTCCGTTAGCACGCTCATAACCGCGTTCCACCAGCCACTGGCGGGCGTTATTATCAAGCACAATGGTAACGTTGCGGTCAGCAAGTTGTGATTCCAGACGGAAAATAAATTTATTCACAACATTCGCCACAACTTCTGAACTTAAATGGGCAAACGGAATAATAGCATCGAGACGGTTACGGAATTCCGGAGTAAAGGCGCGAATCACCGCTTCTTTATCTTCGCCGTCCCTATCCATCTTCATAAATCCGACCGGAGCGCGGGCAACATCCGCTGCGCCTGCGTTGCTAGTCATAATGATAATGGTATTGCGGAAATTTATCATCTTGCCGTTATTATCGGTCAAGCGTCCATAATCCATCACCTGCAACAGGATATTATAAACATCCGGATGCGCTTTTTCGATTTCATCGAGCAGAATCACGCAGTATGGCGATTTATCAACCGCGTCAGTAAGCAAGCCACCCTGATCAAAGCCAACATATCCCGGAGGCGAGCCGATCAAGCGGGAAACCGCATGTTTTTCCATATATTCCGACATATCGAAACGTAGAATTTCCATACCCATAGCCACAGCCAACTGTTGCGCCACTTCGGTTTTACCTACACCAGTTGGCCCAGTGAACAGGTAATTGCCGATCGGTTTTTCTTCTTCGCGCAGCCCAGCCCGTGACATTTTTATTGCCGAAGCAAGCGTGTCAATAGCCTTATCCTGACCAAACACCACCAGTTTCAAATTCTTATCGAGGTTACGCAGCACTTCCGCATCATCCATGGTAACGGTTTTGGCAGGCATGCGGGCAATTTTCGCAACAATATCCTCAATTTCACGATGGGTGATAGTGCGTTTGCGTTTTGATTCAGGAAGCAACATCTGCGCAGCCCCTGCTTCATCAAGCACGTCAATCGCCTTGTCTGGCAGCTTGCGATCATTGATATAGCGCGCAGAAAGCTCAACCGCGGCTTTAATCGCGCCGTTGGTATAACGCACTGAATGATGATCTTCGTAATAAGGTTTCAAACCGCGTAGAATCTTAATGGAATTTTCAATTGTAGGTTCAACCACATCAATTTTCTGGAAACGGCGAGCCAGCGCGCGATCTTTTTCTATGCTGCTCTTATATTCTTTGTAAGTGGTAGAACCAATGCAACGGAAACCACCACGGGCAAGAGCAGGTTTAAGCAAGTTACAAGCATCAAGCGCACCGCCGGAAGTTGAACCAGCACCGATTATGGTATGAATCTCATCAATGAACAAAATTGAGTTAGGAATTTTTTCGATTTCTTTGATAACCGCTTTCATGCGCTCTTCAAAATCACCGCGATAACGCGTACCGGCAAGTAACGCGCCCATATCCAGCGAGAAAATAATAGCATTGCGTAGCACCTGCGGCACTTCACTGCGTACAATACGCAGAGCAAGACCTTCGGCAATAGCAGTTTTACCCACTCCAGCCTCACCCACATAAAGCGGGTTATTCTTGGTACGACGAGCAAGAACCTGAATCGTGCGGTCAACTTCCTCCTCACGCCCAACCAATATATCGGTCTTTCCAGATTCTGCTTTTTTATTCAAATTAATAGTATAAAGCGTCAGTGCTTCCGATTTGTCCTTATCTTTTTCCTTAGCTGCCTGCGGGCGTTCCAGAGATTCTGCCGCTTCATCAGCATCAAAACCACTCTTCCATTCCATAGCCTTATTACCTTGGAATTTAACTACCCCATGCGAAATATAATTCACTACGTCAAGGCGCGATAATTCCTGTTCCTGCAGGAAAAATACAGCGTGGCTGTCACGTTCGGAAAACAGAGCAACGAGTACATTAGCACCAGTCACTTCACTTTTACCCGCTGACTGCACATGAATTGCCGCGCGGTGAATAACTCGTTGAAAACCAGCGGTAGGACGGGCTTCTTCCAATTCATCAACTACCAGTGAACTTAATTCTGTTTCTAAAAACTCGCCAAGATTCTTTTTGATGTCGGTGAGATTGATACCACAACCACGCATTACTGAAATTGCATCCGGATCGTCTATTAGCGCGTAGAGCAAATGCTCTAATGTTGCATACTCATGGCGGTATTTTTTAGCAATTGCCAGAGCGCGGTGAAGACTGATCTCCAGATTCTTTGACAGCATGATATTCTCCCGTTGTTTTCAGTATTTCGGTCATTTTTTATTCTTTTTCCACCCGACACTGCAACGGATACTCCCTTCGCCTGGCTACTATTATTGCCTCTTCAGCTTTGGTCTCCGCTACATCGCGTGTGTAGACACCGCAAACACCAGCACCTTTCTGATGAACCTCAAGCATGATGTTGACTGCATCCTCATGACTTCTATGGAATATGCCTTTAAGTATAAAGACCACGAAATCCATAGGCGTATAATCATCATTCAGCAGCACCACCTTGAAGTAGGGCGGACGTTTGGTTTTCACCTCCGGTTCCGCCAGCAGAAGACCATCATTTCTGATGTCGTCCCCCGCTCCATCACTAGCTACAGACATTTTGGCATCTTTAATCATTATGACCCACAACCCTTGAAGAATACGTTAAATGAAGATTTCTAAACTATTAATTTCCACTTTTATTTTAAGCCGTAAAATCACGGTTTAAGCATTGTTTTTACAGGCAAAACCTAAATTAGGCAATAATCCTTATACAATATTTTTTGAGGAAATGGAAGTGGCTCGTAGCGCAGAGTTCAGGTATCAGGATTTGGTATCGGTATATAGGTCAGAGCCGTCATTGCGAGGCATAGCCGAAGCAATCCAGCCTTCTATTGGATTGCCGCGGTCGCGATGCTCCCTCGCAATGACAAAATACGAATTATGAACTACTAGGTACGCTTTACGTAAGAAGCTATTCCCTGCCTAATGAAGAAAGCCGCTTTTCCGCCTGTTCGAGCAAGGTTTTTGGCTGGATATTCCTATCGCAATTACCCTTCTCACAACAAGGCTTTTCACCAACTACAGCCATACTTGAGCCAGAAGAAGTATGCCCATCTGGTGGGAAAACTATAGTTTGCGGCCCTAAACGTTCTTTTTCCAACTTCAGGTTATGCGCTTTGTTGGCAGTAAAAAGTGACTGCACAACTTTAACGGCACCAAAGACACTGGCAGCCAGACTCGCGAGGCGCATAGCACCAGAATCTTTGTTATTGAAATCATTGATAAGAGAACCAAGAACCACAGATGTCATTCCGGTTGCTGCCTGCTCAGCAGATTTTATATATACATCCGTGGATTGATCTTTCAGCTTCTCGCGCTCTAAATCCGTCTGGGTTTCGTATATTATAGCCATATTGTTTCCTCGTAAAAAACCATAATGAACCACATTCTAGCAGTTTACCTAGCCAACCTCAACCGCCGAAATATTATGCTTTTATGACAGTTTTTATACCAAAATCCGTCATTGCGAGGAGCTTTAGCTCCGTGGCAATCCATAATTTTCAATATGTTGATGGATGGATTGCTTCGCATACGCTCGCAATGACGAAAATATAGTATTATGCCCTGACCAATTCTTTCAGGCTTAAGCGTATTAGCGCATCAATACTTTGATTAACATCATTATTTTGTGAAGCCTTGACCACCGCCGAATAAGCGTCGCTACGGCTATAACCAAGATTTACCAAGGCGGAAATAGCGTCACTTTGGTGGTTGGTGGCTGGTGGTTGGTGGCTGGTGAAAGAAACTGATGAAGCTGATTTGGAAAATCCAGCGGTCGGCATTTTCAGAACCTTGTCTTTAAGCTCAGTGACTATGCGTTCGGCAAGCTTGGGGCCGATACCGCTTACCGCTTTAAACGCCGCTATATCTCTTGCCATAATCGCCTGCACCAGCTTTTCCGGTGTGTAAGCCGCGAGTATCGCCAGCCCCGTCTTATTACCCACTCCCTGCACCGTGGCAAGCAAACGGAACCAATCACGCTCGATACTGTCAGGAAAACCATAGAGATGGATATGATCCTCGCGCACATTCATTTCAATGGTAAGGCTCAATGCCTGTCCGACAGTGACATTTGCAAGCAAGCGGGAGGAAATAAAAACATTATAACCAACGCCGCCGACATCGAGAATCAATGAATCATCACCCAGTTCTTCAACTATTCCCTTTAATTTTCCGATCATAAAGCAACCCTTTTTGCTATTTCCGTAAATGTGCGCTGGTGGGCGTGGCAAATGGCGGTTGCCAGCGCATCTGCTGCATCCGCGTTCATAGCATTGCTTGCCGGAAGCAAGGTTTTTACCATCATTGCCACCTGCCCTTTATCTGCATGTCCAGTACCAACTACCGTTTTTTTTACCAGATTCGCGCTATATTCGGCAACAGGAAGCCCCTCCAACGCCAATGAAAGCAAAACTGCCCCCCGCGCCTGCCCCAATTTAAGGCTGGTCGCGCTATTCTTATTCACGAAAGTTTCTTCCACCGCCGCTTCCTGCGGCTTATATAACTCCACAACTTTTTTTATGCCCTCATTAAGCTCGCAAAGCCGCTCTGCCATTGGTTTTTTTGTGTCAGGGTGAATAGTTCCGCAAGCAATGAAAGACAGGTGATTGTTATTTGATGCAATAACCCCCCAGCCAGTATGTTGCAAGCCAGGGTCAATTCCTAGGATTATGGGCATTTTGCTTACGCACTTAGTTTCTGCATAACAGCTTCAGAAATCTCAAAATTAGAGAAAACCTCCTGCACATCGTCACTATCTTCAAAAGCCTCGATCATTTTAAGCAGGTTCTGCGCCTGTTCTTCATTCACCATAATAGTATTTTTAGGTTGCCACAGCATCTTTGCCGATTCCGGCGTACCAAACCTTTTTTCCAGCCCATCACGCGCATGCACAAAATTTTCCAGTGTGCAGGTGATTATATGATGGTTGGCATCAGCTTCACAATTATCCGCACCAACATCAATGGCGGTTTCCAACATGCCGTCAGGCGTGGCGATGGTAAGCGGATAGGTAATCCGCCCGATATAATCAAACATGAAACTGACACTGCCGGTTTCACCCATAGCACCGCCATATTTGCTGAAAATAGAGCGAACTTCAGGCGCGGTACGGTTACGGTTATCGGTAAGTGCCTGAATTATTACCGCGACACCACCTGCACCATAGCCTTCATAACGGATTGCCTCAAAATTATCGGCATCAACATTACCGCTACCACGCTTTATTGCTGCTTCAATCCGGTCGCGCGGCATATTTTCTTCACGCGCCCATTGAATTGCACTACGCAAACGTGGGTTAGATACTGGATCTGAACTACCTGTTTTGCAGGCAGAAATAATCTCGCGACCAACTTTGGTAAGAATCTTGCCTTTTTTGGCATCCTGCGCCCCTTTGCGACGCATGATATTTTTAAACTGTGAATGACCAGCCATATTTCTACCTATTTGATAATCAGATGATCTGATTATCTATTCTTATTTGCCATCATTCAACAAAATATCAACACGGTTAGGTTCGCCGCCATCATCTTTGCTTCCTTCCGCCTGAACATTCATGCGGAGCTTATCAACCCCTTGTTCGATCAAAAAGGCGCGAACTGCAAGAACCCGCGACAGTGACACACGTCTTGCCATAGTAGCTTGATCCGCTGATTCGCTAGCATAAGCCACTAAGCTCACCCGCTCATTGCTTGTCTTAATACGGCTAGCAACTTTTTTCAGATCCTCTTCAACTGCCAGAGGCAAATCAGTTTCTGTGCTTATAAATTTTATGCTTAAGAGAACCTTATCATTCTTCACAGCAGCTTTCGCAGCATCTTCTTTTTTAGGCTCTTCCGGCACAGGTTTAGCTTCGGATACTGGAGGCACAGGCAATGCCACAGGAAACTCAGGAACCTTAGGAGCAACTAACGGCTCGGCAGGAGCAACAGCAGAAGATGGTGGAGCAGGCGGAGGTGGAGCTATAGCAGTATTTGGCTCGTTCAGCGCCCTAGCAAATTCGTCATCAGGTGTTGGAGCCTGTGGCATAGGCGTAATTAGCGGAACCTGTGACTTACTCTGAGCATCAGGAACAGGATCAATCTGTGGCATTGACGGTTTTGGTTCTTCAACAGGGAAATCAAGCATAACCGGTGCTTTCGGAACGTCTAAAGCCCCAGGAGCTGCCGGAGTTGGCGATGGCAGAGGATCAATCTGTGGAATTACCGCTTTCGGTTCTTCAACAGGGAAATCAGGCATCACAGGTGCTTTCTGAACGTCTAAAGCCCCAGGAGCTGCCGGAATTGGCGATGGCAGAGGATCAATCTGCGGCATTACTACTTTCGGTTCTTCCGTTGGAATGATCGGCATTTCTGGTGCTTTCGGAACGTCTAACACCTTAGGAACTGGCGGAGTTGGCGATGGCAGAGGATCAATCTGCGGCATTACTACTTTCGGTTCTTCCGTTGG
>JBBTBX010000014.1:87322-101596 GCA_038043465.1 Pseudomonadota bacterium
AATGATCGGCATTTCTGGTGCTTTCGGAATAACCAGTTCCGGAAGTCCGGTTGGAGGAGCAACTGGGGCAGGAAGAGCCTTAACTGGTGCAACCGGCACAGGATCAACCTTCGGTGCAGGTGCAACCACCTTAGGCTCTTCTACAGGCACAGGGACAGGAACAACTGGTTTTAGTGGCTCCTGCGGAGCAATTTTATAAACGCTGGAGGCAGGTCTGTCACCTGGTGGAATCTTGTTAATTCTAGTCTTCGGTTTTTCTTTCTTAGGAGAAACAGCCACATCCGCAGCTTTAACAACTTCTTGCCTAGCTTTCTCAGGTGCTTTTTTCTCTACAATTTTTGCCTTATCCTGCACAGGTTTCGCTACAGGTTTGCTTTCCATGACTTCAGCTTTTGAAGGCTTGGATGGAGCTGCTGGAAAAGAAGCAGATGCTGGTGCTTTCTGAGACGATTTAGGCATTTCTTTAGGTTCTGGTTCAAACGGTTCTGGCGCAACCAGATTATCCAAAACTTCAAAATGAATCTCTACGGTAGGAAGCTGGCTATTTGCAGCCGCCACCGGTGAAGAGGCGACACAAACTGCAAAAGGTAACAGTGCAGCCATCGTTATATTGGAAGCAGTTCTATAAAATATACGCTGTAATCTCTGCACATTTGCAATTCGTGACTGGTAAGACATAAAACTCCCTAACTATTAAAAACAGCTCCCATATAAGACACAACTAGCCAAAAACCTAAATTTAATCAACTAAAATCATACGGGTAACACAAGTTTAAGCAGCCAATTTCTGAACGGATGCATAGAGAACACGGTTACTGGCAAGGACTGCTGTAGAATAGATAGTGGCCGGACTGCCGTCAATACTGGTAAATATCCCGCCGGCTTCCTGTACCAGCAACATCCCAGCCGCTATATCCCATGGCTGAATGCTATGATACCAGCAAGCATCAATTCTCCCCGCCGCCATATATGCCAAATCCAGCGCACATGCCCCAAAATGACGGACGATAGCCCCGCTTTTGGCGGTTTTTTCATAGATGGCGTCAATATCACGGTGGCTTCCGGTAACCAGCATTGATTCTTCAAAATTATCGCGGTTCGAAACCATTAATTTCCGGTTATTTACCTGCGCTCCCTTGCCTTTTTCGGCAGTGAACAGCTCATTATGGATAGGATCGAAAATCACCCCTGCCACAATTTCACTTTCACCATTTGCATGAATTTTTTCCAGACCAATCGATATGCAGAAATAAGGCACGGCATGAATAAAATTGCTGGTTCCGTCAAGAGGATCGATAATCCAGCGGTGAGTTGGATCTTTGCCCTTAACCTCACCCCCCTCCTCCATCAAAAACCCAAAACCAGGGCGGGCAGTAAGTAGTTCTTTCTGCAGGAGTTTTTCGGTACGCACATCTGATTTGGTGACAAAGTTAGAGGCACTTTTGCGGGAAATATGAAGCTGGTCTACCTCACCAAAATCGCGCATTAGACCTTTGCCAGCCTTGATGGCAGCGGAGGTCATTACATTGAGAAGTGGTGATTGCATAAGATAAGAACCAAATAATTAGAAATGGAGAATTGGAGAAATGGGGAAATGAGAAAATTTTGAATTGGATATTTTTTTATTCATATTTTTAGCTCCACAATTCTTCATTTCTCCAATTCTCCATTTCTAACTTAGCTTGCTTTAGCCCGTTCAACATATTCCAGAGTTGCGGTATCAACAACAATTGTCTCACCAGCAGGAATAAAAGGCGGAACCATAACCCGCACGCCATTTTCCAGAATAGCGGGCTTATATGATGATGACACAGTCTGCCCTTTAACTACAGGATCAGCTTCCAATATTTTAACCGCAACCTTTGGCGGCAGTTTAACTGAAAGCGGTTGACCTTCATATGTTTCCACCGCCACTGTCATTCCGTCCTGTAAAAATGCCGCAGCGTCGCCCAGAAAATCTTTTTGGATAGTGAATTGTTCATAATTTTCATTGTCCATGAAAGTGAGCGCATCACCATCAGCAAACAAGAAATTGCAAGTGCGTTGATCCAAAGACACACGCTCAATTTTTTCCGCCGAAGAAAAACGCGGTGTATTTTTCGTTCCAGCTTTAATGTCTTTCAGTTCCACCTGATTGAACGAACGCAAATTGCCGGGCGTGCGAATTTCGTGCTTCACCACCAGCCACAACTTATCCTGCCATTCAATAACCATGCCCATGCGCACAGCACTTCCATCAATTTTCATATTTAAAAACTCCGTTTTGGATTACTAGATGATAAGATTATAAGATGATAAGAAGAAAATCATGTCATCTCGTCATCTAATTATCTAGTCATCGCCTCATTAAATTCTTCCACTGCCTTTTTTGGCGAATGCGAATGCTCCCATATCGCAGTTATAACCGCAATAAAATCAGCACCAGCCCGCACAAGCGGCAAACAATTCAGCGGGTTAATACCACCAATAGCGACACAGGGCAAGACCATATATGTCTGCCACCAATTTAATATCTCCGGGCTTGGAACTCCGTATTTTGCCAAAGCTTCGGGACTTTTGCTTTTTGTCGGGTAAAATGCGCCAAAAGCCACATAATCCGCGCCATCTTCCCCCGCCACCATCGCCAGATGCCTTGAGTCGTGGCAGGAAACACCGATAACTGCGTCTTTTCCGATGAGTTTGCGCGCGGCTTTCACGTCCCCATCATCCTGCCCCAGATGCACTCCATCAGCCCCGGATTTCTTAGCAAGAGCCGGACTATCATTCATGATAAAGGCTATTTCCCGCTCGCGGCAAATGGGAATTAAGGCTTCTGCCGCCCGCAATATACCATCATCACTGGCATTTTTCAGACGCAATTGAAACGAACCAACATCACCACCATCAAAGGCATTTTTTAACTGCTCGCTAAATTTAGGTAAGTCAATAGCGGGAGGGCTGATTAGATATAGGCGGCAGGGATTTTCTGTAGAATTAGTCACTAGCGTTCATTTCCACCGGAATTACTGCCACGCAAATACCTGGTCGATAATGGCAAAATTTCCAGACTGGAATGAACCAGAGCCGCTGCACCTGATTTGGGATCATAAACCTTGAATGCTCCATCAGGCTGCATAGTTTCAACCATATTATTGCTCCCAATGCTTTGCGCTCTGGAAACATATCCACTAAGCTTTTCATTCTGGTACATTTCTCGCCAACACTGAATAAAATCTGGAACTAGCGAATTTAGAACAGGCTCAACGGCACGCATCTGCCCATCAGTCAAACTATTCTTACGTTTTTCCGCTAAATGCAGAGGTCGGGAAAAATGCTCACCACCCTTATAATGTTCAACCAGTTCAAAACGTGTTTCGCGTCCCGATTTAATATCAAATACGTGCACATGGCATGGACCATGTTCCCCTGCCCGCATACATCTTTTCTGCCTTCTCTCTGATGTGTATTTTCGGTGCAAACTAGCACCTTCTGGAATTTTTATCCCTCCAGTGTCGCCTGCAAATTTTTCTCCACGTACAATATGATTTTTAACTACCGGATGATCATATTCAGCAGGCCCGTACATAACAATTCTAAAGCCATTGGTTTCCAATCCCCAACCGAAAACCCCAGGATAATATTCATTATCCCTAGATGGTGCAAATTGAACAAATTTATCGTTTATGCTCATCTCTTACAATTCACCCTCTCGGCAAATCATGCGACAGAATATAATGGCGCAAAACGTGATTTACACTGACTTGATAATCTTTTGAATGATTTTTAAACCAATCAGCTACATCAACATCTAAGGATACATCAAACTTCCCTTTAGACTTCTTACCCTTACTCAGCGCGTCCATCTTCTTCTTCCATTCAGGGTCAGCAATTGGTGGCATTAAGACAGATTTTTTAAGAAATTCTTTGGTCAAAGCAGGCGCATCATCCGCACTATTCCACTTATTTTCCTTCAAACGTTTCTTGGTAGTTGTTTTTTTCATTTTTACGAGCCTTTCTAACAGATATGATACGGATTATAGCATTTCGATAGGTAAAAACAACCGCCACCAGTGAATTTTTTACCACTCCAATGGCCACATATCGCTTTTCACCAACATAATTAGATTCTGCAAAGTAATGTGGCATATCAAACACCATTTCAGCATCCTCAAAAGAAATACCATGTTTCTTCTGATTAATCAGATTTTTAGATTCATCCCATTCGAATTCTGGCACTAAATCTCACCTTTATAAACCTTGATGATGTTATCAAGCAAGGCTAGGGCTTCCGCGCGCGGGCGTTGGAAAGTATTGCGGCCGATGATTGAGCCATTGCCACCGCCATCACGGATTGCACGCACTTCATCCAACAATTCTTTCTCACCTTTGGCATTGCCACCGGAGAACACCACGATGCGCTTGCCGGCAAAGCAGGCTTCCTTAATATGTGCGATGCGCTCGGTCATTGTGCCAATTGCGATTTTCTGCGCTTCATAAACCTTCTTGGCTTCCGCCTGCTCAAGATGCGCAGTTGGTGGTTTTACCTTGATAATATGCGCGCCAAGGAGTGCCGCCACATGCGCCGCATAAGCCGAGGTGTCCATTGCCGTTTCGCCGTCCTTGCTGATATCCTCACCACGCACATATGACCAGATAACCACCGCCAGACCATAAGCTTTGGCCTCTTCCGCCATATCGCGGATTTCTTCCATCAGTTCAAACATATCATGCGAACCGGGATAAATGGTAAAGCCAATCGCTGAGCAGCCAAGGCGCAAAGCATCAGCAACCGAAGCCGTCACCGCCTGATTGGGAGCAGCTGATTTTGGTACAAAGGAATTGGAACTGTTTACTTTGAGTATCAGCGGAATCTGTCCGGCGAATGTATCCGCCCCCGCTTCTATCATGCCCAGTGGCGCAGCATAGGCTGAAAGCCCAGCATCTATCGCCAGTTGGAAGTGGTAATGCGGGTCATAAGCATCCGGGTTTTTGGCAAAACTGCGCGCCGGCCCATGCTCAAATCCCTGATCCACCGGAAGTATAACCAGTTTACCAGTACCACCCAAACGCCCTTGCATCAAAATCCTCACCAGATTTGCTTTGGTGCCGGCATTATCGCTTTCATAATGGCTTAGTATTTTTTTAACTTTTGCTGTAATTTTCATGTTGCTTCCTTCTTATTTTTTCTAACGTTTTCCACCTTTGCCAATAGCATCAACAGCTGAACTATCTTCTGTATTACATTCTGGATTTTTGCTGTCACTGCTGCATTTTGCATAGTTTAACCCATTCCAATCAATCGCATTTTTCTCTTTATAGCTGGAGCAGCCATAAATGAATAAAACAACAACCAGTAAAATCGCCAGTAAATATAAATCGCTTATTGATAATATATAATTGTAAAATTTCTTAATCATAAGTCGCTATTTTCAATAAAATTCACGCCATGTCCAGCAGCAATTGCCTTAAGCTTTGCCCGTATTTCAGGCTTGGCACTGCTTTTAATGTTTTTATGCCCGTCCTGAATGGCAGCAATGACCTCTGCTCCCGCATCTCCTGAATCGAGGATAAATGTAGCTTTTACATCAGGATAGGCAGATTGCGCCTGCTTGAACATATTCAGCAGATATGGGCTTCCGGCATAAAAAATAGCGTCAGGAGGGGTTTGCAGGGTAATTTGAGAGCCGGATTTGGAGGCCTCTGCCAATGCTGCAATCGCCTGCCCAAGGCTTTCAACTATAATATAATTTTCAGGCTTCATTTAACAACGCCATAACTCCAGGCAGGGTTTTGCCTTCCAGCCATTCAAGGAATGCGCCACCAGCTGTCGAAAAATAACTGAAACTTTCGGTGAGACCAGAGTGCATGATCGCCGAAACCGTGTCACCGCCACCGGCAATACTGCGCAGTTTTCCGGAAGCGGTAAGGGCGGCAACTGAACGGGCAATGCTAACCGTGCTTACGTCAAACGGACTGGTTTCAAAAGCTCCGACTGGCCCATTCCACACCACCGTTTTTGCCGCTTTGATTTCATCAACAAACAAACGCACGCTTTCCGGTCCGATGTCAACGGCGGTGAGTTCATCCGGTATCGCATCAACCGGAACGACCTGATTCACCGTATGCGCTGCAAATTTCCGAGCAACCATCAAATCAACCGGCAGGACTATTTTGCAGTTATTTTTTTCCGCATTTTTAAGCAAAGAAAGTGCGGTTTTTTTCATGCCCGATTCGCATAAAGATTTGCCGATGCTATGCCCCTGCGCCTGCAAAAACACATTTGCCATTGCCCCACCAATCAAAATCTTATCCATATTCTTGCTGAGGTTTTCGAGCAATGCTAATTTAGTGGAAACCTTGGAACCGCCAATGATGGCAACGATGGGGCGTTCCGCTCTGGCAAAAATTCCGTCGAGAATTTCCAGCTCCTGTTGCATGAGCAAACCGGCAACTGTAGGCAGGAATTTGGTAATCGCAACCATTGAGGCATGCGCTCGATGTGCGCAGGAAAATGCATCATTAATAAATACATCCCCCAGCGAGGCAATATCACTGGCGAAATTCACATCGCCCTGCTCTTCCTGCGGATGAAAACGCAGATTCTCAAGCAGCAATATCTCACCATTTCCAAGACGGCTTACCGCCTCCCGCGCCGCCGAACCTATGCAATCCACTCCGAATTTCACCTCGCGCCCATCAAGAACCTCAGACAAAGCATCAACAATCGGCGCAAGCGACATGGAAGGAACGAATTTTCCCTTTGGCCGGTCAAAATGCGAGAGCAAAACTATGCGGCAATTTTTCTTTAACAGATAATTGAGCGTCGGAAGCAACCTTACGATCCGCGTGTTATCGGTAACTTTCCCACCCTGCATCGGCACGTTGAGATCCACGCGCACCAACACGGTTTTGTCTTTTACATCCACATCACTGATTACGCGCAGACCCTGCATTACATACCTGCCCACAGCCTGGTTACGTCCAGCATCCGGCAGGAAAATCCCCATTCATTATCATACCAACTCGCTACACGCACCAGACGTTTTCCGGTGACAAAAGTTCCGGTCAAGTCAACTATGCTGCTTTCAGTAGTGTGCGTATAATCAACAGAAACCAAAGGTTCAGAAGAAACTCCAAGCACTCCTGCCATCTCGCCGCTTTCAGCTTTTTTCAGTGCCGCATTTATTTCTTCCTTGCTGGTGTCACGCGCTGCCGTGAAAGTAAAATCCACCAGCGACACATTAGCTGTTGGCACACGGATGGCAACACCATCCAGCTTGCCTTGCAATTCCGGCAAAATAATACCAATGGTTTTGGCTGCCCCGGTTGTGGAAGGAATCATGGAAAGAGCAGCAGCACGCGCACGGCGCAAGTCTTTATGGCTTGAGTCCACCAGATTCTGATCACCGGTGTAGGAATGGATCGTGGTCATAAAACCAACTTCAATTCCCAGCAGATTATTCAGAACTTTTGTAAGCGGTGCCAGAGCGTTGGTTGTGCATGAGCCAACCGAAATTACCTTATGCTCTTTTTTAAGCGCAGCATTATTCACACAATAAACAATGGTTGCATCAACCCCTTCGGCAGGCGCGGAAATAATAACTTTTTTAGCACCAGCTTGCAGATGTTTTTCCGCATCAGCTTTTTTGTTGAATTTACCGGTGCATTCCAGAACATAATCAACACCAAGCTCACCCCATGGAATCATGGTTGGGTCTTTATGGTGAAACAGCTTTACTGTTTTTCCGGCAATTTTTAAATCTTCTCCGTCGGCTTCGACCAGAAACGGAAAGCGTCCATGCACCGAATCATATTTAAGCAGATGAACATGGGTTGTAATGTCCGCCGGACCATTAACCGCAACCAGCTCAATATCGCTTGCCTGCGTTTCATATATAGCCCGCAACACGCAGCGACCAATGCGACCAAGTCCATTTATTCCGATTCTTATAGTCATTATTTTACCTTATCAATTAATTCTATAATTTGTTCCAGCAACGGTTGTAAATTTTCTATCGCATCACGGGCATGAAGTAGCCTAGCCTTATCCGAATGATGTGGCTTCATAAAGGCACCGCTGAAGATAAAATTGAATCTTTAAGATATGGGCTGATACTTTTCTCATTTACAATATCAACTTTGCAATGAAGTAAATCCTCTAACCCTACATAAAAACCGCCAATTTTTAAAAGACCGCAATCCGGCAGGGTTCTAACAAGTAAATCTATATCCGAACCTCCCTGTTCTTCGCCCCTTGCCACCGAACCAAATACACGAATTGAATCAGGGTCAATTTTATAATTATTGGCTAAATTCCTGATGGCAGGTTTGTATTTTCGTAATTCGTCCAGATTCATATTTACCTCGTTAAACCAAAAACTGCGAACGCTATAAATGCTAATCCGGAAAATGTTGTTATCCGTATAATACTCTGCATTGTTTTTATCTTTTTCTCAATTACTTCCATTTGCTGCGGAGGCATTCCCGGTAGCATTCCTTGCTCAAGCTTTTTGATATTAATTCCCAAAACTATACGAATAACCAAAATATCCGTTACGCCGACAAACATAAAAGCGTAGCAAACCAATTTGCCAACGTCAGAACTTAGAAACGTGATTAATTCTTCCACTACTTCACCCTCTCCATAACTGCTTTTACCACTGCTTCCGCCGTTATACTAAACATGTTCAATTATACTTCAACGCACGCAACACCGCTTCAGGTTCGCGACTGATTATGGTAAGCAGAATACGTGCAGCTCCATTCGGCACACGCTCACCATTTTCCCATTTACGAATTGTTGCAGAACTAAGACCAAATGTACGCGCGAACGCATCCCGAGTAAGCCCGATTTTTAAGCGTGCCTTTTTTATATCTGCAGGTTTTACTGTCACAACTCGCACCACCGCCTCATCGTCACCTTGCACATACGCAAGCGCATCTTGTAGCCCTTCCATAATTTGTTCAAATGCTTTTTTTGCCATAAAACCTCACATTACTTAAGTGATTGCTTGATTGCTTTCACTATCTGAGAAAGAGCTTTGCATTCTGCATCACTCAAATTAGATTTTTCATTTTTTGCGAACAAAGACAATAATAGAATTGGAATAGATTCATTATAGTAATAATATACCACTCTTACACCACCACTTTGTCCTTTATTACCAATTGCAAAACGAACTTTTCTCACCCCACCAGTTCCCTCAATTATAGAACCAACAGTAGGGTGATATGCTAGCAAATCAATTACCTTATCCCGCTCTGAAAGCGTCAGTATTTTTTCTGCTTTTGCCACATAAGACCTAGTTTCTGCAACTGATTGCATTATATTTTCTTTCATTATGCCCCATTGGGGCTATTTGTCAATATTATTTCACCCTCTCCATAACCGCTTTTACCACTGCTTCCGCCGTTATGCCAAAATGTTTATATAAATCCTTGGCGGGAGCGGACGCCCCAAAACCTTTCATGCCAATAAAAATTCCGTCTATACCAATATAACGCTCCCAGCCGAAACCTAGAGCCGCTTCAATCGCCACTTTTATAGTGTCTTTGCCCAGAACTTCATCACGGTAAGCTTTTGGCTGCTCGTCAAACAATTCCCAGCAAGGCATAGAAACAACTTTTGCGGCAACATTTTTCTCTGCCAGTTTTTCCTGCGCGGCAAGTGCTATTTCAATTTCCGAGCCGGTTGCTATTAAAGTAACGGATGACGGATGACGAATGACGGATTCAGCAAGAACATACCCGCCTCTTGCGCATAAATTATCAGCTTTATATTCCTTGCGTACGGCTGGCAAATTCTGGCGGGAAAGTGATAATATAGAAGGTGCTTTCAGCGACAAAGCAAGAGCCCAGCACTCGGCAGTTTCCGTGGCATCAGCCGGACGGAATACATACAGGTTAGGAATTGCCCGTAGACTTGCCAGATGCTCAACTGGCTGGTGGGTTGGTCCGTCTTCGCCAAGACCTATTGAATCATGCGTCATTACATAGATAACCCGTTGCTGCATAAGCGCGGAAAGGCGGATGCTGGCACGGCAATAATCAGTAAACACCAGGAATGTGCCGCCATAAGGTATGAACTCGCCGTGCAGTGCCATGCCGTTCATAACCGCCGCCATCGCATGTTCGCGCACGCCGTAATATATATATCTTCCACTAAAATCATTTGCCTGCACCGGTGCAGTCACTTTAGTTTTAGTATTATTAGAACCGGTTAAATCCGCCGAACCACCAATAAGCTCAGGTATAACCGCAGTCAAAATCTGTAGCACATTTTCCGATGATTTGCGGGTTGCTTCATTGGGCTTGCTTTCCGCAAGTGCCTTTTTAAATTTCTCAAACTCAGCAACCCAACCAACGGGCAGTTCCTGCGCGACAAGGCGCAAAAATTCCAGATGATTATCAGATTTGTCGAGACTCTTTGTCCACTGCGCAAAATTCTCCTGCCCATTTTTGCCAATCTTGCGCCATGCTTTCAATATATCATCGGGTATTTCAAACTCATCATGCGCCCAGCCAAGATTTTTTCTTGCGCCTTCAATCTCATTTTTTCCAAGCGGTGAACCGTGGCTGGAAGATGTCCCCGCCTTGGTCGGCGCACCAAAAGCTATAGTTGTACGGCAAGCAATTAGTGTTGGTTTATCGCTTTTCTTCGCATTGGCAATAGCCTTGTTTATCTGCTGATAATCATGCCCGTCAATTGTTGCTACATTCCAGCCGGACGCAACAAGCCGCCCCTGCATATCCTCGGAAGTGGCGAGGCTAGTAGCACCGTCAATGGTGATTTTATTATCATCCCACAGCACAATCAGCTTATTTAGCTTCAGATGCCCGGCCAGCGAAATCGCTTCCTGACTGATACCCTCCATCAAGCAGCCGTCACCGGCGATAACGTAAGTTCTATGGTCAACCAACTCATCACCAAACCGCGCTTGCATCAGCCGCTCAGCCAGTGCCATACCAACAGCATTAGCAATCCCCTGCCCCAGCGGCCCGGTAGTAGTTTCAATCCCGCTAGCATGCCCAAATTCCGGATGCCCTGCCGTTTTTGCCCCAAACTGGCGGAAGTTTTTAATGTCATTCAGGGTCATATCCGGATAGCCGGTCAGATATAGCAATGAATAAAGCAGCATCGAACCATGCCCAGCAGAAAGCACAAAGCGATCCCTATCCGGCCAATTGGGATGCAGCGGGTCAAACTTCAAATGCTCAGAAAACAGGACTGTCGCCACATCGGCCATCCCCATCGGCATCCCCGGATGCCCGGAATTAGCCTTCTCCACCGCATCCATCGAAAGTGCACGGATAGCATTTGCCATATCTTTATGAGCTATAGACGACATCATTTTTTCCACTTCAATTTTTCACTGCAATTTTTCACTTCAATTTTAATGGGGTCATGCTACTATAAACCACATGTGGGATTTATTACGTAAATAAATATGTATCAAGCATAGAATTAACTTCCCCGCAAAATATATTAGCATTCGTAGGACTATAACGTTCGCATTCGCAAAACTATAACATTCGCATTCGCAAAACTATAACATTCGCATTCGCAAAATTATGACATATTCGCCTGAACAACACCTGCATAACGCCAGCAACCGCCTGGTTACAGCTCTGGAACGCCTGGAAATGAACCTGCAACAGGTGACAGTTGAGCGCGAACGCGACATTAAACAGCACCACAACCTGATGAACTGCCAGCGTCGCAATGAAGAGCTGCTCGCCGAGCAGGAACGGCTAAAAGCCACGATTTCCGAGCTGCAGGAGCAATATGGCGAGCTACAGGGGGTGGCCACCACGATTTACGGAAAACTCGACACTTCGATAGACCGCCTGACCCACATACTCGAAAAATAACAGAATTTTGATAAATAATACTTGACTATACCGCGCACAAGGCTAATTTCTGCGTTCTGTTTTTCAGATTTCTGACTTCTGTCAGGGGGCGTAGCTCAGTTGGTAGAGCACTTGATTTGCATTCAAGATGTCGCAGGTTCGATTCCTGTCGCCTCCACCATTTTCTCTTGAAATACTTAGATAATTCAGTGTGTTGACTCTAGGCGTTAAGTCTATACCCACAAATTTACCCACAAATAAAACGCGGTTGTGGGCGGTCGCCTGCGAATAAATTGTTGGCTTATCAGCTTAGCATAACCTATAGGATTGTGTCGCTGGGCTGTTGTGTCAGGGCGTGTTGCGCGTGTCAAAGCACCAATCACCAGAAACCAGCGCAGAGGCTCTGCGCGACCCCAACCACCCAAAATGCAGGGAACACACCCGCCTCTATGATGGGGTATGTGGTGAGTGCGTTGTTAATGGCTTGAATGTGTGGCTTGCCATTCTCTAGTTAAGCGTTGCCCTTCGGCTATTTGTTCGGATGTAAGGGAAGTTTCTAATTTATCTCTAATCTCCATGGCTTCTTGGTTTGTCGTAGATGCAAGATTAACCCATTTATATGCTTCTATTAAATCCTTTGGCACTCCATCGCCTTTGTAGTAAATAGAGAAGCACATTACTTGAGCATCTGCGTTGCCTTGCTCGGCAGATTTGTGAAACCACTTAAATCCTTCGGATTTATTCTTTGCCACACCAACACCAAAAAAAAGTGCATTGCCAAACCAATATTGAGCTTCTGCATTGCCTTGTTCAGATGATTTTTGAAACCATTTAGCTGCTTCGGTATGATCCCGACGTACTCCATTACCCCAATAATAAGATTGACCAAGAAACAATTGAGCCAATTGATTCTCCTGCTCTACAGATTTACGATACCACTTAATTGCTTCTGTGTAGTTTTTAGGAACACCAAGCCCCATATAATGATGCCATCCTAGCGTAGCCTGAGCCATTGCATTACCTTGTTCTGCTGCTTTAGTCCACCACTTCACTGATTCAGCTAAATCTTCTCTCGTTCCATAATAAGCAGCCAAATTCACTTCTGCTGTTATATTACCCTGTGTTGCTGCCTTACGATACCACTTAACTGCTTCGGTATAATCCTGAGATACTCCACTGCCTGCGTAATATAAACCAAGCCTAGCTTGAGCTATTGGATTCCCTTGTTCAGCTGCCTTTTTTAGCTCCGCTATGCTTAATTGTAATACTTCTGCTTCTGTATATATATTAAGCACTTCATTATTTTTATCATTTTCAATCTTTGTTTGATTTATCCTAGAGGAAAGAAAAAGACCGAACGGAATTGCTGCAGCAATTATAAAGATATAAAGCGTTATTCGTATCCATTTTTGTTTACGAGTTTTTGAAGATGGCTCATAACCTGATTTCATTATCCATCTATAAAATTTTCGTGCGAGTATGAAACCAAAAACAACTGCAAGAATATTGGCGATTGCGTCTAGGTTATTGGCAGCTTCTTTACCACTAATGCCAATACTAGATAATCCTATCGCACCTAATAGTTTTGTAATGGGAATTACTATCTGACCTACAACCCAAAAAACTATAATTGCTATAAAAATTGCAAAAGCTATTCTAATAACTTTCAGAAACTTATTATAATAATTAATATGTACCAAATACTTAATAGCTCTACAAATATAGCCACTACCCCAAATCCAAACACCTGCCCAATAAATAAGAATTGGTGACGATAATATAAAAAATATTGTCAGAAAAGTAATAATGCTAAATTTATCACTGTAGCCACTGGATCCCATTCCAGCAGCTATGAGAAAACAAACCATTATAGGCAGCGATGATTATAAGAATGGTCGTAAAAGTTCGCATTATTAACTCTATGTTAATATTAATTACATGACCTTAACTATTTGTACTATTATATCAATGGGATTTTCTCTGTTCCTCTTAAGAAACACAGTTTCATAAGTGGTAGAAGAACAACCTCTAGGCAGCCTTAGCGGGGACGTGTTCCCCCGAAACTGCTTTAAGTCGTGCCGCGTGGCTATGGTGTTCCACTGCAAGAGATTTCACGAAGTCTTTTACTCCGGCTTCAGCAAGAGCTTTGATATTGGCGGGTGCGTTGAGTTCAACAAAGTTAGAACTGCTCCCCATTCCTAAAACTCCGCTTTCCGGCGGAGCAAGATACGGCGCGTTGTCGATTCGTTCACCGAGCAAGGTTTTTAGGGATTGCTCGATAATCTCGCGGTGAGTATCGCTTTTCAGTTCTTCGGTTGAGATGGCTCGTTTGCCATCCGGCGCAACCATTGTCCAGCCCCCATTTTCATGTCCAGTTTTGACTTTGTTGCATTGAGATAAATCAGCATGTTACCGATTGGAGCCCATCAACAGCGCAAAGCGGTA
>JBBTBX010000015.1:0-29163 GCA_038043465.1 Pseudomonadota bacterium
CCACTCAACAAATAACCGCGTGATTTTCGAGAATTTTAGTTATGCAGGGGTCTTTTGTTGGGAATATTGGGGTTGTGTGTTTTTTGCTTGCTTATTTCCTGCTGCAGAAAGGCGCGTTACTGCACACGCAGCTCAGCTATCTGCTGCTTAATTTGGCTGGTGCGTTGCTGCTGATGTTTTCTCTGTGGATCAATTGGAATCTATCCGCCTTTTTGCTTGAAGTGGCGTGGGCTTTGATTAGTATCTATGGAATTATAAAATTTGTTTATCTGCCTTGGCGTAATAAGAAAAAACAATAATAAAATTCAGGAATTATTTTAGGTAATACAATGCGCGACAAGTGTAGTCTTCGTTAAGGTTATAGACCCCGCTAGTTTCGCAGGAATTGGCAACAATTCCTCCGTCTGATGGAAGTTGGGAATCCAGACCCCGGAATTTCCCCGTGGCTGGTTTGCCATCATCTATTTTCTCATCTATCAAACGGGCTTGAACGGGACTTAAGGCAGCGGCATTTACTGATCCACCTAATGTAAAGGTTGCCAGGTTTATGCTATTAATTTTCATTGGGGTGACTGCTGAATATAAATCGTCTTTGTAGAAATAGCCGCAGCTATCATTTATTGATTGGAAATAAACAGTATTTCCAGTTCGGCATGGTGAGATAATTTTTGTTGGCAGAAGATTGGAGAGATACAAAGATCTTAGTGCTTGAGTAGGCTCACAAAACCAAGTTCCTCCATATCCGGCATCGTCTATAAAGCCGTCACCGTTGCCATTGCCGTTACCTGCGCCGCCAGCAGGCGGGCAACCAGCACCAACCACAATAAAATCATTGCCGAAAAATTCGGTAGCGTTAGCACAGTCGCCCATGATGCAGTTATATTTTACCTGAAAAGTGCGGTAGGATGTTTCAAGTTTCTGAAGATGTGACGCGGCAGAACGGATTTCCGCCTGTTGGATAAGTGACTTACCCATCATCACCCCGCCGACAATCAAACCGATAATCACCAAGGCTATTGAGAGTTCGATGAGGGTGAAAGCATTTTGTTGTTTGTTGGGCATCGGGGTGTTACATAATATTATTTTGATAAACATAACAAGAATAACATGCTGCGGTGTTATGACAACAAATAATAAAAAACTGATAGTCCTTGCTACCGGCGGGACGGGTGGGCATGTGTTTCCAGCTGAGGCGTTGGCGGAGGTTTTGCTCGCGCGCGGGCATCGGGTGATTTTGATTACTGATAAACGCTTTGCCAATTTTAAAACTGGCGCGCTTTCGCGTATTGAGACTCTTACCATCCGCACCGGGACTTTTGTCGGCTCGCCTGTGAAAAAAATCATGGGTATTTTGGGGCTGGGTGTGGGCATGGCGCAGGCACTTGTGCTTATGGGACGGCTTAAGCCCGATGTGGTGGTGGGGTTTGGTGGCTATCCATCATTTCCGACTTTGTTTGCGGCGGCGAAACTTCGTATCCCGACTATAATCCATGAGCAGAATTCGGTGCTGGGGCGGGCGAACCGTTTGCTGGCTGGTAAGGTTGAGCGGATTGCCACTTCTTTTCCGAATACCCTTATGGTTGAGGAGAAAGATAAAGGAAAAATCGTGGTGATTGGTAACCCTGTGCGCGCTAGTGTTAAAACTATCCGCAACTTGCCTTATAGCCCTATCACGCAGGATGGGAAGGTGAATATTTTAGTGACGGGAGGTAGCCAAGGCGCGACGATTTTTAGTCAAGTTGTGCCTGCTGCTATTGCCACGCTGCCTGATAATCTGCGGGCGCGGATTCGGGTTGACCAGCAATGCCGCGAGGCGGATGTGGAGGCGACGCGGGCGGCTTACACGCAGCTTGGTATCAACGCCGATATTGCCGCGTTTTTTGTTGACCTTCCGACACGGCTGGCGGGCGCGCATCTAGTGATTGCCCGTTCGGGGGCATCGACGGTTTTTGAGCTGGCAGTGGCGGGTAGACCGGCGATTTTAGTTCCGCTTCCGACCTCGATGGATAACCACCAATATTATAACGCCAACGCATTTGAAGATGTGGGCGGTGGCTGGGTGATGAGTCAGGATGGGTTTACCGCTGCGTCACTCGCTGCACGTCTGGAAGCGTTTATCACCGCGCCGGATACGCTTTCCAGAGCTGCCGAAAATGCCAAAAAACTCGATGCCGGAAATGCTGCGGAGAATCTGGCGGAGATAGTTCTTGGGGTGTCATCCCCGATTTAATCGGGGATATGGTGACACAAACTCTGTCATTGGTCTTTGCTCAAGATCCCCGCCAATTCTTTCAAACAAGGTTGGGCGGGGATGACAAGGTCGGAGATGTTATTGCTTAAATGCTATTGTAGTCTGCTTTTTTGGCTGTGGGTTGTTTGGAGGCAGGTGCTGGCAGACTTCATCTGGGTTCATTTTTTGCTCGCTCACTTTTGGAAGATTCATAAATTCAGTTACGATATGTGGGGCTGTGTGAAATACAGTTTTGATTTTAGAGATGACCTCTTCGCTAGCCTTATCGAACTTCTTGTTTATAATCTCTCTAGTCTCAGAGCTAAGTTGTGGCATAGATAAAAATGGTTTCTTCCATTTATCAGCTAACCTAACGCGCATGGCTTCTATTTCTTTATCATAGTCTCCCCCGCAGTTATTTATTGTCTTTGCCATTGTCTGCAGCAATTCAACATTGAAGGTCATGGACTCGGACATGCCAGTCAGCTTATTTCCAGCGTGTTCTGAATATAGAGAAGAATTTAAATGTGCACATGGGCTTGCTGCTTCCTTAAGTTCCGATCTAAGCTTTTCATCGCCTTGTACAGCTTTGCGGATGGCAGCTATTTTATCACCAACAAGTCCTTCAGTTTCTTCGTAAGAGAGTTCTCTTTTATTGCCATCGGTATTGTTGGCTTTTACCTGGGCAATTAATTCTTTTAATGCCTGGGGATTTAAGCTCCTTAGTAATAATTCCTTTTTCTCATCTGCCTGTTTTTCAAAATATGCAGCTTTGGTGAGGGAAGTAAGAATTTGTTTACTCGGAATCTGTGGAATGCCGATAGTAATTGTAGGCTCACCCATAAAATTTCTTTCAGGTGTTATCGTTTGCTCATAGTTTGTTTTGTATCTCGTGTCGCATTTGTCTTTACATCTTCATTGCCTGTTGTAGGAAACAGTGCCTGACAGGTGTAATCGGCGTTTACAGATAGCCTTGATGTATCAGGAAGCTCTTTCAAAGCACGTTTAATTTTAGGATTAGCTTCCAATAATCTTTCTATATCACGAACAGCTTCTTTACCGATCTCCATAACCTTAGCCTTTAGAAGTTCTGCAGTTTCTTGCTGGCGATTAGGAGGAATGGAAAAATTACCTATGGTGTTGTATAAAGCAACGTTTGCGAATCTAATAGTAAGCTCATCTTTCTGATCAGGAGATTTTACTAACCCGGCAATTCGGCCTGTAAGCGCTGGATTAGACATTGCTTCATTACTAAGTAAGGCTAAATAATTTTCTTTCTTAGCTATCAATTCCGGGGCTGTATCAAGATGGAAATACATGGCTACTGCATTGCAATCTTGTTCTGCTTTGTCTTTTTTTATCCGCTCAGATATATTTTCTAATATATTTGGTGACGAGGTATTAAAATGAGCGGCAACTTTAGGTGCCAGAAAATCAATTATTTCCTGATGGGTAACCTCTTTATCACCGTTGGCGTTAATACCATTTATCTTTCGTATCCCATCTTTTAATAAATCGATAGTTATGTAGGATGTAAGTTTAGGTCTTAAGCTATTTAAATATTTATTCAGATCATCTTGCGTAGGTTCACCCATAAAAAACCTTTGAAATGTTTTTAGTTATAAGCTTGTTGTGTAATGTCGTATGGGATAATATAGTGGAAAAATCCATTTATGAATATTAAGCTTTTGTTACAATTGCTTTTTCCTGGAAAGTTAGCTGTATGACTATGAAATCCCTGCCTATTTCCCACAAAATGCCTCTTACTGTGGGGGTTATCCATTTCGTCGGTATTGGCGGGATTGGGATGAGCGGGATTGCTGAGGTTTTACATAATCTTGGCTATAAAGTTCAAGGGTCGGATGCGTCTGCCAGTTATAACACTGAGAGGCTGGCTGGCTATGGGATTCCAGTGTTTATCGGGCATGCACAGAAACATGTGGCGGAGGCTGCGGTGGTGGTGGTTTCCTCGGCAATTAAGGCGGATAATCCGGAGATGGTAGCGGCGCGGGCAGCGCGGTTGCCAGTGGTTAAACGGGCGGAAATGCTGGCGGAGCTGATGCGCCTTAAAATCGCGATTGCGGTTGCCGGCACACACGGAAAAACCACAACCACGGCTCTTACCGCAGCGATTTTAGAGGCAGCCGAGATGCAGCCGACGGTGATTAATGGCGGGATCATAAATGCGCGCGGGACTAACGCTTATCTTGGCGCGGGCGAATGGATGGTGGTGGAGGCTGATGAGTCGGATGGTAGTTTCACCAAGCTTCCAGCGACCATCGCCGTGGTTACTAATATCGACCCTGAACATCTCGATTATTATGGTTCGTTTGAGGCAGCGAAAGCTGCTTACCAGACGTTCCTTACCAACCTGCCGTTTTATGGTTTTGCGGTGCTGTGCACTGACCATCCTGAGGTGCAGGCATTGGCTCTGCGCGTGCATGATCGCCGTTTCATAACTTATGGCACAAATCCGCAGGCGGATATACGCGCTAGCAATGTTCGCTCCAGTGCGAAGGGTGAGGTATTTGATATTGAAATTGCGGCGCGGGCAGGTGAGAAAGCAAGGGTGATAAAAGATGTGCTGCTTGCCATGCACGGTTTGCATAATGTGCGTAATGCGCTGGCTGCAATCACTATAGCTCAGGAGCTGAAGCTGGATGATAAAATACTGGTGGCGACGCTCGCCAATTTTGAAGGTATCAAACGTCGTTTTACTAAAACTGGAGAGGCAGGAGGGGTTACGGTTATTGATGATTACGGGCATCATCCGGTGGAAATTGCTGCAACACTTAAGGCAGCGCGCGATGCTCAATCGCATTCGGGCGGGAAGGTTATTGCCGTGGTGCAACCGCACCGTTATAGCCGTGTGCATGATTTATTTGCCGATTTCTGCAGTTGTTTTAATGATGCTGACACGGTGATTGTCGCCGATATTTATTCGGCAGGGGAAGAGCCGATTGAAGGGGTTTCCGCCGATAGCCTCGCTGATGGTTTGCGCTCTGGCGGGCATCGACATGTGCTGCGTTTGCTGTCTCCTGAGAAACTGGCGGAAATGGTGGCTGGTTGCGCGCAGTCTGGCGATATGGTGGTGTGCCTTGGTGCGGGTTCGATTAGCAAATGGGCTTATGCTTTGCCGGGTGAGCTTAGGGATGCGGGATTAGGGATTAGGGATTAGGGCTTCACAAACCAGACACGGCTTTACCCTTATAGCGGAAGCTGCGGGGAAAGCGGTTGCAGAATTCTGTTGCAGAGGCTTGAGGAGAAGCGGTTTAACTTGTGGATGGTGCAGGTAGGGTTATTTGTTTTTGTTATTAACAAAGCCTTAAGGATTTATTACTACAGTGTGATTATCTTTAACCATGAGCTTGCCCCCTATGCCTTTACAAACCAGACACGGCTTTACCCTCATTGAACTTTCCATTGTGCTGGTGATTATAGGCTTGGTGGTGGGCGGGGTGCTGGTGGGACGGGATTTGATAAAAGCTGCAGAAATCCGTGCCGCAGCTTCCCAGCTTCAGCAATTTGAAACATCCTACAATGCCTTCCGCCTTAAATATAACTGCATCATTGGTGACTGCCCGAATGCTACTGATTTTTTTGGAATGAATTATATTGTTGCTGGTAATTGCCCGCCTTCTGGCGGAGCAGGCAACGGCAATGGGAACGGTGATGGATTTATTGATCAAAGCAGTGGTTCGACGAGCGATGGCACATGGCACTGCGAACCAATTCAAGCTCGGCAATCATTGTATCTATCTGGTCTTTTACCAACTGCACACACTACTCCCTGTAGTAGTTCTACGATGTATTTCAAAGGCATTAATGATAGTTGCGCCTATTTTTTCAAGGATGATGGTGTGTATTCTGGAACTGCTCCTATAAAAATCAATGGTATGCATTGGGCAAATTATACCACCGCTAACTCTGGTCAAATAAATGTTGGAGCTTTAAGCCCTGTACAAGCTCGCTTGATAGATGAAAAACTTGATGATGAAAAACCTGCTACAGGAAAATTCAGGGGAATGGATGCTGCTCCGATGTCAACTGGTGTAGTCGTCGCCAATTCCTGCGTCACCTCAGGAGTCTATAACCTGAACGAAGATTACACCTGCCGGTCTTTGTATTACTTCAAATAATTCCTTCCGTTGTTTCGTTCTGCCTCTCCTTGTTTCAATAGAACTGCGGGGGAAGCAGCTTCTGGATTCAGGCTTCAGGGTAATATTGACTTATTTACGGTTACACCATATTATCTAATGGTATTTATAGTTGGAGGTGGCTATGTCACAAAAGAACACCAGTGTTATTCTCGGCGAACATTTTGATAAGTTTATAAGCGCGCAGATTAGTGCGGGACGCTTTGGTTCAGCTAGTGAGGCTATCCGCGCTGGGCTTAGTTTGCTGGAAGAGAGGGAGCTTAGAATTGCTGCTCTTAACAAGGCTCTTGTCGAAGGCGAAGAAAGTGGAATTGCAGATTATTCTTTGGAAAGTTTTATCAAGGAAATTGAACAGGAAATATAAATATGGACTTATCTCTTAAGCCACAATCCATAAGCCTTAAGCCTGATTTACTTTCCCGCGTGCGCCAGAATTTTGACCTGTCGAAAACCAATTGGTTGCGGGTGGGTGGCTGCGCGCAGTATTTTTTCAAGCCAGAAAACACGCAGGACTTAGCTGATTTTTTTAAGGAGCTGCCAAAGGAAATTCCAGTTACGGTGCTTGGTGTTGGCTCTAATATCATCGTGCGTGATGGTGGGATTGACGGGGTGGTGGTTAGGTTAGGTAGGGGGTTTACGGAGGTTTCAGTTTCTGATTGTCAGTTGTCAGTAGGGGCGGGGATGCTGGACATCAATGTTTCTATATTCGCTGCGGAGAATTCGCTTGCGGGGCTTGAGTTTTTAAGCGGAATTCCGGGGACTATCGGCGGTGCGGTGCGGATGAATGCTGGGGCATATGGGCGGGATATTTCGCAGGTGTTGGTGGAAGCAGAAATTGTTGAACGTGATGGGACTATCCGCCGCCTTAGCAATTCTGAGATAGGTTTTATCTATCGTAACAGTAAACTGCCGGAAGGGGCGATTGTGACTGCGGTGGTTCTGCGCGGTGAGGCTGGCGATAGAGAAGAAATCGTAGAGATGATTGAAGAGATTAATAGTAAACGTGAGGAAACCCAACCAATCCGCACGCGCACTGGTGGTAGTACTTTCAAAAACCCGGATGATTATAAAGCGTGGGAATTGATTGATAGAGCCGGTTGCCGTGGGCTGACTATTGGCGGCGCGCAAATGTCCGAGCTTCATTGCAATTTTATGATTAATACTGGAAATGCAACAGCCTCTGACCTTGAAAATCTCGGTGAAGAAGTGATAAAACGGGTGTTTGAAAAAACTGGAATTATGCTAGAGTGGGAAATTAAGAGGATAGGGAAGAAGTAGATTTTTACTGTCATCCCCGCCCCAACCTTGTTTGGAAGAATTGGCGGGGATCTATGGCAAAAATCACTGACGAGTTTGTGGCTCTGGATCCCGCATCAAGTGCGGGATGACAGAAAGTAAGGAAGATAAATGACAAAACATGTTGCAGTATTAAAAGGTGGGTGGTCGGCGGAGCGTGAGGTTTCGCTGAATAGTGGCGCGGCTTGCGCCAAGGCTTTGCGCGAGCTTGGATATAAGGTTACGGAAATTGATGTTCAACCTGACATTGCCGAGGTTTTAAAACAAACCAAGCCGGATGTGGTGTTCAACGCGCTGCATGGCAGGTTTGGTGAGGATGGTTGCGTGCAGGGCTTGCTGGAAATTATGAAAATTCCTTATACCCATTCTGGGGTTATGGCATCGTCAGTGGCGATGGATAAGCCGCTGGCGAAAGTTGTTTTTGCAGCGGCGGGGCTTAAAGTCCCAGTTGGAAAATTGGTGACACATGAAGAGTTGCTGGCGAATGAACCGATGAAGCGGCCTTATGTGGTGAAACCAGCGAATGAGGGTTCTAGCGTTGGGGTTTATATATTTTATGATAGGGATAATAAAACTCCCTCCCAACTATCTTTCCCCCCCTCCCTAACCCTCCCCCCTGCGGGGAGAGGGGAAAGTTGGCTGGTTGAGGAATATATCGCAGGGCGGGAAATAACGGTTGCGGTGTTGAATGATAAACCGCTGGGAGTTACTGAGATTCGCCCGAAATCGGGATTTTATGATTATGAAAATAAATATACCGATGGCAAAACCGAGCATCTTTGCCCAGCACCGCTTACAAAAGATGAATATGACGCGGTGATGCAGATGGGGCTTATTGCTCACCGCGCGCTGGGTTGCCGTGGGCTTACGCGCTCGGATTTTCGCTATGACGGCAAAGATTTTTACATATTGGAAATTAATACCCAGCCGGGTATGACTTCGCTTTCCCTGTCGCCAGAAATTGCCGCGTATGTGGGGATTTCGTTTAACGAATTGGTGCAGGAGTTGGTTGCGGCGGCGCGGGTGGGGTAGTAAGGGATTAGGCATTGGGCATTAGGGATTGGGGATTAGCTAAGATCCCTCGGCTACGCTCGGGATGACAGAATAACAGGTAGTTCGTTATGGCTAAGAAAAAGAAAAAAGAAGAGAAGCTTTCATCGCGGCACAGGCAATCTAAACAGGTTATCCGCGAAAAGGAACTGCAGATAAAGCGTCAGCAATTAATGCAGAAACTGCAGATTGCCGGTGGGGTGTTGCTTATTGTGTTAATAGCTGGTGCTGGTATATGGGCGTGGAAAACCAGTGCTTTCAGCCGTGGATTTCAGTTTGTGTCTGATAAAGTATATGGAGCTACGGCGAAATCGGGATATGCTGTAGAAAATATGTATATTGAAGGGCGCAACCGGACATCGATGGAAGAAATTAATAAAGCCCTTGATGTTAGCAAAGGCGAGCCTATTCTGCATTTGCGCCTTGACGAAATGCGTGAAAGGCTGGAGAAAATCGAGAGCATAAAATATGCAACTATTGAGCGCGCTTTGCCGGATACCTTGTATGTGCGGGTGGTGGAAAGAGAGCCGGTCGCCATATGGCAGTATAAAGGTAAAAAATCGCTGATAGATGATAACGGGGTGGTGATGAGTGGGCTTGACATTACGCCCTATAAATCGCTACCACTTGTTGTTGGCGAAGGCGCGCCGAAAAATGTTGAAAGCCTCCGCAAGCTGATTGATTCACAGCCAGAGCTTTCGAAGCGTTTTGTGGCGGCGGTGTGGATTGGTGACCGGCGGTGGAATATTAAGCTGAAAGCTGCGAATACAAGTGGTGGAAATGAAGATATTGAAGTGCAGTTGCCGGAAGAAGATTATCTTGCTGCCTGGAAGAAACTGGCTGAACTACAACAAAAAGAAAAATTGCTGGATCGCGATATTAAAGTGATTGACTTGCGTATTGATGGGAGGTTGTTTATTAAGTTACCTGAAAATGAAATAGACATTAAACCAACTAATGCGAAAGATACTTAAGTGAAACGTAAAAAGTCACAGACACCTCTCAAAAAAAGCGGTAATGGCAGTATTGCCGTTCTTGATATTGGCACGGCGAAAATTGCCTGTTTTATCGCCTATATTGATTCGGCCGGTGAAATAAAAATCGCCGGTATCGGACACCAGCTTTCCAAAGGTATCCGCGCTGGGGTGATAACTGATTTTGCCGAGGCGGAAACCTCGATTACCAACGCGGTACACGCTGCCGAACAGATGGCGGGCGGGACAGTTGAAAGTGTTATGATCAGCCTTTCCGGTGGTAATTTAAATTCGCGCAATGTTACTGTGGAAATGTCGTTATTTGGTGAGGAAGTTACTGACCGCGATATTATGGACATCATCGAGCAGGCGCGGGAAAGCATCGCCCATAATGAACATGAGATTTTACATTCGATACCGGTATCTTATTATCTGGATGGGGCGCGCGGGATTGTTGATCCGCGTAAAATGTTCGGCAAAAAACTAGGCGCGGATGTGCATATGATTACCGGTCTTGCCGGGGTGATGCATAATTTAGCGCATTGTGTCGGGCGTTGCCATTTGAATGTCGATGATTTTGTCGCCGCGCCCTATGCCTCCGCGCTTTCCTGCCTTGATGATGATGAAAAACAGCTAGGGGTTACGCTGATTGATATGGGCGCGGGCAGCACTAGTTTCTGTGTGGTTGCCGGCGGCAAAAATGTGTACACTGACTGTGTGCCGATTGGCGGGATGCACGTTACCAATGATATTGCGCGCGGGCTTTCCACCAGCCTGTCACACGCCGAACGCCTGAAAACTCTGCATGGCAGCGCGATTGTGACGGCAAGTGATGACCAGATTATGGTCGATGTGCCACCTCTCGGCGAGGAAGATTCCGATGAAAGCAACACCATGCCACGCTCGATGCTGGTGGGGGTGATTCGCCCGCGTCTGGAAGAAATTTTTGAGATGATCCGCAGCAAGATCGAGATGAGTAATGTGGCGGCGCAGGCAGGCAAAAGAGTGGTGCTTACCGGCGGGGCGAGCCAGTTACTCGGCGTGCGCGAGCTGGCGGGGAATATATTGGGTAAACAGGTGCGCCTGGGCAGACCGCGGATGCTTTCGGGGCTGGCTGAATCGGTGAGCGGCCCTGCTTTTGCCACGGCTCTGGGGATGCTGGAATATAGGGTTAACAAGCCACGCGAAGAGCAGTTATTCGACATACATCGCCACCGTGGCGGGCTGATGGTCGGGTTTGAGAAAATTGTCCATTGGTTTAAGGATAATTTCTGAGGGGGCGGGATTCGGGATTAGGGATTCGGGGTTCGGGGTTCGGGAAGCTGTCATCCCGGGCTTGACCCGGGATCTAGAGCCACAAATTCTGTCAGTGGTTTTCCCCTAGATCCCCGCGCAAGGCGGGGTTGACGAAGAGAAAGATCCCCGCCAATTCTTCCAAGCAAGGTTGGGCGTGGTGATGTAATACAGACCCCGCAATAAATGCGGGGTGACAAAAATACGATAATAATCAATGTGTTGCTGCTATAGATGGCGGTTCCTGCCAATTTCACAATATTGTAATAATAATTTTCCGGTTTCTTGTGCTAATGTTTTGCTACGGAATTTAATTTATAAAGATCATATGGAATTTTATGGCTAGACCTAAAAATAAAGTAACAAAATCTC
The DNA here is from genome assembly GCA_038043465.1 of Pseudomonadota bacterium. GTDB lineage: Bacteria > Pseudomonadota > Alphaproteobacteria > Rickettsiales > SXRF01 > SXRF01. The sequence goes on from JBBTBX010000015.1 coordinate 11,373, forward strand.
TAAACCATGAAACACCACTATTGGATACTCTTCCGGTTGATTTAAAACAAGCGGTGGCGAGTGAGGTAAATGCAACTAGGAACGCTATGCTTAGATCCCATGAGATACAAGATAGGAAAAATGCCAACTCTGAAGAATATCTGGCAAAGCTTTTGGAACGAACTGCAAAAAAAGCCATTAAATCACGGAAGAAGGCAACAAATCTTATTACAAGTCACGCTGAAAGAATTGAAGTAGCTAAATCATATATTGCAAGTACGGCTAAATCTGAGCAGTTATTGTCGCGCTAATTTGGATTTGGTTAAATAACATTATTTAAGCCCCGTTTCTCAGTATCGTAGAGGAACGGGGTTTTTTTGTGGTTTTTTGTGGGTTTTTCTTCTTGCGTACATTAGTACGCATGTGCTATGATTGGGCATGAAATCATCAAAGCCAAAAAATTTAATAATTTATGAGAATGAAGATGGGATAGAGCCATTTACAAAGTGGCTATTTTCTCTTCGGGATAGTTTGACAAGGCAAAGAATTGAAACTCGTTTAGCTCGCCTTGAACAAGGTAATTATGGAGATGTAAAGGCGATAGGTGAAGGGTTGAGTGAATTAAGGTTATTTTTTGGGTCTGGGTATAGGGTATATTTTGGTGAGCAGGAGGACTGTATCGTTGTTCTGTTGTGTGGAGGCGATAAAAATAGTCAGAAAAAAGATATTAAAGAGGCAAAAGCATATTGGAAGGAGTATCTAAACCATGCGTAAATTTAGAAAATTTAATGAAGTGCAGGAAGAATATTACAGGAATCATCCCGAAGAAATTGATGATTTTTTGACCATTGCTTTTGAAGAACATGCAAAGGACAAAGATACGGGCGCATTATTATCTGCTTTGCGGATGATTAGTCGTGTTAAGGGTGTGTCCGCTACGGCAGATGCGGCTGGTATTACGAGGAAGGGCTTGCAAAAAGCTTTGTCTGAAGATGCAAAACCGCGCTTTGAGAGTGTGAATGCTATAATTGTGGCAATGGGCTACCAGCTTATGCCACATAAAATTATGCACATTTAGGAGAATTCTATAAAAACTCTGCTTTTCCTCTCCCTTTCAGAGAGAGAGGAAAAGTGAGGTTATGGCTTGCAATCTTTGAATTATCTAATAATCTTATCATCTTATTATCCAATTATCCAACTTTAGGGGCAACGCAATGAAACAAACTGCTAAAAAGAAACCGACACAGAAAATAACCTTGAAACAACAAATGCTTTCTAAGCCAGTGAAGCATATTGATATTACATCGTTTGATGCGCGCCCGATAATTGACCAGATGGCGAATATGTCGTTCACTTCGCGTGACCTCGCCAAGGCTGCCGAAATTTATAACATGATGCTGGCTGATAAAAAATGCTCGATCTTCCTGACGCTGGCTGGCTCGACCTCAGCGGGTGGGTGCATGAAGCTTTATGCTGACCTTGTGAAAAACAATATGGTGGATGCGATTGTGGCAACTGGTGCTTCGATTGTGGATATGGATTTTTTTGAAGCTCTCGGTTTTAAACATTATCAAGGCAGCCCATTTGTTGATGATAAACATCTGCGCGATAATTATATCGACCGGATTTATGACACTTATATCGATGAAGAAGAGTTGCAGAATTGCGACCATACCATCAGAAAAATAGCCGATGGGCTGAAGCCGGGCGCATATTCCTCCCGCGCCTTTATCCACGAAATGGGACGGTGGCTGACCAAAAACGCCAAGAAAAAAGATTCGCTGGTGCAGCTTGCTTATGAACATAACGTGCCGATTTTCTGCCCGGCATTTACCGATTCTTCGGCGGGTTTTGGGCTGGTTGTGCATCAGGCGGAGCGCAAGAAAGCGAAAAAACCTTATATCACCATTGATTCCATCGCTGATTTCCATGAACTCACCGATATTAAAATCAAGGCGGGAACTACTGGTTTGTTGATGATTGGTGGTGGCGTGCCGAAAAACTTTGTGCAGGATACGGTAGTTTGCGCCGAGATTCTGGGCGAAGAAGTTGATATGCATAAATACGCGGTGCAGGTTACCGTTGCTGATTCACGCGATGGTGCGTGCAGCTCCAGCACACTGAAAGAAGCCTGCTCATGGGGCAAGGTGGACACGGCTTATGAGCAGATGGTTTATGCGGAAGCGAGCAGCGTCCTGCCACTTCTAGCCTCTGATGCCTATCACCGCGCACACTGGAAAAAACGCACAAAACGCAATTTTGCCAAGATGTTTGCTTGATTTTGTATATTTTTTCAATATACTACAATTATGCATAAGACATTATTGCAGCTGCTTATCAGCTTTGAGTGGGATGATTTTAATCAGCATAAAAGCTGGAAAAAGCATGGCATCAGCAAGCAGGAGGCGGAGCAGATTTTTATGTGCAGCCCTTTGTTGATCCTGGATGATGAAAGACATTCATATTATGAAGCACGCTATCATGCGCTAGGCAAGACACAGGAGAATAAAAAATTGTTTATTTCTTTTACCGTTCGCGCAAATAAAGTGCGAATTATTTCGGCAAGAGCTATGAGTCGTACGGAAAGGAGGATTTATGAAATCAAAGAAACTGAAGCCGATTCCAAAATTTAAGAGTGAAGAGGAAGAATTTAAGTTCTGGGAAAAACATGATACGGCTGATTATATAGATTGGAGCAAGGCTAGACATACCATTTTTCCAAATCTGAAACCTTCATCGCAAACTATTTCTCTTCGGCTGCCTTTGTCTATGCTGGACGATATAAAGGTTATGGCAAATAAGCGTGATGTGCCGTATCAATCACTTATGAAAATTATTATTGCCGATGCGATCGCGCGGGAAAGACATATGGATAAATGAATTTATGGCACTTCTCGACGAACTTCGCAAAAACCGAGAAAAAATTCTAGCAATTGCCAAAGATTGCGGGCTTAAAGACGTGCGCGTTTTTGGCTCGGTGGCGCGGGGGCAGGAGCGGGAAGATAGTGATATTGATATATTGGTGAATAGAATTAAAGATGTGAATATGGGGCTGCAAATCTTTGGTTTTCCTGTCGCGCTTGAAGAAATTTTTCACCGTAAAATTGATTTTGTATTTGAGCCAACTTTGCATTGGGTAATAAAAGATGATGTTCTTAAGGAAGCCAAGCCGATATGAAATATTTGCAATTAGTCATTGCGAGTGAAACGAAGCAATCTAGCTTACTATGTTACTGGATTGCGGCGAAGGCTACGCCTTCTCGCAATGACGAACTATTTGAATAGGGAGATAATATGAAAAAAAAACTGGTAACGAAAAAAACCAAAGATTTAATTGCCAAGGGAAAAAAATATTATTCGCTGGCGTATAAACCACGTGAGATGATTGTTGCCAAAGGTATTGGCGCGAAAATATGGGATGCTGACGGCAATGATTATATTGATTTTGGCGCAGGTATTTCGGTTACCAGCCTTGGGCATAATAACAAAAAACTGATTGCGGCGATGACTGCACAGGCAAAAAATATTTGCCATACCAGCAATGTGTTTTTTACTGAACCTGTGGTTCTACTCGCAGAAGAATTGGTGAAAGCTTCAAAATTTGCTAAGCGCGTATTCATCACCAATTCTGGCACGGAAGCCAACGAAGCGGCTATAAAATTGGCGCGCAAATATGCGGCGGATAAAGGTCGTCCACCTGAAAAGCGTGAAATCATAACCTTTGTCGGGTCATTCCACGGGCGCACGCTGGCGGCAATCACTGCTACCGCACAGCCGAAATATCAGGCGGGATTTGAACCGCTTCCGGGTGGATTTACCTATGTGCCATTTAATGATTTTGCAGCTATTGAAAAAGCGATCTCTGATAAAACCTGTGCAGTGATGCTGGAAGTGGTGCAGGGTGAGGGCGGAGTTACGTCGGTTGCAAAAGGTTTCCTGAAGCATGTCCAGGATTTATGCCATAAGCATGACGCACTTTTGATGATTGACGAGGTGCAGGACGGAATGATGCGGACTGGTAAATTATTTTCGCATTTTGCCGAAGACGGAGTGAAGCCGGATGTGGTGACGCTGGCGAAGGCACTGGGCGGTGGCCTGCCTATTGGCGCGATGCTTTATGGTGAGAAAGTGGAAAATACTTTCCAGTTTGGCAGTCATGGTTCGACTTTTGGCGGTAACCCTGTTGCTTGCGCGGTGGCGCGGGTGGTGCTTAAAACATTGCAATCAAAAGAGCTGGCGAAAAATGTTGTTGCGCGGGGCAAACAGTTGGTTTCGGCACTTAAAGATTTAAATAAAAAATACTCGTTATTTTCTGAAATTCGTGGGCGCGGGCTGATGATTGGCGCGGAGCTTAAACCGGAATTTCACGGCAAGGCCGGTGATATTGCTGATCTTGCCCGTAAACATGGAGTTATTGTGCTGCAGGCTGGGCCTAATGTGCTGCGCTTCCTGCCACCGCTTATTATCAAGGAAACTGAGATGGCGGGTGGGCTTGCGCGTCTGGAAAGTGCCATAGCGGAGTTTGTATCTGGCAGGTAGGATGTACTTGACTTCTCTATTTTTTGCTAATACAATAAATAGGTGGTGGCATGGATGTAGAATTTGATAAGGCAAAAAATGAAAAGAACATAGTCAAACACGGTATATCGTTTGTCGAGGCTGCGGATTTTGATTATTTTTCAGCTCAAATTGAAGTTGATTCGCGTAAAGATTATGGTGAAACTAGGTATATAGCTCTTGGGTATCTTTATGAAAGGCTGCATGTGCTATGCTATGTAGAAAGACCTAATGGAATTCGTGTTATAAGCCTACGAAAAGCCAATTTAAGGGAAAGGAATAAATATGAAAAAAAAGCAATACATTGAATATGAAGATGGCACAAAAATTCTGTTAGATGATGATGACGTTCCTGAACTTACAGATAAATTTTTCAAAAATGCAAAATCATTTTCTGAGCTTCCAGCTTCATTGCAAAAGAAACTGGCAAAAATCCAGAAGCGTGGTCGTCCAGTTTCCGATGCGCCGAAGCAGATGATAGCTTTTCGTTTTTCTCCGGATTTGGTGAATGCTATTAAGGCAGTTGGTAAAGGTTACAATGTGCGCGTTGAAAAAGTGCTGCGCGATGCTTTTAATAAGGGGTTGATATAGAATAATTTGTAATTTTGTCTGTAATTTTTTCTTCCAATAGGTGCGTTTTTGGTGTAAAATAGCACCATAATTGCACCAAAAATGGAGGAAGATTTATGATACGGCAAAGCATTTCTTTTACTACCCCAAATGATAAATGGCTGAATTCGCTGGTTGAGAGTGAAGAATATTCCAGCAAGAGTGAAGTGGTTAATGACCTTATCCGCAGAGCGCGAGAGCGGCAGGAGCAGATTGAAAAAATCCGCGCGAAGCTGATAGAAGGTGAAAATAGTGGTTTTGTAAATCAAACTGGCGAAGAGATGTTAGAAGAACTTAAAGAAGAATTGCGACGTAATGGCGAATTATAAACTTAGCGAGCAAGCAGAAATAGATCTAATAAGAGTTTAGGTGTAGCGTATGCGGATCTTACCACCCGACATCTTGTCATACCAGAAGCCAGTTTTCCCCATGAGTGTAACGAATGGCTAGGAAAACTGAGCTGTCTGGTATCCATTTTCCTTTTTACTGGATGCCAGCCTTCGCTGGCATGACAAGTATTTTAGAAAGATGCAGGGCAGTGAGATCGTATTGTTGATGATAAAGTAGAAATTATCAGTATATTGGGACGGCAGGATACTGGAGAAATTTTCTGATTAAGGTAGTTATTATATGATGCTAGTGCGACCAGTTACCATGTCTGACCATGCAGAAATCCTCGCCCTTGCGCATGAGGCGGGTATTGGCATGACCTCGCTGCCGGAAGATGCCGGGGTACTCAAAACCAAGATTGAAAATGCAGTTGCCAGCTTTGCCGGAAGCGCGCATATGAAAGGTGATGAACGGTTTTTATTCGTGCTGGAAGATGTCAGCAGTAAAAAACTGGTGGGAACGGCGGGGGTGGTGGCGCATGTAGGAATAAAACATCCGTTTTACTCCTATAAGCTTTCAACGATTGTGCAATCTTCGGATGTGGTTGGGGTTTATTCATTGCAGAAAGTTCTGCATATGGTAAATGACTATACGGGGGCGAGTGAAATTGGTTCGCTGTTTTTGCTGCCTGATTATCGCCGTGATGGAATCGGCAAATTTCTGTCGCGTTGTCGCTATTTGTTTATGGCGCAGTTTCCCGAACTGTTTTCGGATACGGTGATTTCTGAAATTCGTGGAGTGCAGGACGAAAATGGAGACTCGCCATTTTACCGCAACCTTGCCGGGCATTTTTTCCAGATGGATTTTAAAAAAGCTGATTTTATTACTGCCACTAAAGGCGGTCAGTTTATCAGTGATTTGATGCCTAGATATCCGATCTATGTGGATCTGCTGGATAAAAAGGCGCAGGAAGTTATTGGCGTGCCGCTTGAGGCATCGAAAGCAGCTTTGCATTTGTTGGAGAATGAAGGATTCCGTCATCAGGGTTATATTGACGTGTTTGATGCTGGCCCGACCATGCAGGCTGAGCGCGCCCAGATTCGTACTATCAGGAAAAGCAAAAAGGCGAAGATTGCTGAAATAAAAGAACTGTCTGGTTCTGCCAAATTTATGCTGGCAACCGTCAGGCTTTCTGATTTCCGCATGGGGCTGGGCTTGCTTGAAGAAGGCAAAAATGGTATTTCTGTTGCGGCGGATATTGCGCAAACTATGGGGCTTAGGGTTGGTGATGAGGTGCGGTTTGTGGAGGCTTGAAGGGTAGGGATTAGGCATTAGGCGTTAGGCATTGGGGATTAGGCATTAGGGATTAGATAAATGACGAAACCAACGAAAATTTATGCAATTAATTTCGCTCTGTTTGCGCTGCATGTTGGTCTTGCGATAGGCGTGGCGTTTGTGATGCCGCTTATGTTCGCCGAGCAGCCGGAATATTTATGGCTGATTCTGTTTGTCGCGCTGCTCAGCAATCAATTCTGGGCGTTGATCCATGAAGCGGTACATGTGATTTTTTATTCTGCGCGTTCGCTCAACAATATAGCGGGAAGGATAATGGGAATTTGTTTCGGTTCGGCGTTTGGTTTGCTGAAACCTGCGCATCTTGTGCATCACCGGCTGAACCGTACGCAGTATGAACAGCCGGAAGTTTCGCGCTCCAGCTCGCAGCGCAAAGATAATATAATTTATTATTATTATCTGCTTATCGGGCTGTATATTAACGAGGTGGTCGCGCCATTTATGAGCTTTCTGCCACGCAGGACTATAGGCAAGGCACTGGATACAATATTTATCAAAAAATCATATAACTATGAAGTGGCGATGCAGATTATAAATAAAGGGCTGGATCAGGTGCGTGTGGATACGGTTATTATTCTGCTGGTGTGGGGAACGAGCTTTTATCTTTATGGCAGTCACTGGTATATTCTCGCGCTATTTTTCCTCCTTCGTGGCTTTATGATTTCCTTCCTTGATTATGTTTATCATTACCGCACGCCGGTTAATGACGTTAAGCATGGCTATAACCTTGAACTTCCAAAATTTATGGAAAAATACCTGCTTAATTTCAACCTGCATGGCATACATCACCTCTATCCGCAGGAAAGCTGGGAAAAACTGCCAGATTTGTTTAGGAAAAATGGTGGGAAATATGATAAGAAATATTTTCCCCAATCTATCAATCAATTGCGTGGGACAGTAAAATTATAATCATTATTTTTCTGCAATTAAATTCAATTGATACTTTTTAACAACAATCAGAAATTATTTTAATTGGTCTATATTAATAGCTTGCATAAATTATATTAGTTAGTAGTCCTTGTTATTGGTCGTCTTTCTTTGGGACGTTCTTAAGCACTTTAGATACACGTATTGTTAAGTAATAAACACAAAAACGGGAGAGACAAGTATGTCATGGTTTCATAATCGCAGGCTTTTATCAAAATTAATGATGCTCGTGGCTTTCATGGGCTCACTGGTCATAGTAATGGGAGTGCTCGGCATTCATTCCCTGAAAACATTGGACTTAAAAGCCAATGATATGGAAGAATCGGCAAAAGAAGCTCTGCTTGCTGGTAGCCTGCGTGAAAATATTTTGACGCTTGACCAGTTGAAAATGCATATGGTGGCTGATCCCAGCGCTCAAACAATTGCAAGTGTTTCTTCTGAGATGGAAGTAGAGAAAAAACAGTTTGATGATAATGTCATTGCTCTTGAACAGCTGGTGGATGAACATCAGAAGGAAACACTGGAAAAAATCAGAAGTCAGTATGACCATTATATTACTGCGCTTGAACACACGGTAAAAACGGCTTCGGCAATTGAAAATTTTACTCTTTCGGAAATGCAGGGAAAAGTTAAGGAAGCGGCGCATAGCAGTGATGATGAAGCAGAATCATTGCATAAAATTGTGACTGCATATTCCGATGATTCCGCAAAAAATATGGCCAGGTTATCTGATGATATTACCGCAGTGTATCACAATATATCACAGGTTATGGTTATTGTGCTGGTTATCGGTCTTGTCGCTGGGTCGCTGATGGGATTTATTCTCGCGCGCTATGGTATTGCCCGTCCTATAGCAGCTATTGTTTCTATATTGCAGCAGCTTGCTGAAGGGACATTTGATATAGCTGTAATTGGTGCTCATCGTAAAGATGAGGTTGGCGATATTGCGCGCACGGCAGAAATTTTCAAGGAGAATGGACTGCAGAAACTGCATCTTGAAGCTAAGCAAAAAGAAAATGAGATACGCGCTGAAGCTGATAAGAAAGCGATGATGAATAAACTAGCCGATGATTTTGAATCTGGTTTGCAAGGTATTGTTTCTTCGGTTGCGGCAGCGTCTACCGAACTTTACCAGACTGCTGAGGAAATGAGTAAATCAGCGGAAACTGCCGGGGATCAGTCAGTTGAGGTATCTAAAGCTTCACAGGCAACAGCAGCAAACGTACAGTCGGTTGCAGCAGCGGCAGAAGAAATGACCTCGGCCGTTAAGGAAATTAATTCGCAGATTTCGAAATCTATGCAGGCAATTCACGATACTGTAAATAAAGTGGATTCCGCTAATCAATCCTCGCAGAATCTTGCCCAGGCATCGGAAGCTATTGGTGGTATGGCTACTTCTATCGAGCAAATATCCGGGCAGATCAACCTGCTTGCGCTTAATGCTACTATCGAATCAGCGCGCGCGGGTGAAGCTGGAAAGGGTTTTGCCGTTGTAGCTAGCGAGGTAAAAAACCTTGCCAGCCAGACCCAGAAAAGCACCGGGGAAATCCAGACGCAGATCAGAGAAGTGCAAAATGTTTCAGCTGAGGTTGTGGATGCGCTTAAAACCATAAAAGATGCTGTTGCAAAAGTGAATGAATATTCCACAGCAATCTCTGCGGCGGTGGAAGAGCAGAGTGCGGCTAATCAGGATGTTGCAAGAAATATGACAACGGCTTCAGCCGGAGTAGATAAAATTACCCAGGGAATAGGCTCGGTAACAAGGTCTATACAGGAAACCTCGGAATCTACCAAGCAGGTGCTGGAGGCAGCTAAGATGCTTTCCAGGCAGTCTGAGAGCCTGAGCCATGAAGTGAAATCATTCCTGGTTGGGGTTCGCGCGGCCTAGAGTATTTCCATTTAGCCTTTGCTACTGATGTGGGGGGCAGGAACAGGATATATAAGTTATTTGTTAGCAAATGCTTATATTTCCTCTGTTCAAATTCTATAACAACCTGTAAAATCCTTGCTTATCGCTTCTGTAATAAGTAATTGAGGTTTTATGATAGAGAATATTTTTCCCGCAATGCAAAGCATGGAAACCAGGTTTATCTGGGCGGGGATTATCTGGGCAGTGGTTATGGGGTTGGCGGCTGGCAACTATGCCTGCTCGCTGATTCACCGTTTGCCGCGTGGACGGTTGCTTCTGGATAAAGCACCATATTGCGGGAGTTGCGGCACGTTATTGCAGGTGCGCGATTTATTTCCGGTTTTTTCGGCTATGTTATTGCGCCATCGCTGTCGTTATTGCGGAACATCATTTCCCATTTCTCATACTGTTACCGAGATTCTGCTGGCTTCGATTTTTGTGCTGGCATTCCTGCGCTATGGCTTTGGTGATATGTTCATACTCGTATGTTTCCTTGCGTCATTCCTCATTATTTTGGCTGCAATTGAGGTGAATGAAAAGCTGATTATGGGCAAGGTCATGATTATGGTTATCGTGACCGGTATGCTTACGCGCATGGATATTGACGGAGGTTTGTTTGGATTTGTGCTGGGTGGGTTATTTGGGGCTATAATCGGTGCGGTTATATGGCGCAAATCCATCACTAAAGAAGGGCATATCTACCGCCTGCCGAAACAGGCGGAGCTGATGGCGATGGCGGGAATATGCGTAGGTTCAGCGGCATTTCCCAAATTCCTTCTGCTGCTTGTGGGTGCTTATATTGTTACATGGGTAATTGCCAAAGTAGCACAGAAGAATTTTGCTATTACTATTCCTTTTGGCATTGCGATAATGGTTCAGTTTTTTGTTTGATTTGACATCCCGACAAAAGTCGGGATCCAGTGCAAAAACCACTGACAGAATTTGTGGCTCTGGATCCCGGGTCAAGCCCGGGATGACAGAAGCCTTGCAGAGCCTTCAATAAATCCGCGCACGGCATTATCGAATTCGGGCAGTTCCAGCAGGAAAGAATCGTGGCCTTTGTCGCTTTCAATTTCGGTGAAGCTGACATCGGCGCGCACGGCATTTAATGCGCGTACCAGGTTGCGGCTTTCAACCGAGGAATAGAGCCAGTCGCTGGAAAATGACACTACGCAGAAACGGATGTGAGTTCCGGAAAAAACATCGGTGAGTTTGCGGGTGCCGCCACGAGTCAGGTCAAAATAGCTGGCAGCGCGGGTGAGGTAGAGGTAGGAATTGGCATCGAAACGCTCAACGAAGCTTGCGCCCTGATGACGTAGGTAGCTTTCCACCCGGAAATCGGCACCGAAACCGTAAGTATAAGCTTCACCATTTTGCAGGTTGCGCCCGAACTTTTCCTGTAGCATGCTTTCGGAAAGGTAGGTTACATGCGCTGCCATGCGCGCCACTGCCAGACCCTTTGCCGGATATTTTTTATGCGAGATATAATCACCATCGCACCAGTCGGGATCAGACATTATCGCCTGCCTGCCGATTTCGTGGAAAGCGATATTCTGCGCTGACTGGCGGGTGGAGGTGGCAATTGGAACAGCCGCAAAAATACGCTCGGGAAAACGCCGCGCCCATTCCAGAACCTGCATCCCGCCCATTGAACCGCCAATGACGCAGAAAATTTTATCGATTCCCAATTGGTCAAGCAGCAGTGCTTGCGCTTTCACCATGTCGTCAATGGTGATGAAAGGGAAGGACAGCCCATAAGTTTTGCCGGTTGCCAGGTTTACACGTTTTGGCCCGAAAGAACCCATGCAACCGCCGATTATGTTGGAGCAGATAACGAAGAATTTATCGGTGTCTATCGGTTTTCCCGCACCTACCATCCTGTCCCACCAGCCTTCCTTGCCGGTTACCGGATGCGTGCCGCAAAGATACTGGTCGCCGGTCAGGGCGTGGCAGACGAGTATCACGTTGCTTTTGTCGGGGTTTAATTTGCCATAGGTCTGATATGCCATCGGTATGTTGGAAACTTCGACACCACATGCGAGCTTAAGCGGGGTTTCGCGGGCGATATAGGCTATCTCACCTACTTCTACTTCCCGATAATTCGCGCCAAAAATTGATTTTTCTGTAGGATTCATACTGAGAAATTACCGTGCATTTTATGCATAAAATTTTACATATAGTTTATTTAAATAAATAACTAATTTAGTTATATTTCCAGCATTTAATAACACTATATTAATACTGTAACTGTATAATTTGTCTATCACATATATTTATTGGGTCGGCAAGTATCTGTTGGTATCTGTTACTGCTTGAGCATTTATAGCAATGGGGTATTTATGAAAAGGATAATCCGGTTCTCAGAATTTTATAAAGCACAGGACGGCGGAATTATGCTTGCCTGGACGGTTATTCTGCCTGTGGTCATAGGGATGGTTGGTCTGGGTGTGGAAACAGGTTCGTGGTATTTAAGCAAACGTAATTTACAAACGGCGGCGGATACGGCAGCACTTGCTGGTGCGCGCGAAACAACAACAACAAAACGTACATCAGCAGCCCAGTATGCTGTTACGCAGAATGGTTTTCCAAGCGGTGTAACTGTTACAATTAATAATCCGCCACTAGCAGGGGGCTACACCACCAATAATAATGCCGTCGAAGTTATTATATCAAAAACACAGTCTCTTACTTTTTCAAGTTTGTTTTTAGGCAGCAATACTGTTGTAAGTGCCAGGGCTGTAGCCGTTAAACAAACTGCAGGTAGTGGTGGTGGTTGTGTAATGGCTTTGGCGGGAAATGGTACCGGTATAGATATAACTGGTAGTTCAACTATGAATATGCCTACCTGCACGCTTATATCAAACTCTAACATAAGTGCCTCTGTAGACATAACTGGTAACTCCAATACCAATGTATATAGTTTACACACTGTGGGGAATTATCAGGTTGGTGGTTCGGCGGTGTTCAACGCAGCAGTGTCTCCAACGATTAATGGTGATGAGACACCAGATCCTTATGCTAATATGACAGTGCCGACATATAGCGGTTGTGATAATAATAATTTCAGCACTCACTCTACAGTCACCATCAATCCAGGTGTTTATTGTAATGGGTTTAAATTAACCTCACACGCCAATGTTACATTAAATCCGGGAATATATAATCGATCGTGGTGCTTTTGATATTGGCGCGCAAGCAACACTTACAGGCACTGGAGTTACTTTTATCCTCACTAGCTCCAGTAATTCCGGTTATCCAGATATAACCATAAATGGTGGAGCGACGGTATCTATTAATGCTCCGACCAGCGGTGAATATTCAGGAATTGCCTTTTATCAGGATCGCAATGCTACTATCAATAATCTTAACAAATTCAACGGCGGTTCGACTATGAATATAAATGGAGCTATTTACCTGCCAAGCGGTGAGGTTACTTTTAATGGTGGCAGTACCATCAATGCAGCTTGCACACAGATAGTAAGTAATATGGTTAATTTTTTTGGAAATAATAATATAAAAGCTGATTGTTCTGGCAGCGGAATGTCACAGATCACACCTGGGTTTGCTGGGGCAGTTAAGCTGCAGGAATAGGCGATGAAAAAATTGGGAATTATTTTTAATAGATTTCTAAGAAATCAAAAAGGCGCGGCGGCTGTTGAATTCGCGCTTGTGGCGGTAAGCTTTGTTTTTTTAATACCTGTAGCCGTAGATATAGCAACTGTAATAAACAAATCTGTTATACTCAGTAGCAGCGTCCGGGCAGGGGTGCAATATGCAATTTCCTATCCGGATGATAATTCCGGAATAGCGCAGGTGATACAAACTGCAAGCGGTTTTCCCAGCGGGAGTGTTTCTGTAACAGTTAATCAATTCTGCCAATGTGCCGGTGTTAGCAGTGCTTGTGGCTCTATATGCAGCAGTGGTGCTGTGGCAAATACTTATAATACCATAACTGCCAGTTATGCTGTGCCGATAATTTTACCATATGATAATTATCCAACCAATTCTTACACTATTTCAAAATCAGCCACAGTTCAGGTTAAATGATTATGCGTATGCCAGGATTTGTTAAAAGAATAAGGATAGATGAAAAAGGCGCGGCGGCTTTGGAAATGGCTCTCGTGTTTCCCGTATTCATACTCTTTATATTTGGAATTATAGAGTTCAGCCGCGCTTATTGGGTTTTGCATACCATGGAGCTGGCAATTGAAGAAGCGGCACGTTACGCTATTGTTAATACATCGGCATATGATTCGGAAATTGTCACAAAAGCAAAAGATAATCTGTATGGTTTTGACAGCTCACAATTTACTGTTACCTCTGTATCGCAAAATATTAATGGCGTTACTTATAAGGTGATTACAGCAAGTTATCCATTTAATTCTGTTGTTCCTAATCTTCTGCCGTTTGGTTTAATCCCACTAACCAGAAGCGTTTCTGCACCGCTGTTGTAGGGTGTAGGGTTCAGAGGTCTGAGGTCAGGATTCAGGGATTTTTAAACTCATCATTCTTATAGTTATTACAAATAAGAACTATAAAGTTCTTATTTGAAGGTACGCTCGCTTCGCAGCGAAAAGTAGAGACCTCTGCATAATACGTTTTTCGTCATTGCGAGAAGGCGTAGCCACAGCCTGTCCCCGCCCAACCTTGCTTGGAAGAATTGGCGGGGACGGCAATCCAGTAAAATCAAGCATCATAGAAAGATGGATTGCTTCCTGCCACGCTGCGCTCGCAGTCGCAATGACGTATTATGCAGAGGTCTCAAGTAAAATTTCTGGCGGTCTTTCGGACTCGATTTTCATACTCATTATGTATAATAGTTATACATAATGAGTATAACTCATATCTATAATACCCCCCACCCTTACCCTCCCCCGCAAGGGGGGAGGGGATTAGGAGTAATCCGCAAGGGGGGTAAATGGGGATGACATTGTCTTTACAAAATAATTAATATTCAATATATAGTCCCCTGAAATGGGAATTGGTTAGTGTTATGAACAATGATAACAAGCTGTCTAAGCTGCGGGCGCGGATCGATGCAATTGATAATGAAATTATCGAGCAGCTGATCAAGCGTATTGCTGTAGTAAAGGAAGTTGGAGAATTAAAGATTACCACTACTACTATTCCCTGTCCGATACGCTCTGGGCGTGAGGCGGAAATGGTGCGCAATATTGCTGAGCGATTCCGTCCTACCGATTTTCCGGCTGCTGCTGCCACTGCCATCTGGCGGATTATAATCGGTGCATCTACCGGCGTGGAAGCGAGGCTTGGCTTATCGGTGTTTGCTGATGATAAGGAAAATAATTTATATTGGCTGGCGAAAGAATATTTCGGACCAGCTTCGCCGATAGTCAGGCAACCACACATTAAGCGGGTGATTGGCGATGTAATGGACGGAAAAGCAGCGGTGGGCATCGTGCCGTTTTTACGCAGCTCTGACACCAGCAACTGGTGGATGGCACTTATGCAGCATGGTGAAAACGTGCCGAAAATATTTGCGCATATTCCGTTTGTATATACCGATGTTCCGGGGAAGGCGATGCCATCGGCACTGGCTGTGGCGAGGCTGAAGCCGGAGCCGTCGGGCGATGATATGTCGCTGGTGGTTATCGAAGCCGATGCCAATGTCAGCCAGAACCGGTTGCAGACTGGGTTTGGTAGTGCGAAGCTGGAAGCGTCGTGGATCAATATCGCCAGTCTAAGCCCTGCCAGCCGTCACCATCTGGTGGAGATAAAAGGTTTTATTGATGCTGAGCATGAAGGATTTAAGACCTTTTCTGCCGGTCTTGGAGCGTCAATCCTTGCTACGCATTTTCTGGGAGCATATGCAACACCAATGACTCTTGCTGATTCGCAAAACACTTAAAAATAAAAGTATTTTTATGAAACCTACACCTAATTCCGGAATTTTAGACATCGCGCCTTATGTTGGTGGAAAATCAACGGCGGGGGCTGGCGTGAAAGTTGTAAAGCTTTCTTCCAATGAAACACCGCTCGGGGCTAGTCCTTTGGCAATTTCAGCTTATAAAGAAGCGGCGGCGACGCTGCACCGCTATCCGGATGGAACAGCGAGCAAGCTGCGCGAAGCTATTGCCGAGGTTTATGGTTTGCCTTTTGAGCAGATTGTGTGCGGTGCTGGCTCCGATGAACTTATCGGTTTGCTGGTGCATGCTTATGTGACGGCGGGTGATGAAATCCTCATCAGCGAACATGGTTTCCTGATGTATAAAATTTATGGGCAGAGCGTGGGCGCGAAAGTTATTCCGGCTCCGGAAAAGAATTTGAAAACTGATGTGGACGCGCTGCTTAAAGCAGTTACCCAAAAAACCAAGATTGTGTTTATCGCCAATCCCAATAACCCAACCGGCTCATATATTTCCGCAGCCGAAATGAAACGTTTGCGTGATGGCTTGCCGGAGAATGTTATACTCGCGATTGATGATGCTTACTGCGAATATGCTGATGCGCCTGACTATAGTGATGGTAGCGAGTTGGTGAAGGCTTCTGAAAACACGGTTATGCTGCGTACATTTTCCAAGATTTATGGTTTGTCTGCGCTGCGTATCGGCTGGATGTTCGCGCCTGCTAATATTGTTGATGTTATCAACCGTATCCGTGGCCCTTTCAATGTTTCCACTCCGGCGATAATGGCGGGGGTTGCTGCGGTGCGTGACGTGGAATTTACTGCGAAAGCTAGAGAGTTTAATAATAAATGGCTGCGGTGGATGAGTGAAGAAATAGCAGGGTTGGGGCTTAAAGTGCATCCGAGTATTGGTAATTTTATATTGGTTGAATTTTCCAAGGAGCGAAGTGCGGCGGCGGCGAATAAGTTTCTTATGGAGCGCGGGTTGATCGTGCGTGAAGTGGCTAATTACGGTCTTCCTAACTGTCTGCGGATAAGCATAGGCTTGGAAGAAGATAATAAGGCGGTGGTTGCTGCACTGAGGGAGTTTTTGCAATGACCACTCCCATTTTTACGCAAATAACCATTATCGGGCTGGGGTTGATTGGCAGTTCCATCGCCCGCGCGGCACATGAGAACAGGCTTTGCGAAAAAATTATCGGCTATGACCATAATGAAATTTCCATCGCTTTTGCGCTCAAGGAAAAGTTTATTGATGCCGGATATATGGATTTGCAAAGCGCGGTTTTTGGCAGTGACCTGATTATTATCGCTACGCCACCTGCAACGCTTGGGGAAATCGCGCAGGAAATCGCGCCACATCTTATTGTGGGGGCGATTGTGATGGATGTGGCATCAGTCAAAAGACCGGCGGTGGAAGCTATTGCACCGCACTTGCCGGAGACTGTTATTTTTATTCCGGCGCATCCTATTGCTGGTAGTGAGCAATCAGGAGTGCGCGCCGGAAGAGCGGATCTGTTCAGGAAGAAGCGACTTATAATCACGCCGAAAGAACCGCCACAGGCTGAAACTCTGGATAAGATAACCGCCTTCTGGGCGGGGATGGGAGCGCGTCTGGAAGGGATGCCGGCGGAAATCCACGATATGATTTATGGCTATATGTCGCATTTGCCACAGCTTATCGCTTTTTGTCTGGAACAGCCGTTGGGCAGGTTTTTTGAGATGACCGAAGGCAAGCCGGTATATAAAAGTTTCCTGCGGCTTGCCGGTTCTAGTCCTGAACTTTGGGCGGAGATTTTTGAACAGAATAAGGATAATTTGCTGAGTGGGCTTGACCGCTATATTGATGTGGTAACCCATGTGCATAAAGAGCTTTTGGACGCGCCGGAAACGCAGGAAAGTGGCAATGATGAAGTGCTGGCATATACGGTTTTGTTTCCGCGCATAGTTGCTTCCTGCCTGATTACCACGGTTATGGAAGCAGAGAAAAATGCCGGAATTCCTTTTGCCCGTTACGCCGGCACCGGCTTTGCCGATATGAGCGCGCCAGCAATTCTGCCGCCGGAAGAAGATATGGAGCATATCTCCGCGCAATATAAGCTGGTTGCAAATATTCTCGACCAGTTTTTGTTAAGGTTGAAGCTGTTTCGGACGAGTATCGGGTGAGGGATTAGGCATTAGGCATTAGGGATTAGGCATTAGGGATTAGGGATTAGGCATTAGGGATTAGGGATTAGGCATTAGGGATTAGGCATTAGGGA
>JBBTBX010000016.1:0-63037 GCA_038043465.1 Pseudomonadota bacterium
TTCCATAGCAACACAGCCTTACAGCAAGTGTTGCACTTCAGTCTAGAACTGGGTCACAATGCGAGGTTTGCAAGTATAATAACTATTGCCAGAAGGTGAATTAAAACTTAGTTTTAATAATAAATATTTACAATGCCTTATATACATGCCCATTCCTGATAGAAAAACTGGCTTTACCCTCATCGAACTTTCAATAGTTCTGGTTATTATTGGATTGGTTGTTGGAGGTGTGATGGTTGGCAGAGATTTAATAAAACAGGCAGCAATAAAGAAAAACTATTCCCAACTACAACAGCTCGAACTTGCTTATAGAACATTTAAGCTGAAATATGGATGTGTTGCTGGTGATTGTAAGGATGCAACTGATTTATTTGGCAATTACATACCAGTTGCTGGTTCCTGTACGATGCCAAACGGCAATGGAAACGGGAATGGTGATGATTTAATAAATGATGGTGGCACTGGAAATTGGTATTGTGAATCTCGTCAAACGGTCTATTCGCTTGTTGCTGCTAATATGCTTCCAGCAACTAGTGTAACAAGTTGTGGTTCTACATATTTTAAGGGAATAAATGATAAGTGCGCTTATTTTTCTTTTGATGATGTGTATTTAGAGCTTACGCCAAAGAGAAATAAAAACACAGTAACGTTTGCTGATTTTTCTGCTCCATGGGCTAAGTTCCCAGCCTTAAGCCCAAATGAAGCACGGGCAATAGATGAAAAAATTGATGACGGAATATCAAACAAAGGTAGATTTTCGGGATTGGATGCAGCTGATATTAGTGCTGGAACTGGAGCAATAGTGGTGGGTAGTTGTGTTACATCCGGTGCGTATAACAACAACGATGTATTATCCTGCCGCGCGGTTTATTATCTTGATTGATGATGGAAAAACAAGATTCATCGATTTCACTCGGGATGACAAGTAATACAAAATTCTCTAGGCATTTTTTTCCTACTATGCAAATATAGATAGATTTAGTGAGAGTTTTTGTACACAGCATAAAAGTTAATTACAAAATAAAGTAAAGAAACCATGAATTTGCAAAATATTACGCTAACGAATTAAATATTATATATATAAAACAGACTGTTATATTGCTGCCTATTTTTTAGGCAATAAGATAAAATGCTAGGATTCACCTCACTTGGCTGCTTCGTTTTTGCTATTGCTCACAGAGTTATCCACAGAAAAAGTGGACTGTTTTATATAGTTGAAAAGCAGATGTGTTAAGCTAGATATAAGTCATGGAAATACAACAACAGTCACTTGCCAGTGGGCGAAAAATTATAAAAACTTATGCGGATGAATTGCCGCATCGTGCTGGTGTGTATCGTATGTTAGATGCATCCGACAACACTCTTTATGTCGGAAAAGCGAAAAGTTTAAAAAACCGCGTAATGAATTATGTAAACGCTTCTGCTCTCAACACTCGTTTGCAGAGAATGATTTCTCTGACTGCAAAAATGGAAATAATAACTACGCGCTCGGAAGCGGAAGCATTGCTGCTTGAAGCAAATCTGATAAAAAAATATTCACCGCGTTATAACATTCTGCTCAAAGATGATAAATCTTTTCCTTATATATTTATTTCTGGAGACCACGATTTTCCTAGCATTTCCAAGCATCGTGGAGCTAAAACAAACAAAGGCAAATATTTTGGTCCGTTTGTTTCGGCGGGTGCAGTCGATGAAACAATTACGTTTTTGCAAAAAGCATTTTTACTTAGAAATTGCAGTGATAATATTTTCAAAAATCGAACTCGACCATGTTTGCAATATCAAATAAAACGCTGCTCCGCTCCTTGCGTTGATTACATAAATAAACAGGATTACGCAGAACTGAATCGGCAGGCGCAGGATTTTCTTTCAGGTAAAAGCAGACAGATTCAGGAAGAATTACTGCAAGAAATGCAGGTTGCAAGCGAAGCGCAGGATTATGAAAAAGCTAGCCAGATTCGCGATCGGATTCGTTCTCTTACCCAAGTACAGCAACAAAGTAAGTTAAATAATAATTCAGTGGATGATGCCGATTTAATAGCATTGGCAAAAGATGGTGATAACTGCTCAATACAGATTTTCAGTTTTCGTGGCGGGCGGAATTATGGCAGTAAAAATTATTTTCCGTCTAATACAAAAGATCATAGTGCCAGCGAAATTATTTCTAGTTTTATCGCTCAATTTTATGGGTCGCAACCAGTTCCGAAATTGATACTCACCAGTGAGGAATTGGAAGATGCGGAATTATTGGAAGAAGCTTTACGTTTAAATACAGATTATGCAGTGAGTATTATTTACCCGCAGCGAGGTGAAAAACGCGAGTTGATAGAACAGGCGATACGCAATGCAAAAGAAGCCTTAGTACGCCATCTTTCTACCAGCATATCGCAAAAAGCAGCACTCGCTGGTGTGCAGGAATTATTCACCCTTGATGATATTCCAAAACGCATAGAGGTTTATGACAATAGCCATATCAGCGGGACAAATCAGGTGGGAGCGATGATAGTTGCTGGAGTGGATGGTTTTATAAAAAACCAATATCGTAAGTTTGATATAAAAGGAATCCCTCACCCTAGCCCTCTCCCAGAGGGAGAGGGAATAAGTAGAGGCGGTGATGATTACGCCATGCTGCGCGAAGTTCTGACCCGTCGCTTTAAACGCCTGCCCGATGAACCAGCTAATAAACCAGATCTCGTTTTAATTGATGGAGGGGCAGGGCAGCTCGGCATTGCCACGCAGGTTTTTGAAGAACTTGGCGTTGATGACATAGTATATGTTGGAATAGCTAAAGGTGAAGATAGAAACGCGGGGCGCGAGCATTTTTTTATTAAAGGGCGTGAACCATTCCAACTCCCCGAAAATGATGCGGTTTTGCATTACCTGCAACGCCTTCGCGATGAGGCGCACCGTTTTGCAATTGGCGCACATCGTAATAAACGCAGTAAATCCATGCAGGTTTCCGAGCTGGATTCTATATCAGGGATAGGGGCAGCCCGCAAAAAAGCCCTGCTCCATCATTTTGGTTCAGCGCGGGCAGTGGCTGGGGCTAGTATCGAGGAAATTGGTCAGGTAACTGGTATCAGCAAAGACAAAGCTAAAATTATTTATCAGCATTTTCATGGTAATGTTGATGGCTAAATGTTAAATATGCCAATTAATAAAATAAAAAAGGAATTTAAATGCTGATATTTATTGGTGGTGGTGGGCATTCAAAAGTGCTGTATGATACAGTTCTTGCACAAAATCGGACATTATATGGATATACCGATTCAAAACCGCAAGCTTGGCTTGATGAACAGAATATCAAGCATATCAGCGATGATAATTTATCATCAATACTCGGCAACCGCCCGGAATTGTTCATAGCTTTTGTTGGGGCAGATTGTGAGTCGCTTAATAAGCGCGCAACAATGATGAAAGAGTATCAAGAAAAAGGCGCGTACTTCACGCCACTGATTCACCCAACAGCACTAGTAAGCAAAAGAGCGACTATATCAATTGGTGTTCAGATATTGCCACATGCCGTGGTTAATAGCGGGGCAGTGATAGGTGAGGGTGCGGTTATCAATAGCGGCGCAATTGTAGAGCATGACGCGGTTATTGGGGCAGGGGCGCATATTGCACCACGCGCTGTGGTGCTGGGTGGAGCAAATGTTGGTGAATATTCATATATTGGCAGCGGGGCGGTGATTGTGCAAAACAGTGTCGTTCCACCAAGTAGCTTTATCAAAGCGTTGACAGTGTATAAGTAAAGAGATTACGTGAAGGATATGGCAGAAAAACTGGAAAATATTTTAGTTACTGGCGGCGAAGGATTTATCGGCTCACACCTCGTTGAAGCTCTGGTAGCTGAAGGTCGCCACGTCAAAGCCATGGCTCTTTATAACAGTTTCGGCAGGTATGGCTGGCTGGATACTATACCAGCGGCAACGCGTGACAAGGTTGAATTGGTTATGGGCGATGTGCGTGACCCGTTTTCGGTGCGCGAGGCTATGCGCGGTTGTGACGGGGTAATGCATCTTGCAGCACTAATCGCCATTCCTTATTCTTACAACGCGCCTGCGTCATATGTTGATGTGAACATAACAGGAACTCTTAACGTTGTGCAGGCAGCGCGTGATCTGGGGATTAAAAAAATCGTCCATACCTCGACATCAGAAGTTTACGGAACAGCGCAGCAAGTGCCGATTCCTGAGACTCATCCGCTGGTTGGGCAGTCGCCTTATTCCGCCAGTAAAATAGCTGCCGATCAGATGGCGTATTCTTATTTCTGCTCATTCGGTACGCCAGTTGCCATTGCTCGCCCATTTAATACTTACGGCGCGCGCCAGTCGTTGCGCGCTGTCATCCCAACAATTATTTTACAGGCACTTAGCGATTCGAAGGAATTATCACTAGGCGCATTAAATCCGACTCGTGATTTCAATTTTATAGGTGACACGGTGGCGGGGATGGTTGCAATACTTGATAGCGATAAAGCAATTGGCGAAACCATAAATATCGGCAGCGGTTTTGAAATTTCCGTTGGCGACACGGTAAAATTGATCAGCGAAATAACTGGTAAAAAGCTGGAAGTAAAAACCGATGAGAGCCGCCTGCGCCCTAACGCTAGCGAGGTTGAGCGTTTATGTTGTGACAATGACAAAGCCCTTAAATTGCTAGGTTGGAAACCAAAGCATCAAGGAAGGGAAGGGCTGAGATCCGGTCTTGCCGACACTATAAAATGGTTCGAAAATCCTGCTAACCGCGCTTATTATCAAGATGTCCACCGCTACACAATATAACAATATCATTGCTGCCATTAAAAAAGTGATAGGTGATGAGCCGCGTCCAGTCGCCCTGCATGAGCCGTTGTTTATCGGCAATGAGGAAAAATATGTTGCTTCGTGCGTGACAAGTGGCTGGGTGTCATCAGTTGGCGAATTTGTTGATAGATTTGAGCGCGAACTGGCTGAGGCTTGTGCTGCGAAATATGCGGTAGCGGTGGTAAACGGGACTTGCGCTTTGCATATTGCGTTGGTTGCTTGCGGTGTACAGCCAAATGATGAAGTGCTGGTTCCTTCTTTGACATTTGTTGCAACCGCCAATTCAGTTTCTCATGCTTCCGCGATTCCGCATTTTGTAGAAGTTGAAGAAAATTCTTTGGGAATATGCCCTGTCAAACTCGATGCTTATTTACAGCAAATAGCGGTTACTAAAAACGGCTTTACCATAAATAAAAATACTGGCCGTATCATTCGGGCAATCGTTCCTGTGCATGTATTTGGGCATCCCTGCCAGCTTGATAAATTACATAAAATTGCCAAAAAATATAATTTGCTGCTGATTGAAGATGCTACCGAAGCACTCGGCTCAAAAATTGGCGATAAACCGATTGGTAGTCATGGTATCGCGGTCTTAAGTTTTAACGGCAATAAAATTATTACCACTGGCGGTGGCGGTGCAATTCTGGTGCAGGATGAGGCACTTTATAAAAAATTAAAACACCTGACCACAACCGCCAAAAAACCACACCCATTTTCTTTTGAACATGACGAAATAGCGTGGAATTACCGCCTTCCCAATCTCAATGCCGCCCTTGGTTGCGCCCAGCTTGAGCAGCTTCCACGCTTCCTTGCTGCCAAACGCGCACTTGCCAAGCGTTATATAGAAGAATTGGCAGGAATTACTGGAATAAATATTTTACCTGAGCCAAAAAATACCCAGAGCAATTATTGGTTAGTAACTATGCTCTATAGCAATACCAATGAAACCTGGCGCGATGAAATCCTTTCTGCTCTGCATCAGGAAAAAATATTATGTCGCCCGACATGGACACCACTGCACCAGCTTCCAATGTATAAAAACAACCCACGCGCTGATTTGCAACTCACTGAAAATCTGCATAAGCAGATTATCAGCCTGCCATCGAGCGTTAAATTAGGTCTGCAATATGTCTAGGAAAATAGCGGTAATCACTGGAACGCGCGCCGAATATGGGCTGCTTTATCATCTCATGCGCGAGTTGCAAAACCAGCCAGATGTTGAGTTTCAGCTTATTGTCACGGGCGCGCATCTATCACATAAACACGGCTATACCGTCCAGCAAATCGAAAGTGATGGTTTTACTATTTCCGCCAAAGTGGATATGCAGCTTGCTGGTGACGCGCCGGTTGATATAGCTCACTTTATGGGGATATGTACAAGTGAAATGGCAAAGGTTTTTGATCGGTTAAAGCCGGATATAGCTGTTATTCTAGGTGATAGATATGAAATGCTGGCGGCGGCGAGCGCGGCGATGGTGATGTGTGTTCCTATTGCTCATATTCACGGCGGAGAATCTACGGAAGGATTGATTGACGAAGCCATTCGTCATTCCATAACCAAAATGGCGCAAATTCATTTTGTTTCGACAAATATTTACCGTAACAGGGTTATACAACTTGGAGAAAATCCCAAAACTGTGCATCTGGTTGGTGCGCTTGGAGTTGATGCTATTAAAAAAACACCACTTCTGAGTCGTGCTGAACTTGAGAAATTACTGGATTTTAAATTTGCCAAAAAGAATCTGCTGATTACTTTCCATCCTGTGACACTGGAAAATGCTGATGGTTCAAAGCAGATGGAAGAGCTGCTGTCTGCGCTTTCATCGCTCAACGACACCGGACTTATTTTTACCATGCCCAATGCTGATGCTGGCGGACAAAAAATAAAGGATTTGATACAGGACTTTGTAGCACAAAATAAAAACGCACGCGCTTATGATTCCTTGGGACAACAACGCTATCTTTCATGTGTTGCAGAGGTTGACGCGGTGGTTGGCAATTCTTCCAGTGGACTTATTGAAGTTCCAAGCTTCAAAAAACCTACCATTAATATTGGAAATCGTCAGAACGGCAGGATTAAAGCTGCCAGCGTAATTGACTGTGAGCCTGAGCGCGATTCAATTTTAGTGGCACTGGATAAAGCATATTCGAAGGAATTTAGAACATCTTTGTCCAATATTGAAAATTCTTATGGAAGTGGCGATAGCTGCAAAAAAATTGTAGATACTTTGATTTCTGTGGATTTGTATAATATACTGACAAAGCACTTTTTTGATATTCCTGTAGGTGTGGATTAAGGGATTTTATGCGGATTGTTTTTATCGGTGCAGTAGAATTTTCGCATACCACTCTTAAGAAGCTTATTGAGTTACGCGCAGAGATAGTTGGAGTATGTACTTTGGAGAATTCCAAGTTTAATTCTGATCATGTTGATCTTTCGCCTTTATGCCGAGAACATAATATTGATTGCATCTATGCCACTGATATAAATTCCCCAGAAAATATAAATTGGATAAAAAATAAAAAACCGGACGTTATTTTTTGTTTCGGCTGGTCAAAGTTGCTTGGCAAAGAGATTTTGAATATTGCTCCTCTTGGCGTGGTTGGTTATCACCCTGCCGCTTTGCCGGAAAATCGCGGTCGCCATCCGCTTATTTGGGCTTTGGCACTCGGACTAAAGCAAACAGCATCGACTTTCTTTTTTATGGACGCGGGTGCAGATAGCGGCGATATTTTATCGCAGAAAACAATTGATATAGAACCACAAGACAACGCCACCAGCCTGTACACAAAAATGACAGATACAGCTCTTTTGCAGTTGGAGGAATTTTTGCCGACCCTTATTTCTGGTAAGTTTGCAAGGCAGCCACAGAATCACGAAATTGCCAATGTCTGGCGTAAACGCAGCAAAAAAGACGGAGTTATTGATTGGCGTATGTCAGCACGCTCCATCCATAATTTGGTGCGCGCCCTCACTAAGCCTTATGTGGGAGCTAGCTTTAATTATCAGAATCAGGAAATCACCGTGTGGAAATCGGAAATAATATATGGTACGCCAGAAAATGTGGAATATGGCAAAATTCTGGAGTTGGTAGCGTCAGGCGTGGTTGTTAAATGTGGTGAGAATTCTATAAAGCTGCTAGAGACAACTCCTGCATTCCATCCCAAGAAAGGTGAATATTTATGAAAGTATTGGTTATCGCTCCGCATCCTGATGATGAAACGCTCGGCTGTGGAGGCGTTATACTGCGTAGTGTTGCGGAGGGTCATGAAGTCCACTGGCTGATTATAACCGAGATGAAAATTGAAAATGGTTTTTCGGAAACAAAAATATCTGGCCGCAACGAAGAAATAAAGAAGGTTGCGAAGGAATATGGGTTTGCCGGTGTGCATCAGGCAAAATTTCCTACCACGCAGCTCGACACAATTCCAAAAGCTCAAGTAGTGGAAGCTATAAGTTCAGTCGTTGCGAGTGTGCAGCCGCACACTATCTATCTTCCCTATAGGAATGATGTGCATAGCGATCATGCGGTGGTTTTTGATGCCACGGTTTCTTGTACAAAAACCTTCCGTTATCCTTATGTTAAGAGGATTTTATCTTACGAAACATTATCGGAAACCGAGTTTTCCCTGCGCCCAGACGATGGCGGGTTTAAGCCTAACGTATTTATCGATGTGACAAAGTTTGCACAGAAGAAAATTGATATTATGAAAATATATGCAGGAGAAATGGGCAAATTCCCATTCCCGCGCAGTGAGCAGGCGATGCTTGCACAAATGCAATTGCGCGGCAGTCAGGTAGGCGTAGAAGCTGCTGAATCATTCATGTTGCTTAAAGAAATTCTTTAGCGAGATGTTGAAATTTCACCCTTTTCCATATATTGCAGGAATTCATTATCAGGCGACATCATTATGGTAGTGTCCTTTTTATCCAGAGTTTTCTTGTAAGCCTGCATTGAGCGGTAGAACTGGAAAAATTCTTCGTCTTTCCCAAAAGAATCAGCAAAAATTTTGGTAGCTGTGCCGTCACCTTCACCACGTGTTATCTCAGCTTTTTTCTTAGCTTCGGCGAGCAAAATAGTGCGTTCCTTATCAGCTTGTGAACGGATTTTCTGTGCGTCTTCAGAACCTTTTGCACGAAACTCCTTAGCTTCGCGCTCACGTTCCGTCTGCATCCGCTTATATATACCTTCGCTGTTAGCAGGAGGGAGGTCAGCACGTTTTATCCGTACATCGACAACCTCAATACCAAAGCCGCCAGTGGCTATACTCGCAGTTTCAGTGGTACCCTCAACCTTCGCTCCCATAGCCTGTAAATTTACCAGATTACGAATATCCGACATTATTTCCGCACGCTTTTCGGACAGCACTGCCGATAGCGGAACGCTTCCCAAAACCTGCCTAAGGCTGGATTCCAAAATAGAATTGAGGCGGCTGCGCATGGTCATTTCATTGCCAACAGTTTGTTTGAATAGCAATGGATTGGTGATTTTATAACGTATGAAAGCGTCAACTATCAGCCTCTTTTGATCAGCAGCGATTACCTCATTAGGGTTTGCATCAAAATCCAGCAAACGTTTGTCGAAATATTCTACATTCTGGAGAAATGGAGTTTTGAAATAAATGCCGGCATTTTTTTCCTCACGCACGAATTTGCCAAACTGCATAACCAACGCCTGCTCTGTCTGCTTTACGATGAATGCAGAATTTAAGAACAGGAATAACGCAACTGCGATTAAAGCTCCACCTACGCTAAATAACTTCATTGTTTTCCCTCTAATATTTTAAAAATCTCTTCTATCCAGTTTTTCAACGCTGGTATTTTATGCTCCGCCACATCCCAAACAGTCTCTGCTTCTGTTATGTAATATTCATGTACAAGTATATTTCTCATACCACGAATTTCAGCCCATGGAATTAATGGATACTTGGCTTTTAATTCATCGGAAACGACTCTGCATGCTTCCCCGATAATAGTCAGATTTCTTTCGATTGCTTCCTGTGTTTTTTCATCTCTATCACTATTGCTTACATAATTTTCAATTTTGGTACAACAATCCAATATATGGGCTAATCGTTCACTATCTCGATTAATAATATTTTGGCTCATAAGTAAACAGCTTCATTAATAACCCGGTTTCTTATTCTGTGGCTTAATGCTCCCTCGCTGACAATATCTATTTTGGTATGTAGCAAATCTTCAACGTCAGAATAAAATCCACCAATATTCATAAGATCTGTTTTAGGTAATCTTTTCACAAGAAAATCAATATCACTATCTTCTCTTGCTTCTCCTTTTGCCACTGAACCAAATACTCGAATATCGGTAACTCCATGCTTTTTAGCGAGTTCCAGAATCTGCGGTTTGTATTTGGCGCGAAGTTCTTCAAGAGTTAGCATAGCTATTTTATCTCCTTCACATCTTCGCTACGCTTCGCTTTTAGTTCGGGAAGCGGCAGATAAGGCAACACGCCTTGCGAATTTTTTCCTTCAATAATAATTTTATTCATGCCTTGCAATATCTCTTCCATTGTTTCCAGATATATACGTTTTTTAGTAACATCCCGAGCCTGCCTGAATTCGTTATATATAGCGAGGAAACGCGAAGCTTCACCTTCGGCGCGGGCGATAACTTCCTGTTTATAGCCTTCAGCTTCCAGTATCATCTGCTGTGCATGTCCGCGAGCTTTTGGCAATATATCATTACGATATGCTTCCGCCTGATTTCGTGAAGTTTCCAGATCAGCGCGCGCTGTCTGCACATCACGGAAAGCACCAATAACCTGTGCTGGCGGATCTGCTTTCAGGAGGTTCACCGTAATAACTTCAATACCAGCTTTATAAGAATCCAGAGTTTCCTGAACCAGCTTTTTTGCTCCAATCCCTACTTGCAGTTTTCCTTCGGCAAGCACTGTTGTAATCTGAGTTTTGCCGATTACTTCACGCATGGCACTTTCAGCAATCGCCTTCACCGTTTCTTCCGGATTGCGGACATTGAATAAGAAATCCGCCGCATCGCGGATCTTCCACTGCACTTCAAAATTAACGTCAATGATGTTTTCATCACCGGTCAGCATAAGTCCTTCTTCCGGAATCGAAGCTTCACCGGATCTACTGCTTCTTGTCACGCCGGAATGGAAGCCAACTTCAACCCGGTTAATTGCGGTAACACGTGGCGTTACTACCGATTCAATTGGATAGGGCAGATGATAATTAAGTCCGGATTCCGTAGTACGGTCATACGCACCAAAGCGCATAACCACGCCTTTCTCATCAGCCTTTACGAAATAAATACCAGATGCTACCCAGATTAAGGCAATGACAATGACTACCAGAGAAAAAGCCTTACTGTTGCTGCTGCCATCGTCTGGGAACATTTTCTTTAATTTTTCCTGACTACGGCGCAGCATTTCATCAATATCAGGTTTTTGTGGCCCATTTCCGCCGCCCCCGCTGCCTCTGTTGCCACCACCACTTCCACCGCCTGATGGCGGTCTGCCCCATGGACCCTGATTATTATCTTTATCG
Organism: Pseudomonadota bacterium; assembly: GCA_038043465.1. Taxonomy (GTDB): domain Bacteria; phylum Pseudomonadota; class Alphaproteobacteria; order Rickettsiales; family SXRF01; genus SXRF01. The sequence goes on from JBBTBX010000016.1 coordinate 11,334, forward strand.
CCCCACGCCATATTTGCTTTCCTTCATAATTATTTATAAGCTATATAGAGCAGTTATATTGGTAATTTCAAGTTTATATATTGATATCGTGGTAAATCTCTAACTTGTAATTATTGCTAAAATACTCTATTATTCTGTCTTATAGGGTTTTAAAAGGGGGTATTTATGCAAACAATTTCTATTGAATTACCAGATGCTTTGGTTACGGATTTTGATCGTGTATGCTTAGAAAATAACAAGATACGCCAATCAGTGCTGCAGGAATTAATGACGCGCTATCTTGAAGATATCGAAGATGCTGCTATAGCTGAGTATGTTTTATCGCTCGACGAGCCTACCATTCCTCTTTCGGAAATAGAAAAGAAATATGGTTTGGCAGATTGAATTTTCTCCTAAAGCTGATAAAAATTTTGAAAAGCTAGACCGTCAAGCAAAAAAGAAAATAACGGTTTACTTGCGTGATAAAGTTGCGTTTCTTGAAAATCCTCGCTCACGTGGTGAAGGATTAACCGCAAATAAAGCAGGACTCTGGCGTTACCGGGTAGGCGATTACCGCATAATTTGTCAGATTATAGATGACAGGCTTGTTATTCTTGTAATAGAAGCAGGGCATCGTCGCGACATATACAAATGATAGATTTATAATGCCCTCCATAAATAACGATAAAATTTTGTCCGTTCTCTCTCAAGTCATTGACCGCGAAACCGGCAGGGATGTTGTATCTTCCGGGATGATTTCCGGTGTTGCTATAAAGGGCGGTAAAGTCGGATTTCTAGTAACTATTGATCCTAAGGAAAAGGAAATAAAGTCTTACCTGCGTGAGGCTTGTGAAAAAGCAGTATATACACTGGACGGAGTTGAATCCGTAACTGCTGTGCTTACCGCGCAGAATGCCGAGCCGATAGCTCCAAAACCGGAGGCGGGTTATAGCCAGCCACGCGAGCGAGCGCAGTGGAATCTAACACCTGTGGAAAATGTAAAAAATGTTATTGCCATTGCTTCTGGAAAAGGTGGGGTAGGTAAGTCAACAACTGCCGTGAATCTAGCACTGGCTTTTTCTGCATTAGGAAAGAATGTTGGGTTGCTTGATGCTGATATATACGGACCTTCAATTCCGCGCATGCTCTCGCTTTCTGGGCAACCGGAAATTGTTGATGGGAAAATGATTCCGCATGAGCGTTATGGTATAAAAACCAACTCAATGGGCTATATCACAGGCGAAGAAGCAGCAATTCTGCGCGGACCTATGATTAGTAAAACCTTGCATCAGTTGCTGCGTATGACACGTTGGGGAACGGTTGAAAAACCAATGGATGTACTTCTTGTTGATATGCCGCCGGGTACGGGCGATATACATCTCAGCATGGTGCAGCAAGTACCGCTTACCGGCGCGCTGATTGTTACAACGCCGCAGGAAGTGGCGACTATTGATGCAAAAAAATGTGGGCAGATGTTTTTAAAAACCGGAGTAAAACTTTTGGGCGTGATTGAGAATATGAGTTATTTTACAGATAGCAACGGCAATAAGATATGCATTTTCGGCGAAGGTGGCGGGGCAAGGTTGGCGAGCGAATTATCAACACTGCTTCTTGGAAGCGTAGCAATTGATCCTCTGCTGCGTGAAGTCAGTGATTCAGGCATGCGGTATGAAGGTATTTACGCCGATAGCTATAAACAAATAGCCACTAATTTGTTGCAAACCCTTGCCACAAAATAAAAGAGGGATCTTTTCAGATCCCTCGTTTGCATATAAAAAATGGAAACTAAGCCGAAGCCGTTTCGTTCATCGTTACGAAGTAGCGTTGCATTTCTTCTTTTAATGCCAGGTTTTGCTTCTTTAATTTGGTTATCAGTTCAAAATTAGGAGAGGGATGATTCATTTCCGCTGTAATTTGGTCTTTAATCTGAGAGCGTTTTTCGGACAGTGAATCGATATGAGCTTGAATAGACATTTTGCATCAACCCTTTCTATGATAATTACACGTAATAATACTGTAAAAATAATCTGCTACAAAATATGCCAAAAAATACTGTTGCTATATTGCCGCAGATAGCGAAAGAACTCTTCTTCGCACGTCTGATATTATACAAAAAAATTGACTGAAGTTTCAAGTTAAAAGACTGTCAAACTTTTTTTATTTTTATAATCAATTTTTTTTATTGACAACTTGTTTTCCTAAATAAAAGAACTATCTACAGGGGTAAGGCTTCTTATTTAACAAATATATGAAAGGTTTCATTATGACACAAACTACCAAAAACGACCTGCCAAGTGCTAACCGTAAGAAGCTGAACTTGCTATTAAGCCAACTTTTGGCGGATGGAATAGACCTGCATTACCAAACCAAACAGGCGCATTGGAATGTGAAGGGCGAAAACTTTATAGCGTTGCATGAGCTGTTTGATTTGTTCGCTACAGAAGTAAGCCTTGCGGTAGATACCATTGCTGAACGTATTATGCAGCTTGGCGGTAGCGCGCAGGGAACGGTGAGAGTTGCTGCAAAAAAATCACGTTTAAAGGAATATCCGTTAGATGCAGTTGATAGCCAGCAACATGTCGATGCGCTGTCATCAGCACTTGCTGCTTTTAACAAAAATGCGCGTAAAGCAATTGATGAGACCGCTGCGCTTGGTGATGCGGTTTCGGCGGATATGTTTACCAGCATGACGCGTGGACTTGATAAACAATTATGGTTCGTAGAATCACACCTTAAACCAAAGAAATAATAGCGATATGTTACAGATTCGTAAGAGCGATAATCGCGGTCATGCCGATCATGGCTGGCTGAATGCCAGGCATAGTTTTTCTTTTGCTGATTATTATGATCCGGAGAATATGGGTTTTCGCGCTCTGCGGGTGATAAATGAAGATGTTATCGCACCCGCGCAAGGGTTTGGCACGCATCCGCACCGCGACATGGAAATCATCACTTATATATTAGAAGGAGAGCTTGCCCATAAAGACAGCATGGGCAATGGTCGCACCATTAAAGCCGGTGAAGTTCAGGGTATGAGCGCGGGAAGCGGCATAACCCACAGTGAATTTAATGCTTCCAAGGAAAATCCATGCCATCTGCTGCAGATATGGATTATGCCGCATGCCAAGAATGTTACGCCTGCTTATGGCGAGAGCTTGCCATCTGGTAAAAAAAATGAGTGGCAACTAGTGGCAAGCGAGCAGGGGCAGGGCGGTGCTATTTCCATTCATCAGGATGCGAAACTATATTTGCTGGTTGGGGATAAAGATTATACTTATCCGGTTAATATCGCTCCTGACCGCTTTGGCTGGTTACAGATTGCCAAAGGTGCAGCCGAAATGAATGGTAACAAACTCTCCGCAGGCGATGGCGTTGCCTTTTCTGGTGGTGAGGTAAAGGAAATTCGTGTTGAATCTGGTAGCGAGATTTTGCTTTTTGATTTGGCATGAGTGAGTGCTGAGAAAACTCTAAACTCAGCACTCTAAACTCAGCACTCAGAAATCTGTCAGATAGCCTATAAGCCGAGTTCTGTATTCCCATCTTGCGATAGAAACGATGACCATTCATCTAGGCTGTTAATCACTTAACAGCTCATGCAACCTACCCGAATGGTTAAGCGCACAGCCACGCACCATTCCTATTTGGTCTTGCTCCCAGTGGGGTTTGCCCTGCCACTACTGTTACCAGTAGCGCGGTGCGCTCTTACTTTAAGCTTCCGGCTTTCGCCTTTGGCCGCACCATTTCACCCTTGCTTGCATGAGTATGGAGTGTTGAGTGTAGAGTGTAGTAAAACACACTCCAAACTCTAAACTCTAAACTCACCGCGTAGCGGTATATTTTCTGTGGCACTTTCCCTAAGGTCACCCCCGCCAGACGTTATCTGGCACTGCGCTGTGTGGAGCCCGGACTTTCCTCTCGTCAGGCTTCAGAAAACGGAAATCTGAAATCAGAAAGTAATAAAAAACACATAATTCTGACTTCTGACTTCTGCTTTCTGAAACCCGACCAGCGGTCATCCAGCTATCTGACAGGCAGCAAGTTTATATCATCTCTATAAGGGCTGCAAGCAGCTTTCCACATTCATCATCCCATATTCCAGAAAGATTATTAGGGCGGAAATGACGCTGGAAGGCTGTAATAGCTTGCGTCAGGTCGCTCATGTCATAGCCGTAGTCGGCGAGAAGGGATGAGGGATGAGTGGTAAGGGATGATGGATGTAATGGAAATAACCCAATTCCTCTATCCGCCAGCAATTTCCAATCAAACAATTCACCCGGGTCTTTTTTGCGGGTAGGGGCGATGTCGCTATGTCCAACCACATTACGCGGTGGAATTTTATGACGCGCTACTATATCGCTGCATAAACTGGCAACTGCCTCCATTTGCGCTTGTGGAAATGGGCAGTAACCAAATTCATGCCCTTTATTTACAATTTCTATTCCAACCGAACGCTGGTTGATGTTGCTGTTACCACGCCAATAACTCACGCCAGCATGCCATGCTCTATTATTTTCATCAACCAGTTGGAATATGTTTCCATCCTCAGAAACCATATAATGCGCACTGACTTTGGCGGTTTCATCACATAATCTTGCCAGTGCTGCTTCTGCTGATTGCATACCTGTATAGTGCAGCACCAGCATATCCACGCTCTGCCCGTCACGATTATCAAAATTGGGAGATGGTTTTTGTATTATTTGCATATTTTATGTCCTCACAAATAATAATTGATTATTGGCTTTATTTGCGCTAAACTCGTTTATAAATGAAAATTGAATATGATACAGCCAAAAATGAAGTCAATATTTCCAAGCATGGAGTGTCGTTTGAGCGTGTGATGGAGCTTGATTGGAGAAACGTTGTAAGCCAGCTTGATAAGCGCAAAGAGTATGGCGAAGTACGTATTCTTAGTTATGGTATGATAAATGGACGTTTATATACACTTGTATGGACATCTAGGAATTCTAATATTCGTCCTATAAGTTTTAGAAAAGCTAATAAAAAAGAGAAAAATAAATATGAAAAAAGAACCACAATACATTGAATATGAGAATGGAAAAAAGGTTTTGCTGGATGATGACGATGCACCTGAAATGTCGGAGGAATGGTTTCAAAATGCAAAACACGGTCTTGACGGTCTTGCAGAGCTGGTAGGTGAAGAGTTTGTTGCGCCTTTGCGTTTGCGCGGCAGACCAAAGAAAAAAGACAAAAAAGTATCGTTGCATTTGCGTATTGATAAGGAGATAGCTGATAAATTCCGTGCTACGGGCAAGGGCTGGCAGACACGTTTAAATACAGTGTTGCATAATGCGATTGATCAGGGGATGTTATAGTTAAGGTTAAGCTGCCTGAGTTAAGCTGCGATAAGCCTGGCTGATCTCCGCGCTTTTTAGAGTAAGTAACATCTGTACTTCCGGCGATGTTGGGATCGAAGCGTAGCGATCTGGGTGATAGCGGTTCATTAAAGTATGATAGCGTTGTTTGATGGTGTCTTTATGGCTGCGTTTTTCAACTCCTAAAATCGCATGTGGTGCAAGAGGGCGGCTATAACGGTCATAAAGCGCGCTATATTCGGCAGGTGTAATACCGAGGGAATGGGCTATTTTAGCGAGTAATCTCTCTTCCTCCCGCACTAACGGTTTATCAGCAACTGCAATCCGAAACAATCTGTCTACCAGCGAAGTATACAGTTCTGTTTGCTCCGGGAACATAATCTTTATCTGTGATATATGCAGGGAAGCAGGAATCTGGCTCTGGCAGGCAAGCAGAAATAGCTGGCGAATTTTCCCACACATACCACCGGTAAGGGGAAACGAATCACGGAAAGCCAGATATTCTTCCTGCGAAACTTCACCGTCAACTTGCGCTACCATAGCTGATATAGAAATAACTGCAAAAGTGAATGACATATTCTTGAAAGAATTATCTTCGCCGGAAATTGTTTCTGCAATTTCTGCTGATACATTGCTTGGCTGCTCTTTTTTATGAAACATCACATAACGCAGAGCTACCGCCCCGCGTTTGGGAATGTTAACAGCGACTGAAAGCCAATCAAAACCCTGTTTTATGTATAATTTGGGCAGAGTTGGTAATATTTTCACTTAACACCCTCACTTGCAGACGATTTATTTTTTATCTCCGACAATTTGTTTTTGTGCTATTGGCAGCAGACGCTCCATTTCCGTGGTAATTTCTGCTTCTGTGATAGAAATTTCGGCATGATGGAAATCTTTAAGCAGCTTTCCTATCACGTCATCATCGCCTTCAGCCTCAAAATCAACCAACACAACGTCTTTAGCGTATTGCACGGCTTCATCTCCGCTTTTGCCAAGTTTTTCTGCTGCCCACGCACCTAGCATCTTATTGCGTAATGCATTGGCTTTAAAGGATAATTCTTCATCATGCGCAAATTTTCTTTCAAATCCCTTTCCACGTTCGTCAAAACTCGTCATTTATGCTCCTATTGTAACTATTGATAATAATGCCTATATAAACGATTCTATAATGCACTGCAAGTATTGCAGTTTGGTTAAAATTCATCTAAGAGTTCACATACAAATAATTATATGATTTATAAAAAACGAAAGATATATGCCATGGCACCGCGCAAACCAATCTATGAGGGCAAAGCAAAACAACTTTTTGAAGGGCCAGAACCCGGCACTTTGATTCAGCATTTCAAGGATGATGCTACTGCATTTAACAATGTGAAAAAAGGTACAATCAGCGGCAAGGGAGTTCTGAACAACCGGATATCTGAATATCTGATGTTGCGCCTGCAGGATATGGGGATTCCTACACATTTTATCCGCACTCTCAACATGCGCGAACAGCTTATAAAAGCGGTGCAGATCGTGCCACTGGAAGTTATCGTGCGTAATTATGCGGCTGGCAGTTTTTCCAAGCGTTTTAATGTTCAGGAAGGAAAACCGCTGGGGCATCCGATGATTGAGTATTGCTACAAAAATGACGCTCTTGGTGATCCATTCGTGAATGAAGAGCATATATTCGCCTTCAACTGGTGCACTCCGCCGGAGATGGATGAAATCCGCATGTATGCTTTCCGCATCAATGATTTTCTCTCCGGTCTGTTTGCTGGAATCGGTATCCGCCTTGTAGATTTCAAATTGGAGTTTGGTCGCCTGTATGAAAATGAGCGGGAAATGATTATACTTGCTGATGAAATAAGCCCGGATAATTGCCGTTTGTGGGATTTAAAGTCTGGAAAAAAACTGGACAAAGATAGATTCCGCCAGGATTTGGGGCAGATTGAAGATGCTTACCGCGAAGTGGCGCGTAGGCTCGGTGTATTGCCGCAGGATGGCGCGGAAAGCAGCTATGTTATCGAGGTAAATGCCAAAGTTCCTGCAAAACGCAAAGCGTCTGGCAAAAAAACAGCTGCAAAAAAAATATCGAATGTAAAAGCTAAACCAACCAAAACAAAGAAGAAGAAATGAAAGCAAAAATACATATTACTTTAAAAAATGGTGTATTAGATCCGCAAGGGCGGGCGATTGCGGGCGCGTTACATAATATGGGATACTCTGAAGTAGAGGATGTCCGTCAGGGCAAATATATTGAGGTGGATCTGAAATCTTCCGATGCAGAAAACGCGAAAAAAACCCTTGATAAAATTTGTTCTTCGCTGCTCGCTAATACTGTTGTCGAAAATTATAAATATGAATTGGTAGAGTAGTATTATGGATGTTTTTGTAAATTCGTCATTGCGAGGAGGCACCGCCGACGAAGCAATCCAGAAGTCCAAGTGTGCTAAAAAACTGGATTGCTTCGCTACGCTCGCAATGACGGAGCATAAATTTACACTAGTTGCTAATCGCCAACCGCTGGAAACTATTTTATGAAATCAGCAGTTATTGTCTTTCCTGGGTCTAATTGTGATCGTGATGCGCAGACGGTGCTGGCAGCCACTGGTCTTAATCCGGTTATGGTGTGGCATGGTGATGCGACTCTTCCCGAAGTGGATCTGGTTATGCTGCCCGGCGGGTTTTCTTATGGAGATTATCTTCGCAGTGGAGCGGTTGCTGCTAAATCCCCAATCATGCGTGAGGTGATTGCCCATGCCAATAAGAGGCGTTATGTTCTGGGGGTCTGCAATGGCTTTCAGGTTCTGACCGAAGCAGGATTGCTTGATGGCGTTCTGCTGCGTAACCAGAAGCTTAAGTTTATCTGTAAGGAAGTAAAATTGCGGGTGGAAAATACTAAAAACGCCTTTACCGCGAAATATTCCAAAGGGCAGGTGATAAGCGTTCCAGTTGCCCATCATGATGGCAATTATTTTGCTGACCATCGCACGCTTAAAGATATGCAGGATAAGGAACAGATTATTTTCCGCTACTGTGATGATAATGGTGAAATTACGCCTGAGAGCAACCCTAACGGCTCGCTTCTTAATATTGCTGGGATATGTAATGAAAAGCGTAATGTACTTGGCATGATGCCACATCCTGAGCGGTGTGCTGAAATGCTTCTTGGTGGAGTTGCTGGAGCTGGAATTTTTGAATCGCTGCTGGCGGCTTAAACAGGTTACTAAACAGCTTTACCCATTGTGGCAGAATCAACTGGACGATCTTTGGTATAATCCTGCCATTTGGTAGATTTTTCCTGCTCTGGTTTTTTGTCCTGCGCTAACATAGTTGGTGTTACTGTCTCAGCTTCAGGTTTTTCAATCCCGATCATAATTTTGGTGGATCGCCACGGATGCTTAAGTATATCCTTCGAATCTTTTATCCTGTCACCAAGTGACCAGCCTAATACTGCGCCAATTATCCCTCCAATTGTACCAGTGATTACTGTATATTTAAAAACATGATTGGTAGCAATAAACCACCCTTTTATTTTATTTTCAGGGTATTTTGCCCTAATTGATTTAGACTGTGCTTTTAATCTTTTCCAAGCATCACCACTCCAAACAGAGCGTGCTTTATCCGTAAGGCTCATATCTTCGCCCTGGAATATACGATTGGCATCAATTATTTGACCTGGATTATTAATTACGCCAGCGAATATTTTGGCAAAAGCAGTTGCTGCAATAACTCGCGAAGCTAAGTTTTTCTTATCTTCGATTGGCTGCGCTGCGGGCTGGGCAACAGGCTTTGCCTCAGTCTCAGCAGATTGTGTTGGGTATGGTTCCATGCTCTCATTTTACCTGTAACACAGCCACATAACAAATTGTTATTTATGAAGTTTTGATTACAGTAAATATGACAGTAAAAAATGTATAAAAATCAAATGGTAATTGGATTACGCCATATAATTTGGTAACCAACTTTCATTGGCTGATTTCAATTCGCTGATTTTTATTGAATTTCCAGCGACATTTAGCTCCCCAGTCTTTGTCTTGCCGATGACAGTGGCAGGGATATCATAAGATTTTGCAGATTTCAAAATTTCCGCGCTGTTTTTAGCGGTAATTATATACCGCGCCTGATCTTCGCCGAACCAGAAGCCTGCATCGCCATTTGCGGTTATATCCGCACCCACGCCATTACGGTAAGTCATTTCGGCAATAGCAACCAGAAGTCCACCGTCAGAAATATCATGGCAGGCGGTAAGTTTTCCATTCTGAATAAGCGAGCGAACAAAGTCTCCGTTAGCTTTTTCCGCTTTTAAATCCACAGGTGGTGGCGCGCCTTCTTCACGTCCTAAAATTTCACGTAAGTAAAGTGATGCGCCGAGATGTCCCTTAGTTTCGCCAATCACGATAATATCTTCATCAACGGCTACAAAAGCATTGCCAACCCGCTTGCTTAAATCGCGCAGAATTCCAACGCCTCCGATGGCAGGAGTGGGCTGAATGGCAGAACCGTTAGTTTCATTATAAAGAGATACATTGCCGGATATAATCGGGTAATCCAGCGCGCGGCAGGCTTCGCCCATACCTTGCAAACATCCGACAATTTGTCCCATTATTTCTGGCTTTTGCGGGTTGCCGAAATTCAGGCAATTAGTTATGGCAAGCGGCGTTGCCCCAACCGCAGTAATGTTTCTCCAGGTCTCGGCAACAGCTTGTTTGCCACCTTCTATCGGGTCGGCATAGCAATAACGCGGTGTGCAGTCAGTGGTGATTGCTAGAGCCTTATTTGTTCCATGTACTCGCACAACCGCCGCATCTCCACCACTTTTGGCAATAGTATCATTACCAACCATGCCGTCATATTGCTCGTATATCCAGCGTTTACTGGCGAGATCTGGGCAGGAGAGAAGCTTAAGTAGGGATTCGTGTTTCGTATTTCGTGTTTCTGATGATAAATCCGAATCCCGAATCCCGAATCCCGAATCCCGCTTAATCTCATAAGGACGATCATACATTGGCGCGTCCGTTGAAACTGGCGCAATCGGCATATCCGCTACCACTTCACCATGCATTTTCAGGACGATATTTCCTGTGTCAGTAATCTTCCCGATAGTGGCAAATGCGAGTTCCCATTTTTCAAAAACGGCGCGGGCGATATGCTCTTTTTCTGGCTTTATCACCATCAACATGCGTTCCTGCGATTCGGAAAGCATAATTTCATACGGTGTCATTCCGATTTCGCGCATCGGCACTTTGTCGAGTTCCAGCTCAATACCCGTGCCACCTTTACCAGCCATTTCCAGTGATGACGAGGTAAGCCCTGCCGCGCCCATATCTTGAATGGCAAGAATAGTGTCAGTTTGCATAAGTTCAAGGCAGGCTTCGATAAGCAGTTTTTCGGTGAAGGGATCGCCAACCTGCACGGTTGGACGTTTTTCTTCAGAATCTTCGCCAAATTCTGCCGATGCCATAGTCGCGCCGTGGATGCCGTCGCGCCCGGTTTTACTGCCGACATAGACCACGCTGTTGCCGACACCTCCTGCTGCCGAATAAAAAATCTTGTCAGTAGCTGCGATGCCAACAGTCATAGCATTGACTAAAATATTGCCGTTATAAGATGAATGGAAGTTACATTCGCCACCAACGGTAGGAACACCAACGCAATTGCCATAACCGCCAATTCCAGCCACTACGCCAGAAAGCAGATGTTTGGTTTTTGGATGGTCGGGAGAGCCGAAACGCAGCGCGTTCATATTGGCAATCGGGCGCGCGCCCATGGTGAACACATCGCGCAGTATTCCGCCAACGCCGGTTGCCGCGCCCTGATATGGTTCAATATAGGACGGATGATTATGGGACTCCATTTTGAAGATTGCCGCCTGACCATCACCAATGTCAATCACTCCGGCATTTTCACCCGGCCCGCAAATCACCCACGGCGCAGTAGTTGGCAGTTCCTTCAACCATTTGCGCGTGGTTTTATAGGAGCAATGTTCGCTCCACATAACCGAGAAAATGCCAAGCTCAACCATGTTCGGCTCGCGTCCGAGAACTTTCAGAACGCGTTCATATTCTTCCGTGGTCAGACCGTGGCTCGCCACTATTTCTGGAGTTATTTTTATATCTGTCTTTTTCACTGCCGCACTTTGCATTTATTATCCTTATTATTTCAGATCTTTTACAGTCTCCAGAACAGCATCCACATGCCCTTCCACTTTAACTTTGCGCCATATTTGCCGGATAATGCCTTTTTTATCAATTAAAAAAGTGGTGCGTTCAATGCCCATATAGGTTTTGCCGTAGTTCATTTTCTCTTTCCACACGCCGAAATCCTCGCAAACGCTTGTTTCTTCGGCGGAAGCAAGAGGGAAGGGCAGGCAGTATTTTTCCTGGAATTTTTCGTGGCTTTTCACCGAATCCTTGGAAACACCTATTATTACAGTGTCGAGCTTCTCAAAATCTTCTATGCTATCGCGGAAATCCTTGGCTTCAACGGTGCAGCCCGGCGTGTCATCCTTAGGGTAAAAATAAAGCACGATATTTTTGCCAGCCAATGCAGAAAGGCTGACATTTCCACCACCATTGGTCGGCATGTTAAATTCCGGGGCTTTATCACCAACTTCCAGTTGGGTATCGGTAGTTTTTACGGCTGCTTTCATATTATTCTCCTGAATATCCAAATGGTTAATTTCTTAATAAAACTGTAATAATGTTTTTGTGAGGAAGATGCTACAATAGCCGGAATAAAATCAATTATCTAGAAGAATTATGAGTGAAGCTAAGTATAAAACTACAGAATACAAAGTTGAAAAGGACAATCTTTTTGCCTGGCTTTATGATATGGTCGAGAAGAATGCAAAAGATCTTGGTTTGGATATAGAAAAAGAAGCAATAAAAGTTGCTTTTCTTGTAGATAGCGATGACCCAAATTTGAGGTATTCTAAAAATGACATTGCTATGAAATTCGATACAAAAACTCTGTATGTAGGCATTGGTTTTCGGACAAAATTATCTGAAGCAGTAAAAAATCCTGATAATGTTGATTCAGCTTTGCAAGGATTCATTAGGCACGAACTCCAACATTATAAAGATTTCAAAGGTGGATATTATGATCTTCTAATGCTTCCTGGCATGGGAGAGCCTATTGCACAATTTCTTTATAGTGATGAAATAAGAAAATTAAGAAGAGTTGGTGAATGCAGAGCTGATTCTGTTAGTGCTGGGAATGATGAGTTTATTGAATTTCATAAGAACAATAATTTCTTTTATAACAGTGATATCATTTATACACCTTCAACGCATCCGTCAGGTTCGGATAGGATGAGGTCTTTAATGATACAATCATATATCAAAGAACACACTAAGAGCGAAGCTAACCCTAATGGGATTGAGCTAACACCAGATTATGTTGAGTTTAATGAAAGGTGTCAGTTCTCTATTATCAATAAAGATAAATTACATGCTATTCCTGCTGAGGTATTGATTGAGGGATATAATAAGGCTGAACGTAATGTTCCAAAACACATCCATCATAGTTTACCAGAGGAAGTTGGAAGAGTATTCAGTGTACCATCCGTTCCATTAAAGCCTAAAGCAAAACAGAACTGGGATGCCAGAAAAGGAATGGAGCCTTAACTCAATTAAGTTTTAAATATTTTGAATAATATTCAGAAACTTTTTCCTGCACCTGCAATAAACGCTTATCCAGCCCATCAAAGCTTTTTTCATCCACGGTTTTAACCAGCAGTTTTTTTAAACCTTCCGGTGCGGTTTTATCATCAAAATACTTATCGGAACACAGGCGCAGCATATTGAAAATTTGCTCAAGGAATTTGTTATATTCTATAAGCTCATCTATGGTTTGTGGATCAAGAAAATTGTCATGCTGAGCTTGTCGAGGAATCTTTGCTTTGTTTTTCAAAGATCCTTCGACTCCTCTTACGCTTCGCTCAGGATGACAACTTACAGTGTTCCTTAACATCATAAAAATATCTCGCGCGCTGCCTGATTTTACTTCTTCCATGTTCTGCGCGTGGTGCAACAGCAGGTATTGCGCGATGAAATCTATATCAGTAAGTCCGCCACGCACATATTTCAGATCCCAGTGATTGACTGCCGGATGCTCTTTTTCGATGCGTTCGCGCATATCGGCAACATCATTTCTAAGTTTATCAATATCGCGTTCTTTGCGGATTTGCTGCACGATAAAATTTTCCATATCTTCCCTAAGTAGCGCATCACCCGCCACTGCCCTTGCTTTGGTGAACGCCATATATTCAAATGTCCATGCCGATTCTTCAAAATAATTGGCAAGAGCCTTTTTGCTTACCGCAAGCAATCCCTGGTTTCCGGATGGGCGTAGGCGTGTATCCACTTCATACAGCCTGCCGTCGCGCCCCATTGCCGTAAGTGCATTCAGCAGGCGTTGGGTCAGGCGGTTGTAATATACGCTGGCAGTGAAAGATTTTTCGCCGTCGGAATAGGCTTCAAAATCCGGTGCGTCATAGATAAATACAAGATCTATATCCGAGCTGAAAGTCATCTCCCGACTGCCGAGCTTGCCAAGGGCGATGATGGCAAACTGACTTCCTGCAATTTTTCCGTAGGTTTTCTGGAATTCGGAAAGCACTATGTCGAGGGTCTGCTTAAGAACGCACTCAGCAAGTGCGGCAAGGAATACACCACTGGTTTCAGAATTGACCATTCCTCTCAGCAATTGCACTCCGACCTGAAACTGTTTTTCATTGCGGAACTGGCGGAGATTATCCATTGAATCTTCAAAATGTTCACTATGCTGCAACTTTTCCTGTAACTGCGTTTCCAGATTTTCCAGCGATGGCAATATGTCATAAAAATCCTCATAAAGCACAGCGTCCAGCAATTCTGGATTATGGCTTAATATTTCTGCAAGCATCGGTGCGCTACCCATAATATCAGCTATCAGCCCGAGCAGATGCGGATTCATCTGGAACAGGGAGAAAAGCTGGATGGCGGCAGGCAGATTTTGTAGAAATTCATTGAATTTAAGAAAGGCGGTATCAGGATTAGAGGTTTCTGATAGGCGTTTAAGGATAGCAGGCATCATTTCAGTCAGCAATTCACGGGCGCGTTTGGTGCGGGTGGCACGGCTTGAGCCATGATGCCAGCCCATGATTATTTCCGAAATAACTTCCGGCTGGCTATAACCCATATTACTGATGGTTTTTAAAGTTTCTGCATCATGAGTTACACCGGTAAATACCAGATTTCCAGTATCTCCCAATATTTCAGCACTACGAAAAGATGAGGCATAAATTTCATGAACTGCGTTTAAATGCGCCAGTAAATCCTTGGCAAATGAATCAACGTTTTCATAATTCATGAATTCAGCAATGTTTTTTAATCCGGAATCGCTGGTTGGCAGGCTGTGGGTTTGCTCATCGGCAACCATCTGGATGCGGTGCTCAAGCGTTCGCAGGAATTTATAGGCATTTAGTAATGTTTCTTCTTTTTTAGAATCTATCAGCCCTTTTTTTGTAAGCGTTATCAGGGTTTCGCAGGTGGCTTTCTGGCGCAGATTAGGTTCACGTCCACCCCAGATTAATTGATGTATCTGGGTAAAAAATTCAATTTCACGGATGCCACCAAGCCCGAGCTTTATATTATGTCCTTTAGGTTGGATCTGTTTATTCTGGCGTGTATCCATCTGGCGTTTTATAGAATGAATATCATTGATAGCAGCAAAATCCAGATTCCTGCGCCACATAAATGGTGTCAGGCTTTTCAAGAATTTTTCGCCGGCTTCTATATCACCGGCTATCGGGCGGGCCTTGATCATCGCTGCCCGTTCCCAGTTCTGCCCGACACTTTCGTAATAATAATAAGCTGCCCCAGTAGTTACGGCAGGTGGCGTTGATGCTGGGTCAGGGCGTAGACGCAGGTCAGTGCGGAATACATAGCCGTCGCCGGTTCTGTCCTGCATTATGGCAACCATGTCATGTGCCAATTTATTCATAAAATGTTGTTCGGTATACTTGCCTTGATAACCAAGATTGCCTGGCTCATAAAATAATATCAAATCGATATCGCTGGAATAATTCAGTTCACGCCCGCCAAGTTTGCCCATTGCCAGAATTATGATACCGCTGGTTCCATGGTCTGAGTTGCTTATATCATTGCGCTTTTTAGCAGAATTTAGTAGATGGTTTATGGTGATAATCAGGCATTGCTGTGCGAAATCAGATAACACAGCAGTAACTTTCTCCAGTTGCCATACTCCGGCTATATCAGCAAGGGCGGCAAACAACGCCAGCCTCCCTTTTGCCAGACGTAATTCTCTCATTAATGCTGCTTGTTCCCATTGCCGGGTTTCATATTCAGAAACCGCTTGAGAAAAATCGGAATATACGCGATCAGCACCATTTTCGCATAAACCGGTTAATATATCAGGGTGTAATATTAAAAGTTGTGCCAGAAACGGTGAATGTTCTTTTGCTTTCTGCGCGGCTGCTTCAAAAATTAAATGATGACTTAAGCTTTTCATTTGTTGTTATGCATTGTTTGTTGCTATATCTTTTGTATCACACTGTATGCGGTGGTGTATTTAATACTATTACTAATAGACGAAAACATTGCGAAGCAAAATATTTAGATTTTTTTTGGGTGTGATGCTGATGCTGGTAGTTTCGGCACTGTTGGCATTCAACGCCCTATTATTATGGGTAGCAACTGGCCCGCGCTCGCTTGCCACTGTTACCCCATACATTGAGGATGCCCTTTCCAGCACTGATGGCAGTTATAATGTCAAAATAGGTGATACAAAATTAATATGGGATGGCTGGAAACATCCGGTTGATATTCGCCTTAACAATGTTTCTGTGGTTACAAGGGAAGGCAAAATATTTACGGTTTTTCCAGAGATTGCGCTTGGTGTTAATGTATTATATCTGCCGCTTGGGAAAATAATCCCAACCTCGCTTATTATCACCGCGCCGGTTATGAACCTTGTGCAAAATGACGATCGTACGTTTGGCTTTGGCTTTGAGCGTGCCGATGAGAGTTTTTCTTCCGAGGCTACCGTACCATTTCCCGTATTACTTTCCTCTTTTATGCAGCAAAGTGAAGATGGTAGTTTGCGCCGCTTGCGCAGGATATTGATTCGTGATGCGCAGCTACATGTAAGGAATAGCAGGCAGGTATCATTTTTTGATGCAAGGGATTTGAATATTGAGCTTATCCGCAATAAAAATGGTGCGCTAAAGATAAGCAATAGTACAACTATACATTATAAGGATTATAACACTAGTATAGTCGCTGAATTTTCTATGAATAAGGAGCAGCCAGATATAAACGGCGTAGTCGAATTCTCAGAATTGATGCCACATGTGCTATCTGGAATGTTTTACGATGATGCTGATATAAAATCTTTTGCTGTTCCCATCAGTGGCAAAGTTACTATGGCGTTTGATAAGCAGGGAACGGCACAAAATATCGGGTTTGATATATTCGGCAGTAAAGGCAACATAACTTCAGACAGGCTTTCTGCTAACCTTCCTATTACTTCCATGCGGGTGAAGGGTAATGTTAAAGATGATTTTCATGCGGTTAACGTTGAATCACTCTCAGTAAACATGGAAGGTATGAAGCTGGAAGGCAATTTTGCAGCTAATATTTTTGACACTGCTTCTGACACAAGTGCTACTCCAGAAATTAAAGCTGTGATTATAATGACTGAAGTTCCCAGCGATAAGGTCAATATATTGTGGCCACCTGCGCTATCGCCAATGTCGCGTGAGTGGGTGACAGGCAATATCAGCGGCGGGAAGATACCGGAAGTCAGGCTTGTTGTTGATATTAAAAAAGGCGATTTGCAACTTCCAACCCTGCCTAAAGAAGCGATTAACGCTGAGATAAAAGTGGAAGATCTGAATATTTTATATCTACCGGAGCATCCTCCGGCTACGCAAGTAAAAGGCAATATACATATTGATGGTGTTGGTCTTATTGCCGATATTGAATCAGCGAATTATCTGGAAAAAACCAAACTTACCAACGGCCATGTGATTATTGAGGATTTGAACGCCGATAACCCATATATCAAGGTTGATTTACATGCCGATGCGCCAGCTAAGGATATGGTGCATTTCCTGGGATTGCCACGGCTCAAAAAGGCAGAGCGTCTCGGTCTTCGTGAAAATGAGGCAAAAGGAAATGTAAAAGGCATTGCCAAAGTTGGGTTTAATTTTTTCGCGCCTAAAGGTAAAAGTGCTGAAGATGCCATTGTTTATGATGTTAAAGCAGAGGTTTCTGGGGTTTCACAAAATGGATTTTTAAACAAATTTGACATAGTGAATGCAAGCGGCACGGTCAGCGTTGATAATAATGGCGTTGAATTTTCTGGAACTGGAGAAATTAACGGAGCGGTGGTGAGCAAAAGCAATGTTAAATATCTTTTTTCTCCTGAAAATGGTCTGGATACTTTTATAGAAGTTGCTGCCCGGTCGAACATTGAACATCTGAAACGCTTTGGCTATCCAGAATTTCCTTTCATGAAAAGTGGAAGCATAGGCGTGGTAAATGCCAAAGTGAAACTGGGCGATAAGTTGGAATATACTGAGGCTAAACTTGATTTGACTGGGGCGGAAGTGAATTTCAGCGATTTCGGACTTAAAAAGCCAAAATCAGAAGCGGCAATTCTTGATATTGCCACTGAAAAGAAAGGTGACAGCTTGCAGATAAATTCATTTGCTTTGAACGGGCAGAATTTATCGGTAAAAGGCTCGGCTACTCTTGCAGATAATTTTTCTACGGTAGCCAGCCTGCAGCTAAGTGAGGCTAAGTTTGATGAGAATGACATTGCAAGCCTTAATTACGGGGAAAATAATGGCGAAATCCGAATTGATGTAAAAGGTGATAGCGTTGATTTGACTTCCTATATGAACAGCAAAAGTGAAGGGTTTTCCTTCAAGAATTTTCCGGCTGTAAATATAAAAACTGATATTGGCAAATTGCGTTTAGACAAAGATAGGACAGTATCAAATTTAAAAGGTGAAATATTATGTGACAAAATAATGTGTCATAATGCTGATTTTATAGGAACAACTGATGCAAATAAGAAGTTTTCTGTAAACATTTCCAGAAATAATAAGCAGCAAAGAAATATTACGGTTTATTCTGAGAATGCCGGAGCATTCTTGCATTCTATTGGGGTAATTGATGGAATGGATGGCGGTATACTTAACCTGAGTGGTGATTACAAGGATGATGGCACCGGCGTATTAACCGGTAAGATGGTTATAAGCGAACACACTATAAAAGATGCGCCGTTGCTGGGAAAAATTCTTTCTCTTGCTTCGCTCACCGGCTTTATTGATGCATTGCAGGGAAACGGTATCCGTTTTAAGGAGATGAGTATTCCTTTTGTGCTGCGTAATGATGTAATAGCTTTGGAAAAAGGTAAAACTTACGGTTCGGCTATTGGAATAACTGTTGACGGAACTATTACCTTTCCTAAGAAAATTCTGGATTTGCAGGGTACAGTCGTGCCGTCATACACTCTGAATAATGTTCTTGGAAATGTCCCGATATTGGGCGATATGCTGGTTGGTGGGGAGGGGCAGGGGGTTTTTGCCGCTCGTTACAGCATAAAAGGACAGGAGGAGAAGGCTGATGTCAGTGTGAATCCTCTATCAATACTGACCCCGGGATTTTTACGTGGATTGTTTGATATATTTGATAAACCGGAAAAAAAACCGTAACAGCAAAATTGATAAAATTTTAGAGGTATTTTATATAATATTTGAAGTTAATTCACAATATCTTAACCAAATATTGTTAATATATTAAGATAAATAGCTTGTATAATTTGCGCATTGTATTAACTGTGTTCAGCATCTCAACACAATCAAAGAAGAACTTTGCAAGTGACTCTGATGGAGTGACGGCGGTTGAGTTTGCTTTGATTACGCCTGTTTTCATGCTTCTGCTATTTGGTATAATTGAATTCGCACTTGTTATGTTTGTGAGTTCGGTTATGGAAGGCGCGGTGGCAGCCAGCAGCCGTTATGGTAAAACCGGATATACTGCGGCAGGCAGTAGCAGGCAGGAGCAGATAATTTCAAACATTGCGACTCGTACTGCCGGTCTGTTGGATCCTGCAAAAATAACAGTGTCGACTACTGTATATCCATCTTTCGATTCTATCAGCCAGGAAGAACCATACATAGATACTAATCATAATGTCACGCGTGACGCTGGTGAAACTTATACTGATGTGAACGGTAATGGGCAGTGGGATAGTGCCGGTGTTGTCGGGCTTGGTAATGCTAACGATATTGTCGTCTATACCGTGTATTATCCATGGGTGATAAATACGCCGATTATCGGTAATTTTTTTGGCAATACTATATATATATCCAGCCGTACGGTGGTTAAAAATGAGCCATATTAAGAAGAATTGGACTAGTATGCGTAAGTTAAAAAAAATATTTTTCAGGTTATTTCATGCTGAGCAAGGGCTTGCTGCCGTTGAATTTGCTCTGGCACTGCCTTTACTCATTATCCTGACTTTTGGTGCGTTGGAAGTTACTCTCTATGTGCTGATAACACAGAAGCTTGAAAGAGTATCGCTGACTCTTTCCGATTTAGTCACGCAATCAAACTCCGTAACCACAGCCCAACTGGATCAGATAATTCCATCTGCCGGGCAGGTCATGTTGCCATATAAATTTTCTACTGACGGATATGCCATTATATCTTCAATCACCAAAACCGGAACTAATCCTCCGGTAATTAACTGGCAATATAAAAGCACTGGAACTGCGCAAACCAGCAATTTTGGTATTGCCGGTGGCAATGCAACCATGCCTGCGAATTTCACTATGGTGGATAAGGATACCGTTATAGTAACCGAGGTGTTTTACAATTATAAACCTGTTCTATTTGGCATCATTTATAATAGCGGCCAGATGTACAGATATAGCATCTTTAAACCAAGGATTGGGAATTTAACCGTGCTTGGCTCTATATCTTCAGACAGGAAAAACGGAGGTTGTTATGTTTAATTTTAAACTGATACCAATTTGTCTTCAAATTGGTATCAAAATTGTTGCCGAAAGCAGCAATTTTGCGCTGCGTAGCAAGCGTAATGTAATCGTTAGATTGCGAAATAGTATAATGTACCATTCTATCAGTTCGATGATTCGCGAACAGCGCGGTTCGGCAATTCCGATAATCGGGATCAGTTTATTCGCGATTATGTCGGCTGTTGGTGTTTCCATTGATATGTCGCGGGCGCAGCTGGTGCAATCACGCATGAGCAGCGCGCTGGATAATGCAGGGCTTGCCGCCGCCGCTACCATCAGCACCAATAATATTGATGCGGAAGCAGGAAAATATTTTAACGCCAATTTCCCGGCAGCATATATGGGGACTAATTTGGGGGCTCTGGTTGTAACACCCAATGCCGATAACAGTGTCTTATCTCTTTCAATAAATGGAACTGTTCCGACAGTGTTTATGCAGATTTTCGGTATTAATACTATAGCGGTCTCTGCGAATTCAGAAGTTACAAGGGCAAGTAAAGGGCTGGAAGTTGTTCTGGTAATGGATACTACCGGTTCAATGACACAGTCTGCCGGCGATGGCATCAGCAAAATCACGGCTGCTAAATCAGCGGCTATTTCCCTTGTGAATATTCTCTATGGCAGTAACGAAACAATACCAAATTTATGGATAGGATTGGTTCCATTTTCGCAAACAGTGAATATTGGAACTGGTCGCGATAGCTGGACAAGCAGCACCAGCTTTAACTGGGGAACAACCAGCTGGGCAGGATGCGTGGAATCGCGCAGCAATGGTACACTTACCCCACAATATGATATAAATGATGACCCACCATCAGTTCGCCTGTTCCCCAAATATTATGCTCCGGACGATAGTTATAATAATTGGATAAGTAATACTGGCACATATAGTTATTCAAGCACTAAAGGACCGAATGTTTATTGCCCAAAAGCTATTACACCGATGACAGCAAGCAAAACTACTATATCTAATGCTATTAACGCTATGACAACCGGCGGTAATACCCATATCAATCTTGGCGTGGTTTGGGGATGGCGCATGATATCGCCAAGATGGCAGGGGCTGTGGGGCGGAGAAATGAATACAAATAATTTACCTCTGGCTTATAATTCACCTTTGATGAATAAAGCCGTAATTATAATGACCGATGGTGACAACACCATATCTGATGATCGTTATAGTGCTTATGGTTATCCCGACGCTGGGCAGCTTGGTCCGAACCCTTGCCCGACATCATCATGTTCAACCGGTGAAACTGAACTTAATACGCGTACGACTACGGCATGCAGCAATATAAAGGCTAATGGTAGCAATGTAGTGATTTATACTATTGCTTTTGGCACAACCATTGGTACGACTGCAAAGAATATGCTTAAAGCCTGTGCCAGCAAACCGGAATTTTATTTTGCAAGCCCCACCGGTGCAGATCTTGCAATTGCTTTTAATCAGATTGGAGACTCGCTTGCAAATTTGCGAATAAGCAAGTAGAATGTCGCGCATGAGAAAACGCGCACCCAATAAATATTCTCTTTTAGCTTGTGTGAGCCTGCTATTGCTTTGCGCTTGTGAACAGCTTGAAATGGGTGCTGGGACAGAGCAGATGTCAGCCAGTGAGTCTGAGCAGTTGCGTAGGAACGGTAACGCCCTTATTGAAAGTGGCAAGCCACAGGACGCAATAATACTGTTTGATAAGCTTATAGAATCAGACCGGCAAAATGCTCTGGCTTATAATGGAAAAGCAGTTGCATTTGATTATAGTGGTAATCATCTTGCTGCGCAGGAGCTTTATAAAACCGCGCTTTCCCTGTCACCAGAATCAGCTACTATCAGAAATAACCTTGCTATGTCGATGATTATGAATAATCAGACAGGGCAAGCAACGAAGTTGTTGGAGTCTTTAGTAAAAAATAGCAAGGATAAAAATCCCACCAGCCATATTATCCGTCATAATCTGGCGTTGGCATATGGCCTCTCTGGGCAACATGAAAAAGCTACCAAACTTAATTTGCGCTATATGACTAAAAAACAGGCGGAGGAAAATATTGCGTTCTACAAAAGATATGTTGCACGTGGCAATGTTAAGGGAGGTGTTAAGAAGGAAATAAAGCATGGTAAAAATGTTGCCATGCCAAAAGAGCAGGGTATTGGCTTTATAACTTCACCGCCAGCTGCTCCTGCAGCTCCATCAGTCGCAAAAACTGTAAAATCAAAAAATGCAAAATCAGCAGCCAAGGGAGCAAAAACTCCGACAAAAACTCCATTGCCGGATAAAATAAATGAAGCGGATAAAGCAGATATATTCTCTGGATTTATTGAGGAGTCTATTACTTACGACTATCCAAAATAGCGATTGGATTTATTGCTACCAATTACAGTTAATGAATCTATCTTTTTCTAGTTCCATGTCCTTGTGTTCTTGCTATAACTGGAGAGGGAGAAAAACTATTTCCGGGTTCTATATGGGGCGGAGTTGATTTCTCAACTTTTCGATTTGCAATTTTTATTTCTTCAGGAATTACCCTTTCAGTAAGTAGCAAAATCTTTGGAAGTTCTATTTCAGGAATTTCTATTTCATTCTTGCCTTTATTCTTTTCCATTTCACTCTCCTTAAAATTAATTTTTAAACTGTTAACGATGTTAGTTGAACAGCCCACAATATAAAAATGAAGATTGTGTGACAATTGGCAATTGGGGTTATCCTTTGCATTGTAAGTATAGGTAATATTGTAATTTATGGCGTATCTATGGTTAATAGTCCACAATTTGATTATTTCTTGCCTTCTAGCCGTTTTTGTTATAGGCTTAATTAACGAAATGTTAATTAATAACCGTCTAAAGTCCTTATAAGCTTATGAATAAGGTATAGTAATCGGTACATAACGGGATATGATAAAAAATAAGAAAATTCTACAAAAGCTTCTTTTGCTGATTGCGTTGTTTACCGCGCAACCTGCTGTTGCTTATGCCCAGATTGGCGACCCGCTTATAGAAGGCGCGAAGCTCTGTACCTACCAGCTCAAGCGTTATGAGGCTGAATATGGTATTCCGCAACATTTGCTCTCTGCAATTGCTTCTACTGAATCCGGTCGTTTCCACAGTAGATTGAAAATCAAATTGCCGTGGCCATGGACGATAAATGCTGGTGGTAAAGGATATTTTTTTGATACTAAGGAAGAGGCGATTGAGGCTGCTAAGGAATTAATGGCAAAAGGTGTGGAAAGCATGGATATTGGCTGTATGCAGGTCAATATACGTCATCATCCCAATGCTTTTTCATCTCTGTCGCAGGGGTTTGAACCTGAATATAATGTTGCTTATGCCGCTAATTTTTTAAAAGGTCTTTATCAGGAAGAAAATTCATGGCGCAAGGCAGCCAGTAATTATCATTCCAGAACCCCGAAGTTTGGCACTAAATATATAGGGTTGGTGTATAATAACTGGTTTCAGATACTGGATAAGTTGCGTACTGCTCGCCTTAACGTTCCAAGCAGTTCAATAAGCGCGTTGCGTGATATGCAGCAGGCAAAGCTGGATACAGTTTCCCCGAAACATATTAAAGTTGGTGAAGAGGGTAAAAATAATACCGTATATAAAATGCCATCCATGAAAACAATAAAAGTTAGTTCACAAGGAGTCGTAACTCAGAATAATGGGGCGAGGAAACGTGAAAACGGTGTAATAGTAGTGCGTCCGGAAATAAAAGTAGTAGGGAGCCCTGCTTTGATTCCAGACAGAAAAAATACTCCGCCTGAACCTATGGTGGTTGCCGACGCAAATCTAATCGGAGGTAGGCAGAGCATATTGGATATGCCACCAAGTGCCGGTGGTGATACAAAAATTCAGGTTGCTGCAGACACAGCTGAACCGGAAGCAAAAATCATTCGTCTTGATAATAAATTAGTTAGACAGCCAGTGAATAATGTGACAAATAAAAAGTCTGGACCTAATTTTATTTTCAATGACTAGGGTAAGATGACAAACCATAAGACAAACGAGAAATTCTTTGAGGAAGTAGTTGTATCTTCATCGGAAGTGGTTTGTGACGGTGGTGGAGCGTCTTTTGGTCATCCCCGTGTGTATTTGCATATTGAACGGGAGAAAGGCTATATAGTTTGCCCATATTGCAGCCGCAGCTATATTCTTAAATCTTCTCATTAGCTCTACGCACCCCGTCCGTTGCGTATAACAGGAGCTACTTTACTTACTATGTTTTTTCTGTTTCTGTAACCTGAGTTTGTTGATAACATCAAGCCTCCAGCGCAAACCGGTATCCACTGCTATATATATTCCGTTCACCATAACCTCTACACCATTGGAGTTAGGCAGGTAGTTGTCACTTATGGTTCTTTCTGAATTTCCTGCAATATCCTGAAGGGTATATGGATATAAAGGTACGGTCTTACCGATCTTAGTAAAAAAATCGACAATCTTTTTATTATATTCAGCATCCGAGGTTGTTGGCATTTTAGGAGCCATCACAATAACGTAAACCCCTTTCTTCTGTAAAGAATCGACAATTTTTTTGATATTAGAAGTTATACCTATGGCACTGAATTCACGCTTTAGGTCTGTTTCTCCTAATTGCACTATAACCAGATCAGGAGAAATTCCTATGAGGTTTGGCAGTTTTTCAAGAGCTGCTGGGGTAGTGAATTCTGTTTCGCCCATTGCCAGAACGCTGACATCAAAACCAATCGTTCTGAGCCTTTTTTCCAGCTGATGAGGAAACGTCTGCTCAACAGGAAGGTAGCTGTTTGAGGTTAAAACGTCACCATATATAACTACAAGCAGTTGCTGTGAAGAAGACGTGACAAACTGAGCAACAGCTTGCGAAGTGTAGAACAAAAAACAGCAGGTAAATATCAGAAATTTCAATATATTCATATATATAGTTGTAACTTTTTTCTGAGTTTAATTCAAGAATATTCCTGATTATATGATATTATTTTTTAAGTTTTTATTCCCATGGCGTGTTTCATAAATAATTTTTTAACGATTGGTATTCTTGCCACAGTCCAAAGACCGATATCACGGGCTATTTGCATGGCTAAAATATTATTAGAAAACAACCTGTTCAATAGATCAGTAGCCGTCAGCATGGAAATATTGTCAAATTTTCGCAGATTATCATAATCTGCAATAATATTCTCCGCTCCAATATCAAGCCCCAGATTATGCTGTTTAATAATTAAGTCTGCCAGAACTGATACATCGCGAAATCCAAGATTTACACCCTGACCGGCGATAGGATGCATTCCATGTGCTGCATCACCAATAACCGCCACCCGCCTGGTTGTATATTTCTTCGCATGCAATAAGGATAATGGATAAGAAAAGCGTCCGTGAGCAGAGTAAATATCACCTAGATAACCACCTATACGCTCACTTATTTCCTGGATGAATTCATCTTCAGGTAACTCCAGATACAGATTTACCCGGTCATCAGGCTCAACCCAAACTAATGATGATCTATTGCCAGTCATTGGCAGGACAGCAAAAGGTCCAATCGGGAAGAAACGTTCCTGCGCCAGACCATTATGCGGTAAGCTGTGTTCTATTGTTGTAACAATTGCGGTTTGTCCATAACTCCATGTGGTTATGCCTATGCCAGCCAGGGCACGTGCTTGCGAAATACGACCATCGGCTGCTATGACTAATCTTGCCTGCAGAGTTTTATTATCTGTTCCGGTTATAGCCGCATTATAATCAGTTTGCGTAAGATTTGCTATTGTGAAATTCTCAATCAGTTCAATATTATTATGGGAAGAAACTGTGCGGTGCAAAGCATGGCGGGTATAGCGGTTTTCAACTATATAGCCAAAAGGATCGCTGCTAACATCATTATGATCGAAATGCAGGAAAAATGGCGTTGCGCCATCGGTGACGCGAATGTCCAGAATTGGCTCGGCGTGGGCTTCCATAAATTCCCACACACCGATACTATCAAGTATATGCTTTGAACCAAGGGCAATAGCACTGACGCGCCCGTCAAACTTCTCTTCAAATTGTATGCTTATATTATGTTTTTCGATTACTGCTATACTTAACCCGGCGCGTGCGAGAGCAATTGCTATGCTCATTCCAACCATGCCAGCACCAACTATTATAACGTCGTAGCTTTTGATATTTGTCATGAAGCAAGACCTTCAGTAGTGTTGGGCGACCATATTACAGAGATATATCAGATTTATTCAATTTTTCCTGCAGTGACAATATAATATAAATAAGGGTGGCAATTTAAAACATAGCCATGCATATATCATCGGCAAGCTCAATCTGTCTAATACCAAGCTTTTTTAGCAGATCAGCTAAATTCTTGTGACCAGGCTCACTTGGTGCTTTCTCTGAAATTACTCTATCTATTCCACCTTCAATGGCACTTGCGACAGCTGATTCAGAAACAGGCATTTTATTACGAAATTTGCTTCTCCAATAATTAATATCAGATGTTACTGTGGTAGGGCTATTTGTAAGTGGTTGATCACCAGCAGCGACAACATCAGCAACATGCTTGCCTAAGTCAGATTTATTTTCAATAACACTGCTTACATATTCATTTGGCAGAATGCCTCTATTTCCCAATTCTTCAACCACCGAAGCTTGAACTTGCTGAGAAACCATACCTGATTATCCTATTATCTACTATTTACTGCGAAATACTGTATTGGTGCATCATCAGGGCGATACGGCTGTCACGGGCTTTCAGCGCGTCAATCTCTGCCTTATTCATAATATTCTGCAGAGAAATCTGGGCGAATTCAAAGAATATGGCAACCACCTTGTCCAGTTGGTCTTTGATTTTCTTCACTATGCTGTTCGTAAGGGCAACAGTTTCACTTCCAAGTTTCTTAGAGGTAAGCTTAGCATTTTCCTGATATTCATTTATCGTAATAAAAATCCTACGCAATGCTGCCTCGATGCGTTTCTTGCTGAATTTATTGGAAGAACGCTTTTCTTTGTTTTCCGCAATCAATATAAATTCTTCGACCAGAACATCGGAAGAGTCAGCGATTTCGTTGATTAACGGTTCGATCATGTCAAGATGAGCCTGTGGATCTTTTGCAGGAGAATTTTCAACGGTAGCAAGAAGCTCTTCCGCTGAGTCACACAGGGAGGTTATATCATTATATCTGGATTTATAATCATCCATTGAATAGTCCTTAATTTTCATAATCAACCCGTTCTGTACTATATTTTATATATGTATTACATTTATCGCTGCATTGATAATAAAGTATTTGTTGTAAATTAGTATGACAATTTTATGACAATTTTATGATAGGTAAAAAAATAGCCCGACGTTTGTATCGGCGGGCTATTTTATGTCATATAAAACAGAGTCTTAAGCGGCAACCCTATCTTCCTTCGTTGCATTTCTGGAGATAGGACGGTTGCCGGTTACTGCCGCCGCACCACCAATTTTAATCTCTCCGGTAAGTTCTCCGCCACGTTCAATCTCAATTTCACCATATGAAATCTTACCGCGAACCTTGCCGGTTGCATAAATAACCAAGCGACCACGTACAACCAAATCGCCTTCAAATAAGCCGCTTATTTCTGCATCTTCAATATGAGCAGAGCCTTTAAAAGAGCCACATTCAGAAATTTCTACGGTATGAACGTCATTAAGTGTTGCATCAACCTTGCCCTCAATTACCAGGCGGTCGCAGGTTGCTATTTCACCCTTAAGCAATATGTCGTTGCCGACAGTAAGCACGCGCTTCGCACCAGATTTTGATTTATCTGAAATAGGAAGTGGTGGTGCAAAAGTTGCCGGCGTAACTGGAGCAGCCTGTTTAGCTTCAGGAAGGCGGTTGCGTGTTAAATCAGCGGACAACGGTGCTGCAGAAGAAGATGCAGACGATGGACGGAAAGAATTAGCCGTTGGTGCTGGGCTCGGACGAGGGGTATGGGTAGATTGCTGACTGCTCTGTTGCGCAGTTGCTACTGGCGCAGAACTCGCGCTGCTGCTGCTGGCATTAAAGCTAGAACTAGCTTGTTGAGCAGCAGGCTTTTCATCATGAACAGCCTCATCCTGCATTTCTTCTTGATCTGTATCGGAATCAAACAATCCTTCTTCTTTACGACGGAACATATCCATTCTCCTGACTATAGTTTGCGGTTATATCTGGTACACAAAGCACCAGCCCACATTTTTTTACGCTGGTACATTACTGTACAAAATCTATAAGAAAATATTACATCGCGCTACAACAATTTATAGTTTTTTAATACTTATTTTTCGCGCAGGGTTTTTCTTCTGAAAAATACGTTGCTTGCAGAAAATTTAAATAATGGATTTGTAAGTGCAACATTGAGTAACCAATTTGGTGAGAGGTGTTCGTAAATTTTTCTCAGTCCCAATTTTAGATAAAAACGCGGATAAATTTTTGCCATCACATCGGCAGGATTTTCTCCACCACGTAATAAATTTTCTGCGATGGTTTCACCAAGTATTTTGCCATAATGCAGTGCGGTGTGAATCCCGCCAGCGGTAAGCGGAGAGACGATTCCAGCCGAATCACCAAGCAAAATTACGTTGCCGCGTGCAAATGGTGAAACCAATCCGCCGACTGGAATTAATCCGCCACGCCGCGCCACAATTTTTGCCCCAGAAAAATCCACAACATCTTTCATGCGCGTAGCGAATGCGTCGATGTCTGGTCGCTTAGGCATACGACATGCCACCCCCACTTGCGTCACTCCCACGCTTGGGATAACCCAACCGAGATAGCCATAAGCAAGCGTTTGGTCTAGGAAACAATAAAAACTATTTTGTGGAAGGTTCAGACCTTCATATTCAGATTCTGCGCCGAGTAAAAATTTTGTGTTTTGTCCAAGAAAAAAATGATCGGCAACTTTCGAGCGTGGGCCATCCGCTCCAATCAGAAATTTACAAGTAAACGCGCCATCATTTACAATGATATTTCCATCTTTCTCCACTGCATTTTCATAAGGTGTGTCATATAAAATAGTCGCGCCTGCTTTCTCTGCTTCATCTGACAAATGCTGCATTAAGGCAGGTGTATTAGTAGTCAGGAAGAAATAATCAGGTGCGTGCAGGTCTATATATTTAAGGTTAGGGGCAAACAGGCGCACATCGGTGACTTTGCGGGTCACGCGCTCAGGAATTGCAAATTCCTCGGCACATTCACCAACGATAATGCCCGTAGTGTGCATCCCCACACCTGCAGCTTTTTTACGCTCCAGCAGGGTGACACTAACCCCAGCCGCAGCCAGCGTCCGCGCACACTCCAGCCCCGCAAACCCACCACCAGCTATGAGAACGTCAGTTTTGGTCATTTGTTTCCGTAATCCCGTGGGTAGCATAGCTACAGCGCAGGATCTTTTGCAATTATAACTAGATCCTGTGCTACTGCTTCGCAGTCCACAGGATGACATTACCCAACCTTCTGGTAAAGCTCCCCGCCAGATTCTTTGAATTTACTGGTTAGCTGAATCACTAATAAACTTATGCACTACAGAAGTAGCTAAATCTGTGGAAGAAACACCATCCCTTTGCGCGATATTATTCAGAGATTCTATATCATTAGGTGACAGGTGCAGCACGATAATCTCATTACCATCAACTACTATCTTAGCTTTTCGTATCTCGCTGGCTGGTGGCAATACCCCATGCACCACATTAAAATCATCAGCGGTTAAGCCAGCTACATCATCCCAAGGATTTTCTTCATATATTATTTTTTTTGGCATAAATTTTAGTTCCTTCTCTCCAGTAAGCAGCACCGAATATTCTAACTTTTTCATTACGATAGGTAAAGCGCACCGTCATAACTACACCATCTACTTTACCATAGCAAAAAAAGCGTAATTCTTCAAGGCTATGTTTAGGGTCGTCGGCTATTACCACATAATCATCAGAAAAAGCCTTAGTGGCAGTTGTAAAAGAAATATTATGTTTTAGCTGATTTTCTAAATCCTTTTTATTATCCCATTCAAATTGCATGATATATCACCCAACCTTCTGGTAAATTTCTCCGCCTGATTCTTTGAATTTTTCTGCCATTTCTTTTAGTCCATTTTTGATGTCATCCTGAGAGAGCGCAGCGAAAGAAGGATCTCCTGATGGGGATTCTTCCACCGCAAGTGCGGTTTCAGAATGACGTTGTTTGGCTGAAAACTCCCGCACGTCCTGCGATATTTTCATGCTGCAGAATTTAGGGCCGCACATCGAGCAGAAATGCGCCACTTTCGCGCCTTCAGCGGGCAGGGTTTCATCGTGGAAATCCTTGGCAGTTTCTGGATCAAGCGAGAGATTAAACTGATCCTGCCAGCGGAAATCAAAGCGTGCCTGCGATAGCGCGTCATCGCGCATATAGGCTGATGGATGACCCTTCGCCAGATCGGCAGCATGCGCTGCAATTTTATAAGTCACTACACCGATTTTAACGTCATCGCGATCAGGCAGCCCCAGATGTTCTTTGGGAGTTACGTAACACAGCATCGCTGTGCCGAACCAGCCAATCATCGCTGCGCCAATGCCACTGGTGATATGGTCATATCCGGGAGCAATGTCGGTGGTTAGAGGCCCAAGCGTGTAAAACGGTGCTTCGTGGCACAGCTCAAGCTGCTTATCCATATTTTCTTTGATGAGATGCATTGGCACATGTCCAGGCCCTTCCACCATCACCTGACAATCATATTCCCACGCTCGCTTGGTGAGTTCACCTAAGGTTTTTAATTCGGCAAATTGCGCTTCATCATTGGCATCATGAATCGAGCCAGGGCGCAGCCCATCGCCTAGAGAAAAACTCACATCATAAGCGCGCATGATTTCGCAGATATCGTCGAAACGTTCATAAAGGAAGCTTTCCTTATGGTGGCTCATGCACCATTTCGCCATTATGCTGCCACCGCGCGAAACAATGCCAGTTTTGCGGTGTTCAGTCATTGGGATATAAGGCAAGCGCACGCCAGCATGGATAGTGAAATAATCCACGCCTTGTTCGCATTGTTCAATCAACGTGTCGCGGTAAACTTCCCAAGTGAGTTCCTCAGCGATGCCACCAACTTTTTCAAGTGCCTGATAAATTGGCACAGTACCAATCGGCACAGGTGAATTGCGGATGATCCACTCGCGGATATTGTGGATATTGCGACCAGTGGAGAGATCCATCACGTTATCCGCGCCCCAGCGAATCGCCCACACCATTTTTTCTACTTCTTCCGCAACCGAAGATGTCACTGCCGAATTGCCAATATTAGCGTTGATTTTTACCTTGAAATTGCGCCCGATAATCATCGGTTCAGCTTCAGGGTGATTGATATTGGCAGGGATAATTGCCCGCCCCAGCGCTACTTCCTGGCGTATAAATTCAGGAGTTATAAGCTGCGGAATTTTTGCACCAAAACTTTCACCTTTCTGGTAAGGTTTTTTTTCGTCATCGCGAGCAAAGCGTGGCGATCCAGACTGGATTGCCGCGTCGGCTGCGCCTTCTCGCAATGACGACCGCCCTTCATTTTCACGAATGGAAATATATTCCATTTCCTTGGTAATTATTCCCGCCCGTGCATAAGTCATTTGACTGACTGATTTGCCTTTTTTGGCTCGCAGTGGGGTTTTTATGACATTAGGAAATTCTTCAACACTTGCACCGCGTGCTGCACCAGTGAGTCCATTATCCTCTGGTTTTACTTCCCGTCCTGCATATTCCTCAACATCACCGCGGGCGCGAATCCAGTCAGAACGTAGTTGCGGCAAGCCTTTATAGATATCAATTTTAGCATTAGAATCAGTATATATTCCAGAAGTGTCATAAACTGTCACAGGTTTGTTGCCGCCAGATAGCGATATTTCGCGCATGGCAACGCCATCCACATATATTTTTTTAGAGGCTGGAAGCGCGCCAGTGGTTACAGAGAATTTTTCGTTTTTCATAAAATTACCCGAGTAATGATTTAATTTTTTCGATTGCTTTTGGAAGTGCTGCGGCATCTGCGCCGCCGCCTTGCGCCATATCTGGCCTGCCACCGCCACCTTTGCCGCCAAGCTCGGCAACAGCAGCCTGCACCAGTGTCACCGCGCTGATTTTTTCTGACGCAACTTTCTCCACTGCCACCACCACGGAAACTTTGCCTTCCACCACAGTGGAAACTACGGCAATTTGTGCTTGTTTTATAAAGCCTTCAGCAACGCCTCTAAGTTCTTTAGGATCTAAGCCATCAAAATTTTTGGCGATGAAGCTATAAGCTCCTACTTGCTCAGGCTTTGCTTCCGCACCACCAGAACCACCACCAAGTGCTATTTGTTTTTTGGCATCAGCTAAATCTTTTTCCAGTTTCTTGCGTTCGGTTGCGATTTGTTCAACCCGCGCTGGCACTTCAGAAACGGCAACTTTGAGGGAGTTTGCCATATCGCGCAGAGTGTTTTCCTGTTCACTTAAATATTTGAAGGCTTCACCGCGCGTTACTGCTTCCAGACGGCGGATACCAGCAGCAACCGCACCTTCGGAAACTATTTTTAACAAGCCAATATCGCCAGTAGCACTGGCGTGAGTACCACCGCAAAGTTCTACGGAATAGGGATTTGGGATTCGGGATTCGGGATTCGGGGAAGAAAGCCCCATACTTAATACTCTAACTTTATCGCCGTATTTTTCACCAAACAACGCCATTGCTCCAGCCTTGATAGCATCATCAGCAGAGAGAATTTGCGTAGTTATAGGCGTGTTCTGCCAGATAACTTCATTCACCCTGCGTTCAATTTCTGCAATTTCTTCGCGGCTGACAGGTTTATTATGACTGATGTCAAAACGCAGTCGGTCAGCGGCAACCTGCGAGCCTTTCTGAGTCACATGCTCACCGAGAACATCGCGCAGTGCCTTGTGCAATAAGTGAGTTGCCGAGTGATTAGCGCGGATGGAATTGCGATTAGCAACATTAATTTGTGCTGTAATCTTATCGCCAATTTTTATCGGTTTAAGCAAGGTTGCTTCATGGACAAAAAAATCATCAAGCGGTTTGCTGGTATTGGCTATAGTTGCAATGTCAGAAAAGTTACCAATATCGCCAACTTGCCCGCCAGATTCACCATAAAACGGGGTTTGGTCAAGCACTACAAAAACCTTGTCGCCAGCATTTGCCGAATTTACTTCTGCGCCGTCCTTTACAATGGCAAGAATTTTGGCTTCGGCAGATTCCTGTTCATAGCCAAGGAATTTATTTGCACAGAATTTGTCATTGAGTTTCTCTTTAAGTTCAAACCAGATTTTGCCAGTTGCGGTGTCGCCTGAACCTTTATGGGCGGTGCGCGCCATCTCTCGCTGGTTTTCCATAGCTTTTTCGAAACCGTCAGTGTCGACTTCTAAACCTTTAGTGCGCAAAATATCCTGCGTTAAATCGAGAGGAAAACCGTAAGTGTCATAAAGTTTGAAAGCAATTTCTCCAGAGAATTTTACGTCATCCTGCGAGCCTTTAGGCTGCGCAGGATCTTTTTCAGTTGCGCGAGATCCTGTGCTGCTGCTTTGCAGCCCACAGGATGACAACTCATCATCCAACAACTTTAAACCGCGCTCCAGCGTTTGTTTGAAACGTTCTTCTTCGGCGCGGAGGTTCTCAGTGATTGTTGCTTCGGCGCGGGAAAGTTCAGGATATTGCGCTCCCATTTCTGTAATTAGGGCAGGAACTAATTTATACATCAGCGGATCTTTGCAACCAAGCTGATGGGCGTGGCGCATGGCGCGGCGCATGATGCGGCGCAGGACATAACCGCGCCCTTCATTGCTCGGCAAAACACCATCGGCAATAAGGAAACAGCTTGAGCGCAGATGATCGGCGATAACTCGGTGTGATACTTCGTGTTCCGTGTTTCGTGATTCGTGTTTGGACGCTGCTATAATATTTTTAAACAAATCTATATCATAATTATCATGCACACCCTGCATCACCGCGCTGATACGCTCCAGCCCCATGCCAGTATCAATTGATGGTTTGGGCAGAGAAATTCGTTCGCCGCCTTCCAGCTGTTCATATTGCATGAATACCAGATTCCAGATTTCGATATAGCGGTCACCGTCAGCATCGGCTGTTCCCGGCAGCCCTCCTGCGATATGCGCGCCGTGGTCATAAAAAATTTCGGAGCAGGGACCGCACGGACCAGTATCGCCCATGCTCCAAAAATTATCGTTAGTATCAATGCGGATTATTTTACTATCAGCAAAACCAGTAAGCTTTTTCCAGATATTAAAAGCTTCATCATCAGTGTGATACACTGTGACGTAGAGCTTATCTTTATTTAGCCCGAAATCTTTGGTGAGCAGGTTCCATGCCAGTTCAATTGCATCTTGTTTAAAATAATCTCCAAATGAAAAATTGCCGAGCATTTCAAAAAATGTGTGATGGCGGGCGGTGTAGCCAACATTATCAAGATCATTATGCTTGCCACCAGCGCGCACGCATTTTTGCGAAGTTGCAGCGCGCACAAATGGCAATTTCTCTGCACCCGTAAACACATTTTTAAATTGGTTCATACCAGCATTGGCGAACATCAGGGTAGGGTCGTTATGCGGCACAAGCGAACCAGATGGGCGCACTTCATGCCCATTTTTCTTAAAAAAATCAAGGAATCCAGCGCGGACGTCGCTTACGGTTTTAGTCATGGTAAAATAGCCCTGAGATCAAGCAGCATCCTCGCTGGCAAATTCGGCTGGCTCACCTTTGAGGACAGCAGAAATAATACCAGAATTCGCACGAATTTTCTTTTCAATTTCGTCTGCCATTTTAGGATTTTCTTTCATAAACTGCTTTGCATTTTCACGGCCTTGACCAATGCGTTGGTCGCCATAAGAAAACCATGAACCTGATTTTTCAACAACACCGGCTTTAACCCCTAAATCGATAAGCTCGCCGGTTTTTGAAATACCTTCGCCATACATAATATCAAATTCCACAATGCGGAACGGAGGGGCGACTTTATTTTTAACTACTTTTACGCGAGTCTGGTTGCCGACAATTTCTTCCTTGTCTTTGATTGAACCGATACGGCGAATGTCAAGACGCACAGAGGCATAGAACTTAAGCGCGTTACCACCGGCGGTAGTTTCAGGGCTGCCGAACATCACGCCGATTTTCATGCGGATCTGGTTGATGAAAATAACCGTGCAGTTAGTGCGCGAAATTGAACCGGTAAGTTTACGCAGAGCCTGGCTCATAAGACGAGCCTGCAAGCCCATATGTGAATCACCCATTTCACCATCTAATTCAGCTTTAGGAACGAGGGCAGCAACCGAATCAATAACCACCACGTCAATCGCACCACTGCGAACTAGCGTATCAGCAATTTCTAACGCCTGTTCACCAGTGTCTGGCTGAGAAATCAACAATTCATCAATATTTACACCAAGCTTTTTTGCATAGATTGGGTCGAGGGCATGTTCAGCATCAACAAACGCACAAGTGCCGCCTTTTTTCTGGGCTTCAGCGACAATATGCAAGGTGAGGGTGGTTTTACCGGAGCTTTCAGGACCGAATATTTCGACAACGCGACCACGCGGCACGCCACCAACGCCAAGTGCAATGTCAAGACCAAGCGAGCCAGTTGAAGTGGCTTCGATGGCTTCCATTTTATTATCGCCAAGCTTCATGATCGAACCTTTGCCAAAAGTCTTTTCAATCTGGCTCAGGGCGGTTTCAAGGGCCTTATTTTTGTCCATAACCTTATCCATAGTCTCTCCGTTTTTATAATGCTGAAATTAAATCTGTTACTCTAAATTAAACCATAACCTATCAGCTTTATAATACTGTGCAAATAATTAATTTCGAAATCAGGGATCAGAGGTCAGGATTCTGGATTCAGGGAAGAACAAGAAAGAAGTGTGTCTTCCTAAGTCCTGACCACCGACCCCTGAATCCTGACTTGTGTATAAAGGATAATTGAGTAATATGCTTGTGTATGAATGAAGAATATCGCCCAGATCCAGACGAATTGCTCAACCGTATAAAAGCGGAGGAAAAAGAGCAGTTGCAGGCAAAAGATACGCGTGGAAAATTAAAAATTTTCTTTGGAGCGTGCGCTGGTGTTGGTAAAACTTACGCTATGCTTTCGGCGGGGAGATCGGCTTTAGCTGATAAGATTGACGTGGTTATCGGGCTTGTAGAAACGCATGGGCGGGAAGAAACCAAGAAACTGCTGGAAGGTCTGCCACTGCTTCCCCATCGTGAGGTGCAATATCGCGGTACTACCATCAGGGAATTTGATCTTGATGCAGCTCTTGTTCGTAAACCGCAATTGATACTGCTTGATGAGCTTGCACATACGAATGCGCCTGGTTCGCGCCATCCCAAACGCTGGCAGGATGTTGATGAATTGCTTGATGCTGGAATTAATGTTTATACCACCATCAACGTTCAACATCTGGAAAGCCTTAATGACGTAGTGGCGCGTATCACCGGTGTGTGGGTCAAAGAAACTGTTCCCGACGCTATTTTTGATAAGGCGGACGAAATTTCACTGGTGGATATTCCTTCTGAAGAATTGCTGAAACGCTTGAGTGAAGGCAAGGTTTACATTGCTAATGATGCCAAGAAACGTGCCGCCCAGAATTTCTTTAAGAAAAGCAACCTGATTGCCCTGCGTGAATTAGCCTTGCGCCGTACTGCTGAACGGGTTGATGCCTTGATGGATGTTTATAAAACTCCTGGTGGCGGGACACAAGGATGGAGTGGGGCGGATCGCATTTTAGTGTGTATAGGTCCTGACGCATTGTCCAGTAAGCTGGTGCGCACGGCTAAACGCATGTCGAGTGGGCTGAAATCGCAGTGGTCGGTTATCTACATCGAAAATGAACGTCATTTGAGCCTTAGCAAGGAAGGGCATGAAGCGGTTGAAAGAACCTTGCGCCTTGCAGACAGAATGGGGGCTAGGACAGAGATAATTCAGGGGAATAGAAAAGCTTCTGATGATATTCTGGCATATGCAAGAGCCAACGGAATAAGCAAAATTATTGTCGGCAAACCTAATAAATCAAGGCTAAGGGCTTTCCTTTTTGGAACTCTTGCCGATGAAATTATCCGTGGTTCCGGTGATATCGACGTTTATGTAGTTACCGGTGATGCGGAAGATCGCAAAGGATTGCGCTCACCATTCTGGAGAGTAAATACGCCATGGCAGTATCATGCTGTTGCCACCTTTATAACCTTGCTTTGTACCATTTTATTACTGCCAGTCAGGGAGTATATTGAACCTTCTAATCTGGTTATGGTCTATCTGGTTAGTGTGGTTGGAATTGCGCTGCGTTATGGCAGGATTCCGTCTCTTGTGGCGACGTTCCTTTCTGCGATATGCTTTAATTTATTTTTTGTTGCTCCTTATAATGTTTTTAAAATTGCCGACGAGAAACATATAATAACTTTTTGCGTATTAACACTCACCGGCATCATTATTGGTTCGCAAACCTCAAAATTGCGGTTGCAGGCGATAACTGCCCGTAAGCGGGAAAAGAATACTTCCAGCCTGTTTGCGATGACCCGTGAGTTAACAGCAAGTCGTGGTAAATTAAATCTTGCTCAGGTGGCGGCACAGCATATTGCCGAGGTATTGGATAGTAATGTATTTATCTGGTTGCCGGACGAAAAAGGTGAATTGCAGACAGTAGTGGCGGAAACACATAGTGATTTACATGGTGCCGATCCAGTTCGTGAAGAGAGTGTTGCGCGTTGGGCGTTTTCCCATAAACAAACCGCTGGGCTTGGCACAGATACTTTACCAAGTGCCACTTCTTTCTACGCGCCTCTTGTTGCTTCGAGTGGTGTCATGGGCGTAATCGGGTTGATGCCACATGAAGAAAAATCTACGGGCTATTCCACCGATAAAATCGAGCTGATTGAAGCTTTCTCCAGCATTACCGCTTCGGCGTTGGAGCGTGCCCATGCTGCTGAAATGGTAGAAAAAACTATGGTCGAAGCTTCAAGTGAAAAACTCAGGAATATTTTGCTTTCTTCAGTATCCCATGATTTACGCACGCCATTGGTTGCGATAACCAGTGCCGCTAGTACTCTGCTCATTGAAGGCGGAAAAATTTCTAATGAATATAAAACGGAATTATTGCGTTCCATTCATGAGGAAGGGGCGCGACTGGCGCGCATGGTGACTAACTTGCTGGATGTTACCAGCCTTGAGTCAGGCTCGGTAAAGCTCAATAAAGAACTATATTTTATTGAAGAGCTTATAGGATCTGCGCTGATGCGTGTTGAGCAGAAGCTAACCAGACACAAGGTGGTGACCGATATTGAGCAGGGTTTACCGTTACTGCGTATTGACGGGCTTCTTATCGAGCAGGTATTGATTAATCTACTGGAAAATGCTGCCATGCACACACCGGCAGGAACTAGTATAAATATTACGGCTATGATTAATAAGCCGGATATTCAGGTGACTATATCGGATAATGGGCAGGGTATTAAAGCAGGGGATGAAGAAAAGATATTTGATAAATTTTACGGTGGGAACAGCAGCGATGGCAGTTTGGGCCTTGCTATCTGCCGTGGTATTGTCAGCGCGCACGATGGCAAAATCTGGGCAAAAAATGCAGATGAAGGAACCGGTGCGGTGTTTACCTTTATCTTGCCGATAAAGAGTGAAGAAGTCTAAGTTATCATATGTTGCAGGGTCTGGACTAATAGCAGTTAACGATTAATTAGCGTCATTCTCGAATTCCCTCTCCCTCTGGGAGAGGGCTAGGGTGAGGGCTAGGGTCTACAGCCCGCTGACTGTGGTTTTTGTTCCGGATACCGCCATTCGGCTGTATGACAAATCAATGGGTTATACGACTATTGAATAACCCTGATGACAGATAATTGAGTCTACAACCCAATCAACTCCAGCAGCAGCTTCTTAACCGAAGAAATTTTATCGTTCAAATCCTTAAATTCATGGGTGAATACCAGCTTCTGATCGGGGCGGAATTTCAGGCGGCGCGGGTTACGCTCGATGTGTTTGAGCAATGCTTCCGGTTTAGGAAAATAGTTATTATGGAAGGAAATAACCGCACCTTTCGCGCCGGTATCAACGCGTTCAATGTTAGCTTTCCGGCATAGTAGTTTTAAATTAAGTGTGGTGATTAAGTGGCTTACTTCTTCCGGCATATCACCAAATCGGTCAACCAATTCTGCAGCAAAGCTGCTTATTTCTTCCTCAGTGTCCATTGCCGCCACGCGCCGGTATAAACCCAGCCGTAGCTGTAAATCATTTACATATTCTTCGGGAATTAATACTGAAATACCAAGATTAATGGTCGGGCTGAATCCTTCTTCACTGATCGCTGATCGCTGTCCGCTGTCCGCTTTCAAAGCAGCCACTGCCTCCTCCAACATCTGCTGATAAAGCTCAATCCCAACTTCTTTAATATGTCCGGATTGTTCTTCGCCAACCAGATTGCCAAACCCGCGAATATCCATATCGTGGCTGGCAAGGGTGAAGCCTGCGCCCAGCGTATCCAGAGTTTGCATTACTTCCAGTCGTTTTGTGGCGTTTTTGGTGAGTTCGCGGTGATGGGGCAGGAGGAAATAAGCATAAGCCCGCGTTTTGCCACGCCCAACTCTCCCGCGCATCTGGTAGAGCTGTGCCAGCCCAAACAAATGAGCGTTATGGATAATCATGGTGTTGGCGGTCGGTATATCCAGGCCGGATTCAATAATGGCGGTTGAGATTAATATGTCATATTTCCCGTCATAAAAATCATTCATGATGGAATCCAACTCAGTAGCGGAAAGTTGCCCGTGCGCCACCGCGATTTTTGCTTCCGGCACCAGTTCGGCAATTTGTAATTTCAATTCGGCGATATATTTTATGCGCGGAGTTACCACGAAACATTTCCCGCTACGGTGCAACTCGCGCATTATTGCTTCACGGATAATTACCTGATCGAACGGTATCACAAAAGAACGTATGGCAAGGCGGTCAACCGGTGGGGTGGTAATCAGGCTTAAATCACGAACGCCGGTGAGAGCCATCTGCAAAGTGCGGGGAATTGGCGTAGCTGACAGCGTAAGCACATGCACATCGGATTTTAATTCTTTCAGCTTTTCTTTCTGACCAACGCCGAAATGCTGCTCTTCATCGACAATAACCAGCCCTAGTTTTTTGAATTTTATTTGTTTGGCGAGCAGCGCGTGCGTGCCGATTACTATATTAACCTCACCGCTTTCCAGCTTTTCCTTGGTGTCTTTCAGCTCTTTAGTAGTCGCCATGCGCGAAAGTTGGCGGATTGTTACTGGAAAACCTGCGAAGCGTTCGCGGAAATTACGGTAATGCTGGCGCGCCAGCAACGTGGTCGGACATACAAGAGCGACTTGCAAAGATGGAATTGAGGAATTGGGGAATTGAGGAATTGTAGAATAAGAATAATCTTTATCATTATTTTCTTCATTTCTCCAACTCTCCATTTCTTCAATTCGTTGCATAGCAACCACAAATGCCGCCCTGAGCGCGACTTCGGTTTTACCAAAGCCGACATCGCCACAAACCAGCCTGTCCATTGGTTTTCCGGAGCGCAAATCTTCCAGAACATCGCTGATGGCGCGGGCTTGATCTTCGGTTTCCACATAGGGGAAGCGGGCGCAGAAATCATCATAAGAAACCTCCTGCGTATCTATTATATTGCCTTTTTTTACCTGACGCTCAGCGGCAATCTTCAGCAGAGCTTCAGCGGCAATTTTTATGCGTTGTTTCAGGCGGGCTTTGCGGTTTTGCCACGACGCTCCGCCAAGCTTGTCGAGCTGTATATTTTCATCGTCAAGCCCAAAGCGGGAGATTATTTCTATGTTTTCAACGGGAAGGAATAGTTTGTCATCATCAGCATAAATTATTTTAAGGCAGGCATGCGCCGCGCCGGAAACCTCAAGGGTTATGAGTCCTTCAAAGCGGCCAATGCCATGTTCCTTATGCACCACCAGATCGCCTTCATTAAAGTTCGAAGCTTCCTGCATGAATACATCAGAAGTTTTTTTCTTTTTCACAGCGCGGGAAATGCGTTCGCCGAGAATATCCTGTTCACTGAAAATATATAAATTCTCAGTTTCAAAGCCATGCTCAAGTGGCAGTACCGCAAGACCAATGGTTTTGCCTTTGATGCTTTTGTTTTCCTGCCAATTTTCGATCCTGATGCTATGAAAACCATGTTCCATCAGCAATGTTTGCAGACGTTCGCGAGAGCCATTCGAGAAGCAGGCAATCATGATTGCTTTACCTTCTTCCGCCTTGGTTTTTAGCTGCATGAAAGGCGAATTGTCTGTCTGTCCCTGCGAAAAACGAAGGGTAGGGCGAAGGTTTAAAGGTATGGAATTTATACTTGCTGCTTCATTAAACTGTGAAAAAGTTAAATTATCATATTCGGTTAAAAGCTTTTCCCAATCGTTTTTCATTATAAAAAAACTGTCCGGCAAGATGGGATTATAAATTGCGCCGCCGGCGAAACTATTTTTCCTAGAAGTTATTCCAATCGCAGCTTTCCTTGCCTCATAATAATCAAGGATTGCTTCCTGCCGTTCGGACACAGCGTTCTGTACTTCACTATCCAAGGTTATGAGCGTATTCGGGCAATAATCGAGCAATGTATTGCATTGTCCATAAAATAACGGCAACCAATGTTCCATTCCCGCATAGTTTGTATTTTGTGAAATCGCCTCATAAAGAGGGTCTTCCTTGCTTACCGCGCCGAATAAATCGCGGTAGTTTTCCCGGAAGCGGGAAATTGATTTTTCGCTAAGTATTACTTCACTCATTGGCGAAAGAGTGATTTTATCAACAGTGCTACTGCTTAATTGCGTCATCGGTTCAAAGGATTTCAGGCTTTCTACCTCGTCTCCGAATAAATCGATGCGCACCCCATCAGCCATACCGGCAGGGATTATATCAATAATGCCACCGCGCAAAGCAAACTCGCCGGATTCCATTGCTTTTCCCGCCCGCCTGTAACCTTGCGATGACAGGTATGAAGTCAGTTCATCAATTTTCAATTTATCTCCACGCTTCACCGAAAAAGAGATATTCTGCAACGCTTCTCTGGGAAGAAGTTTTTGCAAAACAGCATTAACTGTAGTCAGAATTATCAGGTTTTTCTTATCTCGTTTTCCTGTGGTAAGCCTCTCCAAAACCTTTAGCCTTTCTGCCATTATGGCAGGGCGAGGGGAGGCGCGGTCATAAGGCATCGTGTCCCATGCCGGGAATGTCAGTATCTCTGTATCAGGAGAAAAAAAGTTTAGACATTGCGCCAGTGATTCCAGTGTCCGGTCATTAGTTGCAATATGCAGAATAGCTTGTGGTGCCGGAAGCGGTGAAAGCTTGCCTTGGATAAGACGGGAAATGGCAAAAGCCTGCGCGCTAGCGGGAACGCCAGATAGTGTGGTGGAAATGGTGGTCACTTGTTGTTGGTTGATCGCATGCATTAGAGAGTAAATATTTTCACTGGATAGTCAGTTAATTTTTTGTCGCAGGTAATTAAAGTCATATTCTCGGTCATTGCTTGCGCTATCAGCATACGATCAAATGGATCGCCATGATTTACAGGAATTTTACGTAATGTGTGAATATAAGCTTCCTTGATAGATAAACAATTAAATCCTAAATTTGGCAGCTCCAGAAAAAAATTATCAGGAAGTGTTATTTTTTCTTTTGCCTCCTTTATAACTAATTCCCATACACATATTACACTATAGGAGACATCAAAATCTTTATTTTGCAGTATATCAAGAATTTCTTTTGGCAGTTTTTTATCAAGAGTTGCTGCCCAGAGCAACACATGCGTATCAAGCAAATATCTCATTTTTTATTTGTCTCTTCAAAACCAAACCATTCATCAGGCATTGGTTCATCAAAATCTGCAGGGATTTTAATTTTTCCTTTGAAGATTCCAAGTTTTCGTGGCTCAGAATCAGTATATTGTACAAGACGAGCAACAGGTTTCCCTGCCCGCATGATGACAATATCTTCTCCTGCTTCTACTTGTTGAATAAGGCTGGATAAGTTCGTCTTGGCTTCATGTATGTTAAAATTAAGCAAAATATGCACTCCTAATAGATACTTATAGCATGA
The DNA here is from genome assembly GCA_038043465.1 of Pseudomonadota bacterium. Taxonomy (GTDB): domain Bacteria; phylum Pseudomonadota; class Alphaproteobacteria; order Rickettsiales; family SXRF01; genus SXRF01. Next base: position 54,740 of record JBBTBX010000016.1, read on the forward strand.
ATTAGCTAACTTAGTCAATACATACGGTCGGCAATAAAATAAAATTTAATATTCTTATAACCCATTGATTTCTCTTATCACCCCTCATTTGCTCTTGTCACCCCGTTATAAAAACGGGGTGACAAGAAAAACCTTAAGATTGCTGGAGCAATCCTTGCGACTGGTGCTGTGGTTATGGGTGCAATCAAGGCTTTTACTGCCAAGGGAAAGGCAGAGACGCATAACGCTTGGTCTGAGAAAGTTTTGTCACGTATGGAAGAGAATGAAAAGGTTGGTCACGCCACTGCTGTTACAGAACAACGCACCAAAGATGCACAAGCTGCTTTGCAGAAAGCGTAGTGTATATACAAGTCAGACATATCAATTAAAAAAGTTCACTGTGACTGCCAGTTCTGGCTAAAAGCAATTCATCATCCGTTATTATATAGATCAGCAACCAGTCTGGCGTAATATGGCACTCGCGATAACCTTTCCAATTTCCAATCAGGGCGTGGTCAGAATATCTAACATCTAATTTTTCGTTTTTAGATAATTTTAAAGTTATTTCACCAAGCTTGGAGATATCAAAATTGCCACGCCTCAAACGCTTTATATCACGTTTAAAAGCATTCGATTCACGGACAGTCAGCATTATAAATTACGCCAGCTGGCAAAAAGATCTTCTATATTATCAAATCTTTCGCCTTCACCTCTTTCCAGTTCTTCCATAGCGGCTATGGTTTCCGCGTTTGGACGCTTGGCGCGTGGTTGAAAAGGTATTGCCCCTTCATTGACACTTTGCTGCAAGAACATGCGCACAGCGTCTGAAAGCCCCAGCCCCATGCTGGCAAATAATGCCTCTGCATCATGCTTTAAGTTAGCGGAAATACGCATTTGTATAGTTTCATTTGCCATGATAATAACCTCATTTGCAATTAATTGTCATTACATTGTAATGTAATATACTGTGTTTTGCAATACAATTATAGTTTATGGCTATAATCCTTCAGTAATTCTAAAATTGGCATATATTCCGGATTTTTAGGTGGCAGTTTTCCCACCAACCAATCCCATATATCAGCGTCATTTTCATCGAGCAATTGTTCATAAACATCAATTGTTGCTATATCCATTTTATCAAGGTTCTCATCGGCAAAACTGCCTAAAATCAGGTCAGTTTCTTTCCAGCCTCTATGCCAGCTGCGGTAGCGTAGGCGTTTTAAGCGGGTATCATCTTTCATAAAACAATTCATAGTATTAAAAGGTTAATACTTTATTCATACTGGCAGGTTAAGATAATATACTAAAATTTACAAGTGTAGGGTTTTAAAACTTATGCCTATAGACTATCGTACTAATGATGCAGTAATAACAATTTGCCAGAATAATAAGGCAGGAGTGGTTACAATCAGTGAAGTAAATGATGCGGCAAGCAACATCATAGGTTTTAGTGTATCTGAACTGCTTAATCAACCGCTCTCTTCTATCCTTCCAAAGCGTATATCTGAACTACTGGTGGAGTATACTGATTTCGAAAACGATACTAACGATGTTGGTTCGGTGCTGTCCAAGGTACAAAGCTTTAGCATTGTTGGCAAAAATGGTCACGAGAAGGCTTATAGAATTAAAATACTTCGTGTAGAATCATCAGCTAATCTGGCGTTTTTTTCGCTGGTGCTGCAAGATACTCTGGATTCCAGAAAAAGTGATGCTGCCCGTAAAGTTATCAAGGATAATTTTAAAGGGCATGAATCGCTGGATGTACAGACACAGCTTCCCAACAGGGCTTCCATAATTAAAGATATAGAACTGGCAAAACATCATGGTAACAGCAATAATATGTTATCGTGTTTTGCTGTTCTGCAGATTGATGGTTATAACAAATTAGTGTCGGAAAAGGGAAATACGGTTGGTAGCGAATTGCTTAAATATGTTGCCACTCTAGCGGGCAGGAGCCTGCGCCCTGATGATATAGTTGGTATCATCGGCGATGGGCGAGTTGGCGTGTTGCTGGTTGATATTACCCGTGGTTCTGAACGTCTGGTTTTAAACAGGCTGCGTTGGCAGGTTGTCGCAAATCCATATATTGATTCCAGCCAGAATTCAAATGGATTAAGTGTCAGCATTGCCTTCTATGCCATATCCGGTGGCAAAAGCACCGAAAAGACAGTTGAACAATGTGAAGCAGCACTTGATAAACTCAGTGCGCCTAACACACTTGTTGACGCTGCTGCCTAGACGAAACAACAATAATATTATAATCTGCCGGAATGCGGCATGAAATCCTGAATTATTTATTTTCGCAGGTAACGCGGGTGAAGGGCGTTGGTGGCTCTACGTCCGAGGCTTTGTGCCGTCTTCTTCCAGTATCAACCGCTATTGCCGGAGCAAAAATACCGATTGTCCGCGATTTGTTGTTCCATCTGCCGGTTGGTTTGCTCGACAGGCGTTTTACCTGTCCTTTGGTTTCCGCGCCGGATGGGGTGATTGCCACTTTTGTGGTTACGGTGGAAACGCACCAACCACCGCCAGCAAGCGCGAGGCGTTATGGCAAAAAACCCTATAAAGTTATTTGCTCCAATGAGACTGGCGATATTGCCCTGATATTTTTTAATCCACGTGAGGATTATCTGAAACAAGCCCTTCCTGTGGGGCAGCAGCGCGTGATAAGCGGACGCACCGAGAAGTTTGATTATCGTTTGCAGATGACGCATCCCGACATAATTACCACGGTTGATAAGCTCGCTGATGTGCAGAAACCGGAGCCGGTTTATCCGCTGACATTAGGGCTGACCAGCAGGCGTATTTATAAATTAGTGACAGAAGCACTGGAAAAAACTCCGGAACTTCCCGAGTGGATAGCACCGGAAACTCTTGCTGGAAAAAACTGGAAAAGCTGGAAACAGTCCCTAATATCGGCACATAACCCGCAAGCGCAGGAGGATTTACAGCCTGTTTCCACGGCAAAGATGCGCCTTGCCTATGATGAAATGCTGGCGAACCAGCTGCATCTTTCGATGCTTCGCCGTAACCGCCAGCAGCAAGCAGGGGAAAAAATAACAGGTACAGGTGGGCTTACCGAGATTTTACTGCGCGAATTGCCATATGCGCTCACCGGCGGTCAGGTGTCAGTTCTAAAGGAAATTGCCGATGACATAGCTTCCGGCAACCGCATGGGAAGATTGCTGCAAGGCGATGTTGGCAGTGGTAAAACCATAGTTGCGTTGCTCTCCATGCTGCGGGCAGTGGAGCAGGGTTTGCAATGCGCGCTTATGGTTCCCACCGAAATTGTCGCCAGTCAACATTTTGAAGTTATATCAAACCTCACCGCAAATCTGCCGGTATCAGTTGCCATGCTATCTGGGCGGATAAAAGGCAAAGAGCGCAAGGAAATTCTCGATAATCTGGCAAGCGGTAGAATTAATATTATAATTGGCACGCACGCCCTGTTTCAGGAGGCTGTAGAATTTTCCAATCTGTCATTTATCGTGATTGATGAGCAGCATCGTTTTGGTGTCAACCAACGCATGGCACTCTCAAGCAAAGGCAATGCACCGCATGTTCTGCACATGACGGCAACGCCGATTCCGCGCTCACTTACCATGACTCTATATGGTGATATGGAATGTTCGCTGCTGAAGGAAAAACCTGCCAAACGACAAGCTATAACTACTCGTGTTATTCCACTATCGCGTTATGATGAGATAATGGAACGCCTGAAATCAGCACTTGAGCGCGGGGAAAAAGCCTATTGGATTTGTCCGCTGATCGAGGATAATTCCAATCAGGATAGTTTAAATATTACACCGGAAAATGACATAGCTGCTGCAAAATCGCGCTACACAGAATTCAAAGCTCGTTTTGGTGATGTTGTTGGCATTGTGCATGGTCAGATGAAAGGCGAAGAGCGCGACGAGATCATGCACGATTTTGCTACCGGCAAAACTCGCTTGCTGGTCGCCACTACCGTGGTGGAAGTTGGAGTGGATGTGCGTGATGCCACTATTATTGTTATTGAAAAAGCCGAGCGTTTTGGGCTGTCACAACTTCACCAATTGCGTGGACGGGTGGGACGTGGTGATAAAGCCAGTGCCTGCGTTTTGCTTTGTTCAGATAGTGCAGGGGAGGTGGCGCAGTCACGCCTCTCAATTTTGCGCGAAACAGAAGATGGATTCCGCATAGCTGAGGCTGACCTTGCCATTCGTGGCGGTGGTGATTTGCTAGGAACAAGGCAAAGTGGACTTCCACGCTTCATTTTTACTGATTTATTTGAACATCAGGAGCTTTTAGAGCAGGCGAGGGCGGATGTAACGCAGTTTATGGACGGCGAAAACTCTATGGAAAGCAAGCGTGGCACTGCTTTTAAAGTATTATTGCAGTTGTTTGGGTATTAACAAAAATATCTTGCATATGGTTGTATGCATGTGTATAATAGCATGAGAAAAATGAACATGGCTAAAAAACGAAACTACAGAAAATTTGATGAGGTCAATGAGGAGTATTATCGTGCCCATCCCGAAGAGATAGACAACTATCTCCAGACGGCTTTTGAAGAATATGCTAGTGATGGGCATACCTCAACCCTACTCTCCTCTCTGCGTATGGTTGCGAGGGTAAAAGGGGTTTCATTGCTTGCAGAAGAAAGCAATCTCTCGCGCAATGGTATTCAGAAAGCCTTATCAGAACAAGCAAAGCCTCGTTTTGATACCATAAATGCCATTGTCCACGCTATGGGGTATGGAATAACCCTGCAAAGGCTAGATTAGGCTTGCCTAGAGTAGCACCAGTCTGTATAAGCCTTTCATGAAAAAAAGCAGCACAAAAACTCGGGAAATATCCAAAGAAATAGCACCAAAAGTTGGGTTTATCAGCCTTGGTTGCGCTAAAGCATTGGTTGATTCCGAACGGATTCTTACCCAGCTTCGCGCTGAAGGCTATGAATTTTCAGGCGGATATGGTGACGCTGATGTGGTAGTGGTGAATACTTGCGGGTTTTTGGATAGCGCGCGTGAAGAATCTCTTGCTGCCATCGGTGAAGCACTGAGTGAAAACGGCAAGGTTATAGTTACCGGCTGTATGGGTGCAACTCCTGAGCTTATCCGCAGCAAATATCCTGATGTTCTAGCCATTACCGGACCACAGCAATATGAATCAGTTCTAAATGCTGTGCATAAGGCAGTACCACCACTGCATGAACCATATTTAGATTTGTTGCCACCGCAGGGTGTGAAGCTTACTCCGCGTCATTATGCCTATTTAAAAATTTCAGAAGGCTGCAACAACCGTTGTTCGTTCTGTATTATTCCTAAATTGCGTGGTGATCTGGTGAGTCGTCCGGCAGCCGACGTTCTTGGTGAGGCGGAGAGATTGGTTGTTTCCGGCGTGAAAGAGCTGCTGGTAGTTTCGCAAGATACTAGCGCGTATGGAATAGATGTTAAATATGCAAGCAGTGATTGGAAAGGCAAAGAAGTACGCGCAAAATTTTATGACCTCTGTGAGGCATTAGGTGAGCTTGGGGCTTGGGTGCGGCTGCATTATGTTTACCCGTATCCGCATGTTGATGAGGCGGTGCATTTAATGGCAGCAGGTAAGATTTTGCCCTATCTTGATATACCGTTCCAGCACGCATCACCGAGTGTACTTAAAAATATGCGTCGCCCTGCCAATCAAGAAAAGGTGTTGGAGCGTATAGCTAGTTGGCGTAAAATTTGCCCAGATATTACCCTTCGCTCAACTTTTATAGTTGGTTTTCCTGGAGAAACGGAAGAGGATTTTCAGTTTCTGCTTGATTGGCTGAAGGAAGCGAAGCTAGACCGCGTTGGCTGCTTCCGTTATGAAAATGTTTCTGATGCTGATTCTAACGCCCTGCAAAATCATGTCCCGCAGGATGTTATCGAGGATAGATGGAATCGTTTTATGCAGGTTCAGCAAAAAATAAGCGCGAAACGCCTGAAGAAAAAAATTGGCAAGGTGCTGCCAGTGCTGATTGATTCGGTAACACCAGAAGGTATTATAGGACGTAGTGCAGCCGACGCACCTGAGATTGATGGAGTGGTGCATGTGACCAGCAAAGGCAGGGTTCTTGCTGGCACCATAATAAATGTGCATATCGAAAAATCTGACGATTACGATTTATTCGGCAGTGTCATCGCCTAGTTTATCTAGTAGAAACCACTAGACAGTCAACACCCTTAGCCTGCAGCTTTTCGCAAAGCTCATTCGCATCATTCTCGGAATCAAAAGCACCAAGGCGGAAACTATATTTTGCATAAGAAGATGATGAACTTGTCAGCTTACTAGATACGTCTTTGACAAGATTTTTATTTCTCTTCTTAATGTCTTCCCATCTGTTCGTGGCTTCTGCCTGGCTTTCAGCAATAGCAACCTGCGCCCAGTAAGATTTTCCGGTTTCCGGCAATTCTTGAACAGAAATAGCGGAAGGTCTGCGAGACCGCAAAACATGCTGCTCTGCAGGAATTCTTCTCTGGAAATTACGGCGTTGCACATATCCGTTTGCGTGCTGTGAACTACCAGTTTGTGTTTTAGTTTGTGCACGGCTCACTTCATAATGGCATTCCAGCTCAATCCCGAAAGCATTAACTGTCTGGTTACAGAACGCAGCGGCAGCATCACCACTTGCGAAAGGATAAACTTTAACCTGAATCCCGCCTTTATTATCCATCGTAGCCGGACGCTGCGCCCGTATGCGCATTCCATGCACCATGTCAGGGAATTCATCATTAACAAAACTCCAGAATTTATTAGCTTCACCTTCGTTAGAGAATCTTTCTATGGTAAGGCTGCCGGTTTCTTCCGGAGCAAATTCAGCTGTTGAGAAATTCTTGATCAATGACTTCTTTGGTGCAGCTTTCTTCTCTCCTACCAACTCGACAGGTAGCGGCAGTTGCTGCGATTTTATTTGAGGAGAATGGCTGATGTTTTTGTATTCACTATCTGTTTTATCAGATAAAGGCACCGGTATAGCCTGTGCCACATCCACATCTGCATCATTTGACTGGCTATGTACTTCCGGAGTTCTTTCCACATCAGAGCTATTCTGCCATGGGAACACAAACTCGCCGCCTGATGAAGAACTGTTTGAAGCCTGCGTCATTCCAATTGCTATTTTAGGCGGAGAATTCTCTACTCCTTCAAGCACGAAACAAGGGATACCTTTTGCAAAAAACCTGTTGCATATTTTCTGAGCTTTTTCTTTTTCGGAAATTGGACCAGCCTGAATTATATTGCTGGTTTCACCAGATTCGTTAATTATGGATTTAGGATAAAAAGTTAGTTTTTGCAGCATTGACTTGTATTTTTTGGATAAATCGCTCCATTGTTCATGAGTTTCTTCAATGCTTGCTGGTTTCCCAATCTCTATGTAATAGCTGTCAGAGGCATAAGCATTGGTTAGCATAACAGTAGCTAAAATAGCAGGCGCAGCTAGTAATATGCTGGAAATATTGCGATTTTTCTTCACTTAAACCTCTAAGACAATGAATTAATAATTAGATTCAGCGTAACAATATAAAGCTATTTCTCTAAAATCCAACCTGTTTTTTGATTTTTGCTTAAAAATATGGAGGCCAGGGGGAGAATCGAACTCCCGAATACAGGATTTGCAGTCCCGTGCATTACCACTTTGCTACCTAGCCTCAGGCATAAGGGGGCGCACATATTAAGCGGTTATTTGTTGTTTGGTCAACATATTTTACCATATAATTATGATTGCCATGTGAATGTCGCAAGATTGTAACATGACTTTAAAGAAGGTTAATGCTATTTTGATAAAATTAATTATTTTGGAGTGTCAAGTGCATGTGGGATAGTGAGGATTTAATTACACAATGCCGAAATGCCAAGAATGAGTTTTGCGGTATTGTTGGTTCTAGATTTGAGGAAGGACATTTTTTATCCAAAAAAATTGGAGGTTTGGAGTATTTTTTAGAAGAATATTTAAGGGATTCGGCTCAATGTTTTGCTGGTAATAGGTCGGAAAAAAACTATCTTGAATTGTTTAGGGATAACGTGAAAAATGCTGTTGCCGCAGTTAATAAAATAGATTCTACCTTTCCAAAAGGTGAATTGGATAACAAACAAATTAGAAGGGCTAGCGAGGTTATAGGAAAGATAACGGATGCATTAAAAACCTCATTGCAGAAACAGGAGCAATTTAAAATTACAATTGGCGATAATGGAAGAATTGTTTTACCAGGTCAAATAAGTGGATCTGAGATTTATAGGTAATTATGCATAACGAATCATTAGAACCTGTTCAAAGTCTTTCTAGTGTGATATAGCTATTATTTTTAACAAGTA
>JBBTBX010000017.1:0-42941 GCA_038043465.1 Pseudomonadota bacterium
AATGAATCAAAATGTTCTTAGCAAGTTGTCCGTGGAAATGTAGCAGGATCACTCCTAAGCCGATCTGGTTAACCGAGATCGGATTTATGGCGGGTGACAAAAATATTTGGGCTGTTCCTGAAGACAGGGAAGAGAAGCTTGCCGCTGCCACGCTGAAATATATCGATGAGAAACTAACCTCGCGTGCTTTCGGCGAATGGGTGAGGAACACTCCTCCGGGCGTAGAGCGCGTGTACTGGTTCGCGCTCGACGACTATGCCTTCCCGCAGGATACTGGCAATTTCGGATTGTTTCGTCTTGATGGCAGCGAGCGTCCGCAATCTCGCGTTATCAAAGAATATATAGGCCGCTAGGCTTCTTACACTGACATAAACACCTACTATAGTAATTACAAATAAGAGCTATAATTGTTACAGAAAATAATGATACATCATTATTTTCTGGTTACGCCCGCTACGCGGCGACAAAGTAAAATCTTTGGCGGACTTTCGGTCTCGATTTTCATACTCCATTATGTATTAAAATATACAGAATGGAGTATATACAGAATGGCTATGGCACTTAAGATAGATACTTTAATCTGTAAAATAAGAAATATTGTTTGTTGCAGGTTCGCATAGCGTCTGCAATGCTCCGCCACTTACCAATTTCTTCGATTTCTATGTGGTAAATTTATGCCAGAGCGCTATTGCGGAAGTAAAGCTTGCCAGCCACCATTCCAACCATTGTCACTAGCATGACGGGAATCAGATGCCAGATGATCAGCTCCGATGGGTTGTCATCGGTATCTATAAGGCGTAGTAACACGTAGCCCAGACTGGATGCTGAAAGCCCAGCCATGCTGCCAGCCCAGCAGCAGCGCGTGGGTGCGGCATGCTGGATGGTAATGAACATAAAAATGGCGGGTGCAATACTGAAGAATATAATAGTTAGCAGGCAGTCATAACGCTGCATCTGGATGCACTCAATCAACGGCATGGCGTTGCCTGACGCAATGCTTTCCATAAGCAAGATGCCATATATCATAATTGGGATCAGCGGAACGAATTTAAGCCATGACCGTCCACCGACATCGGGTAGAGCGAGAAAACTTGCGGCAATAGCTGCCGTGATAGCGGTTGCCAGCATACCCGCCAGCTCCATCAGATAAAAAGGCTGCGCCCATTTCGTGGCAATATCCGAGCGAAAACCAGTCACCAGCGTCATAACCACAAAATACACGGCAAGCAATGCCAACCACTTTCCTGCGATGGCAAGCGGGTGCGGCAGAGGTTTTTTCGCACCTTCCGCAGCAAACCGCGCGATCAAGGCTTCCGTATCCATCATATTTCTCCTGCTTGTTTTTTCAGGGTCAGCAGCTTATAGGCACGATGGGCAGATACTTTGACCGCAGAAGTCGTCATTTTCATTTCTTTTGCCACTTGTTCTGCCGAGTATCCGTCGATTTTCATCATCCGCACTATCTGTTGCTGTTTCTCTGGTAAAACACCGAGTATTTCACTAAGTAGTTCGCTAGGACTATAGTCTTCGGTTACATCATCGGTGAGAGTGTGTTCGATTTCGGCAAAATCCACTTTGGTGAGAACCGCCTTGCGATAATGCGCCCGCAAATAGTCTTTCAGCTTATAATCGGCAATGGCAAACATCCACGCCTTGAACTGGCGGTCGGTGTTATAGGTATGGCTGGCTTTATGGACGGCAAATAGCACTTCCTGAACGATATCTTCATTATCCAAGCCGTCACCCAGACGGTTATAGAGGAAGCCTTTGATAAGTGGCGTGATTTGTCTGAATAACTCTGCATACGCCACACCATCGCCGCGTTGCGCGGCGTGCATCAGTGCTTCCAGTGAGTTTTGCTGCGAATTTTCCACTGCTATTTACTATCCATTTTTTCTTTGAGGCTGATGACCCGTAGCTTCAGCATAGAAAATAATGAACCACTAATAAACAAGTTTCTGATTTTATGATAATTATGGCATTAGCTACTTCTTCAGCAAATAGCCAAAGCGGCGTTTGATGAAATAATCGGCGGAAATCTTGCCTGGGCCGAAGCACAGAATGGCAGCCAGTAGGAAAGCCCAGTAATAATGCTGCTCGTGCTGCATATAGGTAAACTGGATGACGGCAGTCATGGCAAGCAGTGGCAGCGTGGCAAGACGTGAACCAAGCCCTAGCGTCAGTAATATCGGGCAGAGCAACTCAAAGGTCGTGCCAGAAAAAGCGGCAAACTGCGGGCTTAAATATGGCACGGGATGCTCATCGGTAAAGAGCATGATGGTAGAATCCCAATCATTTAATTTCAGGATACCGGATTTCCAGAAAATATTGGCAATCCACAAGCGCATGGCAAGAAGCAACACATGACTCGAAGCCGATGCGGTGTTTAGAAAAAAGTTGAACAGGCTCAGGATGTTTTTAGTCATGGGTAACTCTCTCGTTGTTGTTATCTTAAAAAAGTAATTCGTTCTGTCGAGATAAAAAGTTACATGAAAATTGTTTACACATTGCATGTAACTTTTCGGGATGTTATACGAATTACTTAGCGAGGTGTCACTACCTTGTTACTTAGTTCAATCAATTCACAAATCATGAGGAGACTATTATGAATAAACTACTTCTTTCTGCTGCTCTTGCTGGCGTTATGTCTGCTGGTTTTGTAACCACCGCTATGGCTGCTGATCCTGCTAAGGAAAAATGTTACGGCATTGCCAAAGCTGGCAAAAATGATTGCGCTGCTGCTAATGGTAGCCATTCTTGCGCTGGTCAGGCAAAAGCTGATAATGATGTAAACGAATGGAAATATGTTGCTAAAGATAGCTGCGAAAAAGAAGGTGGTTCTTTGGAAGCTGGTAAAGCACCGAAAAAAGGATAATTCCTTGTTGATTGGAAATGGTCTGGGTAATACCAGACCATTTTTTTTATGAGTGAAACATTTCCATATATCGGCTTCGGTCTCGGTCTGCGTGCGCCCCATTATGACACTATCCTTGCGGATCGTCCGAGGGCGGTGCAGTGGTTCGAGATTATTTCCGAGAATTTTATCGAAGCCCACAAAGGCTATTGGGATTTTCTGGCAGATCTGCGACAAGACTATCGCATTGTTATGCACGGCGTATCGTTATCCATCGGCGGGACTGATCCGCTGAATACTGAATATTTGCAAAAGCTGAAAGCACTGGCGCAGTTTCTGGATGCGCCATGGATTTCTGACCATCTCTGCTTTACCGGCGCGGGTGGGCATAACACCCATGACTTGCTGCCGATTCCTTATAACGAAGAATCACTCGCGCATCTCACTTCCCGCATCCATGCGGTGCAGGAGGCATTGGCGCGTCCGTTGGTGTTGGAAAACCCATCGAGCTACCTTGAATTCAAAAATTCCACGATCAGCGAACAGGATTTCCTTGTGTCACTTTGCCAGCGCACAGGGTGTAAGCTGCTTCTCGATGTGAACAATATCTATGTCAGTGCCTTTAATCATGGCTTCGATGCCAAAACCTATATCGATACTATCCCGAAGGAGTCAATCGTGCAGATTCACCTTGCGGGGCATAGCAACCATGGTGACTATATTATCGACACGCATGATGCGCCAGTAATTGATGAGGTGTGGCAGCTATACGCCTATACCATCCAGCAAAAAGGCAATATCAGCACGATGGTGGAATGGGATGATAACATTCCCGCCTTTGACGTGGTGCTGGTCGAACTTGAAAAAGCACGCCACTTTGCGAAAAGTACCAGAGAGGCGGCATGACGGATGAATATTTCGCACAGCTTCACGCCTTCAGCTATGGCATTATTCGTGATGACGACAGGCAGGTGCTGGACGACATCGCCTCGCCGCCGCGTGGCAGCGCGCAAAAACGCTTCGCCATTTACACTGATGGCTATCGCATCCGCCTGCAAAAAGCGGTAGAAGCGGATTATCCGTGCTTGAAATATTATATGGATGATAAGGCACTGGGCGTTATGATTGCCGATTTTGTTGAACAAACTCCGTCATCACATTTTAATCTCGATCGTTATCCACTCGCCTTTGACGGTTTCGTACGCACTCGGCTGGATGACAGTGCCGCAGGTGAAATTGCCTTGCTGGAAAGCACCATTGCCAGCGTTTTTATGCAGGAGGAAAGTGAGCCACTTGCACCATCCGCTTTTGAGAATCTATCGCCAGAACAGTTCGGCAACATGAAGCTGCGCGCGCGCAGTGCCTCGCGGTTACTTTCATTTTCTCATCTCACCAACAAATATCTTTCGCAGTTCCGTGCGGGTGCAGCTCCTCTTAAACCAGAAAAATTGCCCCAATATATTTATGTGTATCGTCATAATAACGAGGTGCAGCGGCTTGAAGTGCCACAGGCTGCATTCTTGTTACTGCAATGCCTGTTTAATGGGATGACCATCCTAGAAGCACTCGAACATATAACAAAAACAGACGATTCTCTGACCGACACCATCGCCACCAACCTGCAAGGCTGGTTTGCGGATTGGATGGTTAAGGGTGTTTTTGCCAGATATTGAGTTGTTTATTTGATTGTGAGTAATAGAAATAAATGGTAAAATGAGCGCATGGATATTCTTAGAAAACTGATTATTGTGTTTTTGTGTGCCAGCGTTTTTGCTGATGGGATGGCGCATGCGTCCATGCCTTGCTGCCTGAATCAGGACGATATTTCCATACAGATGAAGATGAAAGGTGACGCGGAAAAGCCTTGCCATGACTCTTCCGACAAAGACACAAAGAGTACTGCTTCCTGCGATGGCTGCGATTGCAGCACTTGTACGAAGGTAAGCGCACTTCCTTCTACATCGATCTATCAGGAGCGATTTATTTCCTCCGTTATTCCTCCCATGATTCAATTTATGGGCACAGGGCAATTGCAAGCCATTTTCCAGCCTCCTAGACAACTCTCCTAGACTCGCAGGCACTATCAATGTGCCTTTTAAGCGGCGGCGTTTACGCCCGCTGTATAGTTGCAATAATATTAGGAGATTTTTATGAAACTACAATTCACTATAGGGCTTCTTGCTCTGATGACGTTAGCTGCTGATGCTTTCGCCCGCCCGATATCTTATCCGGGCGGTTGGATGATGATGCAGATGAACGACAGCAACATGCATAGCTTAGAGATCGATTATTCGCCCACCGCTAATTATTCCGTTGGCTATGTTGCGGAATACTGGCGGGAGAATGATTGGCAACTGCATGCAGTGTCGCTCAACAACCTGATTAAACGTTGGAACTTGCCTAAATCACAGGCAAACATTTACCTGAAATCTGCTGCGGGCGTTGCTTACAGCGATTTTGGGGAGCTTGACGGCAAAATCGAGCCAGCAGCCTTCACCGGCATTTCCGCTGATTGGGAAGACCGACAGTTTTTTACCATGTACGAGAACCATCTCGTCTATGCGGGCGATATCAACAAGTCTTTCATGCAGAAAGCTCGTGTTGGCATCGCGCCGTATATCGGCGACTATGGCGATCTGCACACATGGCTTATGCTACAGGTTGAGCATAATCCCAAAAAAGCCGATCATTTTACGGTTACGCCGCTGGTGCGACTGTTTAAAGGCGAAACGCTGGTGGAAGCCGGTGTCAGCGAGGACGGCGATGTATTATTCAATTTCACCATGATTTTTTAAGGAGAACTCACATGAAAACTTTAGCAACTATTCTGACTGTCACCGTAATGTTTATCTCAACTCCTATTTTTGCCGCTGAGGAGTGCAAAGATACTGTAAACGTCAAGGTGAGCGGTCTTGTCTGCGACTTCTGCGCCCGCGCGTTGGAGAAGGTGATTGGCGGACGTGAAGAAGTTTCCGGCATCAAAGTTGATCTGGATAATGGCGATGTCCGCATCAACCTAAAGCCCGGAAAAACACTGGATGACGAAACGGTGAAAAAACTAGTCACCGATTCCGGTTACAATGTCACCGCTATCAACAAAGGCTGCTGATATGGAAACGCGAACAGAAAATTATGGGGCGAAGCATACGTTGCTTCCCACATTAAGCCTGTTCACCTCCGTTGGCACATTAGTGTGTTGCGCACTTCCTGCGCTATTCGTAACGCTGGGAGCTGGCGCAGCACTAGCAGGGTTGGTGAGTGCCGCGCCGTGGCTGGTGGCATTGTCAAAGTACAAGGTGTGGACGTTTGGTATTTCCGGCATCATGATTCTGCTTGCGGGCATCATGCGCTTTCGCGCCAGAAATGCCCCATGCCCCATCGATCCTGTGCAAGCCAGAGCCTGCACACGCCTGCGTAAAATCAGCGGGTGGATGTACTGGCTGTCAGTGGGAGTGTATGTGGTTGGGTTTTTCTTTGCTTTTATTGCCGTTCGTATTTTTTATTGAAAGGTTGTAGGCTATAGTGCCACTAATTTTAGGAAGTGGCACTGTAACTTTTAGTGGGGTTTTTTCGAATTATCTATACTCCATTCTGTATTTTTTAATACAGAATGGAGTATAAAAATCGAGTCCGAAAGACCGATTTTTCGCCGCGTAGCTGGCGTAACCAGAAAATAATGATATATCATTATTTTCTGTAACAATTATAAAGTAAATAATAACGGAAAATGATAATGACAGTAGCAAAACAAGCCCCCAGAAATACTAAATTTCTGTTTAAATATACAGGAATTCCGCCTGTTTACGGTAAATGTCCTGGTGTAAAAGCCAACGGCACTATTACTTCGCTGCCGCAGGTGCGGCTTCATTCCACTCGCCAAGAGCTGCTCGATTATTTCAACAATAGCTGGACGCTTACGGAAACACTGTTCAGCGCACTTGTCAGCGAAGAGGCTTACTATCTTCGTCCGTATCACAAGCTGCGCCACCCGATGATTTTCTATTACGGGCATGTAGTGTCAGTGTATATCAACAAGCTGCGTGTGGCAGGGTTGATTGATAAACCGCTGAATGCTGAATTTGAGAAGCTCTTTGAAGTCGGTGTGGATGAAATGCGCTGGGACGATCTGCATGAGGGCAACCAACATATCTGGCCGTCGCTCGCCGAGGTGCATGCTTACCGCAAACAAGCATATGAATTAATCAAAAACCTGATTGAAACTCACCCGTTCCTTGAGCTTAATCGCCTGCCGATTACGCAAGATACGCCGATGTGGGCGTTGGTCATGGGCTTTGAGCATGAACGCATCCATCTGGAAACATCAAGCGTGTTGATGCGCGAAATGCCGATTGAAAATCTGCGTAAGCCCGATGCGTGGCCAGATTTTTATGCTGCAAAGAATACTTCTCCCATCAATGAAATGATTTCTCTGCCAGCCAGTGAAATATCACTCGGCAAGCCCCATGATTTTCCTACTTTCGGTTGGGATAACGAATATGGCACGGAAACACGCTCTGTGCGCCCTTTCTCGGCCAGCAAGCAGCTTATCAGCAACGGAGAGTTTTTAGAATTCGTGAAAGCTGGTGGTTACGCAGAAGAAAAATACTGGTCGCGCGATGGCTGGAGCTGGCGGCGTTTCCGCAATGTGAAATGGCCAGGTTTCTGGGTGCAGGATGGTCCGGCAGGGTCGCACCTCTATAAACTCCGCATGATCTTTGAGATCATCGACATGCAGCATGACCTGCCAGCAATCGTCAATTTTTACGAAGCCAAAGCCTACTGCGCATGGAAAAGTGAATGTGACGGTGGCATGCCGTACCGCTTGCTTACCGAGGCTGAACACAACGCCATCCGCGATGGTAAGGAAAGCGGCATGAATAGCAGCCTGATGAGTGGTGGCGAAAGCCAAGTTCACGCGCTTCCTGCCAACAGCAAAGGCTTGCATGATGTGTTCGGCAATGTGTGGCAATGGTGCGAAGATCATTTCCATCCGTTGACCGATGCGAAGCCGCATCCGTATTACGATGATTTCAGCACGCCATGCTATGACGGCGAACACCAGATGATCCTCGGCGGATCATTTATCAGCACAGGCGATGAAGCCAGCCACTTTGCACGGTTCCATTTCCGCCCGCATTTCTTCCAGCACGCAGGTTTTCGCATTGCTAGGAGCGAGGATGGTAATCCGGCGTGTGATGCGAAATTGCTGCATACCAAGGGAGTTTCGAGTTACGAAGATGTCGCAATGCTTGATCGTTATTTGGCGCGCTATTGGGGAGAAGAAACTGACATCTGGGATCCGGTATTTCATGGAAAAGTTGTAAAACCAAAAGTAGTAAATCTGGCAAAAAAACAGGTCGAACTCTTGATTCAATATTCCACCGGTTTTGATAAAGCGATTGATATCGGGTGTGCCGCAGGTCGAACCAGTTTCGATCTAACGCGACATTTTGAACATGTGGTTGGTATAGACTATAGTCATACGCTTATTAATGCTGCTAATAGACTTAAACGTGAGCGAAAACATCCGTATTTCCGCCATGACTCGGCGGGAAAAGGCATGCGGTGCGTTGCCGAACTGGATGCAGATATTAACTGTGACCGCATACATTTTGAACAGGGGGACGGCAGTGCAATTCCCGTTCATTTTTGCAATTACGATGCTGTGCTTTTTGCAAATGTTCTTTGCCGTTTGCCTGACCCCAGAGCAGGACTTGAGCGTATGCAAGGTACGAATGGGTTAGTAAAACCTGGCGGAATTGTTGTGATGACAACGCCGTTTAGTTGGCTTGAGAAATATACATCATGTGAACGGTGGATTGATGGTTTGGATGGTATTTCTAAAATACTAACAGAATTTGAACTTCTGCATACCGAGGAGTTACCTTTTCTTTTCCGTGAACACCGCCGCCGCTTTGAATATATTATCACTCTCGCCAGCGTGTGGCGGCGAAGTCATACTATAAAATCTTGAATAAAGTTGCAGTTCAGTAAAAATGACGTTTTATAACTTGTTACGAATATATATCAGGAGAAATCAACAGCAGCCTCTAGCGTTTTTATTTGATATATCGCAACGGATAAGTTGATAAATAACTGCGCCGATGGTGGTTCCTATGAAAGGCGCGATCAGGTAAATCCACATTATATTCATAGTGTCCTGAAATAGTGCTGGCGCAAGCGAGCGGGCAGGATTCATGGAAGCACCAGTGAATGATCCTCCCAGATAGGAACACAGAGCGACGATAGTACCGATGGCAATGCCAGCCATAACGCCTTCCGCCCGTGTATCAGTTGCAACGGCAATAATAACGAACATGAGGAAAGCCGAAAGTACGATTTCCCATATGAGTGCAATGCTCGTACTTACTGTTGGAATGGTAGCTCCATAGGATGCACTAGCCGGCATAATTGCGGCTAGCAGGGCAATAGCAGCGATACCGCCTATAAATTGAGCTATCCAATAAGGGACAACCTGCTTGACAGGAAAGTGGCGCGTAATGGCAAAAGCAAGTGTCACAGCCGGATTTAAGTGGGCGCCGGAAATATGACCTACTGTATAAATCATCGTTGCCACTATCGCGCCAAAGATCAGCGGAATGGCAAAATCGGGTATAGTTCCTAGCATGATACTACCACAGCCAAAGAATAACAGCGCGAATGTGCCAATAAATTCAGCCAGGCATTTTTTATATAGGGTTTTAATCATGCAAGTTGGCCGATTGCATTTTTAAGATCATCGCCTTTTAGCTTTTCAATGGGCAATGCGACAAGAGCCTTGATACGGCGTTCCAAGATGCCATATACACGGTCAAACTCTGCTTCTATTTCCGCCGGAGTACCTTGGAAATGTGCAGGGTCAGGTGTTCCCCAATGAGCTTTTATAGGATTGCCGGGAAATATGGGACAAACTTCTCCAGCTGCATTACTGCATACGGTAATTACTATATGGAATTCGGTACGGTCTTTAAAAATATCCCATGACTTGCTTTCATAGCCGAGCGGTGAAATGCCATGACGTTGCAACGTGGTAAGACTCATAGGATGAACTTTTCCTGTGGGAAAGCTGCCCGCACTAAATGAGCCGAATTTGCCTTTGCCAAGTTCTTTAAGCAGCCCTTCTGCCATGATGCTACGGCATGAGTTACCGGTACAAAGAAATAATACATTTAACATGCGCAAGCCTTTATTAGTTTTTCAACGTCATTACAAGTGGATTTATCTATGGCGCAGCAGTCTTTTAGTAAGAAGCGCACCAAACCTTGTAATTTATCGATATTTACAGAATAAATAATTGAACGACCCTGTTTTCTGGATTCAACCAATCCGGCATTATTTAGATGGGATAGGTGAAAAGAAAGCGTGTTGTGCGGAATGCCTAATTTATCGCTTAGAACACCAGCGGCAATTCCTTGTTTTCCATGCTTCACCAGAACACGTAACGCCTGAAGACGTGTTTCCTGTGATAATGCAGCAAAGATTTTGAGGGCGTTATTATTGTTCATATGTCCATGTTTATAGACAGGTTATTTAAATATGTCAATAAATATGGACAGATTTAATAGGCAATTAATTCAATAGCCATAATTATTATAAGAATAGTGTTTAAGCATTCTTCCATAAATTTCTTAGCCCAACGCGATAGGTAGGGTAAAATAATTTTATCCCTAATTCCTGCTTGATGCGCTCATTTTTCACTCGCCGATTTGCACTATAGAACTCCTTGCCCATTGCGGAAAATTCTGCATCAGCAAAAGGAATCAGCGGAGGAATTTCTTTGCCAAGCAATTCACAGGCAAATTTCACCACTTCATGCGCTGGCGCAGGCTCATCATCACAGACATTATAGATTGCTTTTGGATTTGGTTTTGCCATAGAAGCAAGAACCACCTGCGCTATATCTTCGGCATGGATACGTGAAAAAACCTGCCCAGGTTTGTCAATTCGCCGCGCAGTTCCTGCCAGCACGTCATCCAGCGCGCTGCGACCTTTGCCATATATTCCAGCCAACCGAAATATATGCCCGCCAAGCGCGCGCCATTTTTCTTCAGCTTCTAATCGCTTGCGTAATCTGTCGTTATTAGGGCGTGGCTCGCTACTCTCATCCACCCACGCACCAGCATAATCGCCATAGACACCGGTGGTCGAGAAATAGCCTAACCAGATGGCAGATGACGGATGACGGATGACAGGAAGCACCACATCGACATTTTCCTGCGGTGGTATGCTGGAAAGAATATAATTATAACCCGCAATAATTTCTGAAGTAATTTCAGAGAATAAAAATGTTTTGATGCCCTGTTCTTTAAGTGCAGAGCATTTTTCCTGCGAGCGACAAGTTCCTGCGACTGAGAAACCTTGTGCCATAGCCACGCGCGCAACCGCCTGTGACGCGTAACCCAACCCAAAAATAAATAATGATTTTTCTAGCATTTATGAAACAAAGGTGGGGTTCATACTTGATTCAATTCCAATTTAACTTTTGCTTGTAATGCGGCTGCAGAGAGTTGCTTATCGAGAGTTGCAAGGGAATAACCACCTCTTATTGCCAATTCTAAATATGCGGCATCATAAACAGTTAATCCATAAAGTTTAGCGATAGAAGATACTTTTTTAATAGATTGATCTTCATCAATTAAAAATTTAAAGCCAAATAATATCTGAGAGTATCTTTGATATTGAGTTTCATTAATTCGCAGGCGGCGAAGGCATTGCAGAAAAACGTTGGAAGTCTCATAGTAAAAAATTGGAGGAACTATAGCTTCATATTCATTCTTAATGATAAGATCATAAATATATTGCGAATAAGCATTTTGTTCATCTTCAAGAATTGCCGCAACAAAAACACTGGCATCGATAACAATCATTTGCGCCCTTCAGATTTCCATTCCATTAATTCATTAAGAGTGCCAAGAGGGTTTTCTTTATTAAGTGCGCGCATTTCATCGAGCAATTCTTTCGCACTTGCTTGTTTACGCGATCCAGTTCCAACTAATCTTGCCACAACTTCACCGCGATTAGTTATGAGTATTTCTTCACCCTGTTGAGCTAAGGCAACCAACTTGGAAAGGTTGGTTTTTGCATCGAACATACCAACTTGCATATATTTACCCCATCTAGCTAGTTATCTAGCTAGATTAGCATAGAAGTGAAAGGAAAATCAACCAATTTCTATTTTTGCTGATGATTCCTTCTTTTTATCTTCGCGCTCTGCAAAGCTTTTTGGAGATTCCTGAGGAGAATTTTCTTTAGCTACATCTATTTTGGATTGTAGAAAATCGTAATGTTTTCTGCTCCATTCATTCTGTTTAGAAGCTCTAGAATAGCGAATAAATCCGCTTATTGCCGAAAAAGCTAATGCTGCGCCGACAATGGGGGCAAGATGAGAACTCTTCATTTTATCTATTATGTTCTTTCCTACATTTTCCTCATGTGGAGTTTCGACAAAAGTAATTGCAGCAGAAACTGCAGCCCCTATACCCGCGCCATGAATAAGCCCATTTGATGCGCCAACTAATGTTTCAACTGGAACATCAACTTCGCGTAGCTGTTCACCCATTACATGGACACCACCATCTCCCCCTAGCATGATACCGCCAGCTTGTTGTTGCAGTTCGTGTTTACGAAATACCATTTTACTTCTCCATTATAATGTAATTGCTGTTTGTGGCTTGTTATCTTTGCTTAATTTTTCAACATGAGTTTCTACGCGTGGATTCTTGCTTTTATCTTTTCTTGTTGCTAGGTAATAGGCAAGGAAGGATGTACCAGCCACTGTGGTAAAAACAATCGCCCCTTTGCCAAAATTTCCTCTTTTCTTGAATCCTTCATGAATGCTGTGAGAAATGCGTTCGGAGCTATTCATTTCTTCTCTGGTTCTGCCGTGGAATGGAAGCAACAACTTAGCACGCTTTGCTATTTTTTCGTAAAATTCACTTTGCTTACCAGAAAATTCCTTAAATATTTCCTGAATTCTTCCTCTGAGTGCAGAGTCATTTCCTGCTCTAGACAGTAGATTTCTATAAGGTTCGGTTTTTTTTGAATCTCCCAAAACATCAACAGCATTATTGACGTGCGCCATTAAAGTTCCGTCTTGTCCAGCTTCTTTTGGATATAGTGCTTTGGAAAGTGTAATTTTTACTGATTTCAGCATATCTTTGCTAGGTAAATTGATACCTAGTGCAGTATATTCCTCAAGTAGTTCACTACCTGCAGCATGTTTTTCCAATTGTTTCAAAATCAAAGAATGGCTTTTTATGGTCTCTGCTGCTGCTACCAATTCAGGATTCTGAGATTTTCCAAATTTATTCCAGTTTTCCCAAGAATGGTGATTACCACTTCCTAGTTCCTTCGCTAAATTTTTTGTAGAATTCGTAGTCTAAATACTCCCCAAACATGTTTGCTGCGGTATTACCAAAACGAGAAAAAAGGGCTTCAATGCCTTCTCCAATAGCCCCTTCGCTTGCACCAAAGATTCTGCCGAAAAGACCATCTGCTTTTCCCCAATCAGACGGACTCCAGTGATGTGAATGCGCCCAATCAGCAGCACCACTTCCTAAATGTTCGGCTGCACCGCCTAAGCCATCGAAGACTCCGCCACCTTCAAACCCGCCAAAATCAAAACCACCAAAATCCATAATTTATTTCTCAAACCGATAAAATTATACTTTCCCACTTGAGACTCTAGCATATTATTGAATATGGTAATATTAAGCTTTTATGACATTAATATTTCAAAATCTGTAATTAGCTAAGCTTTTGTTTTAAAAGGTCATTAAGCATAGCCGGATTAGCCTTGCCACCACTGGCTTTCATCACCTGCCCCACGAAAAATCCAAAAAGTTTGTCCTTCCCACTGCGATATTCAGCAAGCTTATCAGCGTTAGCGGCAATAACCTCGTCTATGACTTTTTCAATCGCACCAGTGTCAGTTACCTGTTTCATGCCTTTTTCTTCAACGATTGAGGCTGCGTCTTTTCCCGTCTCAAACATCAAATCCAACACATCTTTAGCGATTTTTCCGGAGATGGTATTGTCAGAAATAAGTTTCAGCAAACCTGAAAGTTTTCGCGCTGTGATAGGCGAATCAGCTAGTTCAATCCCCATTTTATTTAAGCGTCCGAAAAGTTCTCCCGTCATCCAGTTGGCGGCAAGCTGCGGATCATTTTCTCCCGCTAGTTCTTCATAAAAACTTGAATATTCCTGTTCGGCAACGATTACCCCTGCGTCATAAGCCGATAGTTTATATTCCTGCATATAGCGGCTTTTTTTAGCGTCAGGAAGTTCAGGCAAAGTTGCTTTAATCGAGTCCACATATTCTTGCGTAAATTCCAGTGGCAAGAGATCAGGATCAGGGAAATAGCGATAATCATGCGCGTCTTCCTTGGTGCGCATGGTGCGAGTTTCACCTTTTGCAGAATCAAACAGGCGGGTTTCCTGCCTGATTTCTCCACCAGATTCCAAAATTTCTACTTGGCGCATTGCTTCAAACTCAATGGCTTTATTCATAAAACGCATCGAATTCAGGTTTTTAATTTCGCAGCGCGTGCCAAGCGGATCACCTATTTTACGTACGGAAACATTGGCATCACAGCGCATATTGCCCTTTTCCATATCGCCGTCGCAAGTGTCAATATAACGCACAATCGAGCGCAGTTTTTTCATATAGGCAACAGCTTCATCCGCCGAGCGCATGTCAGGTTCAGAAACAATTTCCATAAGCGGAACGCCAGCACGGTTTAGGTCGATGCAGGTATTTTTTGGCTTATATTCATGCAGCGATTTACCCGCGTCCTGCTCAATATGGATGCGGGTGACACCGACTTTTTTTACACCGTCAGGCATGTCGAGCAGCATCTCGCCTTTGCCTACAATCGGGTCAAGGAACTGCGAAATCTGATAGCCTTGCGGAAGGTCAGGATAAAAATAATTTTTGCGGTCAAATATGCTTTTCAAATTGATTTGTGCATTAATGGCAAGCCCAGTTTTTATGGCTTGCTCAACAGCATTTTCATTGAGTACAGGCAGCATTCCCGGCATTCCCGCATCGACGAAAGCCACATTAACATTTGGTTCCTGCCCGAACTCAGTGGACGCTCCAGAGAAAAGTTTTGATTTGGTGTTTATCTGGGCGTGAACTTCAAGCCCGATGATAATTTCCCAGTCACCAGTGTTGCCTTTGATAAGATTATTTTTAATGCTGTTCATGCTGCTACTCCCTGCGGCTTTGCGTTGAATGCTAATATTGATTCCAACCCATAAGCTGTATTCAAAACGCTTTGTTCATCAAAAGCCTTACCAATTATCTGTAAGCCAAGCGGCAGGCCATCTTTATTTAAGCCCGCAGGAATGGAAATTGCGGGCAGACCTGCCAGTGATGTAGGCACTGTGAACACGTCATTTAAATACATTTCCACAGGATTTATTGGCTTATAATCAAAACCAAAAGCAGCAGACGGCGCGGTTGGAGTCAGTATAACATCAACTTTTTCAAATGCCTTGCGGAAATCTTCGGCAATTAGCCAGCGGAGCTTTTGCGCCTTTTTGTAATAAGCATCATAATATCCAGCGGAAAGAACATAAGTACCAATCATGATGCGACGTTTTACTTCCGCACCAAAACCAGCTGCACGGGTCTGTTCATACATTTCAGTAAGGCTCTTATCGCCACCGACGCGCAGACCAAAACGCACTCCGTCATAACGGGCAAGGTTGGAAGAACATTCCGCAGGCGCAACGATATAATATGTGGCAAGAGCATATTTGGTGTGAGGCAGTGAAATATCAATAATTTCCGCGCCAGCTTCCTTTAGCAGTTTAATGCCATTATCCCAAACCCGCAGCACATCAGCATCGATTCCGTCAGGACGATATTCTTTAGGAATACCAACTTTTTTACCCTTAACGTCAGCACTCAGCAATGCTTCAAAATCTGGCACAGCCATGTTCACCGAGGTAGAATCTTTGGCATCATGCCCGCACATTACTGAAAGCATAATCGCACTATCGTGTACCGTTCTGGTGATAGGCCCTGCTTGATCAAGCGAGCTGGCAAAAGCGATTGTTCCCCAGCGTGAGCAACGCCCGTAAGTGGGTTTGATGCCGACAATTCCGCAGAAAGAAGCAGGCTGGCGAATTGAACCGCCAGTATCAGTACCAAGTGCCATTGGCGCGAGATTTGCTGCAACTGCTGCTGCTGAACCACCAGACGAACCACCAGGAACAAGATTAGCATCACTGCCGTTTTTCTTCCACGGATTTATTACGTTTCCGTAATAACTGGTAATATTAGCCGAACCCATAGCGAACTCATCGAGATTGAGTTTGCCGAGCATCACCCCGCCCGCATTCCATATATTCTGCGTGATGGTTGATTCATATTCAGGTTTGAAGCCATCAAGAATATGTGATGCGGCAGTGGTAAGCGTTCCTTTAGTGCAGAATAAATCCTTCACCCCAACTGGTATTCCTTCAATCGCACCCGCTGAACCGCCTGCGATTTTAGCATCTGACTCTTTTGCCATAGCCATTGCCTTATCACGGGTGATGGTGATAAAAGCATTATAATGTGGGTTGGTGCGCTCAATTTCATCCAGATGCGCGCCAGCTAATTCTGTTGCCGAAAATTTCTTTGCCTTGAGTCCATCACGCATCTGCGCCAGTGTAAGGCTACGTAGTTCATTACTCATTGTTTTTTATCTTCCTTATTTTCTTCCATATCTTCTGTGATATTTGACAAAGCGCTTTGCAGACGGCGCAGGGTATTCTCAATATCAGAAATCACGCTGTCGCGCACTTCGTCTGATGGCACAGTTTTTGATTCAACCATGGTTTTCAGGCGTTCATTAATACGCAGAATTTCATTGGCTGCGTACTCAGCTATAAAAGTTTTATCATCCATTGGGGTTACTCTTGGTGTTTTGAAGTGTTTTTAACTACAAAATTATGGAGTACAGCAGCCATAAAAGCAGATGGGGTTATATTACGCTCGGCCGCCATTCGTTCAATAACTTTCAAGTCTTCTGAGGTAAATGCTTTCTCATCAGAAAAAATATAAGTTTTTGAATTTGCAAAGCTTGCTGGAGAAGGAAGAAAATCTTCGATTATCCTAAAATTATCACCATTATCATCGTCCCATGGATTTTCTTCATATCCATCATCAATGTTGTTTTCTTGACTCATATATTTTTCTTCCTTTCCGCCAATATGCTGCACCAATTATCCTAACACGATTATTTTGCAGAGTAAACCTAACTGTCATAATGTTGCCATTAACTGCACCATAACAATAATATCTTTTTTCAGATTTACCTTTTATATGATTATCTGCTATAATTCGTAAATCATCTCTAAATGCTTGTTTTGCCTGAGAAAAAGACACATTGTGTTTCGAAATATTTAGAATTTCTTTGTTGTAATCCCACTCAAAATCCATTGGAATTACAATGTGATCCATTAAGCCTACTCCATAACTTTTGGCACTACGAAACAACCATAATCGCTCTCTGGCGCATTTTTAATAATGGCATCAACTTGATTTCCATCAGTCACCATATCAGCGCGCAATGGAAGTTTTATATTGGAAACTGAAGTCATAAGCGGCACGCCGTCAGTATTTACTTCGGAAAGTTGTTCCACCCACTGCAATATGCCAGAAATTTCTTTGGCGAAATGGGTTTTTTCTTCCTCGCTCACAGCAATGCGGGCGAGACGGGCGATTTTAGCGACAGCATTATTATCTAGTAACATTGTTGAAACCCTCATGTTTAATATGATTTGTAGTCTAATTAGCAAATTTATTTACAAAATACAAACTACTATATACAAACTATAGCCATGCTCATAGAAAACCAAGAAGAATTTACAAAAAATCTGCCCAAAGAAGGACGAATACTCGGGTTGGATGTGGGGCAAACCACCATCGGCATGGCACTAAGCGATGTCAGGCGCAGCATAGCTAGCCCGCTTTCTACCATAGAACGTGGCAAATTCAGCAAGGATGTGGAGAAATTGAGCCTGGTTATTTCAACCCATAAAATCTGCGCTCTGGTAATTGGCTATCCCATAAATATGGATGGGAGCAAGGGGGCGAGGGCACAATCCACTATAACTTTTGTGTCCAATATCAGTAAGAAAATTTTCTTGCCTATGCTGCTGTGGGATGAGAGATTTTCTACTATGGCGGTTGAGAAAATGATGATTGAAGCGGATATGTCCAGACAAAGGCGTGCTGAATTAGTAGACAAATTAGCTGCAAGCTATATGCTGCAGGGGTATCTGGATAATGCAAGGAATACTAAATAATTAAAGCGGGAGTTGAAAAACGCGTGGATTTTAGCTGGCTTTTAGGAAGTTTTGCAATAGCTTATTTACTCGGATCCATTCCGTTTGGTCTGCTGCTGACCCGGGTTTCTGGTGCTGGTGATATAAGGGCGGTCGGTTCGGGTAATATCGGCGCAACCAATGTGCTTAGGACGGGAAGGAAGGGGCTTGCGGTTGCCACTTTGCTTCTGGATATCTTGAAAGGATTGGCTGCCGTAAGGTTAACGCAGGATATTTATGGACCTGACGTTGCCATGCTTTCAGCATTTTTTGTGGTGGTTGGGCATGTATTTCCGATATGGTTGCGTTTTCATGGTGGCAAAGGAGTCGCGACCACTTTTGGCGCATTCTTCGCCCTTAACTGGATGTTTGCCCTTGCTATTTGTGCGATATGGCTTGCTGTATTTTTTATAACCAGATTTTCTTCTCTGTCGGCAATCTTAAGTATTTGCTATTCCCCAGTTATTGCCTATCTGCTTGATGGCTATCTCACAGCTTTGCTGTGTTTAAGTCTTGCCGGAGTTATACTTTTCAGCCACCGCCACAATCTGCTTCGCTTACTCAGCGGAACAGAAATGTCTTTCAGGAAAAAAATATTATGACATTCCCATCGCTTGCCAATGAAAATCTTCTGGATGTATTGCAGCTGATCCGCACAATGAATGTTGGGCCGATTACTTTTTTTGATTTGATAAAACGCTTTGGTACAGCAAAAAAATCTCTCTCTGCACTTCCGGAATTATCGCGGCGTGGCGGTAGCAAGATTGGTCTGGTGCCATTCCTTCGGGAAATGGCGGAAAAAGAAATTGCTGCCTGCACAAAGTTTGGCGCGAAAATGATTATGTATGGCAGCCCAGATTATCCGGCTTTACTGCTTAATATTCCTGACCCACCGCCGGTTATAACGGTGCGTGGTGATGCTAAAATCTGGCAGGATAAAACTATAGTTGCCATGGTTGGGGCGCGTAATGCTTCGGCGGCTGGTTGCCAACTGGCGCAAAAACTGGCGAAGGAATTAGGTCAGAAAGATACGTTGGTAATTTCCGGACTGGCACGAGGAATTGACACTTACGCTCATAAAGGTTCTCTGAATAGCGGAACTATTGCGGTGATTGCGGGTGGGATTGATAATATATATCCGCCGGAAAATGCGCAGCTTTATCAGCAGATTTTTGAGCAGGGTGCGGTAATAAGCGAACAGCCGTTTGGTGGTGTTCCTTTTGCCGGAAGTTTCCCGGGACGGAACCGGATAATAGCGGGAATTAGCGTTGGTACTGTGGTGGTGGAAGCAGCTCCTAAATCCGGTTCACTCATTACGGCGCGTTTTGCTATGGAAAATAACCGTGAAGTTTTTGCCGTTCCTGGTTCACCGCTGGATCCACGTTCCAAAGGCTGCAATCAGCTCATTAAGCAGGGCGCAATAATGGCAGAATCGGCGGAGGATATTTTAGAGGGAATCGCCCATATGCGCCGCCTGAAATTATTTGAAATGCCTACTGCTAAATACACTAATGTTCCTGAATTTACCTCTACAAGTGAAGATGAATTGAGTGAACTTAGGGCAAAAGTTCTAGATAAATTAAACACTTATGCAGTTGCTATTGACGAACTGATTGAACAATGCGATAGCTCAGCACCTGCAATGCAGATTGTTTTGCTGGAACTGGAGCTGGCAGGGCGGGCAAAACGCAGTGCAGGAAACAAGGTATATTTAATTAATCAGATAGAAGAAGTGGCATAATAAATAGTGAGCAGTGTAGTAGTAGTAGAATCACCATCTAAAGCGAAAACCATAAATAAATATCTGGGCAGCGACTACACCGTGCTTGCTTCCTTTGGGCATGTGCGCGATTTGCCGAGCAAAGACGGCTCGGTGCGCCCTGACGATGATTTTTCAATGATTTATGTGGTGGATGATGATTCCAAAAAACATATTTCTGCAATTGCCAAAGCCGCTAAAACTGCTGATACACTAATTCTTGCAACCGATCCTGACCGTGAGGGTGAAGCTATTTCCTGGCACGTGCTTGAGGCTTTGAAAGAGTCCAAAGCCGTTGGTAAAAAGCTGAATGTTCAGCGCGTTACGTTTCATGAAATAACCAAAAAATCAATTATCGAAGCATTTAAGCATCCGCGCGAAATTGATATGAATATGGTGAACGCGCAGCAGGCAAGGCGGGCGTTGGATTATCTGGTAGGATTTACCTTGTCTCCGGTTTTGTGGCGTAAACTGCCTGGCAGTAAGTCGGCGGGTCGTGTGCAATCGGTAGCTCTGCGTCTGATTTGTGATCGTGATGAGGAAATCGAGCAGTTCATCTCCCGCGAATATTGGGATATCAAAGCCATCCTTTCACCGGAAAAAGGTGCTAATCTTTCTGCGCGTCTGATTGAATATAAAGGTGAGAAGCTGGAAAAATTTTCGATTACCGATGGGAAAAAAGCAGAGTCAGTAGCTGCTGATTTACGCACGAAAAATTACAGTGTAGCAAATCTTGAAGAAAAGCAGGTGCGCCGTCATCCGTCACCACCTTTTACCACTTCCACTTTGCAGCAGGAAGCATCGCGCAAATGCGGATTTGGCGCGAAAAGAACGATGCAAATTGCCCAGAAATTATATGAAGACGGGCATATAACCTATATGCGTACGGATGGTATTAATGTATCGCCGGAAGCAGTGAGTTCAGCGCGTGAGCATATCGGCAAAAGCTATGGCAAGGAATATGTTCCATCCGCGCCACGCATGTATAAAAATAAAAGTAAAAACGCCCAGGAAGCGCATGAAGCTATCCGCCCGACCGATATTACTCTGACCGCGCAAAAGGCTGGTCTTGATGGCGAACAGGCAAAACTTTATGAACTCATCTGGAAACGCATGGTAGCAAGCCAGATGGAGTCTGCTTTATTCGACCAACTGATCGTCGATATTGCCGCTTCTGATAAACAGGCAGTGCTGCGTACCAGTGGTTCGGTGGTACGTTTTGACGGATTTCTGAAGCTGTATCAGGAAGGCAGTGACGATGAAGAAGACGAGGAAAATGCCAAGCTTCCGGTCCTGAAAAAAGATGAAAAACTTGGTTTGGAAGAAGTGAAGCCGGAGCAGCATTTTACCGAGCCTCCGCCACGCTATTCGGAAGCAAGCCTTGTTAAAAAACTCGAAGAGCTGGGCATTGGCCGTCCTTCCACTTACGCTGCTATTATCTCCGTGCTGCAGGACAGAGGCTATGTAACCCTTGATAAAAAACGTTTCGTCGCACAGTCTTTAGGAAGGCTGGTGAATGCTTTTCTGGTAAGCTTTTTTGAGCGTTATGTTGAATATGGTTTTACTGCCGATCTGGAAAATAAGCTTGACGAAATATCGGCAGGTGAACGTGATTGGAAACAGGTGCTGCGTGATTTCTGGCAGGATTTTATTACCAAAATTGATGAAAGCAAAGAGCTTTCGGTTTCGCAGGTTTTAGAGGCACTGGATACGCTGCTGGCATCTTATGCTTTCGGGCAGGCTTCCGAAGGTAAAGACAAGCGCGCTTGCCCTGCTTGTAGTAAAGGTCGCTTAGGTTTGAAAATCGGGCGTTTCGGGCCGTATATTGCCTGCTCGAATTATCCGGATTGTAACCATAAGGCACAACTTGGCGAGCTTACTGCGCCGGTGCAGTTTGATGATAATGGCGAAGAATTCAAACTACCGAAAACACTAGGAAAAGATCCGGTTTCCGGTGAAGATATAACTTTGCGCAAAGGACCATATGGTGTGTATGTGCAGATTGGTGAGGGCAAGTCGCCAAAACGCGCCAGCCTGCTTAAATCAATGCGTCCGGAAACCATGACCTTAGAACTTGCTTTATCGCTGCTTGCGTTGCCGCGTGAGCTAGGTAAACATCCGGATACTGGTAAACCTATTGTGGTAAATAATGGTAAATTCGGGCCGTATATACTCCACGACGGAAAATTCACTACTCTGCCCGCCAGTGAGGATTTGCTTGCTATCGGCATTAACCGTGCAGTGGAAGTTATGGCGCAAGCTCCGCAGAAGGGTGCAGCAAATGTTGCATTGAAATCACTGGGCAAGCATCCTGATGACGATGGGGAAGTTGCGATTTTCAAAGGTCGTTATGGTGATTATATCAAGCACGGAAAAATAAATGCGACACTGCCAAAAGATGCAGACATAAAAACTTTCACGCTCGAGCAAGCTTTGCCGTTGCTTGCCGCTCGCGCTGCTGCTCCTGCCAAAAAAGGTTTTGCGAGGAAAACTGCCAAGTCATCTCCTAAAGCAGAGCCTAAAGAAAAAGCCGCGACAAAAGCTAAAAAACCGGTGGCAAAAAAAGCACCGGCTAAGAAGAAAGCTTCATAACCCGCCCATCTTGCAGGTCAGTTTCCATTCGCTGTCAGTGACAGGCTGAACCGACAGGCGTGCTGATGTTACCAGTGACATTTTGGCTAGTTTCGGTTCGGCTTTCACCATGGCAAGACTTACGGGGTTTGGCATTTTCTGAACCGCTTTCACATCCACCACCACCCACGGTTCATTGATTTCTGCGGTTGCGTCGTGATAGGCAGTGCGGATAACTTCCACGATTCCGACTATTTCCTTGCCCTCGTTAGAGTGGTAGAAAAAACCTTTATCACCCACGCGCATTGCAAGCAGATTCTGCTTGGCGAGGTGGTTACGCACCCCATCCCAATGTGTGCCTTTCGCCCCCGCTTTTACCATCATATCCCATGACCATTTATCCGGTTCGGACTTGAATAACCAGTATTTCTCGCCTGTTTCTTTTCCCATTATCATTGCTCCTAGGTTATTTCCTGATTAATAGCATAAATTTATGGATAAGTTATTTGAAATTTAGCTTTATCAGTGTATAATTTTGTTTATGAAACAGGATCTGATAACTCAGGATAAAAACATTCTTGGTGGTATTCCCGTCTTTGCAAGAACCCGGGTTCCGGTTCGTGCTTTATGGGAATATTTAGCACAGGGTAATTCTATTGAAATTTTTCTTGATGATTTTCCAACGGTTTCACGAGAACAGACTATTTTGATGCTACAAAATGCAGAACGGTCATTGCTAAATGCGAATACTCATTGATGAGTGCGTTCCACGCCGTTTATTAGGATTGCTTGCTGATTATAATGTAGCAACCGTTCCTTACATGGGCTGGTCTGGGAAGAAGAATGGTGAACTTCTTAAATTGATGATTGATGAAGGCTTCAATATTTTCATTACCGTTGACCAAAATCTGCAATATCAGCAAAATATGAAAGGAGCGGCAATAGCAATTCTGGTTCTTTACGCAGAAACTAATAGTTATGATGATTTACTTGCACTTGTTCCTAGAATTAAAGAGGCAATTCCCATAGTGAAACCTAGCACAGTATATGTCATCAAATAAAAAACCATCTAAGAAACCGCAAAAAAAACCAACCAAAAAAGCTGGAAAGAAAACGTCGCGTTCGGCTGGGAATTCCCAGAAATTTTCTGATAAGAAATTCGTAGTTGGTGCGGATAGATTGCCGGAAATTTGTGTTCTTACAGTAAATGAGCAGACAGAAGATGGGGAGTTGCTCGCGATTCCTCTGGAGTGGAAATCACACAAAAAACCGCCGCATATTTCGGTATTGGAATCGGGCAGGGGAAAATCTGTAACTATTGGCGACAGGATCCTAGTAAAACTTCGCACTATCCGACCGCATTTTTATCAGGCTTCAGTTATCCGGATTCTGGAGAATGAAATTTCCCGTCCGGTGGTTGGCGTGTTTGTCCAGACGCTCGAAGGCGGGATAATCGAGCCAATTTCGCGCAAGATGAAAGAAAGTTTTATGGTTTCTGCCGCTGATACTTCCGGCGCGTTGAATGGCGAGCTGGTAAGCGGGCAGACAATAGTTGGTATCCCGTCGCTGGGTATGGGGTATGCTAAAATTACCGAGCGTCTGGGAAGAGTTGATTCACCACGTGCCGCAAGCCTCATTGCCTCTGCCATTCATTCCCTGCCTAACGTTTTTTCGCAGGAGGCTCTGGCGGAAGCCGAAGCTGCACCGCTTCCAATTCTTACCAAAGACCGCGCTGATTTGCGGAATGTTCCACTGGTCACCATTGACGGTGAGGATGCCCGCGATTTTGATGATGCGGTATTTGCCGAGCCTGATGGCGATGGTTTTCATATTATAGTTGCAATTGCCGAAGTGGCTTTTTATGTGGAAGAGGGCAGTGCGCTCGACAAAACCGCTTTTGAGCGCGGTAATTCGGTATATTTTCCCGACCGCGTAATACCCATGCTGCCTGAACGACTTTCCAATGGTTTATGCTCACTAGTGCCGAATGAAGATAGATATTGCCTGGCAGTTCATATATGGATTGATTCCACAGGCGAAATAAAAAAATATGAATTTGTACGCGGCATCATGCGCTCGGTGGCACGCCTGACTTATGAGAGTTTTGAGTCGGGAGTGCTGAGTACTGAGAAAGAAAATAACTCTGGGCTCAACACTCAAATCTCAGCACTTAAATCTGCCTACTCTGCCCTTGCTTATGAGCGTGACAATCGTGGCGCGCTTGATCTCGATTTGCCAGAATATAAAATTCATTTTGATGCAGCGGGAAATGTTGCAAATATTGCAC
The DNA here is from genome assembly GCA_038043465.1 of Pseudomonadota bacterium. Taxonomy (GTDB): domain Bacteria; phylum Pseudomonadota; class Alphaproteobacteria; order Rickettsiales; family SXRF01; genus SXRF01. Next base: position 24,793 of record JBBTBX010000017.1, read on the forward strand.
AAAAAAAACGCTTGGAAAGCCATCGCCTCATTGAATGTTTTATGATTGCTGCCAATGTTGCAGCGGCTGATTTTTTGCTCAAACATAAAATGGCGGGAATATACCGTGTGCATGAAGCTCCATCTGAAGAAAAGCTGGAGGATTTACGCAGTTTGTTGCTTGCATCTGATTATCGCCTGCAAAAAGGCGCGGTGACCGCAAAACATTTTAACCGTGTGCTGAAAGCATCCGCGCAGGATCCTCGCCGCCCGATGATTCATACTGTCGTTTTACGCTCGCAAATGCAGGCTTTTTATAGCGCAGAAAATCTTGGGCATTTTGGTCTTTCATTGCAAAAATATTGCCACTTCACTTCACCTATCCGCCGTTATAGCGACCTTGTGGTGCATCGTTCGATAGTGAAAATATTAAATAATGAAAAAAACCATACGCCAAATCTGGCGGATACCGCCCTGCATATTTCGGAAACCGAACGCCGCGCCATGCTTGCCGAGCGCGATGCGGCAGATAGATATAAAGTATCTTTCATGTCGCGAAAAATTGGCGAAGTATTTTCGGGTGTGATTGGCGGACTTAATGAATATGGTCTGTTTGTAAGCCTGAATGACACAGGGGTTACAGGCTTTGTGCCAGTACGCAATCTGGGTCGTGATTTTTTTACTTACGACAAGAAAAATTCATGCTTCAGGGGCAGAAGCAGTGGCGCAGTATTCGCCCTCGGGGCAAATATAACCATTCGTGTGCAGGAAGCAAATGCGCTGACTGGTAGCCTTATTTTTGTTCCCGAAGCAGCACCGATGCAGGGTCTCCCGCCACTGCGGGAAAAATATAAACATGGCAAAAAATCACCTAAGCACGGCAAAGATGTCGAGAAATATAGAAATAAATCCAATAAAAAACACAATAAAAAACATGTTGGAAAACCACGCAAAAAACGCTAGAAGGTTACCCATGAACAAAGCACGCATTTACCAACCCGCTAAAAACGCCATGCAATCTGGCAAGGGAAAAACGAATATATGGCTTCTGGAATTCGTGCCAGAAACCCCTTATTTTGTTGAAGGTTTAATGGGCTGGAGCGGTATGGATGATACTAAACGTGAATTATCACTGCGCTTTGCCAGCAAGGATGCGGCGATTGCCTATGCCACTAAGAAAAATATAGAGTTTGAAGTTATACTCCCTAACAAAGGCAAAGAGCGGCGCAAGGCTTACGCCGATAATTTCACCTATAACAAAGTGAATGTTTAGTGGCAGCTATCTGCTTAATTTTTTTTCATGGGGCGCAAGCATAAATTCATCGATATGCTTGTCAGCATTAGATAGATCTGTGCCAATTTCTTCCACATGTATGTTCAAAACATGCTTTATTCTTTGTTCAGAAGGCTTTGTAAGTATATCCTGAACTTCGCTTAATGAGTTTCCGTTATTGAAAGTTGCGAATTGCAATAAATTAGTTAAAAGCTCGTAAATACCTTCTTTATTTCTGCTAAATTTGCTTTTTGTATGGATTTTACGGATTTTTTCTAACCATTCATCAGTACCAGTTTTAAAACGTGCAACTGTACTTGCATCAACACACTTATCTTTTGCTGTTTGTATTATTTGATCGCGTTTATCAATATAGTCATTCATTTTCTCTATATATTTATCTACGTTTGTTCTTCTTGCGCTCATACATTAACCCTCTGATAATTAAATATTTATATTAAATTAAGCCTATGTTTACCATGGTTTTTCCTGTTTATTTATTACAATTGTGTTAAATTGTGTGTTACGTGCTGGAATTTTTCTAAATTCATGGCATAATTAGGGCGTATTATGCATTTTGATAGGCGGGTTCATTATGAAGCGTTTTACTGTTCCTTGTGATTTCAATGGGGTTAAGCACCCTTTCCACGTGTATGTTGGCGAACCGCACTCGCAGCGTCACCCTTTGCAGCATCAGGCGTGGTGGCTGTCCACCATCCGCGGTGGAACTATACCGCAGGAAGTTATGGATAGTTTTGAACGTCTGCATAAAATTGCCTTGGAAAATGATGTGTCGTTTGAAGATTTATGTGTGTATGCAATGGGTACGGCGGCAGCTGAAGAGAGTGCCGCGCAAGTGCCAGCCGAGCAGGCGAAATAACTTATAATATATGGATGATGTAATCAGCAAACTACACAATTCCTCCAATTCCTTGTTGGATATTGCCTATGGTTTGCAGTCGCCTGAGACACTGCCTGTCCTTGCCACTGCCGATAGCTCTATTGAGGTGGCGCGTAAAACCCTGCGTTTTCTGCGTAACCTGCATGATATAGCGCAGGATATGGAAGATTGGATGTATATAGGAGAGTTGCCACAGCAGCAGACCAAGGCTGATTATCTGCATAATTTGATTTCCATTTATGCGGCGCAGGTGAAAATAGCCCAGCTCAGCAATCCTGATTTGCTTACTCATTTTACTATAGACCACGCCAACCACGCTGCAGGTAGTATTGCTCTTTCCATTGCCATGCATACGTTGGAAAACCTGCCGGATGGCGATCCGCTTATCACACCATTAGAGAAAAAATTAGATGGTGTTCTGCCGGAGTGGGAAAACAGGCAGTCGCAAAGTGTTGAGAAGCTTATTGATGCAATAGAAAGTGGTCTTACCCATCTGGCAAACAAGCCTATAGGTGATCGCTCGCCGGTTGATAGACTTCTGGAAGTAAGTGCTAATTTGCAGGAGGCGGTGCGCCAGCTTTATTCAATTGATGAGATGGAAGAGGAGGCGCGTGAGGAATCAGTTGAACTGGCAAGAGAGATACTAAGGAAGTTGAAAAACCTCTCTTTCAGTGACAAGCCGATAGAAGAATCCATTGATACCGGCAGACCTAACGAGAAATTAGCCTTATCCCAGAGAATTTCTGAAATGGTTGATATGTATAAGAATCTACTGTTTGACGCGATGCGGGTAAACCCGGAAATAATCAATGATCCAAGGGTGAAAAACGCAAATGATGCTGCAGGCTGGTGTTCAAATGGTGTTGCGCTGATGGCGGCAAAAGAGATTCCGAGTAATTCTACGGCGATTAACCAGATTTCAGTTGATATTGCCGAGATGCAGGCTGTTGGCAAAAATATGAAAGGTCTTGCCATTAATCACCTCATGCACAAGATGGAAGATGGGTTGGAACATGCGGCAGAACATCTGAATTCTCATGAAAAAAACGAACATAAGGAGAATGCGGAAGCGCAGGCTGAGGCACTTGCCGAAAGGCTTCGTCGCCAACGCCACCGCCGTCAGCAGCAAAAAGCTGCAAGGGCTGCTAGTGGTGGCTCGTCCTCTAATGTGAATAGAGGTAATCTGGCAAGGCAGCATGAACAGGTAAAGTCTATCATGCGCGATGAGGCTGGGGTTAGTGTCGGGCTTAATAAAATGGATATTGCCGCCGTGCGTCAGGCTGGAAATTCATTACGCAAGAGCAATAAACAGGCACGGGAAATGGTTTCATTAAACACCAAGCTGGATAAGGATACTGGGGTTATAACGCCGGTTACCACTGTTTCAGCAAATAGCAAAATTGCGCCTGATGATAGAGGATTTGCAACCCGCGAGCGCGACCCGCTGAATCCTAATAATCCGCGCAATAGACCGCGGATAGGGTAAGGGATTAGCCTTTTTACGTTTATAATGACAAGAGTTGTTTAATTTTATCTAATCCCAATTCAGTTATAGAGAAATTTCTCATTGTTTCGGAAATTTTTCCAGCCGCTTTAACAATTTCAGAGTCTATAGGCACTTCAATCATCCAGCCCAGCTTTTGCATTTCCGACCATAAAAAATAATTAGCACTATCTTTGATTGTTGAAAATATACTAGGTGGTTGAGAAGGTGAGTAAGCTTTATAAAAGGCTACAAGAATGTAGTGATCAGAAGCACTTATATTGCTAAATAAGTGTAGAAAATTTGGGGATTTATTCAGTATTTCAGCAACAAATATGGCTTCAGTATCACCTTGTTGTGCGGCAGATAAGTACCATTTGATAGCTTGACTGATATCTTGTGGTGTTCCCTGCCCATTTAAATACATTGAAGCGAGAATTGATTGTGAAGTTCCTCTCCCATGATTGGCAGCTTTAGATATCCATTTGAAAGCTTCCTTATAATCTTGCGGTATACCTAAACCATGTAGGTATATAAGCCCTAAGTTATTTTGCGCAAAATCATATTCTTGTTCAGCTGCTTTTAAATACCATTCCAATGCTTTTTGGGAGTTTTTAGCACCAGAGCGGAATTCTTCAGCAAGAAAGTATTGAGATGGTGCATATCCTTGCTCTGCAGATTTGCGGATAAGAGTACCAGCTTGCTTATAATCTTGTGCTACCCCATCACCGGCAGCATACATAAATCCCAAGCAAAACGAAGCTTCTGCATCGCCTTTATCAGAAAATAGCCAAAAAATGCTTAGGGCAAGTTCATAGTTGCCATTTTGCATTGCTGAATAAGCCTCTTGTAAATGTTCGGCAGCTTTATTTTCGTATACCATAATCAACTACGCCCTTCTCAGTGGCCTATACTTAATCTTTGTCGGAGTCAGCACATCAACACCGAGGCGGCGTTTCAGGTCAGCTTCATAGGCTTCATAGTTTCCTTCAAACCATTCCACATGGCTGTCGCCTTCGAAAGCTAGGATATGGGTGGCGATGCGGTCTAAGAACCAGCGATCATGCGAAATAACCACCGCGCATCCGGCAAAATCCAGCAGTGCATCTTCGAGTGCGCGCAGAGTTTCCACATCCAGATCATTGGTTGGTTCATCGAGCAGCAGCACGTTATGCTCAGCTTTGAGCATTTTTGCGAGGTGAACACGGTTGCGCTCTCCGCCTGATAATGTTCCGACTTTTTTCTGTTGGTCTGAGCCTTTAAAATTAAAGCTGGAGCAATATGCCCGCGATTTCACCAGCTTTTTGCCGAGCATGATTTCTTCGTCACCGCCAGAAATTTCTTCCCACACGGTTTTTTTATCGGATAGTGTATCACGCGATTGATCAACATAACCAAGCTTTACCGAATCGCCAACCGTGAATGTTCCTGAATCAGCTTTTTCCTTACCGGTTATCATTTTGAACAAAGTGGTTTTACCCGCGCCGTTTGGCCCGATAATCCCGACAATTCCACCAGCGGGCAGGTCAAACGATAAATCATCAATAAGTAGTCTGTCGCCAAAGCCTTTGCCGACCTTCTCAGCTTTGATAACCAGATTGCCAAGGCGTGGGCCATTAGGAATAACAATCTGCGCGATGCCAACTTGCGCTTTATTCTCCTGCGCCAGCAAGGTTTCATAAGCAGCGATACGAGCTTTGCTTTTCGCCTGACGCGCTTTAACGCCCTGACGAATCCACTCCAACTCGGTAGCCAGCTGTTTCTGGCGGGAATTTTCTTCGCTCTTCTCCTGAGATAAACGCTTCTGTTTTTGCTCCAGATACGCCGAATAATTACCCTCATATGGAATGCCAGTGCCGCGGTCAAGTTCCAGAATCCAGCTCGTTACATTATCAAGGAAATAGCGATCATGGGTTACCATCATCACCGTGCCTTTATATTCTTTGAGGTAATGCTCCAGCCACGCCACCGATTCCGCGTCAAGATGGTTGGTTGGTTCGTCAAGCAACAATAAATCAGGCTTTTCCAGCAATAATTTGCAAAGTGCAACGCGTCTTTTTTCACCACCAGAAATTTTAGTAACATCAGCATCTTTCGGCGGGCAGCGCAGCGCGTCCATAGCGATTTCAATATCGCGTTCTATATCCCAGCCACCAGTAGCTTCAATTTTTTCCTGCAGTTCGCCTTGCTCTTCAATCAGTTTCATCATTTCGTCATCATCGGTCACTTCACCGAGTTTATTGGAAACTTCATTAAAGCGGTCAAGCAGAGCTTTTTGTTCGCCCAGTGCTTCGATGATATTGCCCATCACATCTTTGGATTCATCAAGTTGCGGTTCCTGTGGGAGAAAACCAACACGCGCGCCTTCAGCCGCCCATGCTTCACCGTTATAATCCTTATCCAGCCCCGCCATGATTTTAAGCAAGGTCGATTTACCCGAGCCATTCGGCCCCAAAACCCCGATTTTTACACCTGGCAGGAATGACAGGTAAATACCTTTAAGCACTTCCTTACCACCCGCATATTTCTTGGAAAGGTCTTTCATTACATAAACATATTGATAAGCAGCCATGGTTTCTTCCTTTTGAGTTTTAATTTATAGATTTCTTAGCTGATTAAATTGATTATTAGAAGATAAAACTGATTTCAATCGTTAGTGCTTGAGAAAAAATTGCAAATTTCACTAATGTATTGATATATAATATTATTTATCTTTTCATATTTGTTACAAATGCTATTTTATCGTAGAAATGTAACAATAACTTAACAATAGAAAGCAAAAGAGTATGCTAAACTTACCATCAAGTGAGTGGCCGTTTTAGCTATGTTATAAAGGCATGGCTAGGTTGCAGTGTTGGTAATTGTAAACTTTAAAAACATATATAAGACATTTGGGAATGACTGAGAATACCAACATAGCACCAGCGCAGAATATCGCACCAGCCGAGCGGCCAGAGCTTAAATCTGACCAAACCTGGTATAACTCCACTGTTACCCAATTACTTGCTCCGCTGGTGGGGATGCGTTATATCTGGTTAGCTCTTGAAGAAATAAATCCGCTTAATTTCTGGGGTAAAGATAAGCCGGAGATTGACAGAGATAAAAAGGGTAACCCAAAAATCAAAAATGGCAGGGCTATTACTACAGAAGGAAAATACATTACTTCTGATGGTAGACCTTGGAAAGAAGACAGTTTCAGACGCTATGCATCGCGTAACTCACCTGCTTTAGGCATTGGTGCCGGAGTGCTTCTGCTTGTTGGTATGTACAGCAAGAATACCTTGAGTGATATAAAATCAATTTATGCCGAAGCAGTTGGCTATGAGCTGGGGAAAAACAGCAAGGATGTAACTATTGATGATGTTTTTAGAAAAAGCAAGAATGAGGCTATAGAAGTAACTTGCCGAGCTTATCTTGCGCGGACGGCAGCCCGTATGCTCGCTGCTATGTCTTTTTTCGTTCCGTGGGAGAAATTCAGAGCTAAGCCTTTTCGTGCTGTCCAACCTAAATATGACGTAAACGCTGATGCTGGGGTAGGCGCGATTGGCGCGCTTATATATTGGGAAGGATTTGTACGTAAGCCTTCATTCTTTGATGTTGAGCAAAAGCTGGTAAGCACCAAAATCAATCATAAGGACATAGATCCATATACAGCGTTTCAGCCACAAGATATTCAAGCACTGATAAATTTACAAAGAAAGCATATGGATAAGCGTTACAAGGCTCCTCTTGTTGCCTCAGCGGAAGGTCAGAATGACGTGAAACTTGCAACCAGAGTAGCTGAACTACTCAACATTGCTTATGACAATAAACCCGACATAACTTCTGATAAATTTACAATCGGTAAGCTTAACTATCTCATCGGCTTTAAACTCCTCGATAAATTTCCCGAAAGCCTTGCTTATGTCGAACTTGCCAATAAATTCGTAGATATGAATGAAGTAAAGCAAGCTGCATCTGCTATTAAAGCTGGAGAGAATGTAGATGGTGTATTTGCCAGATTTGGTGTGGATATGCAGAAATTAGCTGCCAAAGCTGAACAGCAAACTCCAGCTCCAGCTACTGAATCAAAAAAATTCACGCAAGATATTGAACCAAAAACACTGATGGATTTTGCTGCGAAATCAGCAGAACCAAATATTAAATCTATATGAAAATATTCGCGTATGGAACTTTAAAAAAAGGTGGAGTCTTGCACAAACACATGGAAGGCGCAAAATATCTCCGCAAGAAAAAACTGGTTGGTTATGTGTTATATCTCGCGCCTGATGAAACCTATCCGCTTTTATATTACACCGGTAAAAAGAAGGATGTGGTGCTGGGTGAACTCTGGAAAATTGATAGGAAAACCAAAGATAAGCTGGATAAATACGAAGAAGGTTACATTCTCAAAAAACTAATGAATTCGCCAATCATGACTTACTACCCAAGTTTTGACATAACCCATATCTGCAAAAAAATTCCTAAAAATAAAAACGGTAAATACGAATTCAATATTAAGCCCGAATTCTATAAGGGGTTTTATAAAGTAAAAATCAGTGTAGCTGCTTGATGATGTCATGCCGAGCGTAGCCGAGGCATGACAGCTCTAATCCCCAATGCCTAATGCCTCTTCCCTTACTCAAGCGATGGCTTAGCCGGAAGCCGCGAAAATACCGGATCGGTTATGCGTGGTGACAGGCAGGAAATAAGCCATAAAGGAAGGTATAAGCGTAAAGGAAAAGCGATTCTTCCGCGCTTTTTTTCTAGCCCCATGATGATTCTCTGCGCTGCTTTTTCTGCACTCATGATAAAGGGCATGGGGAAATTATTTACCGCTGTCATCGGCGTTGTGATATAGCCGGGGCAGATTACACTTACTGATACTCCTGAAAAAGCCAGTGCGCCACGCAGAGATTCGCCGTAATAACGCACGCAGGCTTTGCTCGCGCTATAGGCAGGAGAGCTTGGTAATGCCCGAATCCCTGCCAGTGAACTCATAATAGCGATTTGTCCTTTCCCGCGTTTCAGCATCAGGGGAATAACCGGTTGCACAGTATTTATCACCCCATCAATATTAGTTGCGAAAATGCGACGTACCTGCTCGCTGTTTTCGCCGTTTTTGCCCATGCCTGCCGAGATTCCGGCATTGGCAATCACCAGATCCAACGGGGTTTGCATATCAGAATTTTCTATCCAGTTCTGCATGGCACTTGCATCCGTTACATCACCGACTTGCGTATAGACATCGGCACCAAGATTGCGGCACTTGCCGGCAATTTCATCCAGCTTGTCACTGTTTCTACCTTGCAGGTATAAAACCCTGCCGGCTTTGGCATAGCCAAGGGCAAGGGCAGCTCCCAGACCACTGCTTGCCCCGGTTATAAGTATATTTTTCGTTGGATTTCGCATAATTTTCATAAAAATTTAATTAGTTTAGTGGTAATATGTAGGTTTGAATATATGGGAATTTTAATAATAAACAAAATAATAAAAAAGTAGGAATTCATGTCTGGGAAAAAGTCGGTTTGCGTTTTTTGTGGTGCATCTAATAGTATTGATAAAAAATTTCTTGATATTGGTGCGGAATTTGGAAAATTACTGGCGGCGCGTGATGTAACCCTGGTTTATGGCGGTGGCGATTGCGGGGTTATGGGGGCGGTTGCTAATTCGACCATGCAAAATGGGGGGTATGCTATCGGGGTTTTCCCGCGCTCACTGCGTAACATTGAGAACGAGCATAAATCGCTTACCGAAATCACCATTGTCGATACCATGCATGAGCGCAAGCAGAACATGTTTGAGCGTTCCGATGCGTTTATAGTTTTCCCAGGCGGTTTCGGCACGATGGATGAGATGTTTGAAATCATCACTTGGAAACAGCTGATGCTGCATGACAAACCTATCGTGATATTTAATTATCAGGGCTATTGGGATCCGCTGATCGCGCTGATGAAAAATATAATCGAAAACCGCTTTGCTAAAACCGAAGTCGCCACCTATTACCACGTGGTAGACAAGCTCGAAGATATTATCGACGTGCTGGGGTATTAGGGATTTCTGGGAGCAATACCATTAGCTGCGCGAGGTTGTGGAGCAGTGAATATCTTGGTTGGAGTTTCCAAACCTCGTTCTACGGCATCTGAAAGCTTTCCACCAAAACTTTGTGACGGAGTAACACCATCTTTCGTAAGATTTTTACCAGTTCCTTCAACAGCGAGTGCTGTTTTTATTTCGTCTTCATTTTCAGTTAATATTTTACCTATCTTTTGTTTAAGCCCATCTGTGAAAGGACCACCATTTTTAATTAGATCGTCACTAACTGAAAAAAACAGACTGGAAGAATTTGCTTTCTCACGAATTGCCTGTGCCACTCTGCCCTCCGGAGTTTTTAGATTTTCCTCACCCCGTTTTTGCTCTAAGAATTTATCTGATATTTTGGTAATTATCTCTTCTTTGGTATTACCATAATTATCCTTTATTGCAGCAGCCGTAATTTTTATTGCATCCCTTATTAAGGAAATCCTGATCTGCTCTTTTAGCTCATCTTGTTCTTGATTTGTCTTTTTTTTATCTTGATCAGAAAGAATTATATCGTCATGTTCTATCAACCCTTCCAGAGCTTTAGTCAACACTCCGTCGAGGCTTAGCTTATTAGCATGCGCATCATTTTTTTTACTATTATTTATCATTTTTTTTCCCATATTTATTCTTTAGAATTACCATTAAAAACTTGTATGAGTGTAATCTTACCTTAAATTTTGAATAATATTGTTAAAGTTTTGTTACAAGTAATAAGGTTAAGCGTTAAGTATATTATATTTTTGTTAATTTTTGGTTATGACATATCAACACATTGATTGATAATGATAAATTGCTTATGGAAGTAAGCGACTAGCTGAACCCGATTTGCTGTGAGCCGACTTTTTTAGCTGCTGCTGCAAGATATGAGGCATCCTGATTGCCAACACCTAAGCTACCGAGTTTCTTTCCTTCCGACGTTGCAGTTTTTGCAGCTTCATCTTCTTTGTGAGCTTTTACGAGTGCCTCTTTATTGTCTCTTATTGCACCTTTCATTTCTGCTTCTAATCCAAATCTTATTACATTATCAGGAGTTTTGATTTTCTTACCAAGTACTTCTTTGCTTGTGTATGTACGAATAGCATCCGCGGACTTTTTTGCTAAAGGGTCTGGGCTATCGAAAAGCCTATCTAATACTACTTTTGTCAGTTCCTGTGGCTTACCAATTAGGGTGCTATTTTGTTCGGCTGTTGAAGCTAGAAATTTAGTAAAGTGCTTTACAACCTCCTCACGATTCTCCACATCTTTGGGAATCATTCTGTTTGCAATATTTCCTATTTCTTTTTCTAGGCGGTTATTTACAATAGGAGGCGCAACATCAGCAGAAGGCGAAGAGAGAGACATCTGCGGTTTTGGTTGTTTTTGTTCGTCAACTGCCACAACAGGCTTTTGTGGTGGTGGTGTAGCATCTTTAGTCGGTTTCTTTTCTTCCTTCTTTTTTTCTGCTTTTGCAGGTTGAGTATGATGCTGCTCGGCAGTTTTTATTCCTGGCTTTTCATCTTTGTACGCTGCCCTGCCATCACCTTGCCCGGGAGTTATCGTAGAACCATTTGTTTTTGCGGTATTAACTGGTAGCGTTGGTTGTGGTTGAGAAAATGCTTTTTCTGTGTCGCTTTTAATTTGCTGAACTACCTCCAAAGCTTTTCCACTCAAACCGTTATATTCCTTGGTTGGAATTTTAATATCGGCGACTATAACTGTTGGTGGTTCGGCAGTAGTTGTGGTAGATGGTTCAGGACTTGTTGTTTTTTTCTGAGCACCACCAGCAGCTATAACAGTAGTTGCAGTGGCAGCAGCAACTGCAGGCAGTACACCAGATTTTCTCTGATCAGGAGTAGCACCATGGCTAGGCGCGGGAGCAGGAGGCGGAGAAATTGTATCAGGCTTTTTATTCTGACTGCCGTTATCTCCAGCAGCAGGAGATACCGGAGTTTCTACCTTACTTGCAGGTGTAGAAGTTTCAGCTCCTCGAGCTGGTTCTGTAGTTGGTGCAGGAGAGGGTGCTGGCGGGGTTGTAGATTTAGGTATCTCAACTTTTATATCCTCAAGCCTTTCTGTTTTTGCCTTTTTATCTGGGTATCCGGCTTCTTTCAGTGCTTTGGTGCGCACACTTTCAGAAACTTCCTTGATATTTTCTGGGCTTTCACCAAGCTCCCTTAATCTTGTTTCGGTAGATTTTGCAATACTGTTAGCAGTTACATTGGCGATAGAGGACTTTAACCCATCAAACCCGCCTTCAAACCCGCTCATTATCCATTGAAACAAGCCAATTATGGCATTCATTATGGTTGCGCCACCAAGGAATGAAAACATGCCAGTATTTTCTTCAACGCCTTCACTAACCGCTTTTGCTATATTCGCGCTTCTTTTGCTATCTGGAATTAATTTGTCAAGTGGGCTGGATGCAAGGTCTCCAAGCATTTCTTTGCGTTTATCTTCAGGCATGTCTTTAAATGCCACTCTGCGCTCATCAATTTTTTCAATAGTTATCTCTATTTTCTTACCATCGTCATCAACAGCAAATTTTCCATCTTTGTCTTTGAAAGTAAATTTGCGGGTTTCTATTAATTCTTTAGCTATTCTACGATATTCAGCATCATCCTGAGGAAGTTCCATTGGTTCGCCAGCCAGCTGGGCAAGTTTTACTATATTGCCGTTTTTCTTCAGCCCAATTGCCACTTTTTCCACTATAGCTTCCTGAGTTTCTGTATAGGCTTTACGTGCCTTTTCGCTCATTTTAGACACATCTACAGCAGCCGGTGCCGGCGCACTGGTCACAGGGGTAGGAGCAGCTCCTGCTTCCGAAGTTGTATTTGTTTCTGTTCCTGACATCCCTGCCGTCCTCTTTAATTCTTCTTCTCTTCTGTTTGCCGCGTATGACTGTCTAAAGTCTGGTACTATTACTCGTGGTACAGATTCTACTATTTCTTTTGGTGTTTCCTCTTTCTTTGGTACCGCTTTGGGAGGACCTTGGAAAAGTTCTGCAAATTTTGTGTTAACCCACGCCCCAAAACTTTGGATAACCCCAATATTCTCCTCCGGTTTTTGCGTTGTTGCTCCTGTCTCTGCCATAACTTGAACTTAACAAAATTATTTTTAATAGTTTTACATAATGCAACTTTACCCTAAAACTTATAAAAAGTGTTGTGAAACTTTTGTGACAATATAAGCTGTCTGAAGCGAAATATTACAGTTTTTTTGTTGATTTTAGCTCTTGGTATGACTAAATGATTGATAATCAACAATTATTTTTCTGAGTAACTGAACACTATGTTTGGTAAAAATAGCTGGTAGTGAGGTATTTTATGGCAGTTGTTAGCATAAAGATTGGCGGGCGGGAATATCACCTTGCCTGTGACGATGGTCAGGAGGAGCATTTGCGCCTGCTTGCCGATGATGTTGATGAGCGGGTGCGCGATTTAACTGCGCGTATGGGTGGCAGTACCGGCGAGGTTATGGCACTACTCCTTGCAGCAATCACTATGGCAGACGAACTAATTGAAAATAAACGGGAAATTGAAAAATTGTCTGCTAATGCCCGCCCGTTTTCGGCAGTTCCTGCTGAGTCAGGGGAATCTGGCGCGGTTTACAGTGAAATCGCGATGGCGACTACTTTGGACGAAATAGCCGAGCGCATCGAAAAGATTGCGCAGCGTATTGAAATGCGCTAGACTGACCGGCGAACGGTTCTGCTCGGTACGTTTGGTACACTGTCCCTTGGACCAATATCTTTTTGTTCGGGAGCTGTCACTGGTGGAGGCATTGCCTCTGCACACACGGCGCCCACCTTTACAAACGGGTCGAATGCGGCTTGTTTCAACCGACGGCTGATTGGTGGTTCCGTTCATTTTATTTCACTGCCGGACATTTATGGATAATAATAAGAAATTCTTGCGTGAAAATTTTATCAAAGCACGGCAAGAAATCCCAAAAGATATAGCAAAATCAGCAGCAAGTGTTATTACGCAGCACCTGCTTGAGATTATACCGCTAGGTTCTAAGGTGGCTGCTTATTGCCCCATAAATGGGGAAATTGATGTTGGCGGACTCATAGCGAAATTGCAGGGTAGGGGCAATGTTACTGCGTTGCCGGTTGTTGATGATAATAGCAAAATATTGAAATTCATTGCAGTTACAGAAAATAGTGTGCTGACCAAGGGAAAATATGGGATAGATTGCCCGGAAGCGCTTCTTCCGGAAATAATTCCGGATGTGGTTATTGTTCCACTGGTGGCGTTTGATAAAAATGGCAACAGGCTGGGTTATGGCGGCGGCTATTATGACGCAACTCTTGCACATTTACGCATCCGGAACGAAAAACTGCTGGTTATCGGTGTTGCCTATGCTATGCAGCAGGCAGACAATTTACCAATCCATGACGGTGATCAGAAAATGGATATGGTGGTAACGGAAAAGAATGATGATCGGATTATCAGATGATTAGAATACTTAATATCCAATTATCAAATCATCTGATTTTAGGAGCAAAATGAAACTACTTTTTTTAGGCGATGTGGTGGGCAGAAGCGGGCGTGACGCGGTGGTAAAAAATGTGCCTGTCTTACGCCGTGAAATGGCTCTTGATGCAGTGGTCGTCAATGGTGATAATGCTGCTGGTGGGTTTGGAATTACTCCGCAAATCGCCAAAGATTTTTTTGCCTGTGGCGTTGATGTCATCACAGGCGGTGATCATATCTGGGATCAACAGAAAGAAATAAAACCCTATCTGGCGCAGGAAAAACGCTTGCTGCGGCCTGAAAACTTTCCAGTGAAAACTGTTGGCAGTGGTAATTATTTACTTGCATTTGCCGATGGGCGTAAATTACTGGTTTTGCATTTGCTGGGTCAGGTTTTTCATAAGGAACATACGCGTTGCCCATTTGCGACTGCTGATGAGATTCTTGAAAAATACCGGATTGGTGCGGGGCAGGCGATATTGGTGGATTTCCACGCGGAAGCTACTTCGGAAAAAATGGCAATGGGAAAATATCTCGATGGGCGGGTGAGTGTGGTGGTGGGCAGCCATACCCATGTACCGACCGCGGATGCTCGCATTTTGAAGGGAGGCACAGCTTATCAAACAGACGCTGGCATGTGCGGTGATTATGATTCGGTGATAGGTTTTGACGCCGCCGCGCCACTTGAACGCTTCCTCAGCAAAATTTCCAAGGTGAAAATGGAAGCCGCGCTTGGCGTAGCAACTCTTTGCGGTTTATACGTTGAAATTGATGATAAAACTGGGTTGGCGACAGAATCCAAGGTTTTTAAGCTGTAAAAAACCCTTCACAAACGCCAAGATATATAATATAATACGCTTGTTACTTCGGTAACTATGACAATAAACGCGATTCAGAATAAACGGATTGGACCCGGGGGCAGAACCCGGCAGCTCCACCATAACAGTTTATAGTAGTGAGTGCTGCGTGCTGAGTTTCTCAGCACTCTAAACTCAGCACTCTTTACTCAGTATGGGGCTGACTTAGGCTCGACAGACGTAGTAAAGGTGTTGTTTTTGTCCGCTATGATACTAGCGTAATTAGGTCAAAATCTTAAATGCTAACGATAACGTTGCATTTGTTGCTGCTAACGACAACACAGTCGTAGAAGTTGCTGTTGCTGCCTAACGGCGCATAGCATACTCTAGTATGTAACACGGTTCGGGGGGTGCCGGGTAACAGAAACTCCCCACTTAAGTTAAGCCCCGTATATTTGCCACAGTTGGGAACAAAGTTCATAGATAGAATGCTTTGTTTCAAATGGTTGGTGACAAATGACCGGTGGTTGGTGTAATGTGTCCGGACGGGGTGGTGTTGAACAGCAATAATTAAAAAAATGATTTATGACTAAAGATCAGATTAATTATCCGCTTCTTATTGATCAAGCGATGCGCGGTGTCGTTCGTGATGTGCTGAGGCTTGTGCAATCTACCGGTCTTCCTGGTAATCACCATTTTTATGTTTCTTATTCCACCTTGCATCCTGGTGTGCGGATGTCTGAGCAACTGCGCGCTAAATATCCCAAAGAAATAACTATAGTTATCCAGCATCAATTCTGGGATTTCAAAGTTGAAGATCAGCAATTTCATGTGACTCTTTCTTTTGGTGGAGTTCCGGAAAAACTTACGATTCCTTTTGCAGCACTCACGGCATTTGCTGATCCGAGCATTAAGTTTGGCTTGCAATTCCAGCAGTCAGAGATGTTCGAAAATGGTTCTGCCATGTCTGCAAAAATGGAAGAGCCTATCAGTGAAGATGTGGTTTTTGATGCAGCTGCAAGCAGTGAAGATAAAATCATATCTCTTGATGCTTTCCGTAAAAAATAATTCCTTCATGCAAAATGCTATCAATTGTGCGCAAGCAGCTATTGCCGCTGGCGAAGTGCCGATTGGTGCGGTGATAGTAAAAGATAATAGGGTTATTGCCTCGGCATATAACCTTGTAGAAAAGAACTGTGACCCAACAGCGCATGCTGAAATACTCGTTATTCGTTCCGCTTGCGAAATCCTTAAATCACCACGCCTTATAGATTGCGATTTATATGTGACGCTGGAGCCGTGCGCCATGTGTGCGCAGGCGATAAGCCTTGCCCGTATCCGTAGGCTTTATTTTGGTGCGTATGATGAAAAGGGAGGAGGGGTAGAAAATGGTGCGAGTATTTTTTCGCAGCCAACCTGCAATCATAAACCGGAAGTTTACGGTGGAATAAACGAGAGCGAATGTGGTGATTTGCTGCGCGAATTTTTTAGGGCAAAGCGTTAGGCTGTGTCGCCATTCACTACTATGTCTTGCTGCAAACATGGTTTTCTGCGCTTCCGCTACGCACGTACTACAAAATCCGCATGCTGGATTACTACCGTCCGCGTCCTCCGCCATCTTCGGTTCCGGCGAAACGATTCCAGCGGTCATGGCTTACTCGTTTTTTATTGTTAAGCAGGT
The DNA here is from genome assembly GCA_038043465.1 of Pseudomonadota bacterium. Taxonomy (GTDB): domain Bacteria; phylum Pseudomonadota; class Alphaproteobacteria; order Rickettsiales; family SXRF01; genus SXRF01. The sequence goes on from JBBTBX010000017.1 coordinate 41,423, forward strand.
TACGGATGCTGGAAACCTGAACGCTCCAGGTTTCTTTTTTATCCTGCCTTTTTTCCTCTTCCTTACTACGTTTTTTCTTTCTTTCTTTTTCGGCAATTTCTTTGAGATCTTTATCAGTCTTGGCTTGTGCGCGACGCAACAGCATAAGGTTGAAAACTCCCTGATGCGCTTTGTTTTTCTTCTGTAAAGCTTTCTTTTTTTCCCTACGTTTGACCCGCATCTGTTGAAAAACATTACTCATGCGCTGCGCCTTTATCATCTTCGTTGTTTAAAGATGAGTTTGCCAGCTTGCGCCGGCGCAAATTAGCGCGCAAGGCAGCAGCCAGCCTTTCGTCCTTTAATTTATTCTGTTTTTTGGAGGACGAATTGTTGTTATGGCATGATTGTACTGGTGTATAGTCTTTGGTCATCGCCCTATTTTGCCTTAAAATACTGATATTGCAAATATTTAATAATATAATATGCCTAAATAGCTTGAGAATATAACTCCGTGCTTGCACTTGCGCTGTTCTTATGGCATTTTCCCCTGCCTTATCAGCTTCTTCTAGCTGCTGCTGTAGCTCAGTGGTAGAGCACGTCATTGGTAATGACGGGGTCGGGTGTTCGATTCACCTCAGCAGCACCATTATTTTCTGCGGGTTTGCGAGTTTTAGCAAAACTCTGGATATATTCCATTGCAACCCTATTGCAACTTTACCATTATTTTATCAGCTAAGTAAATTTCTACCACCCATTAGGATTATAGGTTTATTCCTTAAAAAGCCCAAAAATCTAAACTTCATTGCTTTTATGATAAACGATAAGTACAAATAGAGCCTATTATAATTATACCTATGAAATAAAAGAAATTATGGCTTTTAATGAGAATACCAGAGTAAAAATACCAGCCTTATTGCATTTAGGCAGGCTGGGCTTTGAATACCTTTCTCTTTCCAAAGCCAAAATAGATGAATCCACAAATATATTTACGGATATTGGTATCAAACCATTCTTTTGCCACAGCTCCGAAGGTATTATCGGCATTGAACGCAACAAGGCGTTTTACTTCCTGCCTTTTTGCAACAGGGTCAATGCCATCGCCTATGAGTTTTTTTGCTTCGTCGCGTTTTTCTCGAGCTATCTTTAATGAAATTGCAGGGTAGACACCAATTGCTAGCCTCTTTTCTTTACCAGCATAGCGATATTTGAGTCGCCAATATTTTGAGCCATTGGGATTTACTTCTAAATATAATCCACCTTCAGCGGCAATCCTATAGATTTTGTTTGTTGGTTTGAGAGCTTTGATTGCAATTTCAGTAAGTGCCATAACAGGGATCCTCCATTTTGTGCCCCCAATTATGCCCCAATATGCCCCCAGATGTCACTAAATTAATTAGGATGACATAGGATGTAAAATACACTAAATTTCTTGGTTTTCTGCTAGTATTTTGGACTTTACCAGAAGTCCTCGGAAGTGAAAATGGTGCCGCTTGTCGGATTCGAACTGACGACCTACCGCTTACAAGGCGGTTGCTCTACC
>JBBTBX010000018.1:0-46890 GCA_038043465.1 Pseudomonadota bacterium
TTAAAAGTTACTGATTAACTCTTAACAGATTGTCCGTTATATTGCAGCAGGATCAGAGTGTAGAGTGTAGAGTTAAGAGTAAGTGTAGAACTTGCCATACTAAAATTCCCCAATTCTGACAGCTTTGATTATAGCAGTTAACGTTTAATTAGCGTCATTCTCGAATTCCCTCTCCCTCTGGGACGAGGCGCAACATACATGTTGCGGGGTGAGGGCTAGGGTAATCCTGCTGGAAAAAAGCCTTCATCCCATCCTTCTCCCAGAGGGAGAAGGAGTCGCATCTCATTAACTCACTAATTAATCGTTAACTGCTATAGCATTATCCGGAGTAGTTTATATTCTGTCATGCCGCACTAACGTTATCCCCGATTTAGCGGGGATAGGAAATGTCAATTATGCAAGAAGTCTGCTCATAATTTCTTCGGCTGATAAATTGTTACAGGTGACAATATCCAGCTTTGGTAGAAGCTTCTGTATGCCATTTACCTCGTCCTTTTTTCCAAACCACATTAACTTATCACTTTTCATGATAAATGGCATATCTTCCAGATGATCGGTAAAAAATATTTTTTTTCTGTTTTCCCATTTTTGTTCGGAAATAAATTCCAGAACACGCCGCGCTTTCTCTTCACCGCGATTTTCTTTTTCATTCAGCCTTGTAGAGATGATATTGGCAAACCCGATGCGTGATGCAAATTTCTCGGCGTATAGTGATGTTGCGGCGGTGGCTATTACCGCATCGCATTTGCTTTTTGAGATCAGCTCCAGAATCTCCAGCATGTTAGGACGTATTTTTTTTTCCAGTTTAGCCACTATATTTTCTAAAGCATTGTCATCAGGGTTCTCAATCCACAAGCTATGTAAATCAGATTTTGTTTTTGCATGGCTGTGTTTCAGGATTTTCCTTCGGAAGAAGATTCTCCAGGCTCTGATACGCAATACGATGCGCTGCGTAAACTTCAAGCTGTCGAATTTCCCATACAAGAAATACGCCGCCCATATTTTAAAACTATTGATGGAAAGCAGAGTCTCATCGAGGTCTATAACTAATACCGCATCAGTTTTTAAAATCGAATGACCAGGGTAATCGGCAGAGGACATGGCGGTATAAGGTATAATCTGGTTGAACGAGAGGAGAGTCGGTAGTAACAGTAATCGCAGCGGTTTTAATAATACAATCAGAATTAGCTTCTGCTCGTACCACATCTAAAACTGCTTTCATAGTTTCACCGCTATCTATCGCGTCGTCAACGATTAATATTTTATAATTATCACATGCCCGTAGCGCACCTCTGATTGCTGAGAGTTCATCTATGTTCGGGGAAAATGACTGGCGTTCTGCTATTGGTTTTGAGTGGAGATATTTATGTTCTATAATTCTCAAGTAATCGGTAACCTTATATGGCAGCAAGCCTAATATTTTCTTAAGGCATTTAATCCGGCTTTTTTTCTGAGTGCCGGTTCGTTGGCGTGATATAGCAAGCAACAAAGGTTTTTTTTGTAATTCCTTTGCCATGATTTCAGCTATAATATATCCACCGGTACGGATACCGATAATTATGTCCGGTACAAAATTTTGCAGTATAAGCGCATTGAGGGCATTGCTGGCGTCTTGCAATCCAATATTATCTATTGTTTTGACAGTTATAGTGTGTTGCGACATAATGGCGTGCTCAAAATATATAAGGGGGTCTATATGTATGAAGTTTAATTCTGATAAGTTAACATATCATGTTTCATAGGTTAATATAGTATTTATATTTTAATATATATACTATTTTATGCATTATTTTGTCATTTTTAGGGTTGCATATCAGTATTAATAAAATGGTAAATATAGTTTTTCCTAATATATTAATATGTAATATATACAAGAGAAATATGTGTGTTATAGTGCCTGCTTCGATTAAATATGGATAAAAAATACAACAACTCATTTAAAACAACTAATTAGGAGATTAACCCATGCGTTATCAATTATTTATTACCGTATGCTCTGTTGCTTTCATTTCTTTGTCTGCTAGCGCCTATGATGCCAGTCCTGACGATGGTGTTCTCGGACAGATAGATAATTCTGCGGGGACAGTGATTGAACATCCAAAGAATCTGGCGGCTCCCAGGTCTTTGCCGGTAGCAAGGGATGGTGAAGTCATTGATTCTGTCGGCGGTGGCGCGACTGAGGCTGTTTTGCCAGTTGTCCAGACCGCAAACAGAGTCAGTTATATAACTGGCGGTATTGGCGATGAGGAATTAGCGGAAATAAACGCGCAGGAGTCTAATTTTAACGCCCGCATCGTTATGATTGCCACTAATGGTGAGTATATGAGCGAAATTGCTGTGCGTATTCTATCAAAAGATGGTGAATTAGTACGCCTCGAGGATGTAGGACCGTATTTATATGCCAATCTGCCTGACGGAAGCTATACTGTTGAAGCGGTTTCAAGCAGTGGCGGAATGAAAAGCGCGAAATTCACAGTTCCTGCCAAGAACCCTAAGGTTAAAACCGTCATCCGCTTTGATGAGTAGTTGATTTTACTATATTGGTGATGATTGTCGTGCAGGTTCGCCTTCACGCTTTCGCGTTTCTTCGCGTATTTTTTCAGCTAATCCGTCAATTGGCCTCATTCCTTGAACCGCGCTGCTGAGGCGGGATATAGTTTTTATATCAACGTCGGCGGCTGCTAAATCAGTCATAATATGAGTTTTGAAAGTTAGATTTATACTATTACCTGATGCTATATTTTTTACCCTTATAATATCCGCGATTAGTTCATCAAATGCATCGCCGCCTTTAAGTGCCACATCTTTTACCGTATCCATTAACTTATTCATTCGAGTTTGATAATCTGGCTGATTCTCAGGTAATCCATCAGGTGAAGATGTCATAATTAAATGCTCATTAGTGAGGGGGGTTATATATTAATTTACCAATTAATAGGTAACGACGACAAAAAAGCAAATTAAGTTTTTATTACAGTTTTAATATGCTGTAATACATCAGGATTTTTGCTCAAGAAGGGTCATCAGCTCGAGCCATTCGCCCTTACTCATGCCACTTTGTTCCTGTGTTACTTTTTCCCCGGCAATTAGTTTTTTTACTATGGTAAGCCCTTTTGCTGAAAGATTAGCACCGCCAACCCGGTAATCCATGAAGGCGGCGTAGGTTATAGGAACCCAGGCTTTTAAAACTTCAAGCATCGCCTCGGCATAAACACGGATTTCATATTGCGCGTGGCTATCAGCGCGTAGGGCAAGAAAATGCAGCAAATTATGCAGGTCGATTTTCCAATACCACTGCGTATAATAATTAAGCGACAAATTCATCCGCGCCAGTTCGCGCGCCAGCCCGCTTTTTTTCTCATCCAATATGTTTTCATCAGCGTCCATATTCAGCATTTCTTCATAATGCTCATAAACCTTGGTTGCATCCTCACGCAGTAATTGCAACACGCGCTGGGCTTCTTCGCCTTCCAACACATCACCACGCCCCTGATGGTTCAGGCGCGATTGTGACGCGAGTTGCTCAGGCGCAGGAATATAAAATTCCTTATCCATGATCGAATAACGCCCGGAATATTCATTCACATTGGCGGTGCGGTGGCGGATCCATTGGCGGGCGATAAAAATCGGCAGCTTGATATGGAATTTTATCTCGCACATTTCAAATGGCGTAGTGTGGCGGTGACGGAGAAGGTAATTGATAAGCCCCGCATCTTCATTTACTTTCTTGGTGCCTTTGCCATAAGAAACCCGCGCCGCCTGCACGATTGCGCTATCGGTTCCCATGTAATCCACCACCCGCACAAACCCGTGATCCAACACCGGAATAGGGGTGTATAACAACTCTTCCACACCAGCCGATATGTCGCGGAGTGTCTGGCGTTTTTCAGAACGCTGGTTATCAATTTCGGATTTTTGGCCGGCTGTAAGTAACATATTGATTTTCAACCATTTATTAGGAAACTGTAAATTTCAGGGATTTTTATAAGGATATTTGTAAGGCATAAAAAGGGCTTTTCAAACAAAAAAATAAGAATTTTGTCATGAAATCTTAATATAATGGAATTTGGCTGGTTTGTTGTATTATGCTACCATAACAGGTAATTTATTAATAAATGCACTTTGGGGAAAGTATGTCAGCTTCTGCTTATGATGATCGTGTAAGCGCACAGGCTAAAGAAGAAAAGCCTGCCATAGTTGTATGGGCGCCAATCGACAAAGATTCTGATATTAGAAAATTGCTTAAAAAGATTGCTGATGATCCGAAAGTTAGTGATGCACTAACGTTGATTGCTACTGAGCATGGGCTTGACGCTATTAATATAATAGTTGGCAGCAGGTCGCCTGACAGTTCTGGTGAAAAAATTATATTTGCCGAAGTAAATCTCCGTAAAATAGGAAATGATTTAGGTGAGAGGCAGGCTATTGCTGCTAAAATAAAAGAACTCATTGGAACTTCTACAGATGTTATTGCTATGGACGAACGGAAAGCCGGTATACCAAAAGCCCGTATACATCAGTTTGGTTACCATACATTAGAAAACATCCATGACTCCAGGACTAAAGAAACACCTAATAGAAGAGGTGGAGTATGAGCGAACAGGAGTCATTAGATGCCCAGTCATTCAGGATGCTGCGTGTTGGCGATATTGTCGGCAAGATGGTTGATTATGACGCAAATGGGAGATCTTTTGAGATACCCGGTATAAAGCAGTTACGAACAATGATGGGTGAGGGTGGAGAGCAGTTTCGTAAAGACCTTGTTTCAGTTAAAGAAGATATAAAAAATTCACTTAAAGAATTGAGCCAGGACAGGAATCAGTTCTGGCATCCTGAAGGGACCGGAAAAACTCCTGCTGAGACCCAGAAATCATTTGAGGAGGGCATGAAAGGCCTGAGTGATGAAGATTTGCAAAAAATGAAGGACAAAATCTCATCTCATATCGATCGCCTAAAAAATTTAAAATACAAAGATGGTGATAAAGAGCGCCCACTGACGGAAAAACAGATGAAGGTGCTTGGAATTACAACAAACATAGAATCGCTGACTCATATTAATGAGGAATTAGAAAAAATACAAAAAATAAGGAAGGGTGAATTAAACCCTGACGAAATAAAGAAAGATAGCGACCGTTATAATCGTTCAAAAGAGATAATTGATGCTAAATATGAAGCTGAGAAAAGAGGAAAAAAACTTAGCCCTCGCGAAGAGGAAGAACGTAAGCAATATGCACATGTTTATGATCAAGATAATCATCAAAAACAAAGAGAGCCTGATCCTCCTGCACCTAAGAGTAAAAATGCTCCAAAAGCACCTGATGCAAATCCACCTAAATCCAAAGGCTCTTCTTGGTTTGCTCCGTTAGTTGGACTCATAGCTGGTTTAAAAACGTTGATTGACGGTGGTTCACCAGCAGATGCTGCCAAGGATGCAGCAGAAGGTGCAGCTTCCAGTGTTCCCGGAGTTGGCGGGGTGCTTGCACCCAATGCTAATGAGAAAAAGGTGCGCGATATTGCCGATGTGCTGGGGATGACATACGGCGTAGCTGGCGCTATTGTTTGTGGCCCCGGCGGTCCGGGTGCTGCGGTTGGTTGCGGAGCGCTTGGTAATATAATCGGTACATTGACAACTGAAGAGATACTGCGTTTACATGAACGCCATGTTATGGGACACAAAGATGTAGAACCTTCAAACCTTGAAAAAGTGTTTGATGCTGCGGTTAAATACGGCAAGGTTAAAATTGATGATCTGAAGACCACTTTAGAAGAAGAAGTTAATAAACGTCGTGGCAAAGGTGAGCAAATAGCTTTGCTGGGCAATGAACATAATGAGCACGCATCTCTGAATAATGTTTCCAACATGTCAATGAGTTTGGATAGTAAAGTATTAGGTCTGGAAGATAACAAAGCATATATGTCTGCTGTGCGTAAATCCGCCTTGTCTTATGATATAAAATCTGGGCTGTCTGATGGGGCAAAAGAAGAACTTGATGTTGTAATGAGAGGTCTACGAAAGTCTGAAATTAGTGGTTTGCAGGAAGTTCAAGCCGCCCATGTCATTCCTAAAAATGTAGAAGCATCCCGAAGCAACAATAGTACTGATGTACTACAACCTAGATAAATGGGTAGTTTCCCTTATTAACTAAACCTGTTCGTCCTCGGGAAGCCAGTAGGTGGGAGCCTTCCGGCGTCAGCGCGGTTGCCAACCCAGGCTTTAAGATCGGTCTCAACCCGGGTTTTGCCGCCGAGTGCCCAGCTTAAACCATCTTTCAGTTTAAAGCATTTAACATCCGCCAGTTCGCCTTCTTTATATTTCTGCAAAGTAACGCCTTGCCCTTTTTTCATTACCGGAATTTGCGATAGCGGGAAAATAAGCAGTTTACGGTTTTCACCAATAATCGCCACATGGTCACCTTCCACTGGCACACAGATCATGGCCTTGGCTTTCTCCATTACATTAAGTATCTGTTTGCCGTTTTTGGTTTGCGCTTCAACATCAGTGGCTTCCACCACAAAACCTTTGCCGTTGCTGGCTGCGATAAGCAGTTTAAGCTCAGGCGCGAAAATGGAAATATCAACAATATCGACATCGCCTTCCATATCGATCATCAATCGCACCGGTTCGCCAAAGCCTTTGCCACGTGAGATTTTATCGCAGGGCAGGGTGTAAAACCTTCCGTTAGAAGCGAACAGCAACAGTTTATCGGTGGTCTGTGCGTGCAGCGCGAATTTTTCCTCGTCACCTTCTTTATGCTTCATGTCGGAAACATCAGTGAGATGCCCCTTAACTGCTCGTATCCACCCCATTTTTGAGCATAAAATCGTGATAGGTTCTTTTTCCACGAAGGCTTCAATATCAATGATTTTGTTGGTGGGAGCTTCGGCAAAATCAGTACGACGCTTGCCGAGCGCGGTTTTTTCCCCGAATTTTTTCTTAATCTCGCCGATTTCATCGCTGATTCTCTGGTTACGTTTCTCATCAGAAGCGAGCAGGGCTTTAAGTTCCTTCTGTTCCTTAGATAGTTCATCATGCTCACCACGAATTTCAAATTCTTCAAGTTTGCGTAAAGAACGCAGGCGCATATTCAGGATAGCTTCCACCTGAACTTCGCTAAGCTTCCATTTTTTCATCATGATCGGTTTTGGCTCATCCTCAGTGCGGATGATGCGGATAACCTCATCAAGATTCAGATAAGCAATTAAAAGTCCGCCAAGCACTTCCAGCCGGTGGGCGATTTTTTCCAGACGGTAATTAGTGCGCCGAACCAGAACTTCCATGCGGTGTTCAAGGAAGGCGAGGAGGATTTCTTTCAGGTTCATCACCTGTGGTGCGCCATTTGCATTCAGCACGTTCAAATTCATATTAAAACGTGTTTCCAGATCGGTAGCTTTAAACAGCGATTCCATCAGCATTTCCGGATCAACGCTACGGTTTTTCGGTTCCAGCACAATGCGTATTTCTTCAGCCGATTCATCAAGGATATTACCAAGCAATGGCAGTTTTTTATTTTTAAAAAGCTCAGCGATGCGCTCAATCAGCCGCGATTTCTGGATCTGGTAGGGTATTTCGGTAATGATAACTTGAAACAGGCCGTGGCTTAATTCTTCCTTGTTCCACTTGGCGCGCATGCGGATCGCGCCGCGTCCAACTTCATAAGCCGCCACGATATTTTCTGGGGTCTCCACGATTAATCCACCAGTCGGGAAATCAGGGCCAGCCACATATTGCATCAGTTTTGCCACACTGCAATCAGGGTGTTTGATAATATATTGCATGGCGTTGCACAGCTCGCCGACATTATGTGGTGGAATCGAAGTCGCCATACCCACCGCGATACCTTCCGAACCATTGGCAAGGAGGTTAGGGAAGGTGGCAGGCATTACAATTGGTTCTTCATCCTGACCATCATAAGTGGGGCGGAAATCAACGGTATTTTCATCAATCCCGTCAAGTATCGCCATCGCCACTTCGGTGAGTTTGGCTTCGGTATAACGCATTGCCGCGGCATTATCGCCATCAACCGAGCCGAAATTTCCCTGACCATCAACTAGCGGATAACGGACGGCAAATGATTGGGCGAGGCGCACCATAGCTTCATAAACCGCGCTATCACCGTGCGGATGATATTTACCAATCACGTCACCGACTACCCGCGCGCATTTTTTATAGCCAGATTTAGGGTCGAGCTTTAGCTGCAGCATGGCAAATAACAGGCGACGATGCACGGGCTTCAGCCCATCACGTACATCAGGCAAGCTGCGGGCGGTGATGGTGGAAAGCGCGTAGGCTAAATATTTTTCTTCCAGCGTGGTGCGGAAGGAAACAATATTTATCTGCTCAGGGTTAGACGATTTCGGTGGCATTCAATTCCTGTAATATATTTTGTAGGCGCACACGCGCAGCCGGAAGTTTTTTCCCATGCGGCGCAAGCAGCGAATGTTCCAAGAAATAGCCTGTAAGCTGCATTCCCGCAAGGGTTTCTTTATGATCGGGGTTCGGGGAGAGGGAACAAGAAAATTCCCTCTCCCGCTTGCGGGGGAGGGTTAGGGAGGGGGAGGTTAATTGGTTTGAAGGGGACTTCTTTAAATGTTCTGAGATTAAAGTTAGTACTCCCTCTATATTTTCCATTACATCATTATTCCAGAAGCGTAGAACTTCATATCCTTTATGGTTTAGAAATCTTGTGCGGGCTTCATCATATTCAATTTGTTCAGAATGTTGACCGCCATCTAACTCAATAATAAGATTTTTTTCCAGACATACAAAATCAACAATATATTTTTCATCAATAGGGTATTGCCTACGGAATCCATAGCCTTCAAAACGATGAGCACGGAGATGATACCAAAGTTTTTTTTCGGTTTCGGTTTGGTTGGTACGGAGCTGCCTTGCATATTCTGTGAGGTTTACTTCCCCCTCCCTAGCCCTCCCCCCTTCGGGGAGAGGGGATTTTCTTGTTCCATCTCCCGCTTGCGGTGGAGGGCTAGGGAGGGGAAGTAGGAAACTTGGCAAAGGCAACATCTTATCCTTATAGGGTTCGCCAGCTTCTCTACAAACTGCTCTACCGGATTTTGGAGAGACATAGATTAAATCATCGGTTACGCCAGTTGCCGCACATTCGCTTAAATCCAGCCCGAAACCGCTTTCGGCAAGTAGTGAAACTTCATATTTAACGTAAGTCCGCTGCCAGTTGTCACTGGCGGTAAGTGTGTGCAGGAATTCATGAAGGGCAGAAAATAACTTAGGGTAGGGGTGACGTTCGGGCAGCGCTATTTCGGTGATGGTGCAGGCGGCAGAAAGTGCTGCAAGTTTACCCTCATCCTGCATAATGTGGGCGGCGTGGGCTTCCAGTAATTCTAATTTAAATGTGCCAAGCTGCTGTGAAAGTCGCGCCTGCCAATGGCTGCTTACTACATTTCCGGATTGCACGATGCCGCGATTGTTTTTGGAACCAGCCGAGCGTACAACGCCAGCGAAAACTCCGTGTTCTCGCGCCAAAACTCTCACAACAGCACTGCTTTCCCCGTATTTTCGGGAAGAAAGAATTATGCTTGCGTCGCTCCAGTGCATATTCCTATGCCGCTTTCCTCTTTTTAAGCAATGGAGCGAGGTATTTTCCAGTGGCGCTTTCTTTGCAGGCGGCGACAGTTTGCGGAGTTCCACTCACAACTACTTTCCCGCCCTTATTACCACCGCCTGGCCCTATATCGATTACCCAGTCTGAGGTTTTTATTACATCCATATTATGCTCAATAACCAACACCGTATTACCAGTATCCACCAGCTTATGCAGAACATCGAGCAGCTTGGCGATGTCGTTGCTATGCAGTCCGGTTGTCGGTTCATCGAGTATGTATAAAGTCCTACCAGTGGCGCGTTTGGAAAGTTCTTTGGCAAGTTTTATGCGCTGCGCTTCACCGCCTGAGAGTGTGGTTGCCGATTGTCCGATATGGATATAACCGAGACCGACTTCCTGCAGAGCCAGCAGTTTCTCACGGATAGAAGGTTGTGCGGAGAAAAAGCCAACGCCTTCATCCACAGTCATTTCCAGAACTTCAGAGATTGATTTGTCTTTGTATTTTACTTCAAGTGTTTCGCGGTTATAGCGTTTGCCGTGGCAGACATCACATTTCACATAAACATCAGGCAGAAAATGCATCTCGATTTTTATCATACCGTCGCCCTGGCAGGCTTCACAGCGACCGCCTTTGACGTTAAATGAGAAACGTCCGGAAGCATAGCCTCTGGCTTTTGCTTCGGGAAGGGCGGCGAACCAGTCACGGATAGGAGTAAATGCTCCGGTGTAGGTTGCCGGGTTGGAACGTGGAGTGCGTCCGATTGGCGATTGGTCAATTTCGATTATCTTATCGATAAATTCCAGTCCGGTTATGCTGTCATGGATTCCTGGCATATCGCGGCTGCCATTCATTTTTTTGGAAATTGCTTTATATAATGTTTCTATAATCAACGAAGATTTGCCACCACCAGAAACTCCGGTTACCGAAGTAAAAGTTGCCAGTGGAATATCTACGCTGATATTTTTCAGGTTGTTTGCCCGCGCGCCATTTACGGATATTTTCTTATGTTTGGTAAAAGGGCGGAGCTTGTCGGGAATGGGAATGAATTTTTTACCGCTTAGATACTGCCCAGTTATGCTTTTCGGATTTTTTGCTACTTCAGCAGGTGTCCCTTCAGCTACGATTTGCCCGCCATGGATGCCAGCAGCAGGGCCTATGTCAATAAGATGATCGGCTGCACGCATGGTATCTTCATCATGTTCTACCACGATAACTGTGTTTCCTAAGTCGCGCAGGTGTTTAAGCGTGTGCAGCAGCCGTTCATTATCGCATTGGTGCAGACCGATTGAAGGCTCATCCAGCACATATAGCACTCCAGAAAGACCCGAGCCGATTTGTGAAGCAAGGCGGATGCGCTGCGATTCACCACCCGATAGCGTTCCCGATTCACGTGACAAAGTCAGGTATTCCAACCCTACATTCACCAGAAACTGCAAGCGTTCACGGATTTCTTTGAGAATTTTCTCAGCGATTTGTTGTTGTTTTTTGCTCAGCTTTTTATTGATATTTCCGAACCATTCATGTGCTGTATCAATAGTAAACTGTGTAACTTCACCAATATGCAGATCCCCGATTTTAACACATAGTGCCTCTTTTTTAAGGCGGTGACCACCGCAAGTATCACAGGCATGTTCATTCTGGAATTTACCCAGTTCTTCCCGCGCCCATTCACTGTCAGTTTCTTTCCAGCGACGCTCAAGGCTTGGTATAACACCTTCAAAGGGCTTGTTTACTGTGTAGTTCCGCGCACCATCGGCATAGGCTATCTTTATAGGTTCTTCGCCGGAGCCATATAAAATTATTTCCTGTATTTCCTTTGTCAGTTCGCGGAATGGTTTGCTCAGGCTGAAATTATAATGCTTTGCCAGCCCATCAAAAGTCTGGATGAAATATTTGCTCTGGCTGCTTGCCCACGGAGCGACTGCCCCTGCCATCAGCGTTTTGCTGCTATCAGGAACTACCAGATCAACATCAAAAGCCATCTGCATTCCCAGCCCATCGCAAGTTGGGCAAGCACCATACGGGCTGTTGAAAGAAAACAGGCGCGGTTCAATTTCGGAAATAGTAAAACCCGATACCGGACAGGCGAATTTGGAAGAAAGGGTGAAGCTGGTTTTGTCGTTTAGGTTTTCTACGGTGATTAAGCCGTTACTTATTCCCAGCGCGGTTGCAATACTGTCGGCAAGGCGGTTTCCTAGTTCTGAATTAATAACAATTCGGTCAACCACCACGTCAATATCGTGTTTTTTGTTTTTATCAATGGCAGGTAATTCGCCTATTTCATGAATTTCACCGTCGATTTTCAGCCGTTGAAAACCTTTTTTCTTCAGTTCGGCAATTTCTTTTTTATGTTCGCCTTTATGTCCACGCACGAATGGAGCGAGCAACAATATTTTTGTGTCCTCTTTAAGTTCCATAATGCGATCAACCATTTGTGAGATGGTCTGGCTTTCTATGGGAAGACCGGTGGCAGGGGAGTATGGCACGCCCACGCGGGCATAAAATAAGCGCAGATAGTCATAAATTTCGGTAACTGTGCCAACTGTGGAGCGCGGATTTCGCGAAGTGGTTTTTTGGTCAATGGCAATGGCAGGTGATAAACCGTCTATTGATTCCACGTCTGGTTTATCCTGAATATTAAGGAATTGGCGGGCATAAGACGAAAGACTTTCCACATAACGGCGTTGACCTTCGGCGTAAATCGTATCAAACGCCAGCGATGATTTTCCAGAACCGGAAGGGCCAGTAATTACCACCAATGCATCACGCGGAATATCAATATCAATATTTTTAAGGTTATGTTCTTTAGCTCCGCGCACGCGGATAAAATTATCGGTCATTTGTTGAGTAATCCAAATTATATGGTTAAACCAGAGGAACTGACGAGTCTAGCACGAGACTGGCACTAGTCAAATAGCAACTCTGGCACTACCTTAAACTTGCCAAACTTAAAGACAACCAAAAAATAAAATATACCATCCATTTGCAATATAACAGAAATAATCAAATTTGTGCTTATTATGATGTTGTCGCGAATAATTAACAATTTAGAGTGTTGACACAAATTAATTATTCTTGTACAATAAAAGCCAGTTAATATAGCGTTTTCGTATGCAGTAAAGTAAAGGTAGTAGTATGGCTTTATCAATGGCAATGATGAATGCAATTAAATCATCTCAAATTGTGGATTTGTCATGGGTTAATAGTGGTAGCGCGAGTTCTAATTCTGCTGATACACCAAGTGCTATCACAGTTAGTCATAGAAAGGAAGTAACACCAGAATCTGTAGATGCTCAGAGGTCTGATAGCGTTGCCAGTTTAGATAGTAGAGCAAAAGAACCCCATAGTGATATTAAACGACTTAATGACGTAGAGGGTATTAATCCAAAGTTTATTGAAGTTTATGAAAAATTGGCAAAAAGAATGGGTATATCTCCACCTCCTCCAGTTTATGTAAAGGACAGTGGCGATGTGGGGCTTTCAGCTGGGCTTACAAAGAAAGGTGAGCCAGTTATTGTTATGTCGTCTAAAGACTTGTTATCAAAACCTGATGAAGTTTTGTCTGCCATGGCACATGAACTGCAGCACATTATAAATGGGGATGGAAAAACTCACTCTATAGTGGAACAATGGAATCATGACAAGACAGGATCACAAATATATGACGAAATGATCAAAAGGGAATTAGGAGCGGATAATGGGGTTGCCGTTTTGTGTGATCCTAGTGCGTTTAAGAGGCGTAGAGAATCATCGTTCCAAGAAGAAGGTCATATATTAATGAAAGATATGGATAGTGGTGAAGTTAGTAAAATAAAACGTCCCACTAGCCATCCATCGGATCTGGAAAGAATGAAAACAGCAGACGAATTGCCGAAAAACACAGAGGGTTGTATTGCTGTTCCGCCTGACCTTAAGTCTATTGTTGTGGAGTCGAAGCCAGCACTCTCTCCTGAAGAACAGAGAAGGGCAGAGGAGGTATTCAAAAGTATGGGGATTGGACATAATGAAATTGTACCCCCTAGAATCCCTACGCCATCTGAGAAAGGGGCTACGATGGGACGGTAGCCTGAGTAAGAATCACCCGGTAACCTCTTTGATTTTGCTGGCTAATTGTTTGAGGGTGAAAGGTTTTGCAAGGAAGTTAAAGCTGCGTTCGGCACCATAGTTATTAACAAATACATCTTCAGCGTAACCGGAAATGAATATCACCTTCACATTAGGATAGTCTGGAATTATTTTCTCAATCATAGTAGGGCCAGTCATTCCCGGCATAATAACATCAGTAACAATAACTTCAACCTCACCGCCATGCTGTTGCATCAGTTCAATTGCAGTTTCAGCGCAATCAGCCTCTAGCACAGTATAACCCTTGTTTCGCAATGCTCGCCCCGCAAAGATACGCACTGGTGTTTCATCTTCCACCAATAAAATAGTACCCTTACCAGTTAAATCAACATTATCTGATTTTTCAGTTGCGGCGGTTTCAGCGACAGTTGCAGCAATTGCCTCATGCTGAGCGATACTTGGGAAAAACAGGCTGAAATTTGTGCCTTCATTTTCTTTGCTGGCAACATAGACATAGCCACCAGTCTGTTTAACAATACCAAATACTGTGGATAGCCCAAGACCAGTGCCGGAGCCAACTTCTTTGGTGGAAAAGAATGGCTCGAAAATTTTCTGCATAAGCAGTTTTGGAATCCCGCAACCAGTATCAATAACCTCCACCAGCACATAATCACCCTCAGCTATGGTGGAATCTTCCTCGGACGGGGCTATTAAATCCTTAGGTAGGGGGTGGGTTCTATCTATATGGCATTTGCTGGTGCGGATGGTAAGAGTTCCACCGTTCTTCATCGCATCACGCGCATTTACCGCGAGGTTTATTATAACCTGCTCTAATTGCCCCTGATCTGCCCTTACCCGCCCGATATCACGTCCATGCGTCATTTTCAGTTCGATATTCTCACCAATAAGCCGACGCACCAGATTCGCAAGATCCGCAAGCACATCGGTTAGATCAATAATTTTTGGTTGCAAGGTCTGTCTGCGGGAAAAAGCAAGCAACTGCCGCACCAGATTTGCTGCGCGGTTGGCATTCTGTTTAACCTGCATTATATCGGCAAATGACTGATCACCGGCGGGATGGCGCATAAGTAATAAATCACAAAAACCAATCATGGCGGTAAGCAGATTATTGAAATCATGGGCAACACCACCGGCAAGCTGACCAACTGCCTGCATTTTCTGAGAATGAGCAAAACGCATCTCAAGATTTTTTTGTTCGGTTACGTTAATCAGGTGCAGCATCAGTATCTTTTTGTCTTCACTAACTAACAAGCTGGAATATGCCGATACGATAATTTCACTATTGTTAGGAATGGTAAGTGAAAAAAACTCGGTTTCAGGAGCTGCGTTCCCATTCAGAAATTTCTTTAAAATAGCTTCTGCTTCAGCCTTCTTATCTTCAGAAATAATATCCAGAAAAGGAATTGGCATGCTGGAAGAAGCAATGGAATTATAGGTCAAGGCATGGAAGGCAGGATTGCAGTTGATTATATTGCCGGAAGAATCAAGCATGGCAATGGCAATAGGCGATAAATCAATGTAAATGCTGAAATCTTTATTCATATACTCTTCTCATTTCAAGAATTGGCTTCGTTAACCTTCGACTCGTGTAGTTTTTCTACACTTCGCCTCGGTTGTCTAGCCAATTCTTAAACTGCTTTGAGTATAATGTTTTTATCTACCAGGAATCTTTCTGATTTTTATTGGAGTAATCGCCTGTAGAATTTTCTCTGATCTGATGGAGGAATGCAGCATAACCAATTATAGCACCTTTTTCGTCATACATTGCCTTTTGTTCTATTGATGCCTTAACATGCCCTCCGATTTTTCTCTGTAAGCTCACCTCTCCATAAAAATTCTTAAGTTCAGGAACAGATATATCCAGCCCTGTCTGCGAAATTATGTCTTTCAGAGATAATGCTCGTTCTACCATTTCATCTTCATCAAAATCAAGCCATTGTTCCAATGTTATATTGGCGTAGGTGATATTGCCAAAAAGATCGATTATGTATGCGCCAACATCCATACTGTCAGTGATATAGGAGAAGAGCCCAAGATTGTTTTTATTAAATACAGGTGTTTTGTCATTAGTTGGGATCTCCGGGCCAAGCACACGCTTCTCCACAAACTCACGACCGCGCAGCAGCATATATCCCCTTGGCCGTGTAATAGGCTCGAAAGACATCATAATTCTGTGATGCTGTTTTTTGCTGTCAGTAAGGTCAAACACAACATTGCCACGCACATAACGTTCAATGGCGCTGAAAACATTTATCTGCTCTTCTTTTGAGACATGCCCTTGCTCAAGAATAATGCCAATGTCCCGGCGCGTTTCTTTATACAGATTTGGCAGCATTTCATGCAATGTCTTGCCAATGTAAACTATAGTGCCGTCATTTTTAATTATTATACATATCTCATTATTATGGGAAATAGCCGCAGCAAACAAGGCGTTCTGGAATTCTGTTGCCAGCACCAGATCACGGCTTCGCTGCACTGTATAGACAACATACGTACCTAAAACACCGAGCAAAACAAAGAGTATCTGGCTGAATACTATCAGGTCTTTTACCATGACACTAAGGAATACAGCTATCGGAAGTACTGAAGCAAACATCATTATCAGCGTTTGCCACATCGGCCTTCGTGTACGCACCACAAAATCCTGGCGACCATCTAAGCTAGTGGCGTTGTTTCTATATGATAAAATCTCGGTGAAGCGAATAGTCATAACTAACTGTTACCCATTATGAAATAATTATATAGAATACTAGAAAGATATTAAAAAAGCACAACATGTTTTTATGTTTTTTTGCCTTTGAGCTGATATACATAGGAAATAATTTTTGCCACAGCTTCGTAATGGGTGAAAGGGATTTCTTTATCAAGGTCGGTTGATGCAAACAGGGCGCGGGCTAGCGGCGGGTTTTCTATTACCGGAACATCATTCTCTTCTGCAATCTCACGAATTTTAAGCGCGATTAAATCCTGACCCTTTGCCACCACTGTCGGCGCGCTCATTGTATTTGTATCATATTTGAGTGCCACGGCAAAGTGGGTTGGGTTGGTTATTACTACATCTGCTTGTGGAACTGCCGCCATCATCCGGTTGCGCGCCCTTTCCATACGCAGCTGGCGCAGACGCTGCTTCACCATCGGGTCACCTTCCGATTGTTTATATTCATCCTTTAATTCCTGCTTGCTCATCCGCAGGGATTTCATATGCTGGAAACGCTGGAAGATAATATCGAACAATGCGATAAAAAACATGGCAATAACCACGCCGATAGCTATTCTTTTAGCAAGCATCCATAGGAACAGAAGCATGTTTTCAGTGCTTTGATTGGGCAGTTGGCGGATATGTGTAAGTTCCGGATAAACTGCCATGAAAGCAACAATTCCAACCAATACAACTTTGATGATATTTTTTGCAAAATCTACCAAAGAGCGAATGGAAAAAATGCGACCAAAACCGGCGATAGGAGAAATTTTATTCAGTTTGGGCAGCATTGGTTCGGCAGATAGAACAAAGCCATGCTGGAGGAAACTGGTAGCTATTGCCGAAATTATGGAGGCAAGTAAGGGCAGGGATATTATAGCAAATCCACCAAATGCCAGTTTGTAGAGTATCAGGCTTAATCCCTTTTGGTCGGCGGCCAAGCTATCGGCATCGCTAAGGAATGGGGCGAGGAGATTTTTTGTATCGCGCAATATAGGGGGCAGGAACCATGCAATTGTTATCGCAAGAACCATTAGCATAAAAAAATTGCCCAGCTCTTTTGAGTTGGCAAGATTACCTTTTTCCCGTGCCTCATCTAACTTTTTCTGCGATGGGTCTTCGGTTTTACTGTCTTTGTCCTCATCAGCCATTTCTTATGCCACTATCTATAGTTACAAAAATCACGGGGCTAAAAACATAGCGAGTGAGTCTTTTATATATTCCATATACCATAACAATATTGCACTGGCACTTATCATTAATATGAAAAAACTGATAAGCAGTTGCGGTGCCATTAGCAGGAAGAAAATCTGTATATTGGGCATGAGGCGGGCAATAATACCTGCGCCCAGATAAATCATAAGACCGATAACAATGTGTGGTGCTGCTATCTTCATTGCCATTTGGAATGAACTGCTGATTAAAATTGTCGCATGGTTGGCAAAATCATCAACATGTGGGAACTGCCCTATGCTAAATAATATATAACTGTCTGCCAGCCCTCGCAATATCAGGTGGTGCAGGTCAGTGGTGAATAATATCACCAGTGCCGATACTCCCAGTAAATTTCCAAGTGATGTTCCCTGTGCCTGTGACAGCGTTAAATCCTGAGTTACTGCCGAGGCAAGGCTGGACTGATAGGCAATAATCATCCCGCCCATATGAATGGCGGAAATAAGTATCCTGCTTATCCCGCCAAGGAATATGCCAATAAGAATTTCGGCAAGAAGCATGTTAAACAGCCGAAATATGTCTGCAGGCATAGTCGGGATATTATGCACTACCGGGGCAATCAACAGGCTGAACATTGCTGCCAAAAGCAACCTTACTCGCGTTGGGACATAAGCTTCACCAAAGCCAGGCAGAACCATGATTGCCGAACCCATCCGGCAAAATACCAAGAAGAAAGAGAAAAGCTGGGTAATTAAAATGTTTTCTAACATTTTACCACTATAGTATTGGGAAAATTTCTATACAAGTGCAGCCTGTATTAAAATATATACTCATTATGCAGAGGTCTCTTATGTATAATTATTATACATAATGAATATAATATTTATGGCAAAACTTTAACACAATAGTAACTAAGTCATAGTAGTGTTCCGGTTTGATTATAGGGAAACTTCTAAAAAACCATTTTGTTGTTTCAAGTTTACTGGGAAATATTTGCAAAATAAACCAATAAAGCAAAGACAACTCGACAAGCTTGGTATGGCAAGTTCATATAAGTTACTTGTGTTGAAATTATGAATATAAAATTATAGTGTTGGTATGTCCAAATCCAAGCATAAATCTTTTAATCTTCCCTATTTGCAGCATGATAGCTATTGGCTTAGTTTATTTGCGGAATCAGAAAATTTTGCTCCGAATATTTCCAATGAATTAAAAGAGATTGGCTATTACAAGGCTGTCGATGGGAGATGGGTGATTAAAACCCCGCGTCAGTGGTCGGATATATGGAGTGTAACTTATTCTATCTTAAAGAGAGCAAGGCTTGCAGATGTAATGGAAGTTTCTCTCACTACCGATAGTGATTTACCTATGCCAGAAAGTGGTGAGCGTAAGAAAGTTATAGCTATTCAAACTATCGCTGAGAATCTTTGGTTGGGCGAAGCATTGCATGAGGAGCGCGTGTTGTGTTATTTCCAGCCTATAGTTGGAGAAAAGCAGAAAATATTTGGTTTTGAATCGTTTGTCAGGGCTAAAAATTTAGATGGCAGTATCATTGGCGGTGATAAAATTATAAAAGCCAGCAAAGCCCTTAATATTGAATATATGATGGATCGTCACCTGCAGGTGCAGGCGGTAAAAACCTTTGCTGAGAGTGATTGCACAGGCTTTCTTTTTGTTAATTTCTTTCCAGGTTTTATCCATCGTCCATCGGTTTATTTAGAAGGGCTTAGCGAGGCAGCCAAGCTGTTTGGCATTGTACCAAAACATCTGGTATTGGAATTTACCCGCAGTGAAACAAAACGTGATATGAAACATTTAAAAAGCGTCTGCGATTATGCGAGGCAGCAAGGCTATTCAGTTGCTGTGGATGATATAATCACTGTTGATAGCGCAAAAACACTGGTGAGCGATATAAAACCAGATTTTGTAAAGATAGATAGCCATGCTCTTGGCAGTCTGGACTCGCAACTGACCCGCAACATAATTAGTCAGATAGTTGAGTTAGTCCATGCCAGTGGCAGCACCATAATAGCTGAAGGTGTGGAGACTGAGGAAGCATATGAACAGCTTAAACTTCTAGGAGTGGATCTGTTTCAAGGTTACTATTTCTCACCTCCAGCACCGATAACTAAAACGTAATTACTCCGCTTCGCTTTCACCAAGCTTAGTTCCAGCCGGAACATTAGCCTGATAATAAGCAATGGTCTTGTGGATAGCTGTTTTGAGATCGGTTGTTGGTTCCCAGCCTAATAATTTTTTAGCGTTTTCAACTTTGGGTATGCGCGCTTCCAGATCCTGATAGCCTGCGCCAAAAAATTCCGTGCCGCTTTTTACAGTGATTTTTACTTTACTTCTGACATTGGCGTAACCTTTGAATTTGCTCATAACCTCAATCATTGTATCTGCGAGCTGTGCCACCGAAACATCATTATCCGGATGACCTATATTGAAAATCTGACCATTGGCTTTGCCATCTTTATTTTCAATGATTTTTATCATCGCCTCGATAGCGTCATCTATATACAGGAAGCAGCGACGTTGTTTGCCGCCATCTACCAGTATAATTTCCCGTTCATGAAAAATATTGCTCAGGAACTGGGTGGCAACACGGCTGGAACCTTCCTTGGTTTCCCAGACATTATCCAGCCTTGGTCCAAACCAGTTAAACGGACGGAACAGGGTGAAGTTCAAATCCTTATGCTTCCCATAAGCATAAATAACTCTGTCCATAAGTTGCTTGCTGCTGGAATAAATCCAGCGTTCTTTTTTAATCGGTCCAGTTACAAAATTGCTTTCCTCTTCATCATAAGGAGTATCGGCACTCATCCCATATACTTCCGATGTTGACGGGAAAATCAGGCGTTTTTTATAGCGCACACAATGGCGGACAATTTCCAGGTTGGCTTCAAAATCAAGCTCAAAAACTGAAAGTGGATCACGCACATAAGTTGCTGGATTGGCTATGGCAACCAGAGGCAGGATAACATCACATTTTTTTACGTGGTATTCCACCCATTCTTTATTGATAGTGATATCGCCCTCAACGAAATGGAACTTAGGATTTTTTAGAAAATCGCTAATTTTATCCGAGCCAATATCCATAGCATAAATATCCCAGTCGCGGTTAGCGAGGATATGCTCACTTAAATGACTTCCGATAAACCCATTTGCACCTAATATTAAAATCTTCATAATTACTTTCCTGAATCCTTGCCTTCCAATATATTTTTAATCACATACCTTGGTGTATGCCTTACTTCTTTATAAATACGCCCAACATATTCCCCTATAATACCTAGACCAAGCATGGTAACGCTGACAAGGAAAAAGAGTATAGCGAATAGAGTAAAAACCCCTTCAGCCTCTGCGCCGAGGAAAATGCGCCTAAGTGCCAGATATAGCATCAAAAGGAAACTGGCTAGCGAACAAAACATGCCCATTATGGTAAAAACTTGCAGTGGCACCAGAGAGAATCCGGTTATCAGATCAAAATTGTAACGTACTAATTTATAAAGATTATAATTTGATTTGCCACCTGCCCGTTGCTCATGTCCTACATCTATCTCGGCGGGATTTGCAGCTAGTTCCTGACTTAGAGCCGTAATAAAGGGTGAAGCATCCCCAATTTTTATTATCTGGTCTATGATAGAGCGTTTATAGGCTCTAAGCATACATCCATGATCACCCATATCAATATTGGTAATCTTTTTACGGACTATATTGGAAATACGCGATACCGTCTTCCGCCATAATAAATCCTGACGATTGATTCTGCGTCCTCCTACCACATCATGGCCTTTTTCAATCAAGGCAAGAAGCTTAGGAATATCTTCAGGCGGGTTTTGCAGGTCACAGTCAAGGGTAATAACAACTTCACCCCTTAAATGCCCAAACCCTGCCATGATAGCAGGATGTTGTCCGTAATTGCGGATAAACTCTATTACCCGTACAACATCCGGGCGATTATTATATAAATCATTCAGTATTTTTTGTGAGCGGTCTTTACTGCCGTCATTAATGAAAATAACCTCATAACTATTGCCGCATCTGTCCATTACCGGTATTAGCCGTGAAAACATGATAGGTAACGTATTTTCCTCGTTATAAACGGGAATGACGATGGATATATAAGGGCTCATGGGGGACTCTTTATCTCCTTTTTAACGCCTTTTCCAGCGATTTTATTATAATAAATTCCCTCTCCCGCTTGCGGGGGAGGGTTAGGGAGGGGGATTTACTAATATTTCAAAAGTTACTTTCGCTTTTTCTTTCTTGGATAGTGAAAGTAAATTTCGCCTTTCCATAACATATAGATAATAACGAATAATATTGTACCTGCTACACCATATTGCTCTAAAATAGGAATAAATTTGTCCATGTCCTTACCCCTATGGCATATCTTTTATTGCGTCTTTAAACCAATCAAATTTACTAGCAAGATTTGCTAAACTAGCAGCTTGAACTTGTATACCGGTATTAAGTCCTCCAACTATCTCTATTTTATCTTCTTCTGGAATTCCCGTAATGATTTCAATTTTAACATATTGATTATCCAGGCAATATTTTGCACCCCCTCCCTAACCCTCCCCCGCAAGCGGGAGAGGGGATAAGAAAATTATTTTTTTAACACCTTTTCCAGCGATTTTATTACCCTGTCTTGTTCATCTATGGTCATGGTTGGGAATAATGGCAGGCTGAAAATACTATCTCCTGCCGCTAGGGAGTTAGGGAAATCATCAGGTTTCCAGCCATATTCCCGGGAATAATAAGTAAAAGTGTGGATTGACTGATAATGCAGACCAACGCCTATATTTTCTGCCTTCATGGCGTTTATCAGCCCGTCACGGTCAAGTCCGGCGGCATTTTGCTTAAGTTGGACTGTAAATAAATGCCAGGCATGGCTATGCGCGTATTGCGGTGCTTGTGGTAGGGTAAACTCCTCCCAATCTCCTAGAACTTCAAGGTAGCGATTGGCAAGGCTTGTACGTTTTTCAATAAAATTGGCAAGTTCCGGAAGCTGGTGTATCCCAAGTGCTGCCTGAATATCCATCATGTTATATTTAAACCCGGGCATTACCACATCATATTGTGGTGAGCCGGCTTTAGAGAAGCGATTAAACGCATTACGGTCAATCCCGTGGAAACGCAGCCTTTCCAAAGTATAGAGCAGGGCTGAATCGTTGGTTATGATAGCACCACCTTCACCTGTGGTTATATTCTTGTTAGGATGGAAGCTGATTACCTGAATATCGCCAAAACTACCAAGCCTCTTATCTTTATAGGTCGCGCCAATAGAGTGGGCGCAGTCTTCAATCACCCGCAGATTATGCTTTTTTGCCAGGTCATAAATTACGTCCATATCGCAGGGCAGACCTGCAAAATGTACCGGAATAATTGCCCGTGTTCTGCTGGTTATCGCAGCTTCGATAGCATCCGGGTTAATATTCAGTGTATTGGGGGCTATATCAACCAAAACAGGTTTTCCGCCAGCCTGTATAATAGTATTCAAAGTTGCCACAAAAGTCATTGGCGTGGTTATTACTTCATCGCCTTCTTTAAATCCTAAAGAAAGCAGCACCAGATGTAAGCCAGCAGTTGCTGAGGAAACACAGAGAACGCGCCTGTCTCCATGATATTTGGAAAGCATTTCCTCAAATTTATTTACTTTAGGACCGGTGGTTAACCAGCCGGAGCGTATGGTATCCACCACTTCGGCAATCGCTTCTTCGCTTATAGTTGGCTTAACAAAGGGTAAAAATTGCTGTTCTGACATCTCTTTAATTTACTGAATATTGTTCAATTTCTTTCTTAAGAAGTAGCGTTTTGCCATATTGCGATAGTTCGTGCAACTTACAGTCCATATTTTCTTTAATGTTTTTATAATCTTCAAGTTTTATAAATACATAAACACTGGTTTTAGCCGCCGCACATTTCTCCCAGAAATCATCAAGATCAATCATCCAGTCTTTGGCATTTGGCGTATATTTAGTGCCAAAATGAAGTTCGCCGGTCCATCCGGCAATTATTACATTCCGGTCAAGATACACCGGCAAATCCTGAAAGTAACTGTTATAGGAAACTACTATGTCATCATCTTTCAGCTGTGGTTTTAGAAGGTCGGTTAGCGGTTTTATGCTGCGTTCATCGAACTTTGGGGCAATATAGTTGGCAGAAATAAAGATTGCCACCATAATTCCCATTGCGGAAATAATTAAATCTTTCCTTATTGCCCAGATATTTGCCAGTCTATGACCTATCAATATAAAAATCGGCGGGAAAATAGGAAATATATAAGGAATAAGCTTAGAATTAGAAGAAGAAAAGAAGAGCAGGGGAAGCAATATCCAGATAATTAGGAATAATTTGTTATCTTTGTGAAAGTGAGAATCTTTTGAAATTACTATGGACTTAATCTGATGCCCTAGATTCCGCATCAAGTGCGGGATGACAAAAAATATCCACGGTATCGCCCCCACTAAAGTAACCACTATGAAAAACCACCATGGGGCGGTGCGCCTGTGTTCGTTACTCAGGAAACGGTTAAAATGCTCATGGATAAAGTAAAAATCCAGGAACTGCGGATGTTCCATCGCCATTAGAATATGCCACGGAGCAGCAATGGCGAGGAATAACAGCGTTCCGGTAAACAAGCGTGCTTCTTTCAGGATTTTCCAGTTTTTTGTAAATATTATCCAGCTGCCTATAACTAGGCCAGGTATCACGATGCCAATCAGCCCTTTGGTCATTACGGCAAGGGCTGCTGAGGCATACATAAAATAATAAAATTTTTTCCGCCTTGTTACCTGCGCGAATATAAAGCTGGATATGGTGCAGGTAATAAACAGCGTAACCGGAGCATCAAGCATCGCAACCCGGCTAAGGCAATAGCCCATAACCGAAGTGGCAAGAGAAGCTGCTGCCAGCAATCCAGTCATTCTGTTATATAACAACCTGCCAGTTGCATAAGTCACAAGGCAGGTGAGGGTGACAACCAATGTTGTTGCCATCCTGCCCATGAATTCATTATTGCCAAGATTTAAGAAGAAAGCCTGCATCCAGTAAAAAAGAGGTGGTTTCTCAAAATACTGCACAGCATTTATATGCGGAGTGATAAAATCACCTGTAGCCAGCATCTGGCGGGGAATTTCTATATAGCGTGCTTCGCTTGGCGTTATGTATGGTCGCACACCAAGCCCTATGCAGAAGAATAGGAAAATCAGAACAAACAATAATAAGAAATCTTTCTGCCAACTGCTATTGCTACGCTCATTTACCATCAACGGATTCCAAAAATTATCTAAATGCTATGTTTATTGATTTATTTCTCACAATGCCATTCTGCCTATTAAAGCGCAAATGTTTGCGTAATTGCCTTCCATTGTAATATCGTATCCTATTCAAATGAAAACTTTTTCTTGCGTAATCTTATAAGTATTACATCCAATAATTACAGTTTTTAAGACAGATTTATTGAAAGCATTTTGCGTAATTGTCAAACTAAAAATTCTATTAACATGTTAATATATATATATAATGTTGCGTAATCGTCGCGTAATTATGGGCTTGATAATAATAGTGTAGTACATTAGTATAGCATAATATGGATACAGTTAGAGTAGATAAAGCACTTAAAAGACTAAATGAGAGTTTGGCTAACATACCTCATGAGCTTAATGATCTTGATTGGAAAATAGATATTTCCAGTAAAGGTGATAAATTAGCCCAACATATTTCTGCATACTCAAATTATCCTGATGGAGGATTTTTAATATTTGGTATAAAAAGTGATGGAAATATACAAACATTAGAAAAGAATCAAGTGGAGGAAATAATAAGAAAGATAGGCAATATTGCCCGTGATGGGGTAGAGCCTAAGGTTGCAATAGAACATAAAGTAATGCCTTTTAGAGAATCTTATATATTAATTATTTCTATTCCTGAAACTATTGCAAAGCCAGTGCATATTAAAGGAAAAGGAATTGAGTTTTCTTACATAAGATCTGGTGCATCAACTCGCCAAATGTCTCGTCAAGAATTAGCGCAGTGTCTATTAAATTCTCCTCCTCCTAGATATGAAGAACAAGACGCTTGTCTTTTAGGAAGTTTATCAGAAATTACAGCAAAACTTGAGTGTGAATCTTTTTTTGAATTATTGGGGTTGCCTTTTCCATCAACAGAGGCTGCAATTGCAGCAGAACTAATAAAACATAAATTGATAAAAAGAATAAAAGATCAATACACTATAACTAATCTTGGCGTATTAATAGCTGCCAAAGATATGTCAACTTTTGACGGTCATCAACGACGCGGTATCAGAGTAATTTTTTATAAGACATCTAATAAACTTGAGAAAACTGATGAAGTGCTTGGTAAACGTGGATATGCAATTGGTTTTAGGCAAATGATAGATTATATTGCAAAAAGATTGCCAAGACATGAAGAAATAAAGGGAGCACTTAGGCAGGATGTATCACTTTTTCCAATAATAGTACTGCGGGAAATTGTTGCCAATGCAATCATTCATCAAGATTTAATGATTCATGATGTCAATCCTCGTATTGAAATATTTACTGATAGAATAGAGGTAACAAATCCAGGAATTTTATTATCATCTATTACGGTTGATCGCATAATTGATACAGATAGACCACGCAATGAATTATTAGCGCGTATAATGCATAAATTAAATATATGTGAGGATAGGGGCAGTGGCATTGATAGAGCGTTACAAGAAGTAGAGTATTATGGGTTGCCGCCATTAAAATTTGAAGAAAGTGAAGCATCATTTAAGGTAATAATATATGCGCCACGTGCATATAAGGATATGAGTCCAGATGAGCGCATAAGAGCTTGTTATCAGCATTGTGTATTGCGTCATATATCTAACGGTAAAATGACAAATGCTTCTTTAAGAGAAAGATTTAAAATATCTCCAACAAATTATCCGATGGTATCAAAAGTGATTAAGGAATCATTGGAAGCAAATAAAATAAAAATAGGCAATCCTGATATGGAATCTACTAAATATATTTATTATATTCCATATTGGGCAAAATAGGATTTTATTAGTAATATTCGCGCTCATTTACCATCAACGGATTCCCTGCAATTTCTGCCAGAAAGAATCACCAAGCTCTACATCCTGTTCGTTATTTGGTCTTTCTGATGAGTCTGGCGTGTTGCTGTTCCACGGCATACCAGAGAAAAATCCCCTCTCTATTGGCAGTTCAGTTGCCGGAGTGTTTACTAATGCTTCTTTCATAAAATCATGCCAGATTGCGGCAGGAAGAGTACCACCTGTTACTTTTTTCATTGGTTCGTTATCATCATTGCCTACCCACACACCGGCAACCAGATCGGGCGTGTAGCCTATGAACCAGGCATCTTTATAGTCAGAAGTTGTTCCGGTTTTTCCGGCTGCCGACCTGCCTATCTGCGCACTACGTCCAGTCCCACTGGTGATTACGCTAGTCAGCATTTCATTCATCATTGCTACGATATTTTCATTAAGCACATTGCTTTTTTTCTCACCACGGCGTTTATAAAGTACTTTATCATGAACGGTGCGTATCTCGATGATACCATATGGGTAAACAACATTGCCACCTGCTGCCAGATGGGCATAAGCGTTGGTAAGTTCTAATAAATCAACTTCTGTGGCTCCTAGTGCGATACTGGGTAGTGGCTGCATTTCTTCCGAGATTCCAAGCCTTTTTGCCATGGCAATAACCTGCTTGCGACCAACTGCTTCACTGATACGTACGGCAATGGTGTTAATTGATTCGGCTAATGCTTCTTTAAGAGTCATTTCGCCACTGTATTTATGGGTATAATTCTGTGGTTGCCAGCGTCCGCCTGCAATTTTTATGGAAAGTGGTGCATCTTCCATTATTGTGTCCGGTGTCATTCCGTCTTCCAGTCCAGCCATATATACAAATGGTTTAAACGCCGAACCAGGTTGCCGTCGGGATTGGGTGGCTCGGTTATACTGGCTTTCTGCATAGTTAAGCCCACCTATCATTGCTCTTAACGCACCGTCTGGTGACATTGCTATCATGGCTGCCTGTGATGCGTTCATTTTCTCAAAATTCTTGGTTATAACATCATTTACCGTTCTTTCGGCTATTATCTGCCATTTGGGCTGCAAAGTAGTGGTAACTATCAGGTCATCATCAACACTACCTATATATTCAGGGAGCTGATCTACTACCCAATCGGCGAAGTAGAAGGTGCTTTGTGAGTTTGCTTTACGACCTTTCATAGAGTTTTCAAGTTCTTTTCTGGCATTCTGCGATTGCTCTTTGGTCAGATAACCCGCATCTTCCATATTGACCAGAACCTGATCTGCGCGTTTACGTGAAAGTGACGGATTGCTGGTTGGTGCGTAGCGGGAAGGAGCTTTAAGCAAGCCAGCTACAATTGCTGATTCGGCAAGAACCATGTCACGGGCGGATTTATCAAAATAGCGTTTTGCCGCTGCATCAACCCCATAACTGCCTGCGCCCAGATATACGCGGTTCAGGTAAATCGCCATAATTTCTTCTTTGGAAAAATTATATTCCAGTTTGAAAGCCAGCAGCATCTCTTTAAGTTTACGGATTATAGTGCGTTCCGGCGTGAGGAATACATTCTTTGCGACTTGTTGGGTAATGGTGCTGCCACCTTGTACCACATGTCCGGCTTTTATATTGGCAATGGTAGCTCGGAGCAAGCCTATAGGATCGATGCCGAAATGGTGCCGGAAATTACGATCTTCAGTGGCAATCACTGCGGAAATAAGTGTAGATGGCAAGTCTTTGTAGCTTATATATTCGCCATAAACATCGCCAAAACTGCCGATTATCTGTCCGTCTTCGGATTTTATCAGAACGCTCTGAGCTTTGGTTACTTTGTTCAGATCATCAATATTCGGCAGGGTCAGCATTAATACACCAAGAAACAGAGTAACAGCCAGAGTTCCGTAAAGAGCCGACTTAAATATAAAGCGTTTTATATGCGCTACCAACCCACTTTCCCTCTTGGCTCTGGCAGCTCGGTAAGAAGGATAATTAGTAGAAGTTTTTTTTCTGGTTTTGCTATTACGCGAGGAATCGGCGGTCTTTTTTACTTTTTTACGCCTGCGTTTTGGTCTGAATTTTTTCAGGAGTGATTTGATATTCATGGCATATCCTGGCTATTCTTGGCTTTTTTATTCATATAAATCAGTTTCTTTACAGCTAGCTTTGCCAATTGTTTTTTTTCAGTAGTGCGCGCGCCTATTATAGATACTTCTCTAAGGGTAGCTGGATCAAAGGCAGTTACTTTGACAGAGTTGCCAATAACTACATACTCCACGATATAGCTGTCATCATCCCTGCTTTCATCATCAGGATTTGTCACAGTTCTATATCGCTCTGTAGCTTGGTTTCAGGACGTTTGCTCATTTTTACCCTGGTTATCTGCATAGCTGATTTTCCTACTACTGTACAATCAAATCCATACAGCGCATGAACCTCACCAATAGACGGTATTTCCTGAACCTCATGGATGAGAAGACCGGCTATTGTTGAAGCATTGTCATCGGGCAGATTCCAGCCAAGATGGCGGTTAAGATCGCGCAAAGTAACGCTGCCATTGATAAGGTAGCTGTCTTCACCAAGTTTCTGTATTTCGTTTTCGACTTCGTCATGCTCATCATCAATATCACCGACTATTTCTTCGATAATATCTTCCAGCGTTACAATTCCCTGCCATCCGCCATATTCATCAACTACGAAGGCAAAATGCTGCCTCTTGCTGCGGAAAGCGAGAAGCTGGCTGCGCAAGCTGGTAGTTTCCGGTATGAACCACGGTTTACTGCATATGGAAACTATCGCTTCAGTGGTAAGTGAATTGTTCTGTTCACGTATTATCTTGATAAGGTTCTTAACGTGCAGCACCCCGATTATATTATCCGGTTCGCCTTGCCATAAAGGTATGCGGCTATGCATGGTTGACACTGCCATTCTTACCAGATCATCCGGTGGCAAATCCGCATCCAGAGTTTCTACTTCCATACGGTGTACCATGATATCTTCTACTTCAATATCGTTCAGGTCAAGGATACTGCCAAGCATGTCACGATCCTGTTTGATCATTTTTCCTTCGCGGTGGTGTAACTCGATAGTACCGCGTATTACATCCGTGCTGGAAATTAAAGTATTCGTTTTATTAATATCTATCCCGAACAGGCGCAGCATTGTGCGTATTAGCAGCTGTATGGTATAGGTAATAGGTTTGAATAATTTTATCAGGAATAATAACGGTTTTGCAAATATCAGCGACACACGCTCGGCATTTTGTATAGCATAAGTTTTGGGCAGGACTTCACTGAATATTACCACGAGCAAGGTCATTATAACGGTTACGATAACCAGACCATTCTCATCTCCGAACAGACGGACGGAAAGTGTGGTTGCAATTGCTGATGCAGCAATGTTAACAGCATTATTACATAGAAGAACCGTACCAATCATGGATTCCTTGTTTTTACGCAGGCGGCTTACGATTTGCGCCCGTTTATTGCCGTCCATGACTAGCTGATAGATGCGCGCGCGCGACACCGCGGTGAGGGCTGTTTCTGCTGCTGAGAACAATGCCGAAATAAGCAGGAACAGAAAAATCGTTAAACCGTAGAATATTATTTCATTATACATGCTGAATCTTTAGTGTGTGCGAATATCTTGAGCGTTATTTTGTTTTACATTTACACCAATTCTTAAACCAAAAGCATCTAAAACTTTTGTAAGAGTATCAAGACGTGGATTGCCTTGCCTTGATAATGAGCGATACAAAGCTTCACGAGTTACATCTGTTTTCTTTGATAATTTTGTCATACCGCCAGATTGAGCATCAGCCACATGCTTTAGGGCAAGTTTGAACAAATCAATATTACCATTTTCAAGGCATTCTTCGAGATATAATGCTGCAATCTCGGGATTTGAAAGTAGCTTTCTGCTGGTTTCATCAAAAGATGTGCTTGCTTTATTATTCCTCATAACTTGGTTCTTTCCTCATAATCTAAAAGATACTGCTTAGCTTTATCTATCGCATTTTGTTGGTCTTTTTTTGTTGAACCAGCTAGGAGTAGAATAATTTTATTTCCAGTTTTTTTATCCTTTAACTTTAACAACCATTCACCAAAAGGTTTTTTACCATCAGCAGTTACATATTCTAAAACCTCAAATACAGACATACTGTAACCTATATATTACATTTAAGCAAGTTGATTTATACTCATTCTGTATAATTATTATACAGAATGAGTATGAAAATCGAGTCCGAAAGACCGATTTTTCGCTGCGAAGCGAGCGTATCTTCAAATAAGAACTGTATAGTTCTTATTTGAGACCTCTGCATAATGCGTTTTTCGTCATTGCGAGGAGGCGAAGCCGACGTGGCAATCCAGTAAAATTAAGCATCATAGAAAGATGGATTGCTTCCTGCCACGCTACGCTCGCAGTCGCAATGACGCATTATGCAGAGGTCTCTATTTGTAATTATTATAATTCTTCCATAAGAACATTACGAATTATCTCAGGATTTACGTCTTTTTGGATAAATGTTTTGCCAATTCCGTATGTTAGAACAAAAGTGAGCTTTCCATTACTGGTTTTTTTGTCATGTAAAAAATGCTTCATGAGCGCGTCTATATCCCAATCTTTGCGAATGGAAAGAGGCGAGATATTAAGCCCAACATTCTGTAGATGAGTTTTAGCCAGTAGCAAATCCTGTTCAGGGCAGATGCCCATTTTTACCGAGGTGGCAAATGCCAGAACCATGCCGATTGCCACTGCTTCGCCGTGCAGCAAAGTTTCACTATAACCGGTTTCTGCCTCAAAAGCATGGGCGAAAGTATGTCCAAAATTGAGTAGGGCGCGAATATTCTGTTCTTTCTCATCAGCTGCGACAATTGCCGCTTTTGCTGCACAGCTTTTAATGATCGCCTGTGCTTGCAAGGAAGAATCACCGGAAAGCATGGCTGCTGCGTTTTGTTCCAGCCAGTTGAAAAAATCCGGATCATTGATAAACCCATATTTGACAACTTCCGCATATCCGGAAAGAAGCTCACGCTTGGGCAAGGTTTTAAGCGTTGTTACGTCAGCAAGGACAAGTACAGGCTGATGAAAACTACCTATCAGGTTTTTTCCGAAGCCGGAGTTAATTCCGGTTTTGCCGCCGACAGAGCTGTCAACCTGTGATAGCAGTGTGGTTGGAATTTGAATGAAATCCACCCCGCGCAGCAGGACGCTTGCAGCAAAGCCGGTTAGATCTCCGATAACGCCCCCGCCAAGAGCAATCAATACTGTGTTCCTGTCCGGTTTCTGCTCCAGCAGATTTTCCATCAA
Organism: Pseudomonadota bacterium; assembly: GCA_038043465.1. Taxonomy (GTDB): domain Bacteria; phylum Pseudomonadota; class Alphaproteobacteria; order Rickettsiales; family SXRF01; genus SXRF01. The sequence continues at coordinate 31,903 of JBBTBX010000018.1, forward strand.
CTGCGCAAATGAGCTGAGACTTTTCGTAGCTTCGCCGGCAGGAACAATAAGACAGCGGAAACTGATTCCTGCTTCTTCCAGAGAATTAGACAATCGGTGCAGGTAAAATTTTGCTACGTTGTTATCGCTTACGATTATGACATTTCGCCCTTTTATCAGTGGTGATATATGGCGACCAGCATCAGCCAGCAACCTTTCTCCAACCAGAATGTCATAACCGCGCTCACCAAGATTTACATGCAGTTTTTCAACCATTTTTTTTCTGCCATTCCTTGAGTGCACTGATAATATCTTCAACTACCGATTCGTGTGGCCCCGTATTGCTGTCTATGGTTATGTCAGCTTGTGCGTATATCGGATAACGTTCATCAATAAGCTTTTGCAATATTTCGCTCTTATCCCCAGTTTTTAGTAATGGCCTGTTATCGCGGCGCGAAACGCGTTCCAGAAGTACTGGTAGATCGGCCTTGAGCCATACGGAAATAGCCTTTTCTGCAATTGTATCACGAATCACCGGTTGGATGAATGCGCCACCACCAGTTGCAACTATGCATGGAGAGCCAGTCATAAGCCTAATAATAACTCGTTGTTCCAGATCCCTGAATATCGATTCACCATAACTTTCAAAAATGTCGGAAATGCTGCAACCGGCTGCTTCCACGATTTCCGTGTCAGAATCAATGAATTGCAGATTAAGAGCATTTGCCAGCCTGCGTCCTATGGTCGATTTGCCTGCACCCATCAATCCTACCAGCACAATAGGACATGATACCTGGCTGGAAACATCTATATTGTTTGGTTGTTTATCGCTCATTTTACTTTTATAAAAACATTGCTATCATCTACATAATTAAATGAATTAAGAAATAATGCAACAGAAGCTAGTGTAATTCTGTATAATTATTATACAGAATTATTATGAAAATCGAGTCCGAAAGACCAATATTGGCTTCGCCGCCCTTCGGGTTCGCTGCGAAGCGAGCGTAACTACAAATAATAACTAATAGTGTGTTTTTTATGGCTAGACCGACATCAGTGGTAAAAACTAATCGAGAAGACTTTCTCCTCGTGGAGCAATTTATTGAAATGATGGTATCCGAGCGTATGGCATCTTCAGGAACTGTTTCCGCATATAAAAGAGACCTGCTTGGATTTTCAGGCTATTGCAGCAGCGTTGGAGAAAATGTATGTAAGATTTCACGCAGTTCTATTGAAAAATATATTGCTTCCTTAAACGCAGAAGGTGTGAGCGTTTCTACAATTGCCCGCAAATTATCGGTTCTGCGTCAGTTTTTTACTTTTTTATATACGGAAAAACATCGCCATGACGACCCGGTAAGCACTATAGATTCTCCTAAACTACCTAAACGCCTGCCTGCGGTGCTGACACGTGAGGATGTTCTTCTGTTGCTTGAAGCCGCACGTAGTGATGAATCCGCGAAGGGAATACGCTTGCAGGCCATGCTGGAATTGATGTATGGCGCAGGTCTTAGGGTTTCAGAATTAGTCAGTCTTAAGCTCTCTGCCTTGCAGGTTCGTGAGGGTAGAGCCAATGTTGATGCGGATTTTATTATTGTGCGCGGCAAGGGTAATAAGGAACGTATGGTGCCGCTGCATGATAAGGCAAAACAGGCTTTATCACACTATCTTGATGTACGCTCCCAATTTCTCGGTAACCAGAAATTATCGCCATGGTTATTTCCCTATCACCGTGCTGTGGGGTACATAACCCGCCAGCAATTTGGAGTTATGCTTAAAGAACTAGCACTTAAGGCGCAGATTGATCCGGCAAAATTTTCTCCGCATACGCTGCGGCATTCTTTTGCCACTCATTTGCTCGAAGGTGGAGCTGATCTCAGAGTGATACAGGAATTGCTAGGACATTCCGATATTTCCACCACTCAGATATACACACATATTGCTGGTGATAGGCTTAATAAATTGGTGCGGGAGCATCACCCTCTTGGAAAAAAGAATAAAGAGCAGGTATAGATAGCTCTATATATAAGACCTCTGCATAATGCGCCATTGCGACTGCGAGCATAGCGTGGCAGGAAGCAATTCATTTTTCTATGATGCTTGATTTTACTGGATTGCCGCGAAGGCTACGCCTTCTCGCAATGACGAAAAACGCATTATGCAGAGGTCTTTATATTTGCTTAATATAAAAAACTGGCTACAACTTGAACAAATAACTTAGCATAAATTCAGGAAAATATGTTCTCCCCTAAAAGCTCCTGGGCACAACCTTCTTTATCAAGGGATTTTAAGCTGCTTGCAGTGGCGGTGTTGGTTGTTTTTGTTCTTATTTCCGGCGGTATAACCTATAGAACTTACGAAAGACACTCCGAACGTGTGGCGGGCGATCTGGAAAAGGAAGCGCAGCGTATAGAGAGTGTTATTTCCAGTGAGATGGAAAACGTCAGCTTCATGTTAACCTCGCTTGGTCGCCAGATTATTATTGAGCCTGAGCTGGATTACAACAATGTATCCAATCTGCTTAAGTCATTTGATAATAAGAATTATATATACAGTATTTTTTCCTGGACAGATATTGACAAGAAAATGGTGGTTAGCAGTAATAAGGGTATACTTAAGGAGCCAGTCGATCTTTCTGACCGCGATTTTATTCAGCAGGCTTCGTCTGACTCATGGAAAGTGCATATTGGCAGACCGATTGAAGGTCGCGTATCAGGAAAATGGGTTATTCCTGTTTCTATGGGGATTACCAGTTATACTGGGAAATTTCTAGGTATTATATCAATCAGTATCGATATAGATATTCTTACCGAGCAGATTCTTAACCTAGTGCGGCGCGACGGTATCAGTTTTGCAGTGGTCAGCAAGGAGATGGTGAAGCTTGCAGAAATATCTGACAATAAGAATTTCATTAATGATAACTTCCCTGCAACTAAATTTGTTAATGTTGATTTCGATAAAAACCCAAGCGGTCTTGTATCAAAGGGAGATATCGTGTGGGGAACGGGAATCTATTCCTATTACCGCGCTTCAGAAAATTATCCTTACATAGTTATGATGGGATATAATGCCAATTATAGTGATGAAGCGGTTCGCACCATGCTCTGGTCGAGGCTCCTTATGATTCTGGCGGTTGCTTTATTTCTGGTTTCTTTTTTATGGATTGTGCGCCTTCGGGTCATTAAACCGGTTCTTGATATGACCGGAATTGTTTCTTCTATTGCCCGCGGTGAAAAATTTGTGCCTATGCAGCAAAATGGTTCGGTTGAGATTGAAGGTCTGGCAGCGCAGGTGCAGCTGGTAAGTAAATATATTGATGAAAATAAGCGCATCGAAAGTGAGCTGCGCAATAAAATGTTTTTTCTTAAAAAAGCTAAGGAAAATTCTGAAATTAACATGCTCAGTAAATCTGAGTTTCTTGCTTATGTAGCGCAGGATATGCGTATGCCGATAAATAACATTATCGGTTTTTCTCAGGTGCTAAGGGATCAGGTGTATGGCGCGATTGAAAACCGCAAATACAGGCAATATGCCAATGATATCTTTGTAACTTCCAATCAATTAATAGATAAAATCCAGAATATAATATTACATTCTAAAACGGAAATAGGGCATATAGAATTGCAGGAAAAATCACTGGATGTATCGCTTGCCGTTAGTTCTATATTGCGGCAGATGGCTGATAAACTGCAATCCAGAAAAGTCAGCATAAAAATGCAGATGGATGATGATATACCTAATCTCCTTGCGGATGAATTCAGGTTTCAGCAGATTATAAGCAATTTACTGCTCATTATGCTTGATGAAACCAAGGAAGATGAGTTCATCCGCTTTGAAGCAAAAATTGTAAATGAACATCGCGACAGGCAGTTTCTGGTATTGGTTATTGGAAATTCAGGTAACGCAACAGTATCAAAGGATAGATTATTCGCGCTTGCGTCGAAATTATTCGCGTCCATGTCTAATAATTCCGAAGGCAATTATAATCCTAGAATTGCAGAAAATGAGATAAGCGACTTACGTTTTATTTTGGCAAGAAAACTAACAGAAATGCATGGTTGTGTCTTGCATACTGAAACTCATGACGAGAAGATTAAAAATTACCTGATCTTTTTCCCATCATCACGGATAGTGTTCAGGGATGAAGAGGAGTCGTGAAAGATAATTGTAAACAGTCATAACCCAGCAGTTTTAGCTCCAAACTTACCAAACCATGTTTTTACCTGATGCTTTGCTTTTTCAAATCGCATAACATCGGCAATCCTTCTATCCAGAAATTCCCAGGTGGCTTCCTGTCCGATACTATTATCATTTAACCAGAATAATAATGTTGATGAATATACTGTGGCAAGAGTCAGGCGTTTGCTGTAGAAATTAAAATCGGTAGAAGTGTCACCGATTGCGTACCAGATATTATCTACCGTTTCGTAGAGTGCCCGCAAACCTCGATGCGTATAAAACGGCAATGAGTGCATTGCGACACTTCTGCGTACCGCTTCCAGGTGAGGTGTTTGCAGTTCAAGGCGCAGACGGACTGCAAGAGTAATTTTAGCCCGGATTTTCATATTATCCATGTGATAATGCGATAGTGCTTCCAGCATCTGACCGTCAGCCAGACGTGAATAAGCATCCACCGCGTCGATTGCCCCGCCTGAAAATACCCGAACAATATCGGTTTTCTTGTAACCGGCAGATACTGCAGCCTTACCTAAAGTCTGCATGTTCCAGCCCTCAAACGGCACCAGTGGCAGGGCGTGGCTCACTATATCAATGCTTGCTTTGATCTTATCCATTGCTGACCTATAAAAATTTGTAAACTGACGCATGTTAAGCGACAGAGAGTATATGCTACACCTAGTTTACATGTAGGTCTAATTCTTTTGTATCTTCGGTTTTCTTATTAGGAACCATTCTGATACACTCTCGCGGAAGAATAATAGAAACGGTGGTTCCGATACCGTTAGAGCTGGTAATTTCTACCTTACCACCGTGCAGGGCAACAAATTCTTTGGTTAGTGCCAAGCCTATTCCTATATGATGGTTATTTTTTGCTGTCCAACAATTATCCTGCTGTAAAGCCTCGCGTATATCATGGCATTTCAGATCATTTATACCCACTCCATTATCGTGGATTGAAAGGCGCAGTTCATTTTTTCCTTCGCGCCCTATTTCTATAGTAACTTCACCACCGGCATGGTTGAATTTAATGGCATTTGCCAGCAGATGCCCAAGCACATGCTGGATTTTAAGCCGGTCAATAAACAGCAGGATATTTCCTTTAGGAATGTAGGACAACTCAACTTTTGCAGTCTGGGCGTGGTGTGATTGAGTTTTGATAACGTGTTTTACCAAATCATTTATATAAACTTCTGTACATTCTAAAGTCACCCTGCCGGCATCGACATTAGCAATCTCAAGCAAATCTTCGATTTTTGCCAGCAAGTCGTGCCCGCTTTCCTGTATATGTTTTATATAGCTGGCATATTGTGGGTTATTGATTTCACCAAAAACGCCTTTTTCCATAATTTGCGAAAAACCAATAACAGCGTTCAGGGGAGTGCGTAGCTCATGACTCATATTGGCAAGAAATTCGGAGCGTGAACGCAGAGCAAGCTCGGCTTCCAGCCTTGCTTTCTGCAATGTGCTTTGTGTCTGCATATGCTCATGGATATTCTCAATAAGACATATGTAATGTTCTGGTTTCTGGTAAATAGTGAACTGATACCAATAATATTTCTCATCATTATGCTGCATTTTAAGACGGAGAATCTGAGGTTTTGCATCCTCCAGCATGGACGAATAACTATGCAGCGCGCTATTCAGCCTGTCACGGAAATCATTATGGATTATTTTAATAAATTCCGCTCCATGAACCTTACTTGCCGCATGATTAGTTATTCTTTCAAAGTTACGTGACACATAGGAGCAATCACCGGAAGCATTTAGCAGGCATAAAATCTGTGTTCCATATTCAGTCAGATATTTGTATTTCTCATCAGCATAGGAATTGTTTACAACTTTTTTCCCAAAAACATTGCTGGTGACAGAGGCTTCATTTTCCGTTTCAGATGGTTCTTTCAGTATCTGTGAAAATTCATTTAAGACTATGTTTAGTCTTTGAATCAGTACATAATCTTCTAAAGAGGACTGGTGCTTTTCCAGTTCATTTTTATACTTGGCGATTACATTAGTAACCGTTGATTTAATAATGTCGACATTATTTTCATAGTTAGAAGCAGTCTTTGGTGACAGTGACTCACTGCATCTCACAGTGTGAGCTCCGCCTGTTTCTTTATTTAAATGTGCAGCACGAAATTCTGATAGTAACACCCTGTTTATGCCTCTTTTTATTGCCTTTTCCCGCGAAACAGCATAGATGAAACAATTTTCGAATGACTTTTTTATATAAAATTTTATGCATTATTTACAAAAAATTTACACTTAAGCTACTACTATATGTTGTGGTATATAAAAAAGAATAATTAAACTTGCCGATGTTGTATAAAGGCAACAAATTGTGAATGATAAATTAGTATTTAACTAACAAAATGATTGCACCATTTTGACGCTGCCTATGGTGCATAAAATCGCGCTTTCGGCTTGCGATTTTCGTAGCTGATTAAGCTTAACCAGCTATAATCAGCTGCTTGATTATTTCGCAAGCATTTCAGAAAGTTTTCCGGAAGCTTCCAGAGCGTGCAGATCATCGCAACCGCCAACATGCGTGTCGCCTATAAAGATTTGCGGCACTGTCCTGCGCCCACCAGATTTAGTAATCATCTCTTGCTGCAGATTTTCATCATGGGTGATGTCTATTTCCACAATGGCATCGGAGGCACCTTTGCGCTGCAAAAGACCTTTGGCTTTAGTGCAGTAGGGACAGTAATCTTTAGTGTATATGGTAATTTTTTGCATATGGTCTTTATAGCATGGATTTTTCCAGTTCGTCAATCGCCCACTCAGCCATTTCTGCGACCAATGGTGATTCATCGTTTTTCAGTGGATTTATTGTGGGCAGTAATGAAGCGTCACCGCTATTGCCAATAGCTATAAGAACATTGCGCACAAAGCGATCGCGACCAATGCGCTTAACTGGAGATTTACGGAATAAGCTGCGGAAAGCTGCGTCATCAAGCACTACCAGATCCTTAAGCAGTGGGGATTGCAGCTCTGCGCGAGGGTGATAGGCGGTTTCGTTCGCAGTTTTGGCAAATTTATTCCACGGGCAGATGGCAAGGCAATCATCGCAGCCATAGATGCGGTTGCCTATGGCCTTGCGGAATTCAAGCGGAATTTGCCCTTTATGCTCAATAGTGAGATAGGAAATGCATTTGCGCGCGTCAATTTTTCCGGCAGCAGTGAAAGCATTGGTTGGGCAGATATCAAGGCATTTTGTGCAGCTTCCGCAATTATCGGCAGCACTGTTGTCAGGTTCTATTTTTAAAGTAGTAAAAATTGCGCCAAGGAACAGCCATGAACCGAATTCACGGCTGACCAGACAGGTATGTTTTCCCTGCCAGCCAAGCCCGGCACGTTCTGCTAGAGGTTTTTCCATTATTGGCGCGGTATCGACAAAGACTTTTACATCGCAGCTATATTCCTGCGCCACCCAGCCAGCAAGCTTCTTCAGCCGTTTTTTGATTACGTCGTGATAATCTTCATTGAGCGCGTAACAGGAGATATTGCCTATGGTTTTTTGCTCCAACTTTTCCATCGGGTTGCTATCAGGCGCGTAATTATGCCCGAGCATGATAACTGACCGTGCCTCTGCCCATAAAGCTTTTGGTGATGAGCGGTACGGTGCTTTTTCCAGCATCCAGCCCATATCGCCGTGATGGTTGTTTTCTAGGAAATTATAAAGATTTGTGCTGATTTCCAGTGGCAAATCGGCAACGTAAAAACCAACCGCATCAAAGCCAATGGCTTTTGCCTGCTCTGTTATTGATTTTTTTATTGCATCAGACATAAATAGTGGCTAGTGCTAGTGGTTGGTGGTTAGTGATGTTTTATATCAATAAAATATCTCTATTGCCACTGACTTTCTTACTTAAGCACTAGTCACTAACCACTAGCACTAGCCACTCATATGAATCCAGTCGTTGAACAATATTTCCCTATCCTGATTTTCCTTGGCATTGCCGTTGCCTTGTCCATTATAATGATATTCGCTCCGATGATTATCGGCAGGCAGAAGCCGGATGCTGAGAAGGTTTCGCCGTATGAGTGCGGGTTTGAGGCTTTTGGTGATGCGCGTGGTAAGTTCGATGTACGCTTTTATCTGGTGGCGATTTTATTTATCATTTTTGATCTGGAAGTAGCATTTTTATTCCCGTGGGCAGTGTCACTGCGCGACATAGGGGTGGCTGGTTTCTGGTCAATGATGGCGTTTTTGTTCGTGCTTACTGTTGGCTTTATTTATGAATGGAAAAAGGGAGCTTTAGAATGGGAATAAAGATAGGCATTAGGGATTAGGCTTTAGGGATTAAAGAAAAATATGACTCAGCACTCAGCACTCAGCACTCAAAACTTGCAAGACGCGCTCCTTAATGACGTGGTGGAAGAATATAACGATAAAGGCTTTGTCATAACCAATTTTGACAAGCTGGCTAATTGGGCGAGGGCGGGTAGCCTGTGGCCGATGACTTTTGGTCTTGCCTGCTGCGCGGTGGAGATGATGCAGGCGGCTGCTTCGCGCTATGACATGGATCATCTTGGAGTAGTGTTTCGTCCCAGCCCGCGTCAGGCAGACGTTATGATTGTGGCGGGAACGCTGTGCAATAAAATGGCACCGGCACTGCGTAAAGTATATGATCAGATGGCAGAGCCACGCTATGTGATTTCCATGGGAAGCTGCGCCAATGGTGGTGGATATTATCATTATTCCTATTCCGTGGTGCGTGGTTGTGACCGCATTGTCCCCGTTGATATTTATGTTCCCGGTTGCCCGCCGACCGCAGAAGCCTTGATGTATGGAATTTTGCAGCTACAGAAAAAAATCCGCCGCACTGGGAGTATCATAAGGTGAGTAAGGAGTTACCATATGGCAGGAATTTCTACATGATTCGCCATGCTGAAACCGAGGATAATCAGAATAAGGTTGTAAGCGGCAAGGCTAGTGAAACGGTTTTAACGGATGAGGGTAGGAGGCAAGCAATAGAGGTGCGACAACTTCTTACAAAGATAGAGCTGCCTATTGACCGTATCATTACCAGCGAAATGCACAGGGTTGTAGATACGGCAAAGTTAATAAGTGACAGTGATGCTCTACGCCATGTACCACATATTAAAGATAGTGGAATTAACGAGCGTAATTATGGTGCAGCAGAGGGAATGTCTGACAAAGAGCGAGATAAAATTAAAAAGAGTGGTAAAAAAATTGAAGGGGAAGAGCCGAAGGATATTTTGAGTACCAGAACAATAAAGGCAATTGCAAAAGAGCTGCGCAATTATAGTGGCATACCTTTGTTTGTTACTCACGGAGGTAATATTCGCCGAGTTCTGGAGAATACGTTGGGTGATAATGTCGCAAAACGTGAATATATAACGAATTGCACTCTATATGAATTTATTGCTCCTAAAGAAAAAGGCGAGGATTGGAAAGTAAATGTTCTAGAGCTTGATGATAATAAAGAAATAAAACGCCATAATTTTGGAGAGAAAACGTCTAAAGTAGGTAGGCTGGTTAGTGTCAGGAATGAACGACAAATAGGGATAGATGGGATATGATCTTCGATGACAAATGGCTGGAAGATTTTGCTGCAACGTCAGAAATCGTTGGTGGCGAGCAGGTTCTGAACGTTAAGCCGGATAATTTATTGCCGTTACTCACCTCTTTGCGTGATGACAAGGATATGCTCTTCACCCAGCTTGTTGATATTGCCGGTGTTGATTTTCCTGAGCGTGAGCAGCGTTTTGAAGTTGTATATCTGCTGCTTAGCCTTAAGAAAAATGAGCGTTTACGCGTGCGGGTTTGCGCTGATGAAAAAACTCCGATTCCTTCTTCTATATCATTATTTTCCTCAGCCGGATGGTATGAACGGGAAGCGTGGGATATGTATGGTATTCTATTCTCCGATCATCCCGACCTGCGCCGGATACTTACTGACTATGGTTTTGAAGGTCATCCACAGCGCAAGGATTTCCCGCTGACCGGCTATGTTGAGCTTCGCTACGATGTTGAGCAGAAACGCGTGGTATATGAACCGGTTAAGCTCAACCAGGCATACCGCAATTTTGATTATTTAAGTCCGTGGGAAGGTCAGTGCTAGTGGCTAGTGTTAGTGATTAGTGAAAAGAAAGCAAAAAATGTCAGGAAAAAAAACACCATCCACCATCCACCGTCCATCATTCACCATAAGACCTGCCCGCCTCGAAGATTTTGAGGAGATATACGATATTTTCTGCGACGTGCTGAATGAAGGAAAAACTTATTCATACACTCTGGCGGAGATGACACCTGAAAGATCTCTGGCTTATTGGATTTCAGCCAAGGGAACGCATTGTATGGTTGCCGATATTGACGGAAAAGTGGCGGGGGTCGTGGCTGTCCGCCCGCATCGAACGGGCAGGGCGCACCATGTCGCTAATGCTTCTTTTATTGTGCATCCCGATTACAGAAGGCTGGGAATTGCGCGCGCGCTTGGTGAAGCCGCGCTTAAATACGCAAAAAAACATGGCTATAAAGCCATGCAGTTTAATTTTGTGGTCAGTGTTAATAAAATAGCTGTTGAGCTTTGGCAATCTCTTGGTTTCAAGATAGTCGGAACCTTGCCAAAAGGCTTTGACCATGCCAGTAAAGGTCTGGTTGATGTTTATATAATGCACAGGTTTTTGTAGGGAATATATGCCAGAAATTAGCCGATTTTTTGGTATAATTATTTGTATGTTTGCAAATGAACATGCACCAGCGCATTTTCATGCTTATTATCAAGATTTTGAAATTGCAGTTGAAATAGAAACTGGTATTGTAGATGGACGTTTTCCGCCTAGTCAATTACGTTCGGTGCTTGATTGGCTTGAGCTGCATCGTGATGAATTGATGGAAAACTGGAATATTGCGGTTGGGCATGGTATATTGAATAAAATTAAACCGTTATAATAGGGGATTATTATGGCTAATTATGCAAAGTTAATTGAAGCATCCTATGCAGGGGATTATAGCGTTAATCTATGTTTTTCTGATGGGGTATGCGGCATTGTTGATTTAGAAAGTGAGTTATGGGGTGAAATGTTTGAACCTTTGAAGGATAAAAAACTTTTTGCACAAGCTCGTATTTCTCCAGAAATACCAGTATTAATTTGGCCAAATGGAGCAGATTTTGCCCCAGAATTTTTATATGAACGTGCTAAGCAAGCTGCTAATAATAGCCATTAGAGAAATTTATGCGTGAAGAAGAATACAGAAAATGGTTTGAGCAAAATGCGCCTAATGTAAAAAACCCAAGAATTACTGAATTACGAAAAATAGAATCTCACTATGGAAATATTGATGAGCATTTTGCAAATGGAACTTATCAAGGAATAATAGATTCTTTACAATACTCAATGAAAGACAAAAGAGAAAATAAACCTAACCCTTCAAAAATCATAATGGGTGATAATGTTGATTTGCGAGAAAATCTTGCCACATATAAAGCTGCTGCTATGCGCTATCAAGAATTTCTTAATGATTGCGAATTTCAACCTGACTCTTTGGAAACCCAAGGCACTATATCTAATAGCGATATTGCCTCCAATGAAGAAACTCAAAAACAGAGATTGTCTATTGAGCGAGATATGCAGGTTGCATTGCGGAGGAATATAAAAAGTCTTGAGCCATCACTTAAAGATTTTGATGGCGGAAAGGAATTGGTAGTTGATTCTGGTCGTATAGATATTACTTGTGAAGATAATGATGGTTATATCGTTGTGATTGAGCTTAAAGCTGGCAAAGCACCAGAAAGTTCAATCGCTCAGATACTGGGGTATATGGGAGATTTGGCAAAAGCAGAGAATAGGTCTCTAGTTAGAGGAATTTTAGTAGCACATGACTTTAGCAACCGCACGAAATCTGCTGCTAGTGTAGTGCCTACGTTAAAGCTAATGAAATACTCTATAGAGTTTAAGTTTACGGCAGAAGAATAGCAATTATCTTGAAAAGACAACATAAACTTAATAGACTTACAACTAACAACCAGTAACTAGCAACTAATAATAAAATGACCCAAGAAACCACCAAAACAACCACTACCATCAATTTCGGGCCGCAGCATCCAGCGGCGCATGGGGTTTTGCGCCTTGTTCTAGAGATGGACGGCGAGGTGATTGAGCGTGCTGATCCGCATATCGGGCTTCTGCATCGCGGCACGGAAAAACTAATTGAGCATAAAACCTATCTACAGGCACTGCCGTATTTTGACCGCCTTGATTATGTGTCGCCGATGGCGCAAGAACATTGTTATTCTCTGGCTGTAGAAAAATTGCTTGGTTGTGAAGTGCCACTACGCGCACAATATATCCGGGTGATGTTTTGTGAGCTCACCCGCATCTTAAACCATATTCTTAATGTCACGACGCAAGCCCTTGATATTGGAGCAATGACACCCCTGTTATGGCTATTTGAGGAGCGGGAAAAAATATTGGAATTTTATGAGAGGGCATCAGGTGCTCGTTTCCATTCTGCATACATAAGGCCAGGTGGTGTGCATCAGGATATTCCAAAAGGACTGAACGAAGATGTGCTGAAATTCGTAGAAGGCTTTACCAAATATATTGACGATGTCGATAATCTCTTAAGCGAAAACCGTATTTTTAAACAGCGTTTGGTTGATATTGGCGTGGTTTCTGCCAAGCAGGCGCAGGATTGGGGATTTTCAGGGGCGATGCTGCGCGGTTCGGGTGTGGCTTGGGATTTGCGTAAATCTCAACCTTATGATTGTTACTCGCAGCTTGATTTCGATATTCCTATCGGTAAAAATGGTGATTGTTATGATCGTTATCTGGTGCGTATGGAAGAAATGCGCCAGTCGTTGCGAATTATCAAGCAGTGCGTTGAAAAAATGCCGGAAGGCCCTGTAGTGACCGGAGACCCTAAGATTGCTCCGCCGAAACGTGCTCTTATGAAGCAATCTATGGAAGCTTTAATTCATCATTTCAAGCTATATAGTGAAGGTTATCATGTTCCGGTCGGCGAAACCTACACTGCGGTGGAAGCTCCAAAAGGCGAGTTTGGCGTATATTTAGTTGCAGATGGAACAAATAAGCCTTATCGTTGTAAGATAAAAGCCCCGGGATTTGCCCATCTGCAGGCTCTTGAATTTATGAGCAAAGGGCACATGCTGGCGGATGTGGTGGCAATTATTGGTACAATGGATGTTGTGTTTGGCGAGATTGACCGATGAAAATGCTTTTTTCAGTTTTTCTTCTATTATTCAGTATACTGCCTTTATTTTCTGTGAATGCGCAGGTTGTAAGGTCTGCACAAACAGAGCAAGTGGCAATTGAAAGCAAACCTACCAGCAGTCGTGATGTATTTCCTACGTTGCCGCCATCGGCATTTTGCAAAAAAGAAGATCTGATAGGTATATGGAAGCTAGTGATGCTCTATGAGGTTCCTTCCGGCAGAGAGATAGAAATTTATACACAAAGACCATTGCAATATTATGTTTTTGAAGCTGATTCGCGCTATGGTGAATATGTAAGCATATTAAGTGCGGCAACTTTGAAGGAAGTGCATGATAGCGTCATGAAAGGGCAAAGACAAATATTGCAATATTCACTTAATAAAAGCGGGATGGTATTTTTTTATAAGGATGGTACTGCTGTTGACAGCCTTGCCTGTTTTATTGTAGCGAAGACCAACCCTCCCTTCGCCAAAGGGCAGTTGCTGCTGATGCCGTCGGAAAAATCGGCAAGGGGCAGGCTGGTAAAAATTTATCAGAAAAGGTTTATGGAGTTGGAAATTCCCCCTGCAGTTGTATTTAAAAGCGATGATGATTCAGACGAACTGTTAAAGGAGCAGTTAAAATGATAACCAAAAGTGCGACAAGAAGAATAGTAGAATTAAAATTATGAGCAATAAATATCACTACCATCCGGAATTAGAGCCGGAAAGCTTTGTGTTTACTCCTGAAAACCTGCAAGAGGCAGGTGTCATAATTTCCAGATATCCGCAGGGAAGGCAGCAAAGCGCGGTTATGCCGCTTCTTGCCCTTGCCCAGAAGCAAAATAATAACTGGCTGCCGAAAATAGCAATGGATTATGTGGCAAATATGCTGGGAATGCCACCAGTCAAAGTCTATGAAGTTGCCAGTTTTTATACAATGTATAATTTGCAGCCGGTAGGTAAGCATTTTGTGCAGGTATGTACCACAACACCATGCTGGCTGAAAGGTTCAGATAAAATAGTTGAAGCCTGCGAAAACCGCCTTGGTGTAAAAATCGGCGAAACAACAGACGATGGGCAGTTCACATTACGTGAAGTGGAATGTCTTGGCGCATGCGTGAATGCGCCTATGTGTCAGGTAACTAGCTTTGGTGGTGATGATAATTATTATGAGGATCTGACTCCTGATTCAGTTATAAAAATAATTGATTCTCTGATGAGTGGTGAAAAACCTAAGGTTGGTCCGCAAAGTGGCAGGAAATCTAGCGAGCCAAAAGGTTAAATGCCCTCAATGGGTAAATTAAGCAATAAAATGACGAAAAACCATTGGTTATTGCTTGAATATTGTTCGTTATTTTTATTACTGCCAGTTCTTCTTTCCGTTTTGAAGGTAGGAGGAGCAATTTATTTTATAATGTGGTTGGTAACTTCTATCTGCATATTTGCTTCATACAGGTATCATGCGTATAAATTTGGGGCAGACTAGAATATCAAGGCACTTAATAATGAATCACTTAGAGTGATTTTCATTCGATTTTTCCCATTGGCAGCGGTTCTTGCAATATTTACTTATATCAATGTTCCAGAGCGGTCCCCAGTTCTAGACTGAAGTGCAACACTTGCTGTAAGGCTGTGTTGCTATGGAA
>JBBTBX010000019.1:0-20629 GCA_038043465.1 Pseudomonadota bacterium
TGCGGAAATAATAACAAAATTATTGGAGTTTTAAAGCATTATGCAGAGGTCTATAGTTGCCTAACATGTGCGCTATCTGTATTATAGATGGGTTTTTCTGGAGCTGTAAAAAGAGCAAGCTCTCCTCCACCAAGTCCAAGGAGGAGTGGCACAGATGCTATATCAGCAGCATACCCAAATTTATCTCTTGATCTTTTTGCTTTCTGAAAATCACTCAAATTCTTATCATCATCTCTCATAAATCACCTTTCTAATAATGTTATATTTAAACATCAGGCATCCTAACATAATTTGCGCGTGTAGTTTTATGAATATTTTGTTACAATTGCAAACAATAGCATTTGCAATTCAACTTGATTTAGCCGTTATATAATAATAGGTTGTAAATTAAGAGGAAATATATGTCGGTTGTAATAGAATCCAAGAAGGTAAATCTGGCGTTGCAGGGTGGTGGCGCGCACGGTGCTTATACTTGGGGCGTGCTCGATCGCTTATTAGAAGAACCAAGATTAATCATAGAAGGAATAAGCGGAACCAGTGCCGGAGCCATGAATGCAGCAATGCTGGTAAACGGCTATATGCAAGGCGGAAATGTCGGAGCAAAGGAGATGCTGCATAATTTCTGGAAACGCGTAAGTGATTGCGCGGCTTATAGTCCTCTGCATAAAAATCCGCTGGAGCGCATACTTACCGGCTGGAATATGGATATGTCGCCCAGCTATCATTTTTTTGATTTGCTGAGTCGCGTATTTTCCCCTTATGAGCTTAACCCGCTGGATTATAATCCAATGCGCGAGATAGTCGAAGAATTACTGGATGTAGACGCTATATCTGCCTGCAGTGTTATCAAACTATTTATTGCTGCAACCCATGTTGGCAGCGGACAAGCAAGAATATTTCACTGTAATGAAATCACCGTTGATGTGCTGATGGCATCAACCTGTATACCTTTCTTATTCAGGGCAGTGGAAATTGAAGGAGAAGAATATTGGGATGGCGGCTATATGGGAAATCCTGCTATCTGGCCGCTTATTTATGGCTGTGGAACTGAAGACGTTATATTGGTGCAGATAAACCCTCTGCATAAAGACATTATGCCGCGCACCGCCAGTGAAATTATTAACCGTGTCAACGAGATTACTTTTAATTCCAGCTTAACCGCGGAAATGCGTGCCATCGAATTTGTCTCAAAACTTATAAGGCAGGGGAAATTATCAAATAAAGATTATAAAGATGTAAAGATGCATCTGATCTATTCACCGGAAGAAATGAAGGCTTTAAACGCTTCAAGTAAAATGAACGCTGACTGGGATTTTTTCCAATATCTAAAAAATATTGGGTATAATGCTGCTGATTTCTGGCTTAAGAATAATTGGAGTGATGTTGGCAAGAAATCCACCATTGATATTCACGATAAATTCCTGTGTGGGTCTGGTAATAAGCATCATAACCACTCACAACCCAATCTGGAAAATTTTTCAAAGAAAAGGGCCAAGGCTGACAATAAGCAGCAGGCATAATAATATAAATAAAAATTGTGCCCTGGTTATATCGGCATTGCCGGGGGTGGTTCTGCCACCTCCTATCCATCTGTCATTGCAATATCCTGAGCTATTACCGCCAAGCGACAGGTTTAAACTGGAAGCCGCACATAATATAGCAATATTATTCGGCTTTCCCATAGGCATTTCCTGCGATATTTCCCGTATGGCTGAAGGTATATTGATACTTGGCAGGAATAATGCCGCAATAACCCATAAAAATGCCGCAAGTCGCACTGGGATATAATTAAAAATAAAGTGGATACCGGATATTGGTTTGGTAAATGGGCTTGTTTTATTATTTGCTCCCGCAAGTGTCTCATTAAGAATGCTTATTGCAACACTGCCAAATAACCCGGGAACACCAAGCAATATAAACCAGAAAACCGGAGAAAGTATCTTTTCGGAAAACTGTACGCTAAGATATTCTATCGCTGCCCTTGCCAGCGAAGGAGCGTCCATAACCGCGTGATGGCGGAAAACAGTGCCGTCCAACTGCTGGCGGGCAGCTGGAATATTTCCTATTTTCAGATTCTTTTTTATGGAACTGACCCGACTCCAGCTACTACCAACCGGAAGGAATATAGCAAGAATAGCCAGAGTAAAAATGGGATTGCTGAATATAAGGGAAAACAACCAGCCCACAAACAAACTGGCAATTATGGCTATCGCAACAAATAACAATCCTCGAAAACTCTGCTCGGAATTTGAAAGCCCATCAAGGTTAAGCTTGCGCTCAAAATCACGCAGGATTCTCGCCGGGTAATTCAGCATATGCGTAAGACCAAAGCCCATCACCAGCTTCTGCCACCATATGCCCAAAACCGCACTGATAATAAGTGCGATAACTACGAGTAATGCTTTGTCCATGATAAGCTCACCAATTAATATCATCTTTGTTTTGATGATAGTTTAAATTGGTTCAGTATGAAAAGATAAAATTTTAATAACTAGGCTAACACTTGCCCACCACGCCCGTTTTGCGGTGCGCCTGCAACAAAACTACTCTCATTATATGCGATTAATGGACTTATCTGAACATCTTTCATAATAGCCGCAAATTTATCATCGGCAGGATTTGCCGAGGTCTTTTTGCCTTCGGGAAGATTTAATAATTTATCTAAATCTAAACTACGATCAGGTTTTGCAGGAATGCGCTGATAAGTGTAGTAAGGTGGTTCTTTTCCGTCTTTATCTAGGATACGTTTACGCTCTTCTTCTGCAGCAACATTTCCTTTTTCTGCAGCAGCTTTAATTACATCTTTCATTTCTTTGGAAGTTTTGTGCGGATCATTGGGCTTTCTAAGGTCAAATTTTGGATCAAGCGCATCATATCCAAGCCCTGCAGAAGAAAGGTATCCATTTATATCTTCTATACTGGTTTTAACGTCAATTTTTCCAATCTCCATTTGATACAATGCTTCACGTGCTTCATTTAAAGCATCGCCCTTTTTAAATAAAGGGGCAAGAGTTTTTTCCATTTGAGCATTCGTTGGAGATTCATCAGGTTTCTTACGATCGTAATTAGGATCTAGAACCCTTATTTCAAGATCATAATTCTTTAGGTAGGAACGTAGAGAAAAACTACTACTATGACCAGAAGCTACTTGGTCTAAAGTTTTTCTTACTTCTCGAATGTGTTGATCAATTACATCTTCATCAACTCTTTCCTGCATTCCTTTTTTTAAACGCTCAATTTTTTTACTATTTTCATTAGGAATTTGTTTTTTAGCAGTATCATATGCTCTAAAGAAAGCTTTCTCATCTATACCTTGCTTTGCGGCAATTGTTTTTTCTTTATCAAGTGCTGCTGAATCAAAATCTTTTACTAAAAGTTCGTTCAAAATCTGTCTTTTATCATGTGGTAAAATCGGATTTTTATGCAACAATTCATTAAATACCAGCATCCTGATTTCATCATTTAGAATAAGCCCTTTTAATTTCTTTACCAAAGCAGGATTAGCTTCTTCTTGCTCTCCACTCTTATCTGGCTCAGATGGCTTTATTGAAGTAGTCTCTTTTCTCTCAGTAACAGCTATATCTGGAACTTTAGCAGAAATTTTACCTGTTTCTGCTTCGTCAAATCTGCTTTTTTCAACTGTTGAATTGGCTTCAACATTTAATAGAACATCAACAGCTTTAAATAGCTTATCGCCTTCTAAGTTAAAATCAGGTTCCTTATACTTACCTTTGTTTTTCGGAAGTTTTATCAGTTCTAACCGGTTATAATTACCATGGCTAACTGCCTTCTTAATTTCCACTTTCATTTCATCAGCGGTTTTGGAAAAATCGGGATTTGATGGATCAAAAGTTTTATCCAGCCTGTCATAGCCAAATCCCTGCTCGGAAAGCTGCTTATTAATTGTCTTGATTCCTTCTTTAGCATCAATTTTTCCGGATTTGATACCATCCAGAGCTTCATGCGCCTTATATAAAGCACCGCCGCTCTTTATGGAATAATTTGCAATTTTCTGCATCTCTTCTGCAGTCTTATGTGGTTTAGCTGGATCATTATAACCAGAATCCAAAACCTCAGCCCCTAACCCATGATTTTTTTGCAGCCTTTCCAGTGACTCAATAAAATTGCCGCTGAGCGCACTTCCGGAGGCTACTTCTTTAAGTTCTGTCCTTGCTTTCTCAATCAATTTATCACGATATTTATCAAGGATGCCACTTATCTTACCATTCAACTCAGCAATCTTTTCATTATGCATTCCTGAATAAATCTGTGCATTAATCTCCTTCATGTAGCCTGCTCCGCCCATAAGAAAATCTTCTTTTGGGCTCATTTTCCTATATTTAGGAGCATTATTTTCCATATCAGCAAAAACATTCGGGTATTTAGCCTTAAGTCCACCTAATTGCCTAAAATCAACTTTTTCCATGCTTTCCATGTCAGAAAAAAATCTTTCATATTCATTCTTGAGAGCACCTGCTGGTACATTTTTAAGAAACTCCTCTTTACTCAGCATCTTTTCATTACTATCAGGAAGCTTGCTTTGTATCTGGGTAAAAGTTTTTGCATATCCATCTATTCCCAGAAGTTCCTGCAGTTTATTTTTATCGCCTTGCGATATCTCCGGATGTTTTGTCATTGCCTCACCCAGAACATGTCCTGCAATCGCGCCTCCTAATAAGGCATTCTTAAGCTGTGCGGTAAATTCATCTTCGTTAAGCGGAGAATTTGGGTTCTTAGCAGCCAATTTATTTTCCAGCGGCGGAGCTGGTTCTTCAGGTACCGTAACCATTGCAGCATCAGGCATTTTGCTGATTTTTTCTCTGGTTGCAATTACAAGCTGAGCAATTTCTTTTTCATACTGCCCGCCCTTAATTCCTTCTGCTATTTCTTTTTCCGCCGTGCTGATTATTTTTGGAATATCTTGAGAATTTTTGATTTTAGCCTGTATTCCTGCAACAGCTTTACCATATTTATCATAATATTCAGGAGTAGCATTAAGGTTATCATCAAGGGCTTTTGAGATATTCTGTGGCAATACAAACGACGGTATATTATCTCCATTTTGGGCGGAATCTTTCTTAAGATACTCTTCGCTTAAAACCTCTTTAGCTCGGTCTTTAACGGCTTGCTCCAATATAACCGGCTTTAGTTCATCAATAAACTTTCGTTCAATACCCTCACGCGTTGATGCTTTCTCTAAATCGCTATATTTTAAAACAACACCATTCAGAAACCCATCTTTCATCACCTGTACTTCACCACTTAAGCCACCCTTATTTAACTTATCGCGTATAGTGGTAAGCTCTTCATCACTTATGGTTTTAAGCTCTTCGGAGAATGGTTTGATTTCATCATCTGACATTCCAAATCTTTTGGCAAGCATCTCAGCTCCAAGCAGAAATCCAGGAAGTTTTGCAGAATATTTTTCAGCAGTATTTTCTACATTACCTTTTTCTTCCGGGGACAGATTTTCCTTAGACAACAGATTTCTAGCATATTCTGCAACAGCAGTCAGATGCGCAGCATTCTTGGCATCGCTTTTTGCCTTTTTTATTATGTCCGCAATATCATCTTTGCGAGTCTTATCTTCTGCCATGCAAAAAATCTCTTATAATTGTTACAGAAAATAATGATATATCATTATTTTCTGGTTACGCCCGCTACGCGGCGAAAAATCGGACTTTCGGTCTCGATTTTTATACTCCATTCTGTATTAAAAAATCCAGAATGGAGTATAGCTATTGCCTGAGTTTAATATTATGCTGAAAATATACCATTTATTAATAATTGAGTCAAAGCATTATGCCGCCTATCCTCCCTACGCTTAAAGAAGTCATTGATAAGCACGGATTATTTACCAGAAAATCGCTGGGGCAGCATTTCCTGCTGGATAGTGGGATTACTGATAAAATCGCTTTATATGCCGGTGACTTAAAGAATTATAACATTATTGAAATTGGTTCAGGTCCCGGCGGGCTTACCCGCTCATTGCTTGCCGCTGGTGCTAAGAGCCTGACAGTAATAGAAAAAGACGATCGTGGCATAGCGGTTATGGAAGAACTGGCACATTTATGGAATGATGGCAGGCTTAAAGTAATTCATGGTGATGCTCTTAAGGTAAATTTGCTGGAATCAGTTCCTGCCCCACGCAAAATTGTCGCTAACCTGCCTTATAATGTAGGCACTATGCTTTTGTTACAGTGGCTTGATGATATTGCCAGATATGGAAAAGACACTTATGAATCCCTGACTCTTATGTTTCAGGATGAGGTTGCCGGTCGCATTATCGCATCACCAGATACCAGCGAATATGGAAGGCTTTCGGTAATAAGCCAATTCCTGTGTGAATGCCGCTATGATTTCCAGCTACCGCCGGGAGCATTCTCCCCACCGCCTAAAGTTCATTCGGCGGTTATAACTTTAACGCCACATGAAAAACCACTTTCCCCCGTTTCCAAAGATGCGTTGGAAAAAGTAGTAGCCGCCGCTTTCGGACAGCGGCGCAAGATGTTACGCTCAGCACTTAAGCCACTTGGTGTTCCGGTTGAAACTTTGCTGGAAAAAGCAGGCATAGATGGAACGTTGCGGGCGGAAGTTCTGGATGTTGCGACATTTTGTCGATTGACGCAGGTTTATGAGGAGATGAGGTAAATAAATTTGTGGCATAATTAAAAAATTGGGTGGCTTCAAGATAAATGAAATCAGGTAAAGACCATTATATTCATTCTGTATTTAAGCATAATGCATTGTTAAGCTTTTCCTTTGATCAGCCTGAGTACCACTGCCCCCCATACGATACATAATAATGAGCCGCTGATTACCCCTACTTTTACCATTTCCTGCAATTGAGGATCAGAAAATGCCAGCATTCCAATAAACAAGCTCATAGTGAACCCGATACCAGCAATCACGGAAACTGCATAAAGATGCTTCCACCCTGCCGCCTCAGGCATTGCCACCAATTTCGATTTAATAAGCAGAAATGATACCCCGAAAATACCGATCTGCTTGCCAATGAATAATCCAAGAGCAATACCAAGTGGCAACGGCTCCAGAAAACTTGAAACTGTTAGACCTTTCAAATCAACTCCCGCACTGGTAAATGCGAATATGGGAAGAACCATAAAACTCACCCACGGATGCAGAAAATGCATGCAGCGATTGAGCGGGGAATCTTTTGGATCGGACGGGTTACGCATCGGAATCATCAGACCAACCATCACACCTGCCAAGGTGGTATGGATTCCTGAATAATAGAAGCAGAACCAGAGAAATATCCCCAGCAATACGTATGGGGTCATTACTATAATATTGAAGCGATTGAGCGCGAAAAGTGCAATGGTTCCACCAACTGCCAGCAACAGAGGCTCTATTGCAAGCCCTGAATTGTAAAAAACTGCAATCACAATAATTGCGCCCAGATCGTCAAAAATAGCAACTGCCAGAAGAAATATCTTCACTGCAGGCGGAATATTTTTGCCAAACAGCGTAAGAATTGCCAGTGCGAAGGCAATATCGGTTGCTGAGGGAATCGCCCAGCCATTGGTCGTTTCCGGGCTGTTATGGTTAAATAAGAAGAATATGAGGGCAGGAGCAGCCATTCCTCCCGCTGCGGCAAAAAGTGGCAAAATTATCTGATCACGCTTCGATAAAAAACCTTCCGACATCTCACGTTTCAGTTCCAATCCGATAATAAAGAAGAAGAGCACCATCAGAATGTCTTTGACCCAATTCTTCAGCGGTTCAGAAACTATCGAATCCTGAAATCCAAAAGAAATTGGCGATGACACAAATTCTTTATAAAGTGTGGAAAAAGGAGAATTAGCGGCAATAACCGCCAACACTGCGAATACAATCATCACCACGCCACTGGCGGACTCTGTTTCCATGAACTCGCGGATACGGCGAGGTAAAACACCTTTGCGAACAGAGTATATTTCAGATGGGTGCTGCATGATAATTATCCTGCTTTTCTATCGTTATTATCAGCGTTCCATTCAGGCTTGCCACTACTGAATCTTTATTATTATTAATATCATTTAGGCACAAAACATTTTAGCACTGTAGCTTTATAGTCCTGCAAATCAAGTCTATAGTCGTTATGGATAAGAATTATACATAACGACTATGAAAATCGAGACCGAAAGTCCAATTTTTCGCGCCGTAGGCAGCGTATCTTCAAATAAGAACTATACAGTTCTTATTCGGAACTACTATATAGTCGTTATGTATAAGAATGATACAGAATGGGTATAATTGTAATGAGAAATTATAAGGGGGATATATGCAAAAATTTCATATTATTTTTATGACCATTTTAGCCTTTGCTGTTTGTGCTGATTCAGCGAAAGCTGGCACACTCTGCAATTGCAATAACAATGATAGGCGAAATGATCCGTGCAATGTAACTTCTTATGATCCGGCATATAGAGAAGTTGGCGGATCAGCTTATGCTGGCGTAGGTGGACCGTGTTACGCCGGCCCTGGTGGGTCAAGATATGCGGGTCCTGGCGGTCCTTATTACAGCGGTGTTGGCGGTCCGTGTTATGCCGGACCGGGCGGTGGTGCTTATAGTGGTCCTGGCGGTCCATGTTACGCCGGACCGGGCGGAGCAAAATATTCCGGACCAGGTGGTGGTGCTTATAATGGAATTGGTGGTCCGTGTTACGCTGGACCGGGCGGTCCTTGCTACGCAGACCTTTATGGAATCAGTGATGAATGCCCGGATATTTGCAGGTAGAATGGCAAATCAATGCAGCACTATACTATCCAGCTCAGATGCACATTCGCAATCGCTTAGAATGGTAGTGCAGCGACGGATTTCTGCCAGCATTCTATTATATGTATCGATATTGTTTTTATTAAGTGCCGAAAGCTCGATAATAACCAGCTTGATAAGGGGAAGATAGCTGCTAACGCTTACGACACAACGATGCTCTGAATGCCTGTTTATTACCAGTGTTGCTTTGGCATTACCATGGGCGATAAGATCCAAAGTTTTATGCCACTGCATTAATTTATTCTCGGCGGTTTTTATGAAATCTACCGATTGATCCATTAATGTGGTTTTTGCTTCCGAGGGACGGATACGGGAAATTATGGCAGCATTATGGCGCAAATTAGTGATTGCCTGTTTGGTATCGCCTTCTTTGGCTAGCTCTCTAAGTATGAGCAGAGCGCAGTTAAGGGCTGGTTTGGCATCAGATATTACAGCCATTGCCCGATTTGCCAACGGCATCATCTGGTAGCGCGCCTGAATCTCATCAAAATTCTCTATTTTCATGGCAGCAGGATAAGAGGTGGCTCTGGTGTGTTTGTGCATAATTTTTCCAATGAATAGTTACTGTTGCTAGTTATAGTAATTACAAATAAGAACTATACAGTTCTTATTTGAAGATACGCTCGCTTCGCAGCGGAAAATCGGTCTTTCGGACTCGATTTTCATACTCATTCTGTATAATTATTATACAGAATGAGTATATTACATCACAGAAATATTAATTATTTAACTGGAAATGGTTAATCAATTACCACTTCCTTGCAAGTTCTATAAGAAATACATGATTGGCAGGCAATGGCAAATTCAAGGTTTTTATGTTCCTGAATTGATTTATGATAGCACCGGTGCGTCCATCATAAATTCTTACCGTTTTGTATTTTCTGTCAAATTTTATAGTCTGGAAACCATCAGGCGAATTTGCCTTGTCTTCATTATAGCTTGCTATCCAGATCGAGCCGTCAGACTTATGCATCACCACATTCTTGATTCCAAGCGGAGCTGCCCCGGACGATTTCTGGTCGGTAAAACTTATATTTATTCTTTTTAACGGAAGTTTCTTGCCTTTTGGATCGGAAAGCAATCTGGTGGTATGATGCCAGTAATCAGCAAATTTTCTTTTGCTGCCATCCATCTTATAGAAACCAACCACATTAGACATATCATCATGCAGGGCATATACAGAAAGTCCTACATGACCGAGCAGGTATGAGCTGAAAGGAGCCATATGCATGAAGGCACTGTTTATGTCGTCACTTTGCTGTGGTGACTGATAGGTTCCAAACTCAGTTGTATCAACCGGTTTTCCTTTTACCGAATACTGGGCAAGCTCACCAATCCTCTTCAGGATGATTGATGGCGGAACCCCAGGATTCATATAGGTGTGGGCGTTGCCAAGATCGGCTGGCGGAAAACCGAATTTTTTATAGTTACCTTCCCATAATGGCGGCTCCCATCCTCCACCCACGCTGAGCTGGGCAACAGGAACTCCGGCAGCCTTGCCAACTGAGTAAACATCACTTTGCAGAAGCGTGGAGTCTGCCAGCGATGCCCCCTGTGATGCTGGATAATCAGTATCCGGTTCGTTACTGCCTTCTATGGTATGGATCAGTTTCGGATATTGCTTGAGCCAATCTTTCATACGGTTCAGTGCCACACGCTGCCCATTCGGTGAAGCCTGTGGTATAGATGCATGAAAAGTTACACCGGTTGCCGCATTGATTGCCCGCCATTTGGTAATCACATCATCTCTGGTTGGCCAGTCCCTTACTTTCCTGACACCAATATATTTCAGTTCGCTTATCACCTTGTTAACATCGGCATAATTGCCGTTACAGCAATCATCCATATGCAGATTAACGCTGAAATAATTGCCAAGAATTGTCTCCGTTCCAACTGCATTTGCGGCAAAGACTTGCGTTGGTGACATGAGCATCAATATCGAACAAAAAGCAGTAAAGGAGAACTTGCTGCTGCTTATGTTATTTATATATATTTTTTTCATAAGAATACTCCCGTTTCTTTGTTTTATGAACAAACCTTATGACTAATTTCATAACCAATCGGGCAAAGCTAATTTAATCATAACAATGCTAAACAATGATGAATTAATAATGGCTTTTAAGTCTAATAAAAATCAAATTTTATCAATTACTGGCATGCCAGCTATAGGCAGAGCTTATTATACTATCGATATCACCGTAACGCGGCTTAAAGCCTAATTCCTTACAAGCCAGGCTATTATCGGCAATCAGGCGGGCCGGGTCACCGGCACGACGCTCTTTAAATACATGCGGAACCGGTTTACCCAATTTAGTAAAGCCGGAAAGTATGTCCTGAATGGAACTACCTATGCCATTTCCCAGATTATAGGCGGCAGGAGCTTTGCCAGCGAGAAGTGCTTCAAACGCTAATATATGGGCACTCGCCAGATCCATAACGTGGACATAATCGCGAAGTGCGGTTCCGTCTGGAGTTGGGTAATCATTGCCATATACCTCAAGAGGAGGAGTCCTTCCCAGAGCGGCAAAACAGGCGCGGGGAATAAGATGCGATTCCGGCTGGTGGTTTTCGCCAATATCACCATCAAAAGATGCCCCGGCAGCGTTAAAATAGCGTAGTGCCATCCACGGCGGCCCACCCACATTGTGGAAATCTGCAAGCAACCTTTCAAAAAGGAATTTTGACCAGCCATATGGATTTTTGGGATTACAGCGATGGGTTTCCGGAATTGGAACCGTCTCCGGCTCACCATAAACAGCAGCGGTTGAAGAAAACACAAAAGCCTTTATGCCATTTTCCTTCAGAGTTTGCAGGAAGGTTAATTTGCTGGCAAAATTATTTTCATAATATTTAAGGGGATTGGCTACTGATTCCGCTACTTCTATTGAGCCAGCCAGATCGATTACGGAGTCGATAGCATATTTCTTGATAGTATGTGCCACTGCTTCTGAATCAGAAACAGATGCTTCGACCAGTTCTCCCCAGCGTACGAAGCTTTTATGCCCTGTACATAAATTATCAAGCGTTACCGGATGATAACCGGCACCGTCCAGTGTCTTACAAACATGCGAGCCGATATATCCTGCGCCGCCCACTACCAAAACTGATTTTTTCATTTATTATACCTCAGGGATTCATAATGTTTTAAATATCCATCTACCATATTATCAATACTGGAGTTAGACAAAATTCGTGGAGTGAATTTTGTCAGATTACGTAGGATTTCCTTATCGTTAACTGCCCGCATAATGGCATCAGCCAGTGCTACTGGATTTCCCGGTTCAAACAGCAGTCCGGTTTTTTCATGCTCTACAAATTCCGGTATGGCACCTATATTGCTACCAATAATCCCCATTTTATAAGCTGCCGCTTCAACAATAACTACCGGAGCATTCTCGTACCATAGCGAAGGAATTAAAAGCCAATCATTTTTACGGAAGATGGCATCTTTTTCTGCACCGCTTATATAGCCCAGATATTTGATACGCTGGTCATTTTTTGACAGTTCAATAAACTTATCTGCGTAGACTCCTTTGCCAGCTATGGAGAACTCAAATTGCAGGCTTTCTGGCAACAGCTTAAGTGCTTCCAGCAGGACTTCACAACCTTTTTCAACTGTTAACCGGGCGGCAAATAAAAATTTCAAAATTGAAGCTTTATCATAGTTTTTTTCGATATTGGCAGGCAGGGTGATGCCGTTACGCACAACCGCTGTTCTTTCCGCAACAAGACCGGCTTCAAGATGTTTGTTAATAAGAAACTGGGAAGGGCTGCAAAATAAATCTATATCGCGGGTAGTATGGATATGCCACTTGCGGTATAAGCGACAAAAAGCTTCAGGAGTTTCACATATCTTCAGTGATTTATTTAGCAGTAAAGCGCGGGGGCAAAGCAGATGGTAATCATGAGCCGTATGAACAACAGGAATACCAGCCTGTTTCGCCCTACGCCATAAAACTGCTGACATGCCATCAATCAGATGCGTATGCAAAATATCAGGTTTGTATTCTGCGATAATCTTTTTAAATCTTGCGCCTGCATCCTTATTCCAGGCATCGCGCAAATGCCACAGGGCTTTTTCATAACCGCGCCTGTTTCCCCGTTCCCAATGCCAGTAGAGATTTTTAGGGAAAAAGCGGATTACTTCAACTCCATTTCTGATTTCAACAGGATATGGTTCGCTTTCCGGTGAGCAGGTGGAAACCACTGTTACTTTATGTCCACGCTGAACTAACCTTTCTGACAGTTCGGCAACTATCAGTTCGGCTCCACCCGCCATGATAGGTGGGTAGATATTGTTAGCTATCAGTATATGCATGGGAATGATGGTTTATTTTTCTGTTTTGTAAAGCAGGTCATATACCAATCCAGGGATATACATCTGCCGTTTTACTAGAACTGAACCTACAACTTTCCCGCCTAAAGCTTCAATCATACGTTTTACTTCCTTAGCTACAGGGGCGCGTGTACGCTCTGCTTCAACTACCAGAACGCTGCCGTTTGCCTGTTTTGCCAGTGACTGCCCCAGTTCATTGCGCAGCAGTGCAGAGCTTGCGATAATAGTCCAGCTATTGTTATGGCGTTTGGTGAAATCAAAATGTTCCTGTGAGAAATTTTTGTGGAGCTGTTCTGAATCTATGAGCAGAACATTTTTTCCCTGCTTAGCTGCTAAATCAGCCAGTTCCTTGGCAACTGCACCTGCGCCCTCTCCTTCGTAACTGCTCACAAATTGTATAACCGGTTGCGGCACATTAACCAGCAGATGCTCGATATTATTGAAAAGCTGTATCAAGCCGTCCTGCCTAGGCAAGCTGGTAAGCACGGGTATTCCAAGGTCTTTAGATAATTGTTTGGGAGTGCGGAAACTTTCATCAAAAAATTCACGAATAAATACCACGACAGCACCCAGCAATATTCCTGCGATAATGGAGGAAAGCAATATCAGTTTCTTGCGGGGAATTGCTGGCCTGACCGGTACATCGGGAGTGTCAACTATGGAAATACTGGTAATTTTTTGCTCTCCCAGTGTTTCATTTATCCTGGCTTCTTCGCTTCTTGCCAGATAGTTCTTATAATTTACTTCTTCAACTTCAACCTGTCTTATCAGATCATTATAGTGGTTGCGCTGTTCCTCAAGCTTGTTTATACGCCTGTTTATGCTGGCATTCTGTTCGGAAAGCGTACTGTTACGGGATGCTGTCAAGTTATTCTGGCGTTCACGCAATTGCCGCTCTGCTTCAGCGATGGATTTCTTTATGGAAATTATTGGCGGGCTATGAGGCCGGTAAGTTGTTAATAATTCAATTTCCTTATCGCGCAATTCAGAAAGTTTATTCTGAGAATCATCAACAGCCTGATAAGCCACAGTTGCGGCATTGCTTTTTTGCTTTAATAGCTCGTTCAGCTCTTCTTCTATTGAAGAAATACCAACAGACGATTTGAAATCGCGCAGGTCTTTTTGCGCTTTATTCAATTTACTCTCTGATTCCTTCACCTGTTCCAGCAGGAAATTAGTTTGCGGCTTATTGAATATTTCCAACTGTCTGGCGATAAATATGCTCTGAAGTTCGCGTACGATTTCTGCTGAAACTTCAGGATCCTGATTCAGCAGGATAATATCAATCACATTACTTTGCTGGCTGGATTTTATAACCAGATGCTTCCTCTGCATATTACGAACTGCAACTTCTACAGGAGAATCATTGGTTCCAATGCTTTCTGAAAGACCAGGATATATCCGGTCAACCCCTACTTTCTCAATAACCATTTTCAGCAAATCATGGCTTTGCAGAATATCAAGATTAGACTGCATGATTTCCCGACGGTCAATAGTCGAAATCTGCGCTTTGTCGCTTGGATTATTTACTCTGGCATCAGCATCCGAGCCAAACTTCACCAGTAAGCTTCCAGATGTCAGATAAAGCGGAACCGAAAAAAGTATGGTCAGAATACCAAGAAACACGCAGCCCGCAACCACTGCAGAAAATATGCGGAGATTGCGAAAAAGAGCTGCTACTATGTCGCGGGTGCCAAAGGTTCCTTCCATTATCTGTAAACGTTCGGTTGATTAATCTGATAAGAAAGACCAAAAGAAGCTGGCAGGAATTGCTGTACGAACTGCTGGAAATACATATATACATCAGCAACATCGCTACGCGGAACGAATACTACGTCATAAGCTGCGAGCCTGATATCTTTTTCCGGATGGAATCCAGATTTGGCAGCGTCATAGTCTACAACATAAGCGGTTGGAGTGCCTCCGCTACCGTGGCGGATTATGATTATGCTATTAGTACCTGCTGAGTTCTTAAGACCACCAGCTCTAGCAATAGCCTGCAGAAGAGTCAGGTTAGGGCCAGCAGTTACAAACTCGCCAGGAAGCGCAACTTCTCCAGTTACATATACGCGGTTAGGAGCGAACGAACGCATTATTACTGAAATATGCGGTTCGGTAAGCTCTTCCTGATATTGTTTGATAAGATCAGTGCGCAGTTCTTTCACTGAGCGACCATATGCCATTACATCCTCTGCCATAACAGTAGAAATCAAACCATCCGGCGGAACAATAACAGACTCGTTAAGCTCTGGATTAAGACGAACTTTAATATCCATAGTATCACCAACCTGCAACAGGTAAGGAGGAGGTGGTGGTGCTTCATCTATCCTCTTCAAAGAGGATGATTGTTCAGGAGGAAGGCGTGGAAGATCAGACGCAGACTCCGTGCAGCCCGAAACCATAACGGTTGCTGTACACAAAAAAACTAGCGAGAAAAAATTAAGCTTCATTAATTTCACTTTCCGTTGTTATTTTTCAATTTTTTTAATTCTTAATACAGTAGGTTCTACTCATAATTTAGCTTCATGCAACAAAAATTTGCCTTAATACTTACTTAATAGTATCTGTATACTAGGTCATGGTAGTAGTTTATAGCGAAAACCCTTTAATTTTTAATTAATATCAGCAAAAATCAATGCGCACCTTAATTTATTCGTGTCTGCTTGTGTATTTCTCTTTTTATTTATTTGAGGGGCCAGTACGCTATGGATTAAACGCAATTGGAGCTGATTTTCTCATATTTATCAGAGATATAGTTCTGATTATACCGCTGATATTAAGTTTTTTAATAAATCGTCATGACGGTAATAAATTCCATTCAGCATTTTATATATTTGGATTCATAATATTTTTTCATGGTCTTATAAGCTATTTGAATATAGGCGATACATTTGTAATAGTATACTGCATCAAAATGTTGATGACAATGCTTGTGGGCGCCGTTCTCGCTGAGTATATCATGTCTCCGCCCAGATATGTCGTAAAAGTCGTGCTGGTTTTATGGATAATCACATTTTTCGGCGTAGCCATTGATAAATATGAAATTTTTTCTTATCCATGGACCGGGCTTGAGACTACCATAGGTGATACCCAGGTTGATATCAGCCGGGATTGGGAAATAACCGGAGAAGATAAGCGCGCCGGCGGTTTGATGCGTTCTTCTATAAGCGTGGCGGTGGTGACTCCTTTGCTGGCACTTTTGCTTATCTTTAACATTCCTAGCCTTGCCATGCGGTTATCAATAATGCTGATGACATTTATGGTTGTTTACTGGTCCACCCAGAAAGCCTCTATTCTTGCATTCCTGCTTGTCTGTGCCGTGATTCTTACAGCTTATAAGCGACCTTCCGTTTTCCTTAAGATTGGAATCACTATAGCTTTTTTACTCATGGTTTTGCTGCCGGTTATCCTTCCTCAATTTATTATGCCTAATGGTGAAGGTGTATTCAGCATGGCATCCTTTTACATGCGGGTGGAAGATATGTGGCCAAAGGCCTGGCTCATCATTGAACAAAGGGGAATTTTTCCTTTTGGCATTGGGCTGGGTGGAATTGGTGGGGCGCAGCGTTTTTACTCGCCTGATGATTTTAATGCAGCTGATAATATGTTTGTGTTGTTGTATGCGTTTTTCGGTATATTAAGCTTCCTATATATGGGGTGGTTATGGCTTAAGTGCATGCAGGTTAATAATCAGGCAGCACCAGCGGTTATTAATGCTCTGAGTATCATCCTTTTTATAATTTTTTATGGGATAGCTTTATCCATGATTGAAGACCAGATGGCATCCTTATTCCTTGGTGCGGCAGCTTCTTATCTTGCTGGAAGTTTGAAAAAAGACGATTCGAAGAACCGGTTAAAATCCGATGCATCATAATAACTATACAATAATAAGGCTGATACTAGCTACCTTGGTGGTTTTTGGTCATTTCAAGGTTGTGCCTGGTCTGGAACTGGAAGCTACAGGAATTTACGGCTACGCTGATTTCGCCGTAGATGCCTTCTTTGTAGTCAGTGGCTATCTGGTTTATGGCAGTTTTGCGAATTCTCCTGAGATTACTACACAAAAAATTGGTAGTTTCTATATAAAACGGTTTTTTAGAATATATCCGCTTTACGCCGCTATCATACTAGCGCAAACCATATTCATGGTCTGGTTTTTTGCAGATAGCGTACGTTTTGCAGATGTTATTAAGTATCTGGGAAGCAATCTTATTTTTGCTAATTTCATCTCGCCCGATATTGGCGGTGTGCTTTCAGGACTAAGTAATAATGCGATTAATCCCAGCCTATGGACTCTAAAAATAGAAGTGATGTTTTACCTGGCCGTCCCCTTTCTTTGGTGGCTGATAAACCGCTATGGATTTAAAGCCTTGCTGACCATATATATATTATCAACTATTTTTGCCATGCTATCTCTTCATTACGGAGCCGAGACATTATCCAAGCAATTTCCCGGACAATTACGTCTTTTTGTGGTGGGAATTGCCATTTATCTGTACCGCGATAAATTCAATATGAATTTTACCATGGCTTTTATTCTGGCTTTTATGATGTTTGCCATCTGCTCATTCCGCAGCGCGCTGCCACTAATTCCCATATATCCATTACTTGTGGGTACGCTGGTATTTATTTGCGCTTTGCGCCTACCGGTTATGGAACCCAAATATGATATATCGTATGGTGTGTATCTGATACATGCTCCGTTGATTCAGGCTGCATTACTCATTGGAATATATGAAAATAATCTGGTATTTTTATCGCTGTTGTTAATAGCGGTTTTTGCAGCAGCTTTTGCAGCGGAAAAATTTATTGAAATACCAATGGTTAGGTACGGGAAGAAATTATCAGGAATATTTTCCCGGAAGTTTGCAAGATCATGAAAAATATTACAATTATCATATTAAATGATTATTGCCATATCAATGGCGGCGCAAGCAAAGTTGCCATTGATGAAGCCGTAGGCTTGGCTAATGCCGGGGTGAAGGTAATATTTATAGGCGCATGCGGTCCGGTTTGTCCGGAACTGCAAAACGCAAAGCTGGAAGTTATATGTCTTGAACAGACTGAGCTTATCAATGCCGGAAAAAATCCTTTCACCATGTTGCAGGGATTATGGAATTTCAAGGCGGCAGGAATAATGCGTAATGTATTGGAGAGTATTGTCATACCAGGCGCAAGTTTTCCCCATAAGCGTAGCGAATGGTTTGGAAAACTTAGTGATGTGGTATCCAGTCTTTGTAACCGTAATAAAGAACTAGATGCCAGCCTCCGCTGGCATGACAACAGAGCTAATACTATTATTCATCTGCACGGCTATACCAAGGCTTTAACCACCAGCCCTGTCCGGGTAGCGAATAAACTTGGATTTAAGGTGATCTGTACATTGCATGACTTTTTTCCTGCCTGTCCCAATGGGGCGTTTTTTGATTATGTTAAATGTAAACCCTGCCCAAAACGTGCTATGTCGCTGGATTGTATAAAAACCCAGTGTGATAAGCGACATTATCTGCATAAGCTATACCGAGTGGTGCGGACATTCATACAGCAAAAATTTGGCGAATTGCCGAGCGCGGTAATGGATTATATTACGCTTTCAAAACAATCCGCAGATTTACTCAAATCCTACCTGCCGGAAGATGCTCGGTATTATGCTCTTGAAAATCCTATAGAAATCCCGCATCTGCCACTGGTGGATGTCCGGGCGAATAAATCGGTGGTGGCGGTGGGCAGGATAGATCCGGAAAAAGGGATTGAAACATTACTTAAAGCGGCAGAAAAAGCAGGAGTATCCCTGACCTTAGTCGGCGATGGTTCTCTTCGTGGGCTAGCTGAATCCTACCCGTTCTGTCGGGTAACAGGCTGGCTATCTTCTGCTCAGGTGGTTTCTGAACTTGCTAAGGCGCGCGCCCTTATTTTCCCTAGTTTGTGGTATGAAACTTATGGCCTGGTGGTAGCTGAAGCGGCAGCACGCGGTGTTCCTGCCATTGTTAGTGACATTTCGGCGGCAGCAGAAAGGGTTGAAGACAGAAAAACTGGTTGGCATATGCGGGCTGGTGATATAGATGATATGGTGCGTTGTTTCAATATTATTGGTGATGATGATTCTGTTGCAGAAGCGGGGTTAGCAGCTTACAACACATTTTGGAAATCTCCCCCAATTCTTAAGAACCATGTTGAGAAGCTGTTAATTATTTATGATAAGGTGATGGTTATATGACAAGTGTTGATAGGCCTTTGGTCAGCGTTTTTATTCCAGCTTATAAAACGGCGGATACTTTGGAAAAAGCAGTTAATTCTGCCCTGTCGCAAATGCAGAATGTTGAAGTAATTATTGCCGATGACTGTTCGCCTGATAATACTTTTGAGCTGGCGCAGGAATTGGCGCGTAAGGATTCGCGGGTTAAGGCTTTCCGTCTGGAAAAAAACAGTGGCGCACCTGCTGCTAGGAATTATGCCATTAGTCAGGCTCGTGGAACATGGCTTGCGGTTTTAGATGCTGATGACTGGTTTGAACCGGGCAGGCTTAAAGCTTTGGTGGAAAGTGCTACTGAGGCTGGTGTTGAAATGGCAGCCGATAACCAGTATTTCTTTGATAAGATGGCAAATAAAATATCCTTTACTGCCTTGCCGCAGAAAGGGCGCAAACGAGTGGTAGACCTAGATATATTCCTTAAAAATTCCAATGCCACCAGTCATTTCGATTATGGAATGATGAAACCGATATTTAAAGCTGATTTTATGAAAAAGCATAATATCGAATATTATGTCCCTGATCGCATCGGTCATGATTATTGCATTTTACTTTGCTTTTTTGCCGCTGGTGGAAGAGGCGTATTAACCTATACACCTTACTATAATTATGTGCAGCCTTTTGGCTCAATTTCAAAGAAGCCGCAACAGGAAGGCCGTAAGCCCTATGATCCGACATTGCAGAAAAATATTACTCAGCATTTCATAGATGTTTACCGCAATAAATTTTCTGCTGCGCAGATGGCTGAGCTTGAGCGTCGCGAACGCGAAGCGGACGCGCTGGTGTGTTTTTATGAATTACGCACAGCACTGAATGATAAAAATATCGGGATGCTATTAAAAACCTTAGCAAAAACCCATTTTACTTTCTGGAAAATGATGGCAGGAAGGGTACGCAAAAAAATATCCACTAAAATATTTGGTTTGCCACCCTATATATTCGCTGATTCCTGATTGTATCATTCCTATTATTTATAGCAACTTCCAATTCCTCCGCCTGTCCCGCCACCACCACCACCACCAGCTGGAGGAGGAATTGGATTAGGTCTTGAGCCAGCACCTTCGAATGCGCCAATGTCATGGGCAGCACCAATAGGTCGCTGTGTTCCTATAAAATCAACCGGCACTTCTGCTGTTAAGGCAAACCCTCCATTTATAGCAGGTGAATCAGCTTGAAGACCAAAATCACCACTGGCAGCATTCACAAATTTAGGGTCGGTGGTCAGGTTGTTCGATAGCTGGTTGGTACAGCCACTAAAAATATT
>JBBTBX010000020.1:0-26541 GCA_038043465.1 Pseudomonadota bacterium
TCACTGCTATAGCCCTTCTTCTTCATAAAACTTACTCCTCATAATTGGTTGATAAATCTAACCTCATACTACGAGATTAAATCTGGACCAATTATAGGGGGGCAGGACAGTTCTGGCTTTTCCTTTACTAAAGCCGCAAACCATTGCTTAAATTGCTCTTCTGCTTTTGCATTGCCCGCCGTTTGATTTTTAGATACTTCGAAGCCTAATGCTTCCATCAGCAATTTTGGATAATTATATCCTTTCGATTCTGCCCACTTCACCGCATCACTTGGTTTAATTCGCCTTTCAATATGTGAGAAACGGTCGACTTCTATAAATTCTATGCCTTTGCTGGCAATAGTATCCCTTAACTTAGCCATCACATCTTCAATAGAATACTTATCATCGAAAGCTGACCTGCTCAAATCACAGCCAGAATATCCGAATGGGTCATAAGTAAAACCACCTAACCCACAGTCTGTATCATCTGTGTTTTTCCTACATAATAATGCGACTGTATTATGAAATGACCACCTTTCCTTACTCGCCCATTTCCTATAGTATTTTACGATTGAACTATCGTCTTGTGGCTGCAAATTAATGCCGCTCTCACTCAAAACCTTGTTTATTATTGGGTCATTCAGTATTCCCTCGTTACAAAATATCTGAAGCCAGAATATTGGACTTTCTTGCTCATAGTTTTTTTTATTACGCATTGGAAGATTTTCTACTATGCATAAAGCGTCGTTTATTAATATCTCATTTTCTACTATCGTATGGTCGTATTCCCCTTTATACTGACGTGCTACAAACCTTTCGCAATAATGTATATTTGGAATCCAAATGTAATTAGCGTATTTGTCGTCTGGCAATATTCCAGCCAGTATAAATACCGCCTCTTTTTTTGTCCATACTGGTTTGCCCAGCCATGCCCTTAACTGTTCTATATCATCATCATAATGCCACATTACCCAAAAATCCTTTCATTCATGCTGGCTACAACCTTGCTGGTGTGGGCTTCGGAAAGGTGAGCGTAGCGTTTCACCATTTGCAGGGTTTTATGCCCCAAAACTTCGGCTATTTCGGCAAGGCTTGCACCGTTCATGGCAAGGTAGCTGGCTGCACTGTGGCGCAGGTCGTGGAATCTAAAATCTTTTATTCCTGCCTCCTCTACCGCCTTATCCCAATAAAACTGAAAGTTGGTTGTAAGTTTTGGATTAGTGGCGGGAAAAACGAAATCCGTATCTATGCGCCTGATTTTTTCATGTTGCATCATGCAATCATAAGCATGACCAGCGAGCGGTAATATCCTGCGTTCACCGTTTTTAGTTTCATGCAGGGTGATGATTTTTCTCTTAAAATCTATATCCGCCCAGCGTAAATTGGTTATTTCGCCCCTGCGTGCGCCTGTGCTTAATGCCAAAACAACTATGGTATAAAGCGCAGGATGCTTTGATTGCTTGCAGGCTTCCAATAGTCTTTTGCGTTCGCCGTCATCTAAAAACCTAACCCGTCCACGCGGTTCTTTGAGCTTTGATAATTTATTCATTGGGTGATTTTCTATTAATTCCCATTCATTCGCTGCAATAGTGAATAGGTGACTTAGAACCGTCATATAGCGGTTAGCGGTAGCAGTGGTGCGTGTACGTGTACTTTTATCTTTGCCTATTTTTTCGGTAAGCAATAATTCACGTTTTTCAGCTATTAGTGATTTGCTTATATCTGCCAGTGAGCAATAACCAATTTGTTCATTCCACCAATCCAGCTTTGATTTTACATCTATGTAGCGTTTGGGTTTTTGCTTCTCTATTTGCTTTAGATAACGAGCTATTATTTCTGCGACAGTATGCTTTTTAGCAGCGGAGGTTTTGAAGTGTCGCCCTTCACGCATTGCCGCTTCGGTTTGTTGTTCCCACTTGCGGGCATCCGTAAGTTTAGCAAAGGTTGCTGATTGTCGCGGGTAGCCCTTTATACGCACAGTAACACGATAGGAAATATCTCCAGTGCTAGAAGTGCGTTTTTCTATATTTGCCATAACTGCCCTTTATGCGGTTTTAATGTAACTGGCGAAAAGCTACAATAAAGCACAGCAAATAGCAATAGCGGAGTATTAAACCTTTATAATAATAAAGAATGGTATTAAATAACAGGATATTACAATAAACAATTAATTGTATGGGGCAGTAGTGGGGCAGTTACTAGGTAAAATACAAGGATAGCTGGCTGGAAAATGCTTTTGTGATTTGTGCTGATTGAATATTATTTAGTGCCCCATGAGGGGAAAAGCTCTATTTTTAGGGGCTTGCATTTTTCCAAAAACTCTAGGAATTTGGCGGAGCGGAGAGGATTCGAACCTCCGATACGGTGTTACCCGTATAACGGTTTAGCAAACCGCCGCCTTCGGCCACTCGGCCACCGCTCCGCACTTTAAAACTAACGAACCACCCGAGTAAGTGGTTTCGTGTCCAAATTTAGCCTAAACAAAGCTAAAACGGAACAACCAGAAGTCAGATTATTGAGCATTTGTCAATAAACTCTTGCGCTAATACTGTATAAATTATGTTTTTGGTCATAAAAATCAACTGCCAACGCCAGAAATCTTTAACCTATTAATTTATCTGGCTTAAACAATGCTTGATCCAGCCCGCAGTCAGTTTTTCCTGTAAACTATTCTGTTTCAGTCGGTCGTTCAAATGCTGCCACGAGATAGTATCCATATTCTGATCCTGATTAAAGCACGAATAAACATAGGTTTCTTTGCCGGTTACAGGGTCGATATGTTTTTGCAGACACTGGGCGCAGATTTCCTTCATCATACACTGCATTGGCGAATTTATGCTGCCAATGGCGATATGTTTGGGATTTAGGTGCGGATGAAGTACACCATGCCGTGCGGCTGCCACTGCTGCCATCATACGGTCAGAGCCAATGGCGATTATGTGAGAGATAGTGGTCAGTGGTCGGTGGTCAGTGGTCAGTGAAATAGTGTTTTCACCGTAAGCACGGATAGCATCCACGATATTCCCCTTAAATGCCCTATCTTGTGGGCGGTTGGGTGCAAAGTCTGACTGCTCATCGCAACACCAGATAACAATATCGGCTGCCGCTTCAATTTCAGCAACTTTATATCTATCAACCGCTTTTTTATAGCCCGCGAAATACAGCACTTTACAGCCATTATCACGCATCGCTTTACCAATGGAAAACAGCACGGCATTACCTAAGCCTCCGCCAACCAGCATCACATTTTCATTATGCGGAATCTCGGTTGGCGTGCCAGTTGGTCCCATCAGAATTACTGGCTCACCAACCTTCAAATATTGGCATAAATCCGACGAACCACCCATTTCCAGCACAATAGTCGCGAGCAAGCCTTTTTCCTTATCAACCCACGCTCCGGTGAGGGCGAGACCTTCCATCGCAAGGATGGTGGATAGTGGATGATGGATAGTGGATGGTAAGTTGTGGTTGGTGACAGTTGCTTTTCTTTCTTCACCATTCACCGTCCACCGTCCACCGTCCACCTTGAGTGCATTTGCCTCATAATTCTGTAGCCTGTAAAACTGCCCAGGTTGGAACTGGCGAGCTGCAAGTGGAGCATGCACCACCACCTCAATAATATTTGGCGTAAGACGGTTTACAGCGTGAATAGTTGCGCGCAGCTCTGCATTTATTTTTTCTATAAATTCACTTCCTGACGACTGACGACCGACAACTGACAACTTCTGTAATGACGAAGTTATTACAGAATATCCCTGCTTGGCACTACCCATAGCTTTCACCACATTACCAGCGAATGACGGATGCAAATCACCAAAAAAGCTAACCGCTCTGCCCTGTTCATCAACAGAAAGCAATACACGAACATCTTTGGGTTTAGAAATCCGCTCGGGTTTTACCTGATTACCATTTTCATCAACTGCACGGAAATACTTACCGTCTAGCTGGAAATGTATTGGATCTTCACGTTGCAAAACCGTGTTAGGGCTTGTTCCAGCAGCAACTAATATTGTGCGGGCGGGAATCACTAAATCCTGCGAGGCGCAAAGCGACTGCGCAGGATCTTTATCATATTTAACAGATCCTGCGCTCACATGCTGCGCATGTGCCACAGGATTTAAAGAGATACTCTTTGCTGCACCAAATTCGTCAACATCAATATTTGTTGGCTCATAATTTTCAGCAATAAAAATTCCTTCTTCAAAGGCTTTTTCTACTTCTTCATGGTTGAGGCGATAGCTCGGTGCATCAATCAGACGCTTACGGTATACCAACTTCACGCCGCCCCAGCTATCCAGTAATCCCCAGACATCAGGCCGAATACCAGAAAGCTCTTTTTTCCTCTCAGTGCGGATAGCTTTGGCATGAGCGATAAATTCTTCGGCAATTATGATCTCTTCAGCACTCCAATTTTTCCGTACCTGTTCCGCGCCATTTTTAGCAACTAATATTTCATAGCGGGCTAAGAATTTTTCCACCTGCACTGGGTAATAAGCCAGTGATTCCGTGGCTGTATCAATCGCCGTGAGTCCACCACCAATCACCACAATCGGCAGGCGGATTTGCAAATTGGCTATAGAATCTTTTTTGCCAGCACCAGTTAGCTGGAGTGCCATCAGGAAATCGGAAGCGGTGCGCACGCCACGCGCCAGCGCATTCGGTATATCAAGAACCGTTGGCTTACCTGCGCCCATACACAAGGCTATATGATCAAAGCCAAGATCAAAAGCTGTATCATAAGTAAGTGATGAGCCAAAACGTACTCCGCCAAACATAGCAAATTGGGTGCGACGTTCGAGGAGCAAGCGCAGGATTTTCAGGTAATTCTTATCCCAACGCACGGTGATGCCATATTCAGCAACGCCGCCAAAGCCAGCCAGAGTGCGCTCGTCGAGACGCTCATAAATTGTTTGTACGTCTTTAATTGGAATAAAATCACAACGCGAACCATCGGCTTTTACGCCCGAAATCTCTGCACTAACTGGCTCGATTTTCAGGCCATCAATACCAACAACAATGTGACCATCATTCATCAGATGGTGCGCCAGAGTATAACCTGATGGCCCAAGCCCTGCCACCAGCACTTTATAACCAGAGTCAGGTTTCGGCACAGGACGCGTAAGATTCAGCGGATTCCAGCGCGTAAGCAGCGAATAAATTTCAAAACCATATGGTAGACCCAGTACATCTTTCAGAGTAAATGTTTCCACATGCGGAATGTTTACAGGCTCTTGTTTTTGATAGATGCAGGATTTCATGCAGTCATTGCAAATGCGGTGACCAGTTCCCGCGCACATCGGGTTATCAACCGTTATCATCGCCAGCGCGCCCACAGGCACACCCTCTGATTTCAGCATATTCATCTCGGAAATTTTTTCTTCAAGCGGGCAACCTGCCTGCACAATATCCAGTGGATTTACTTTAACTTCACCGCTTTTTTCTTTAAGTCCTTTAGAGCAGGAATCTTTGCCCTGATTATGGCAGAAAATGCAGTAATTGGCACTGTCCATTGCCTGAATGCGCGTGCCGCCATCATCAGTAAGTGCAAAGCCATCGCGCGCGCGCAGATGCGATTTTGTAAAACGTAAAATCTGTACGCCATCGCGCAACTGCGTTTCCACCGCAACCAGATTATTATAATCTAGTTTTAGTGGTTGCTTGAATAATACGCCAGATTTATGGCGTTTTTTGCCTTCTTCGCTATATAATGCCCACGCTGCATAGCGGGCTGCAAGCTCGATAAGGGATTTATTTTCTTCTTCTTTTTCCAGCCAGCCCATCACGGTTTTGGCAAAGGCAATTTCAAAAAATTCATGGTCAGAATGTGGTATAGGCAACATCCCAAGCAAAGAATCACCACTTACGCGCTGCGCCTCCTCTACACTCAGGGCTTTAGCTGCCCGCCGCTGCACAAACAAACGTTTACATTTATAAAGTGGCGCGAGCGCATGATGCGCTTCGGCAAGCTCTAAAATTTCTTTTTTAATAGCAAATAACTCGCCGATAAAATCTTCCAGATGTGGCGCAAGGTCAAGGAGGAGTTGGGATAACTCTTTTGTTGCTGGTTGCTGGTTGTTGGTTGTTAGTGAAGCATCAGCACGCCCAGCCATTAG
The DNA here is from genome assembly GCA_038043465.1 of Pseudomonadota bacterium. Lineage (GTDB taxonomy): Bacteria > Pseudomonadota > Alphaproteobacteria > Rickettsiales > SXRF01 > SXRF01. Next base: position 6,096 of record JBBTBX010000020.1, read on the forward strand.
CCTGTTGAAAAGCTCAACATCCGCAACTTTCAACTGCTCAACAAAAGCATTATCAATTCTTACCAAACCATCACGCTGGTAAAGCTCTGCAAATTTTATTCCGTATCCGAAATTATTCATTTTTTACTTCTTTGTAGTACTTTGTTTTAATTTATTGATAGCTGCATTTAATGCTTTCAATACTATCAATGCTAATTCGTTATCTGTTGGCTTTGGAGTTGTATTTTTGTCCATAGTTCTGCCTCATGTATTATAAGATTATTTTTGTTGTCTGCTATTATAACACCCTCATCGTCTGAAGAATTATCATATATTTCCCAGCTGGAAACTATATCTTTGTATATATTATTAAAATTCTCTATTCCTCGTTTATATCTTCTTCGTATAATTTCTTCAGGAATATTATGTCCACCCATTTGCACCCGTTTTTTTACACGTTTTATAGAAATTTTAACATCCCGCACCCAGAGAAAAATAATATGAACTGAATATCCGTTCTTTATCCATTTTTTTATATATGGCGCATAACTACGAGTAGAAAGTGTTGTTTCAAAGGCAAAATCCGTTTGTTCAATTGCAAGTTGATTAATACGCGCCAGCATTAACCTTCCAGCTTGCATTGCCATAGAATCCGGATTGAAAGGCGAAAGACCAGCAGCAATCAAATCGGCATTTACAAATTCACTGCACTTCAAGAACTCTGGCAATAATGTATTTGCCAGAGTAGTTTTTCCTGAGCCATTTGAACCAGCTATTATATAAATGTTAGGCATATATACTCATTCCAACTGAAGAGTTGGGATGGGTATATGAAAATCGAGACCGAAAGTCCGATTTTCCGCCGCGTAGCGAGCGTACGCACTTCAAGAATTCCCAATTCTTGAAGTGCAAAAGGTATAGATCATCACGCTGGTAAAGTTCTGCAAATTTTATTCCATATCCGAAATTATTCATGTTAAATCCCCCCCGAATAATCCTGGGTTGATTCTATTTCCAAATTGCGGGCAGGTTCAACCAACTGCACGTCAATATATTTTAGTAATTGTTCTACACAGGCTTGCACGCTGAGATTTTCTGTATCCAAAACAATATCAGGGTTTTGTGGTTCTTCATATGGCGCGGAGATGCCCGTAAATTCAGGAATTTCACCAGAGCGGGCTTTCGCGTACAAGCCTTTCACATCGCGTTTTTCGCAGGCTTCCAAAGAGGCTTTGATATGGATATTGTGGAAATAATTAGGGGCGATGGAGCGAACCATCCGCCGATCTTCACGCATTGGCGAAATAAACGCACTAATGACAATTACTCCAGCTTTAGCAAATAAAGCTGCTACTTCCCCCACGCGACGCAGATTTTCAGCGCGGTCTTCTGGTGAGAAACCTAAATCTCTATTTAGCCCTTTGCGGATATTATCGCCATCCAGCACAAACACCTGATAGCCTTTGTCAAACAGGCGTTTTTGCAGTAGTTTGGCAATGGTGGATTTACCCGAGCCAGACAAACCAGAAAACCATAATATCCCGCCAGTATGCCCATTTGCCAGTGAACGCTGTTCTGGTGTTACACCAAAATCCACATCAAAAATATTGTGCGATTTTACAGTTTTTGGAGTGCCTGCCCGCTGGTCAAAAAAACCATCCATATTGATAATGCCACCACCTGCCACATCATAATCCTGCAAAATAACAAAGCGGCCAAGACGCGGGTTATTGTTAAAATCATCAACCACCGCCAGCCCGCGCACCCGCAGGATAATCTCGGCAACGTTGCTGCGCTCCACTCGATTAGCGGGAATTTGCGCCAGAGTATCAGCGTCTATCACATGCTCGATGGTTTTTATTTCTGCCATCATCTCGGATGTGCCGAGTTTTATTTTATAACGCTTGCCCAGCTCCAGCGGCTTATGCCCCAGCCAGAAAATCCGCGCACGGAAAAGATTGGTAAGCACGGGCGCGCGCTCAACGTGGCTGGCTATATGCCCGCGTTCCACGAAAATTTGATCGGTAAGAGTAATCCCAACTGATTGCCCAGCCGATGCGCTTTGTGGAGGACTTCCTGTTTCTGGCCATGATTCAATAGTTGCGATTTTAGCCAGCGTATTTGATGGTGAAAACAACAATTCATCACCAGCTTTAAGTGAACCGCTTTCAATACGTCCAACTAAAATTCTGCGTTCATCAAATTTATAAATATCCTGAATTGGAAAACGTAAAGGAAGGCTTTCATCAGCACTGGCCACGGTGAATTTTTCCAACATTTCAGTGACGCTGTCACCCTTATACCAAGCCATGTTTGCAGAGGCGGATTTTATGCCATCACCATCGCGGGCGGAGATTGGAATAAAACAAGTTGGTGTTACGCCAAGGCTGGCTAAATATTCTCGATATTCTGCTTCAATTTTGGCAAAAACTTTTTCGTCATAATCCACCATATCCATTTTATTCACCAGCACTGCAATCTGGCGTACACCCAGCAGATGCAGCAAATAGCCATGCCGTTTGCTTTGTTCGCGGATACCTTCTTTAGCATCAATTAAAACCAACGCCGCATCGGCCTGCGCTGCTCCTGTTATCATGTTTTTCAGGAATTCTTTGTGACCAGGTGCGTCAATAATAACCACGTCGCGAGTCGGGGTTTTCAACCAGATCTGCGTGGTGTCAATGGTAATGCCCTGATCGCGCTCAGTTTGCAGTGCGTCCATGAGAAACGACCACTCAAATGGCATTCCGCGCTTTTTGCAACTTGCCTGAATCGCCTCAAATTTGCCATCCGGCAGCGAACCAGTATCATATAACAACCGTCCCACCAGCGTGGATTTACCATGATCCACATGACCAACGATGACGATTTTGAGTTGCTGTTTGTTATTGGTAATTTGTAAATTGTAGTTTGTAGTTTGTAATTTTCCATCATTTTTTAATTTGGGTTGCATTTTTATAACCATCTGTTTTCAATTTATTTCTATAAATACTTACAATTTACAATCTACTAATTACAAATTACTTACCGTCACATATACCCATCCGCTCGTAACCGTTCAAAACTGCTTTCATCCTCGTCCGCGCCCATTGGTCTGCCTGAGCGTTCCGAAGTTTTTGTTACTCTGAGTTCCGCTATGATTTTTTCAATGCTATCCGCGTTGCTTTCCACTGGCCAGGTTATACCTTTTTCGCCAAGACTTCTGAAACGCATAATTTTTCCACCAAAATCACGTCCTTCAAATTCATTATATTTTTTAGCATAATAAAGCGGAACGATCGGTATATTCTCGCGCTGGATATAGAGCCAGATGTCAAGCTCTGTCCAATGCAGTAGTGGGTGAATACGGATGCTGGTGCCTGGCGCAAATTCGGTTTTATATTGATCCCAGAATTCAGGGGGTTGCTCTTTCACATCCCAACCACCTTCCACTCCACGCGGTGAAAAAACTCGCTCTTTTGCCCGTGTCGCTTCCTCATCACGGCGGATACCAGCGACGATTCCGACAAAACCATGTTCCTCAATAACTTTTTTTAAGCCCAGAGTTTTGCGCGATGCCACACGTGCGGCATGAGGCAGAGTAATATCAGTTGCTTCAATCGGTGGGCAGATAGGAGAGAACAGATTCACCTCCCACTCCCTCACATATTGGTCACGAAAAGCATAAACTTCAGGCATTTCGAGTTCAGTATCGCAATGAATAAGTGGAAAAGGAATTTTGCCAAAAAACGCTTTGCGGGCAAGGTGAATCATCACATTGGAATCTTTGCCAAACGACCATAACATCGCCAGTTTATCAATAGCGTGAAAGGCTTCACGAAAAATATATATGCTTTGCGCTTCGAGTTGGTCTAGATGGCTTAAGGTGTCATGGGTCATGGGCAATTCTCGGGATTAGGGATTCGTGTTTCGTGCTTCGGAAAGTGATTTTTTATTTCTAAGTGCTTGCAGTAATTTATTTAACATTTTACCAATATCATCTAGCAATAATTCTGTATTTTGACATTGTATTTCCGTAATATATTTTCGATCACGAGCAATTAAAATTTGTGTGTTAAGCTCTGATAACGAGCCTCGTGAAATTGTTAGAAATTGTATATATTCAGGAGTGCCTCCTCGAGAACTTCCTTCAGCTATATTTGACGGAACAGAAACCGCAGCCCTACGCATCTGACTGGCAAGTCCATAAGTTTCTGATTTTGGAAAATCAGTAGTTATATCATATATTAAATTAGTAAGAAGCATCGCTTTTTTCCATACATCAAGATCTTTATATCCACCCGCCATATTTTTATTATTCCTTTTCCCCGAATCCTGAAACACGAATCTCTAATCCCGAAATATGCAGTCCACATTCAGTTTTTTGTTGGTCTTCTTTTGCTGTATGCCGCCATCTGCCCGCACGTTCATCCTCGCCAGCTTTTACAATAGAAGTGCATGGAGCGCAGCCGATAGAAAGATAGCCTTGAGCGACAAGTGGGTGCGCTGGTAAATCACGCTTTGCAGCTTCCTGTTTCTGTCGTGCTTTGTCCCAGTTCGCGAGTGGATTAATGCGGAAAATATTTTTATCATCAAGTTCGATAGTTTCGAGTTTAGCACGCTCACTATTCTGGTAGCGTTTACGTCCTGTTATCAGCGCTTCAATGCCAAGTTCTTTTACGGCTCTATCGAGTGGCTCAACTTTGCGCATCCAGCAGCAGCGGTCAGGGTTTGAATTCCACAAATCACCTTTTTCATCTATGCGGTTAAGCAGTTCTGGATCTGGCGTTAGAAAATTCAGATTCTGTAAACCCAGCTTATTTTTTAGTGCCTCGACATACTGCAAAGTTTCAGGAAAATGCTTGCCCGTTTCGAGAAATAATACAGGCGTTTTATTATCAATTTCAGAAACTATTGCCAGCAGCAAAGCAGCGTCGGCACCGAAGGAAGAAATAAGAGCAATTTTATTTTTAAAGACATCACCAATCATCACCTGCAACAAATCGCCAGCGTCTAGTTCACCATATTTTTTTTGAAGTTCTGGCAGTTTCTGAGTGTTCATTTTAGCCACCCTTTAGCAGCCAGAAAATTTTCGCTTTCTGCCAAAACTTCGGGAATATTCTTACCATCAGCTTTTAGTTTTTTGCGGAAATCAGCAATTTCAACCACACGATTTTCCCATTCTGCACCAAATTTTGTGGCGATATAATCACGGATTTTGCGTGACAAAGTTGGCGATGCACCACTTGTAGAAACGGCAATAACCAGGTCACCACGTTTTACATTAGCAGTGAAATAAAAATCACAGAGATCGTTCATATCCTCAACATTAACCAGCTTTCCCGCAGCGCGGGCGGCATCAGAAATTTGTTTGGAAATTTCGTGAGAAAGCCCACAAACCATAATTATTCTTTCGTCATTGCGAACGAAGTGAAGCAATCCAGTCTGGATTGCCGCGTCGACTTCGTCTCCTCGCAATGACAAAATATTTGTCGCCCCATACTCAAGCAACTGCTTATGGCGTTTTGCGTAAGCTTCGCCCTTGCCAATCAGCAGAATAGGAATTTTTGTGAGGTCAAGGGCAATGGGAAACATTTTACTTCGCCCAATCCACATTCAACTGTTCCACAGCATATTTCTTTACTTCATTAATGCCATAGCGGGTGCAGAAATCACCAAATTCTTCACCTGAATTTCGCTTATCTTTCCATAGAGCGAACATTGGCGAAAGTGCTGCTGGGATATTATCATAATGCACCTTATCAAAGATTTTTTCATTAAGGCGCGTGCCTGCAAAATCACCACCAATATGCAGCGCGTAATGGTCAGGCATTCTTCCGACAATACCAATATCACCGACTGTCGGGCGCGAACAACCATTCGGGCAACCAGCAATGCGGATGGAAATTTTTTCATTAAGCACTCCTTGTTGCTGCATAATTTTTTCAATCTCGGCAACAAGAGGAAGCTTTACGCGTTCTGCTTCAGCAAGGGCTTTGCCACAGGTTGGGTAAGCAACGCAAGCCAGCATATTGCGATAAACAGGCGTTATATCGCCGTGAAGTTTTACCCCATGATCGTGCAGTATTTTTTCAATGCGTAGTTTTTCCCCAGTTTCAATATCACAAAGAAGAATATTTTGGTCAGCGGTTAGGGCTAGATTCATGCCATATTCAAGAATCACAGCGCGCAGTCCTGTACGAATTTGTTCATTCTCCCTGTCAACAATACGTCCGCTGGAAATAGGAACGCCCAAGAACCATTTACCATCTAGTTGCTCATGCCAGCCGATATGGTCTTCCACCGCGAATTTTCCAATAGGTTTTGGTGCATCCATTTCGCGACCGATATATTTTTCCAACTCTGATTTTGCCCAGGCTTCACCTTTTTCAGCTATTACATATTTCAGGCGGGCATGCTGCCTGTCTGTGCGGTCACCATGGTCACGTTGGAGCTTTATCACCGCCTCTGTCGCTGGAATAAACAGCTCATTCGGCACATACATAATTGGCGTGGCAAGGCGTGGATAGGTTTTGGCATTGCCATGCTTCATTCCAAGGCCACCACCGAGCGCAAAATTATAACCGGCATGCTCCTGTCCATTGAATAACGAGATAATAGCAAGGTCATTGGTCAGAACATCAACGCAGTTATCTTCGGGTGTGGAAAGAGCAATTTTGAATTTGCGCGGCATGTATGTATCGCCGTAAAGAGGCTCGGCAACTCCGCCATCATTTGCCGTCGGGTTAAATTTATAATCATGGACTTTTTCACCATCCAACCACACCTCATAATAGCTGCTGGTTTTTGGCGCGCAGTGCGCAGCAAGCTTATAGCCATCAGCCTCTAGTTTAGCGTGGATTTTGTCTTTAATCGGCGCAGGACACATCATGATATTACGTACCACATCACCACAACCACCGAGAGTCGAAAGCAATAGATGGTTGATGTCAGCAATGAGTGGCTTCATTCCCACTTTTTTGATACAGTGGAATTGGAATGTTTCACGGGTAGTAATGCGTAGCGTGCCGTTGGCGTATTTTTCAGCGAGTACATCAAGTGCCAGATATTGCGCGGCAGTGAGCTTGCCACCTGGGCATTTCATCCGCACCATGAATTCATATTCTTTTTCTAGCCCAGCTTTTTTGCGTGCAGTTGCACTGTCACGATCATAACCAAAATAGCTGCCATGAAATTTCAGCAGCTCATAAGTTTCATCGCTTACTTCCTGCGTAGAAGTGTCGGCAAGCTCGGCAGCAATTTTGCCTTTTAAGTGACCACTTGCGAGCTTTATATTTTCTGCACCAGAAAGTTTTTTGACGGTTTCAGTCATGAATATTTTTCCAAGTTATTAGTTTAATATGCCTATTTAATTGTAGTATAACATAATTTCAATATTTATTTGTATAATTATTTATATAACATATAATTTATGTATTAATATAGTATTATCTAATTAAAAACAAAATGTTAGTAATTTGTGGATAGATTAAACACAAAAATAAAGCTATCGCCAAAGCGGGGCCAAATGGAAATACCTGCCCTTTGCCCAGTATCCTCCAGATTAGCCCAAGTAGCACGCCCAATATCCCAGAAATAAATAAAAACACTGGAATGGCGCTTAAATCCAGCCACACACCAACAATGGCAAAAAACTTTACATCACCAAAACCGAGCATAGAACGCCCGCGCAGCGCGCTATAGCCATAATGCAGAAGCAGGGCAAGCCCTGTCATAAGACCAAAGCCCCACAAAATATCCGCAGAGAATGTTCCGCCCACGAAATGATAGGCAATGGCGAGAGGCAGCAATATGACATGCACGCAGTCGGGAATAATAAAATGCTCAAGATCAGCGACAATCATAATCATCAGCATAATCACTGTGCCAGCCAGTATAAATCCTTGTAGTGTCAGACCGTAGCGTAGATAGAGAAAGGCGAATAACGCACCAGTGATAAGCTCAATTAGAGGATAACGCGCGGAGATTTTGGCAGAGCAATGCCCACATTTTCCACCAGAAAACAGCCATGAAAATATCGGGAATAAATCGCTAAAACCCAGTGTTGTATTACATTTAGGGCAATAGGAAGGTTTTTTTATAACATCTATTTCCAGAGGCAAGCGGTAGCTGGCGCAAGTTATAAAACTGCCAAAAACCAAGCCCGCACAAATGACTATAAAAAGTTCAAACAGCATATTTCCCCATAAACTCACCCATAAACCATCGTTGCAAACGAGCTTAGCAAGTGTTATACGAAATCAAATTTTAAGGGAATAATAATATTTTAAGTAAGTAGCAAAATGCCAATGCCCGCTTTAGAGATTGAAACATTAGTAAAAACCGCCATCCCCGATGCTGAAATTACACTAATTGATACGGCAGGAGATAGTGACCACTACAGCATTACAGTGTCTTCCAAGCTGTTTTCTGGAAAAACCCGTGTCCAGCAACATAAAATGATAATGGACGCGCTGGGAAAAAATATGGGCGGAAGGTTGCACGCTTTATCAATAACAACCAAAACAATTTGAAATATGTCATACCGAGCGTAGCCGAGGTATCTTTATATGTAAAAGGCGAATTTATCGGCGGTTGTGACATCACCTGCGAAATATATCAAAGCGGTGAGTGCAGGAATTGCTCAAGGAAAAAGGGATTGTCGTATCAGCGCAGGCGTAAACTTTACTAAGATTTTACCTTGAAATCTTGCTAAGCTCGTCATGCTTCTGGAATCTCTCCTTAAGGTCTTCTGGGGCTCTGCCAATACTTCTAGCTAACAAACCTAATGTTTCTCTCGTTGGCTTATGTGGAGCATTGGTAGTGGTTTTACCTCTTGTCCCAATTGGACTTTTTTTATCTTCCGTCATAACTGCTCCTATATCTATAATTTCTAACAGATACAGACTACCTAACAAAATCATTAATGTAAAGTAATAAATCTACTCGTCACCCATTTTAAGGGCGGAGAGGAAGGCACTTTGCGGGATGGTCACATTGCCGAATTCACGCATGCGTTTTTTGCCTTTTTTCTGTTTATCCAGCAACTTACGCTTACGGGAAATATCACCGCCATAGCATTTTGCCAGCACGTCCTTGCGCATCGCCGAAATTGTTTCACGGGCAATGATCTTACCGCCGATCGCCGCCTGGATAGGAACAGCAAACATATGCCTTGGGATCAGATCCTTAAGTCTTTTGCAAAGCTGCCTACCCCGGAAATCGGCTTGCGCCCGGTGAACAATGCTCGCCATCGCATCCACCGGCTCAGAATTAACCAGAATACTCATCTTCACCAGCTCGCTTTCGCGGTAGCCATCCATTTCATAATCAAAGCTGGCATAGCCTTTGGAGCAGGATTTAAGGCGGTCATAAAAATCAAACACTACCTCGTTAAGCGGCAGGCGATAAACCGCCATGGCACGGTTGCCAACATAAGTCAGCGTGTCTTGCTGCCCGCGTTTTTCGGTGCAGAGAGCGAGGATATTGCCCAGATAATCATCGGGGGTCATTATTGTAGCCTTAATCCACGGCTCTTCAATATGTTCTATTTTAGTTGGGTCGGGCAGATCATCGGGGTTATGGAGTTCTATATATTCGCCATTCGTTTGCATTACCTTATAAACCACGCTGGGCGCGGTGGTTATCAGGTCAAGGTCAAATTCGCGCTCCAGCCGTTCCTGAATAATCTCCAGATGCAACAACCCCAAAAACCCGCAGCGAAAGCCAAAGCCCAGTGCCGATGAGCTTTCAGTTTCAAACTCGAAACTCGCGTCATTAAGCCGCAGTTTCGCCAGCGAATCCTTGAGATGTTCAAAATCTGATGCATCAGTTGGGTATAATCCGCAAAATACCACAGGCTGGCTGGGCTTAAACCCTGCCAGAGCTGTTTCGCATGGTTTACGGTCATCAGTTACCGTATCACCAACCTTGCAATCCGCCACTTGTTTGATACCCGTAATGATATAGCCAATCTCGCCAATCGAAAGCTGATCGACAGGAATTTTTTTTGGGCTGAATATCCCCACTTGATCAATGCTATGCACCGCACCAGTTGACATCATGCGGATTTTCATCCCCCGTGTCATAACGCCATCAATTATGCGCACCAAAATCACCACCCCCAGATAGGGATCATACCAGCTATCAACCAGCATCGCTTTGAGCGGGTTTTCCTTCGCCCCTTTAGGTGCAGGCAGGCGGTGAACAATCGCCTCCAGCGTTTCCTTAATGCCAATGCCAGTCTTCGCCGAAATCATCAGCGCGTCCTGCGCATCAATTCCGATAACCTCTTCAATTTGCGCGCGAATCCTATCACAGTCAGCGGCCGGAAGGTCGATTTTATTTAGGACAGGCACAATTTCATGGTTAGCATCAATGGCTTTATAAACATTGGCAAGGGTCTGGGCCTCCACGCCCTGCGAGGCATCGACCACCAAGAGCGAACCTTCACAAGCGGCAAGGCTGCGGCTCACCTCATAAGCAAAATCAACATGCCCTGGTGTATCCATCAGGTTGAGTATATAAGTTTCGCCGTTATCGGCCTTATATTTCAGGCGGACAGTCTGGGCTTTGATGGTTATTCCCCGCTCTTTTTCAATATCCATCGAATCCAGCACCTGCGCGCTCATCTCGCGCAGCTCCAGCCCGCCGCAATACTCGATCAAACGGTCTGCCAGCGTTGATTTGCCGTGGTCAATATGGGCGATAATGGAAAAATTACGGATATGCGATAGGTTGGTCATCTTACAAAACTTGCTGCTATTTCAAGGTGTGGACTCCACACGAACTGGTCGATAGCTAGTGTATCTTTAAGGGTAAATCCAGCATTTTTTAAGATTTTAGCGTCACGGGCGAAGGTGGCTGGGTTGCAGGAGACCATCACCACATTTTTAATATCTGACATGGCAATCTGTTCACACTGGGTTTTTGCCCCCGAGCGCGGCGGGTTTATCACCACCGCGTCAAAGCCTTTTAGTTCGCTGGTGGTAAATGGTTTTACGAATAAATTGCGTTTTTCGGTAGTCAGGCGCATATTACTTGTGCGGGCGGCGTGGCGCAGATTCGAAACCATAATCTGGTGGTCATCAGCAGCGTGAACAGTGGCGTTTTCCGCCAGAGCAACGCTATATGTACCAATACCGCAGAATAAATCGAGGATACGCTTTGCCCCAGAAACTCCTGCCAGCGTAAATTCTGTGAGCAAACGCTGACCTTCACGCGTGGCTTGTAAAAAAGCATCATGAGGCAGGTGCATATCCACTGCGCCGAGACGCATGGTGAGATAGCCGTTTTCAATGGTGGCAAGCGGCACAGCGCGGCTGTCAGTTATGCTGATGCGGGTTAGTTTAAGCGCGTCCGCAATATGTTTCAGTTCGCTTTCATAGATACCAACTTCTGACTGTGGTTTTGCGTTTCGGCTAAGTTCTAATATAACTTCCACGCCACTATCGGCAGCAGTTAAGTTAACTGACTCAATATCTTTTACGAAGGGCAACGCGCCGATAAGCTTCTGTAACAACGGCAATATTTTCTGCAAAGACGGTTCCAGAATAAGGCAGGTGGTGATAGCAACTTTGGTGTGACTGCGCCCCCCCAGATATGCAAAAAACCATTTGCCATGTTCTTTGAGTAGCTTGAATTCGGCGCGGCGACGGGAAGAGGCGGGTAGGAAAATTGTTTTTGGGTTAGGCGTTTCCAACCCCGCCTGACGTAAGGAATTTTCCACAATTTTTGTTTTAAAATTTCTGTAGTCACTTTCCTGCATCTGCTGGAGGGTACAACCACCACAAACCGAAAAATGCGGGCAAGGCGCAGCAATACGCGACCTTCCAGATTCCATAATTTCGATTATTTCTCCGCGGATTAATTCATTAGTCTGATGTATAGACCTGACTTTAAGAACATCGCCAACCACCGATTTTGGTACAAAAACCGGCTTGCCTTGATAGCTGCCGATACCATCGCCAAGTCCGCCCAGCGACTCTATTTTTACATCAAAAATAAAATTTTTATGAGTATCTTTATTAATATCAACTATCACTAGGTATTACACGTATCTCAACTATTTAAATTCAAACTGCACTGTCGCCTGCTTACATTTTGGCTCACACATTTCCCCGTTAGGTGTTGCGTATGTATAGGTTGGCTGGAAACTGCCCTTCCCTATAATTATTTCATTACGCTTAACCTCTAATGTTATAGATTTAGGAGATGAATACAGTGAAATATCCCCAAAACCATGCGTTTCTTTAGGCATGGCACACCCTGATTCCATAATCATCATATCTGCCCTATCGCATCGCACATTTGGTTCGCATGAGGAAAAAGGCAGCACACCTTCACAGTATAAGCTCTCACCGTCAACGTTAAAATGAAATTTATAATTTCCAGCTTCCCATTTATAATTCGGATCTATATTAATTGTAAGACCATCCACGCATGCCATCATTGAACATCTCTCCTGAGCCCCTGCCTGTAATGGTAGGATACACATAACAAAGGCTGCCACTAAAATCCGCATAGGCTTTACGCTATTATGTCGGGATATACAACCCGTTCAAGCAGGGTTATCTTATCACGCAGCGCAAGTTTGGTCTGCTTGAAACGGCGCAAGGTAAATTCGTCCAGCTTTCCTTCATTTATCGTATTATCTAAATCACGATGTTGTGCACGGAGCGACTCTAACTCCTTGATTTGAATAATGTCTTCATCCATAATTTATTGTCTGCCTGTAAATTAATTTGCACAAAACGCATGGCTAAAGAAAACCGTAGCCAGCTCTCCTTCAAAAGTGAAGGATAAATATAAAACAGCACCATTATAGCAAAATTTTTGGGTGAAAACCATAGATTTATGTAAATTACCTATTCCACCATGTGTTTCATACCGGTTTTTAGATAAGCATAGCCGGTTATCAGGGTAAGCAAGGCGGCAATCCAGAGTAATATCTTGCCGATAATTTCCGCAAAAAGCCAATTTGGAGCGCCATCGCCGAATAAAAGCAGGAAAATAGCCGCCATTTGCGCTGCCGTCTTAAATTTTGCCAGTTTAGATACTGGAACACTTATACGTATTTCCGCCAGATATTCCCTTAGCCCCGAAACCAATATTTCCCGGCAAACGATGGCAATAGCTGGCAGTATATCGGCACGCCCCACCGAAACCATGAGCAGCAACGCCGTTGCTACCAAAAGCTTATCAGCTATCGGATCTAAAAACCTGCCAATATTGGACTGTGCCTGCCAGATACGGGCAGCGTAGCCATCCAGCCAGTCAGTAATTCCCGCCAGGGCAAATAATATAGCGCAGACGTAATAACCCAGATTCCCAAGTTGGGGCGTTAGCAGGAAAACCACAATAAGAGCTGGTATCACCGCGATACGAAAATAAGTCAGGTAATTGGGGATATTTTTCTTATGCAGCTTCATAAATTGAGAAATATTATAGGTTCAGCCAGCCATCTGCATATATTAAAATTCATAAATACACAACAACAAGCTTTATAGCTGAGCGTTTTCGCCTCTAAAACCCACTAGGGCAAATCACATCAATCTACCTGTAAATGCATATACTCATATCATTTATAACAATGACCAACTCCACCACCGCCACCCGGAATAATACCGCCACCTCCGGGAATTCCAGCACCCACACCAGGCAGGACGTTCGCTTTTGAACCAGCACCTTCAAATGCGCCGATGTCATACTTACCAGGGTTAGGTTGAGGGCGTGCTGTACCCATAAAATCATTAGGAACCTCCGCTTTTAAGTCAAGCCCTCCATCTATCGCGGGTGAATCAGCCTGCAAGCCAAAATCACCAGAGCCAGGATTTACAAATTTAGGATCGGTGGTCAGGTTGTTCGATAGCTGGTTGGTACAGCCACTAAAAATATTTTCCCTCCCCGAAAGAAACGAGATATTGTTTTTGACTATGGTTTTATTGCCTTCATAGCAGTAAAGCCCCTGATAACCATTCTTATAAACCGTATTGTTGTAGACGAGGTTCGGTTTGTCATTAAGACCAAAATCCTCATTAACCCTGATGCCGTACCCAACACTGCCATACACGATATTGTTACGAATGATATTCCCTGACCCGTGCCAGACCACGATGCCATCGCCAAGGTTAGTGAGTTTACATCTTCCATGGCTGGCAGAACCACCAGGAGACTCACCGCCATTATTGTAGACAATGTTATTTTCTATTATAGAATCGACAAGCAGTTCACTCATTCCTGTCTCAGTCGAATTGCCAGTACGGATGCCATTACCACTATTGTTATGCACGCGATTCCCGCTTATCAAATTGTAACGTCCTTTTATGTAAGTACCATATGCTCCAATAGTCGCCCCGAACTTTTTTCCACCATTATCATGTATATGATTGTTAATAAATTGCAGGTAGTCTGAGCTTCCTAAAATTGCACTACCAAGAATCCCATGAATATTCATATTTTTAACAGTAATGTGCTGTGGATGTAAGCCATTACCTTCATCGAACTTAATTCCGTTTCTTCCAGTAATTCCACCCATACAATCTGAAGATAGTTGTGGCTGGTCAGAATCGATCAGCTCCAGCCCGTCAATGGTGATGTAACTCCCGCCCACGAATGCTATATTCCGGTTACCATCCCCACCACCAAGATTCCGGTCAATAATCGCACCCGGCTCTCCTTGGAAGGTTATGGGTGCACCCGCCGCGCCGTTGATATTCCTTAAAGCGAAAGCACGGTGACTTCCTGCGCGGATAAAAACCGAGTCGCCCGCCATGACCACGCCCACCGCTTTTTGAACGTTTTTAAAAGGTGCAGCCTGCGTACCCGGATTAGAATCGCTGCCAGTTGTTGCAACATAATAAGTTGCGGCTTGCGCAACGGTGGCTACGGAAAGAGAAAGCCCGAAGCAAAGAACAGTAATCAGCTTAAATAGCTTGCGGGGGGGGCTGAATCCTGAGATGGAATGTTCCGACATAACATGTGCTGCCTTTCATATTGAGAAGGAGAAGTTAGTTTTAAAGTAATAGATATTACCCGAAAAAACAAGCAAAAATCGTTAAAATAGCTTAAATATGGCAGAAATCAACCTTGCCGGTCGCCAGATTAATAGCCATCCCACTGATTTTTATCTAATGGAGAGAAAATGGGGACGCCAGACAGCCAAGTTTTCCTAGCCATTCGTTACACTCATGCAAGTTTGGGAAAAACTATCTTCTGGTATAACAAAGATGTCGGGTGGTGAGCTTATAAAGCTCTGCCCCTTGACACTCTGGGACATAGCGCATAATATCCGCGAAATTTTAATAAATTAGTACCGAAACTTGCGTAGATGACTGATATATCCATCCCTAAAAATGCCACTGCCTGCTTGCTTCTTGCAGATGGCAGCGTATTTTTCGGTGAAGGGATTGGGGCAGAAAATTCCTCTATCGGAGAAATATGTTTCAATACCGGAATGGTTGGCTATCAGGAAACACTGACCGACCCCTCCTACGCCGGACAGATTATAGTTTTCACCTTCCCGCATATAGGAAATGTCGGGTGCAATAATCAGGATATTGAGGCAACAACGGTTTTTGCCAGTGGTCTTATCTTACGTGAGCGTATTACTGAGCCATCAAATTTCCGCAGTGAATCATCACTTAATGATTGGCTTATAGCCAATTCAGTGACTGGGATTTGCGGGATTGATACACGTGCCCTCACCCGCCATATACGCAAAAAAGGTGCGCAGAATGCCATTATATTCAGGCTTCCAGAAAAAGATGTGCAGCAATATATAGATGATTCCTTAGCGGAACTTAAAGCTTTTCCCAATATGAAGGGGCTTGATTTATCAAGGACTGTTTCTACCGGTAAAATATATAAATGGGTAAATGGTGAGTGGGATATATATTCTAAAAACAAAAAAGCAAAGCCTGGTAATTTAAATGTAGTTGCCATTGATTACGGTGCAAAACAGAATATCCTGCGCTGCCTTGTCGAGCGTGGTTGTAAAGTAACCGTAGTTCGCGCTGCCACCAGCGCGCAGGATATTTTAGGTTATAAGCCGGACGGAATATTTTTATCAAATGGTCCGGGGGATCCGGAAGCGACACATGAATATTCCACACCCATATTACGCGAACTTATAGCAAGCGGAATACCTATTTTTGGCATTTGTTTCGGACACCAGTTATTGGCACAGGCACTTGGCGGTAAAACTGTAAAAATGACGCAAGGGCATCGTGGTGCGAATCATCCGGTAAAAAATCATCTTACCGGTAAAGTGGAGATAACCAGCCAGAATCATGGTTTTGCAGTAGTTGCTGATAGTTTGCCGGAAGGTGTTATGGTGACTCATACTTCACTATTTGATGGGACTGTTGAAGGACTCCGCGTAGAAGGAAAGCCAATTTTTTCAGTGCAGTATCATCCTGAGTCATCGCCGGGTCCGCACGATAGTGCCTATTTATTTGATGAATTTATAAAGAATATGAGTAAAAATGCCAAAACGTAATGATATAAAATCTATCCTTATAATCGGCGCGGGGCCGATTGTAATCGGGCAGGCGTGCGAATTTGATTATTCGGGGACGCAGGCTTGTAAGGCACTGCGAGCCGAGGGTTACCGCGTGATATTGGTTAATTCCAACCCGGCAACGATCATGACCGATCCTGACCTTGCCGATGCGACTTATATCGAGCCGATTATTCCGGAAATGGTGGAAAAAATTATTGCTAAGGAAAAGCCGGACGCGCTTCTTCCAACCATGGGTGGGCAGACCGCGCTTAATTGTGCCAAGGCACTGGCGGAAAGCGGTGTTCTTGCCAAATATAATGTTGAGCTTATTGGCGCGAAGCTGGAATCAATAAACAAAGCCGAGGATCGCCAGCTTTTTAATGAGGCGATGAAAAAAATTGGGCTGGAAGTTCCCAAAAATGCGGTGGTAAAATCACTGAGTGAAGCGCGCGAAGCTATGAAACATATAGGGCTTCCGGCAATCATCCGCCCATCATTCACTATGGGCGGGGCAGGTGGCGGCATTGCTTATAACCACGAAGAATTTGAACAGATAATTTTAAGCGGTCTGGATGCTTCCCCGATTGGCGAGGTGCTGATTGATGAATCAGTTTTAGGCTGGAAAGAATTTGAGATGGAGGTGGTGCGCGATAAAGCGGATAACTGCATCATCATCTGTTCCATTGAAAATATTGATCCTATGGGTGTGCATACCGGGGACTCCATAACTGTTGCTCCGGCTCTGACGCTCACTGATAAAGAATACCAGAAAATGCGCAATGCTTCTTTTGCTGTGCTGCGTGAAATTGGTGTGGATACGGGTGGCTCAAATGTGCAGTTCGCAGTTAACCCTGTCGATGGGCGGATGCTGGTTATTGAGATGAATCCCCGCGTGTCGCGCAGCTCTGCCCTTGCTTCAAAAGCCACTGGTTTCCCAATTGCCAAAGTAGCTGCCAAACTTGCTGTCGGTTACACACTCGATGAAATATCAAATGATGTAGTAAGTGGTCAGCGGTCAGTGGGCAGCGGTCAGGAAAAAGAGCTTGCTTTGCTGACAACTGACAACCGACCGCCGACAACTGAAATGCCAGCTTCTTTTGAGCCGACAATTGATTATATCGTAGTAAAGGTTCCCCGTTTTACCTTTGAGAAATTTGCAGGTAGTGAGCCGATTCTCACCACTGCCATGAAATCAGTTGGTGAATCCATGGCTATGGGGCGCAATTTTAAGGAAGCACTGCAAAAAGCCTTGCGTTCTCTGGAAACCGGACTTACCGGTCTTAATGAAGTTGAGCTTAAAGATGCTGATGAAGCCAGAAGCGAACTTTCGCGTCCAACGCCAGACCGCTTGCTGGTTGCTGCGCAGGCACTGCTTCTTGGTGTAAGTGTGGAAGAAATTTGCGCAATTGCCAAATATGATCCGTGGTTTGTGAGGCAAATTGATGAATTAGTAAGTGCTGAGTTGAGAGTGAAGAGTGCAGAGTTTAAGAACAATCTTAGCACTAAGCAATCAGAACTCAGAACTCTCAAACGCGATGGTTTTTCTGATAGACGTTTGGAAGAATTGGCTGGCTTGGAAAAAGGAGCGATTACTGCCCTCCGCAAAGAACTTGGCATCCACCCTGTTTATAAACGTGTGGATACTTGCGCTGCCGAGTTTGATTCCGACACGCCGTATATGTATTCAACCTATGAAGGCATGGGCGCGGAGTGCGAATCACGCCCAACTGACAAAGAAAAAATCATCATTCTCGGTGGCGGACCAAACAGGATCGGGCAAGGGATTGAGTTTGATTATTGCTGCGTTCATGCTGCTTATGCGCTGCGCGAGGCTGGTTTTGAAACCATCATGGTCAATTGCAACCCGGAAACTGTATCTACGGATTATGATACTTCTGACCGCCTGTATTTCGAGCCGCTTACGGTAGAGGATGTTTTTGAAATTATCCATACTGAACAGAGAAACGGTAAAGTTAAGGGGGTTATTGTACAGTTTGGAGGACAGACACCACTTAAATTGGCAAGAGCTTTAGAGATTGAATTTGGAAAAGATATAATTATCGGCACATCTCCTGATTCTATTGACCTTGCTGAAGATCGCGACCGATTCCGTGAACTGGTAGAAAAACTTAAACTGCAGCAACCCAAAAGTGCCATAGGCCGTTCAATTAATGAAGTGGTTGGTGCTGCTGATAATATAGGGTTCCCGCTATTAGTGCGCCCATCTTATGTCCTTGGTGGACGAGCAATGAAAATTATTTATGATAAGCAATCACTTGAACAATATGTGGGCGAAATCATCAAGATGTTTGGTGATGGGCCTATTCTGATTGATTCTTACCTGCAAAGCGCAACGGAGCTGGATGTTGATTGCCTGCGTGATTCTAGCGGCAAAACTTTTGTGGCAGGGATTATGCAGCATATTGAAGAAGCCGGGATTCATTCCGGTGATTCTGCCTGCTCGCTTCCTGCTTATTCACTTGATGATAAAATCCTGGAAGAAATAAAAAAACAAACTGAAAAGCTTGCTAATGCTTTGAGCGTTGTTGGTCTTATGAATGTGCAGTTTGCGGTGAAAGATGGCGAGATATACTTAATCGAAGTAAATCCACGCGCCAGCCGGACAGTTCCATTTGTTGCCAAATCAATTGGTATTCCTATCGCAAAAATAGCGGCGCGCCTCATGGCAGGTGCATCTCTGAAAGATGCGAGTTTGGAGTATGGAGTTTGGAGTGTAGTAGAAAATTCTCAAAACTCAGCACTCAGCACTCAGCACTCATTAAAACATGTTGCCGTGAAAGAGGCAGTGTTTCCTTTTGCTCGTTTTGCCGGTGTTGATGTAATATTAGGGCCGGAAATGAAATCTACCGGCGAAGCAATGGGAATTGATTCTGATTTCCCACGCGCCTTTGCTAAATCACAACTTTCGGCGGGCAGCACTATCCCAAAAAGCGGCGCGGTATTTGTTTCGGTTAAAGAATCTGACAAGCCGGCAATAACTTCCGCTGTGCGCGAACTTATATCGCTTGGTTTTTCAATTATAGCTACACGCGGGACTGCAAAATATTTGAGTGAGCAAGGGCTGGAAGTGGCTGTGGTAAATAAAGTTCGCGAGGGTAGACCGCATATTGTTGATATGCTGAAAGATAGTAAAATAGCTATGGTAATAAACACCACCGAGGGCGGACAGTCAGTTGCTGATTCTTTCAGTATCCGCCGTACTGCTCTGCTTGGAAAAATCCCATATTACACCACCGTTGCAGGAGCAAACGCTATTGCCAGCGCGATTTCTGCGATTAATACCGGAGGGGGGCTTGACGTACGCTCCATTCAGTCGTACTTTAGCAAGCAATAAAAAATTATTTTCATCTTAATTATAGCGAAAGAATCCCGGATTCTTGCGGTTTTCTTGTGTTTAATTATGGTGAAGGGGGAGAAAAGAAAATGGAAAAATTTCCTATAACTGCTGCTGGCTATGCCCGCCTTGAGGCTGAACTGAAACAAAGAAAGTCAATTGAACGTCCGGCGATTATTGAGGCTATTTCCGAAGCGCGAGCGCATGGAGATTTAAAGGAAAATGCTGAATATCACGCAGCAAAGGAAAAGCAGAGTTTTATCGAAGGGCGCATTAAGGAATTAGAAGCGGTTATTTCGCGCGCCAATGTTATTGATGTGAAATCTCTGGCTTGTGACAGTATAAAATTTGGAGCAACAGTAAAACTGGTGGACGAAGATAGCGAAGAAGAAAGCACCTACCAGATTGTTGGTGAACATGAGGCCGACATCAATATGAACCTTATATCTATAACCGCACCAATCGCCCGCGCCATGATCAGCAAGAAAAAAGGCGACAGCGTTGAAGTTAAGACACCAAAAGGTGGCAGGAATTACGAGATACTCGAGATTAAGTATATTTAATTTTTTTCGGCTAGCGCCCATTCTATTTTGAAGTGCAACGGTTAAAAATTTCCTGAGGTGTTTTCCACC
>JBBTBX010000021.1:0-76300 GCA_038043465.1 Pseudomonadota bacterium
GTGGAAAACACCTCAGGAAATTTTTAACCGTTGCACTTCAAAATAGAATGGGCGGGTTCTTTGGTTTTCCGCTGGAGCGTCCGCAAACTTGGGCAATGGTTATGATCTGGTATCCGATATTATCTGTGCTTCCACAAGAATTCATCTATCGCAGCTTCTTTTTTGCCAGATATAAAACCATCTTTTCATCGCGTTGGCTTGTTCTGGTAAGCTCATTAAGTTTCGGCTGGATGCATATTATCCTGCAAAATTGGGTAGCGGTTATCTTTTGTACAATTGGCGGGTTTATTTTTGCAACTACCTATAAAAACACTAAATCACTAGCTGCTGTTACTCTTGAACATTCATTATATGGATGTTGGATATTTACCTTGGGGCTTGGGGTTTATTTTTATCACGGTTTGGCAGTTAAATAAGGTAAATAATTATGGCTATACTCTTCTCATTTCAAGAATTGGCGTTGTTAACCTTCGACTCGTGTAGTTTTTCTACACTTCGTCTCGGTTGTCTAGCCAATTATTGAACTGCTTTGAGTATATATAATTAATTGTATATATTTCAGTAAGATTATTGACAAAGCCACGAAGTGGTGCAAACTGCAAAACCGGATTAGGTTATTGAAATCAGGAACTAAAAAATGCTAAAACAAGAAGACAGAATTTTCACCAATCTCTATGGTTTTGATGATTGGAGGCTTGTTATGTCTGATATTTTACAGAAATAGCTATGCCCACGGAGATTTATCAAAATTTTGAATGGGATAGTGAGAAGCGCACCTCTAATATTATGAAGCATGGCTTTGATTTTGTAGATGCAATCGCTATGTTTGATGGTATAATCATGGACAAAGTTTTTGAGCGTTATGTAAACTATGAGGGCAGGTGTCTGGCGATTGGTTGTGTAAAAGCTGTGGTTGTCGCGGTAGTATACACCAATAGAATAGGGAATCGCCGTATTATTTCAATGAGAAAGGCTAGAGATTATGAGCGAGAATACTATATTGAATTCCTTACCAGAATCCAAAACAGACTGGGTCAAAATTAAACAACTTACTGATGCTCAAATAGAGTCTATCTGTTATGGTGATGACGATGTTATTTTTGTTCCAAAAGATTGTACGGGCAAAAAAATTACATACCCAAATGGTATAATTATTCATACCCTGCCAGTAGAACAAAAAATTGATTCTTGGCTTCGAGAGCATAACTTACAGGCAGATAAGGTGGCGGCGGCACTGCTAAAACAATTTGTCGAAGCCCAGTCTGAAATAAAATAAGTTTCTGAAATAAAATAAGTTTAGGATAAGAGATAAATGCTAAAAGCTGAAGACAGAATTTTCGCCAATCTCTATGGTTTTGATGATTGGAGGCTTGTTATGTCTGATATTTTACAGAAATAGCTATGCCCACGGAGATTTATCAAAATTTTGAATGGGATAGTGAGAAATCTATCGCAAATTTGCGTAAACATAATATAGATTTTTATACTGCATGCACCATTTTTTCTGGTATAGTCGTTCCAGTAAAAGAGGTTACTACAGAAAATGATGAAATTCGTTATTTATGTATTGGTGAATTAAACGGAATATTTTTTTCTGTAGTTTATACTTTTCGTGGTGAGCGTAAAAGGTTGATTTCTGTTAGAAGGGCTAGGGAAGATGAAAAACGATTTTATTCAAGCTAAACCAATCATGAATCAAAAAGATTGGCAGAAACTTGTATCAATGAGTGAAGCGGAAATAGAACAGAATGCGAAGGATGACGTTGATAATCCACCATTTTCTCTTGCGGATTCTTCTTTGCGTACGGTTATGCTGCCTGATGGTGTAATAGTTCGCCAGATATTTATAGAACAAAAAATTGATTCTTGGCTTCGAGAGCATAACTTACAGGCGGATAAGGTGGCGGCGGCACTGCTAAAACAATTTGTCGAAGCCCAGTCTGAAATAAAATAAGTTTCTGAAATAAAATAAATTTAGGATAAGAGATAAATGCTAAAAGCTGAAGACAGAATTTTTGCTATGGGGATAAAATAAATGGCTTCTATATCCATAGAAATATTATGGAAATCAATAGCTAATCTGGAGCAGGCTGTGGAGTTTGCGTTAAAGCATAAAAATCTCGGAGAGATGGATTATTATTTTCAGTTTCGCACAGCTGCCATTCAGTCATTCGAATATAGCTATGAAATAGCTAATAAATTAATCCGTCGTTATGTAGAATCTGCGGATATTGATAATGAAAATCGCCATCTTGATTTTCGTGATTATATGCGGGTTGCTGCGGAGTATGGCTTGCTGAATGAGCCAGAAGAATGGGCAGAATTTCGTGAGTGGCGTAATAGAATTTCACATGCTTATGATCAAGATATTGCTGAAGATATTTTTTTAGAATTTCCGAAGATAGTCAGTAGCCTGAAATACACAGCACAGCAATTGGCAAAGCAGGGTAGCAATGTTTCTTGAGCCAGAGGAATTGCAAATAGTTCGTGATATTTTAGCGTTTTATGCTAAGGGGCGTGAGGTTTGGGCATTTGGGTCACGTGTTACAGGGCAGCATCTAAAAAAATTTTCAGATTTGGACTTGGTTGTTATGGGTGATGTTGCTATGCCAATTCGTGAATATGCTAGAATAAAAGATGCTTTTACTTTGTCTAGTTTGCCATTTCGGGTTGATGTTCTGGATTGGTCGGCTGTTTCTCCTGAATTTCGTAAAATTATTGACGCAAATTATGAGGTGGTGCAAAGTGACGAAAAATAATACAGCAGATAATACCATGCGATTAGGAAATAACTAAAATGCTAAAACAGGAAGACAGAATTTTCACCAATCTCTATGGTTTTGAAGATTGGAAATTAGCTGGTGCGCGAGCGCGTGGCGATTGGGATAACACGGCAGCGATTCTTGCCAAAGGTTCAGATGCAATTATTGAAGAGGTGAAGGCTTCTGGGCTGCGCGGGCGCGGTGGTGCAGGGTTTCCCACTGGCACTAAATGGTCGTTCATGCCCAAAAAATCCGATGGTCGCCCATCTTATCTGGTGGTTAATGCCGATGAAGGTGAGCCGGGCACTTGTAAAGATCGTGATATGATGCGCCATGAGCCACATAAGCTGGTTGAAGGCTGCCTTATTGCCTGTTTTGCGATGCGGGCGGTGGCTGCTTATATATATATCCGTGGTGAATTTCGTGAAGAAGCCGACCGTCTGGAATATGCTATTTGGGAAGCATATCAGGCAGGGTTAATTGGAAAGAATGCCTGTGGTAGTGGTGTTGATATTGATGTGTTTGTCCATCGTGGAGCAGGGGCTTATATTTGCGGTGAAGAAATGGCACTTATCGAATCGCTTGAAGGAAAAAAAGGTCAGCCACGTTTAAAGCCGCCATTCCCTGCGGCTATGGGTCTTTGGGGATGTCCTACCACGGTAAATAATGTCGAGTCTATTGCTGTTGTGCCGACTATTTTGCGTCGCTCTCCTGCTTGGTTTGCGGGGATTGGCCGCCCAAATAATGTGGGGACTAAAGTTTTCTGTATTTCTGGACATGTGAATAAACCCTGCAATGTGGAAGAAGAAATGGGTATTCCACTTAAGGAGCTAATTGAAAAACATGCTGGTGGTGTGCGTGGCGGATGGGATAATTTACTTGCAATTATACCGGGAGGTTCGTCAGTTCCATTACTGCCAAAGAATATTTGCGACACGGTGCTTATGGATTTTGACAGTTTGAAAGCCGAAAAATCAGGACTCGGAACGGCAGCAGTGATTGTTATGGATAAATCAACCGATGTGGTGAAGGCTATTGCCCGTCTTTCTAAATTTTATACGCATGAATCATGCGGGCAATGCACACCTTGCCGTGAGGGTACGGGTTGGCTATGGCGGATGATGGAGCGTATGGTTGAAGGGCGTGCTGCGGTTTCCGATATTGATTTAATGCTGGATGTGGCAGGGCGCATAGAAGGGCATACCATTTGCGCGCTGGGCGATGCGGCGGCTTGGCCAGTGCAGGGGCTGGTGCGCCATTTCCGCCCGGAAATTGAACGGCGGATTGCGGAGTTTTCAAGGAAGGCGGCATGAATTCGGTTGTTGTTATCAGTTATATAGCTGTTGTACTTGTTGGTATAATAGCTATTTCTTCTATTACTTTTGTTATTATTCGTGTTATTTCAAAAGCATCCGGATCTGCCAGAAGCAATCAGGATATAATTATGCAGAGGCAGAAAGAATCTGTTGAGATACAAAGGGAAATGCTGGACACACTTAAGGATATTGCAAAAAAATTGGAAAAATAGATATGCCAAAGCTAACGATGGAGCTTTATTTTTAAAACTAGGAATTTAGTAAAAAATGACCTTCAGTAGTATTATTTCTGTTCCACGCCCTTATGATAGAGAGGGTGCGCCGACTTGTGGTATTTATCTGCTTGCTCCTAGAAAAATGCAATTTAAGCAATTTATGGTGCAGTTGCAGGTGGTTTTTGCCGCGCTTAATTCTTCGCCATATCAAAAAAATATGCACGCAGTTGAATTTAAGTTTCCTAAAAAAATCTTTGATAAGGAGCGTGAACAGGCATCTATTCTGGTGGGAATGTGTAAGCAGGCTGGGGTTGTGGCGATCATCCGATCTGATGTTGGTTTGTGTGTTGAATGCGGAGCAGATGGGATAATACTTGCTGAAATCTCCGAAATATCCACGGCACGACATGTTTTAGGCGAGGCAGCGATTATTGGTTTTGATTGTGGTAATTCACGGGAAAAAGCAGAGTTGGCTCTGCAGGTTGGCGTTGATTATGTAACTTTTTCAACGTTTTTTGCGCCTGAATCAGCAAAAAAACATGCTGATATATCGTTGTTGGAATGGTGGAGTACGGCAACTCATTTACCAGCAGTTGCTTTCGCTAAATTAGATGTTGAGCGGACGATTATTATTACTAAGGCTGGAGCAGGGTTTATTGGCGCAGGCTCTTGGGTTTGGGAGCATGATGAGGGGGTGAGGCAAGCAATTTATTGGTTACAAGAGTCAATCGAGCATGGTTTGGAGCAGATAAAAACAAACTAATTTCTCTTGCAATTTCAGATTGTCTGGTGATGATAAAATAGAATAATTACTGAATAAAACAGGAACTAAATATGCCAAAACTAACGCCAAAGCTAACTATTAACGGAGCAAAAAATGCACAACGTAAAATATGTAATTTATAAAGAAGGCAAGTATTTTGTTACAAAATGCCTTAATTTTGAGCTTTCAACTTTTGGTGAGACTTTAGATGAAGCTCAAAAGAATATGAAAGAGGCTTTGGAGCTGTATTTTGAAGATGCTGCTGTCATACCGCCGAAGGGCGGTATCTATACCAAGCTATTGGCTGCAGTGCAAGATTTTTGGCATGGATGCCAGCCTACGCTGGCATGACAAGAAAGAATAAAAACAGGAAACAAATATGCCAAAACTAACGATTGATGGGAAGGAAATTAGGTAGAAATGTTTCCGGCAGGATTTGAGTGGGATATAAATAAAAATGAGGCAAATAAGCTGAAGCATGGTATAAGTTTTAGTGCTGCGATAGGAATTTTTGATGGTTTTATATTGGAAAAAGATGTTCTGCACTTAAGTGGAGAGATGAGAATTGTTTCTATTGGTAAAATTGAAGGTAGGATTGTAACATTGATTTATACTTGGCGTGGAGTTAATCGGCGTATTATTTCTGCGCGTAAACCACATACAAACGAGGTAAGAGATTATGAAAAATGGAATGAGTGAAGAAGACTGGAAGAAGTTTGATGCAATCACTGATGATGATATTTCTGTGGCGATAGCTGATGATCCTGATTGGCAGGGTATTGACCTCTCCGATAAGCTTGGCTGGCGGGTTGTGCATCCCGATGGTAGCAGTATCGTTCCTTTGCTACTAGACGCGAAAACCATAAATTTTATCAATGAACATCATGTTGATTACCAATCTTTTCTATCTGGTGTTTTAAAGGCTTATGTAGAAAGTCAGCAAAAATCAGATGGTGATGCTTAAAATAGGAACTAAGAAATGCCAAAACTAACGATTGATGGACAGGAAATTGAAGTAGAAGCTGGAACGGTGTTGATTCAGGCGGCGGAGCGTCTGGGAATTGAGATACCACGTTTTTGTTATCATGAACGCCTTGCTATCGCTGGAAATTGCCGCATGTGCCTAGTTGAAGTTGCTCCTGGTCCACCAAAGCCACAGGCATCCTGCGCTTTACCTTGTGCTGATGGCATGGTGGTAAAAACCAATTCACCGATGGTGAAGAAAGCCCGTGAGGGTGTGATGGAATTTCTGCTTATCAATCATCCTCTTGATTGCCCGATTTGCGACCAAGGTGGTGAATGCGATTTGCAGGATCAGGCAATGGCTTATGGCACTGGCATCAGCCGTTATAAAGAGCATAAACGCTCGGTTGAAAATAAATATATGGGGCCGATTGTTAAAACCGAA
The DNA here is from genome assembly GCA_038043465.1 of Pseudomonadota bacterium. Lineage (GTDB taxonomy): Bacteria > Pseudomonadota > Alphaproteobacteria > Rickettsiales > SXRF01 > SXRF01. Next base: position 6,465 of record JBBTBX010000021.1, read on the forward strand.
ATGACCCGCTGCATCCATTGCACGCGTTGTGTTCGTTTCGCCACGGAAATCGCGGGTGTGCCAGAGCTTGGTGCGTTTGGACGTGGTGAGCATATGGAAATTGGGACTTATGTAGAAAAAACTTTGACTTCGGAACTGTCAGGAAACTTAGTTGATTTATGTCCAGTTGGTGCGTTAACCAGCAAGCCTTATGCTTTTGCGGCGCGTCCGTGGGAGCTTACCAAAACCGAAACTATAGATGTGCTCGATGCAGTTGGTTCTAATATCCGCGTGGATAGCCGCGGCGAAGCGGTGCTGCGTGTACTTCCGCGTATCAATGAAGATATAAACGAAGAATGGATTTCTGATAAAACCCGCCATGCCTGTGATGGTCTGCGCGTACAACGTCTGGACAGACCGTATATTCGCGGTAATGATGGAAAGCTTCGTGAAGCAAGCTGGGAAGATGCTTTAGCGGTGGTAGCTGGCAAAATGAAAACACTCAAACCGGAGGAGATGGCAGCTCTTTCCGGTAATTTAGCTTGTGCTGAAAGCGTTATGGCGTTGCGGAATATTCTTGACAATATGCATGTTGGTAGTCGTGATTGCCGTCAGGATGGTGCTATGTATGATGTTTCCAGCCGTTCCAATTACCTGTTCAATACCAGCATTGCCGGGCTTGAGCAGGCGGATGTTATTTTGTTTATCGGGGCGAATCCACGTCGGGAAGCAGCTATAGTGAATGCCCGCATTCGTAAGACTTATTTAAAAGGTAATTTAAACGTATATAGTATTGGCAGTAATGCTGATTATAATTATCCGGTTTATTCTTTCGGCAATGATCCTCGTGTCATTTCTGATATTGTGCTTGGCACACATCCTCTTGCTAATATATTGGCTGAAGCCAAAAATCCTGTCATAATTATTGGAACATCGGCGATTGCCCGCAGTGATGGCGAGGCTATTTTTGCTGCGGCGAAAACCATGGCAAAGAAATATGGCGTTGTTCGTGATGATTGGAATGGTTTTAATGTGCTGCATCATGCTGCGGGGCGGGTTGGCGCGTTAGATTTAGGCTTTGTTCCAAAAGATGGTGGGCGCAATATAGCTGAGATTTTTGCCAGCTGTGCAATTGGTGATGTTAAATTTGTATATCTGCTTGGTGCTGATGAATTTGATATGGGGCTTCTAGGCAACGCTTTTGTGGTATATCAAGGCAGTCATGGGGATGATGGTGCGCATCGGGCAGATGTTATATTGCCTTCGGCAGCTTACACTGAAAAAGATGCAACATACGTTAACTTAGAAGGACGGGTGCAGCGTACAAAGCGGGCTGTTTTTCCGGTTGGGCAGGCTAAAGAAGATTGGAGTATACTCCGCACACTCTCTGATAAGCTTGGCAATCCGCTTCCTTACAATAATCTTTCGCAGCTGCGTGCACGTATGGAAAAAATTGCACCGCATTTTACAAGGCTTGGCGAGATTATTCCATCGCAATTGTCCGATGGTGTGCAACCGGGGCGGGTGGTAATCAATGCTTCGCCGTTTGATGAATTCATAACCAATTTCTATATGACCGACCCTATCTCACGTGCCAGTAAAACCATGGCGGAATGTAGTAAATCAGTTAATTCGCAAGCGAAGAAGGTGGCATGACATGCCAACTATCTGCTTCTTTTATGGGATTTATATTTCCATGTATGTAAACGAACATAATCCACCACATTTTCATGCCGAATATCAGGGAAACGAGGCTTTGATAAACATACAAAACGGCGAATTGTTGGATGGAAAACTTCCTAGGCAGGCTTTAAATCTAATAGATCAGTGGAGAAAACAACATATTGCAGAGCTAATGGAAAATTGGGATAATGCTACTAAACTTATTATGCCGAAAAAAATCGCGCCATTGGAGTAGCTATCTATGTATTACCATATAACGAATGCAGCCTGCTTAAAAGATTATTTTGTGCATCTTGAGTTTGAAGATGGTACAAAAGGTGTGGTAGACCTAAGTAAAATAGTCAATGAATGGGATGCTTTCTTACCGCTAAAAGATAAGAAATTATTTTGTAAAATGAAAATTGATGAGCGTTTTCATACTATAGAATGGCCAAATGGGCTGGATTTATCCCCTAGAACCCTTTATGAGAAAGTAAAAAATAGCGATGGAAAACCAGTTGATTACTAATTTTTTACCTGTTTGAGGGGCGCAATGAAACAATATAAAGTTGTAATTTACCGTGAGCCGTTGCTTGGCTCTATCCTGCTTTTCGGTGCTAAGGTTGATCCGCGCAAATATACGGATTTTCTTAATAACCATGCAAAAGAAGGGTGGAAGGTGGTTACCGTAGAGCGTGAGTCTCGTCGTGAGCTGCTTATTTTTAAACGCGAAGCATTTATAACTATTTTGGAAAAGGATGTTTAAAATGAAATGGCGTGATTATTCTGTCCAGCAGAAATTGCTTATGGTGGTTGCGGTTTCAGTTGTTGCGACTGCCTTCTTGTTTTTACTTGAATTATGGGGCATCTCGATACCTAAGGAATTTTTGGCTAAAATAGTTGGAACTTTAATCATAATAGGAGTGGTGTCAGCAATTTTAATTGCTATAAATTCTAATATGAAAGAAGAAAAAAAAGACGATAAAGATAATTTTTTTAATTAGGTTACTGCTATGTTGGATTTGCTATTTTCCTGCCTGCCACTGAGAGCTAAGAAAGTTTAGATTGCTGTATGGATGAAATTATAACCTTCTTGATGCCGCTTTTGATTCCACTTGGTAAGATTTTGCTGGTAGTTGTCCCGCTTCTTGTCTGCGTTGCCATGCTGACTTTAGTTGAGCGCAAAGTTATAGCAGCAATGCAACTACGCAAAGGTCCCAATGTCGTTGGATTCTGGGGGCTATTGCAGCCATTTGCCGATGGTCTGAAACTGTTTTTAAAAGAAACTATTATTCCATCGCAGTCCAGTCGCGTTATATTCCTGCTTGCGCCGATGGTCACGTTTATGCTGGCTTTGCTTGGCTGGGCAGTGATTCCGCTTACACCTGAATTTGTAATAGCTGACATCAATGTTGGAATTTTATATCTGTTTGCGGTTTCTTCGCTCGGTGTTTACGGCATAATCATGGCCGGTTGGGCGAGTAATTCTAAATATGCTTTTCTTGGTGCAATCCGCTCCAGCGCGCAAATGGTCTCATACGAAGTATCAATAGGATTTGTGATAGTAACGGTTCTATTGCTGGTTGGTTCACTTAATCTTGGTGATATAGTGAAGGCGCAATCTGGCGGATTCTGGAACTGGCACGCTTTTGGCGGTCTGTTTCCGATGTTTGTAGTGTTTTTTATTTCGGCACTGGCGGAAACCAACCGTCATCCTTTTGATTTGCCTGAGGCAGAGGCGGAGCTGGTCGCCGGCTACAATGTTGAATATTCTTCAATGTCATTCGCTCTGTTTTTTCTTGGTGAATATGCCAATATGATTCTGATGTCGGGAATGACAACTATATTGTTTCTTGGCGGCTGGCAGCCAATTGCTGATATTGCCCTATTCACTTGGGTTCCGCCCCTGTTATGGTTTGTTGCTAAAGTGTTTATTTGCCTGTTTATATTCATCTGGGCAAGGGCAACGCTGCCACGCTATCGTTATGATCAGTTGATGCGGCTTGGTTGGAAGGTATTTCTACCGCTTTCCCTGGTTTGGGTGGTGTTAACCTCGGCTTTTGTCGTTTATTGGTAAGGAATGAAATGGAAGATCCAGATATAACAGTACATATAGGTCGTATAGAAGCTTTTTTCCAATGGCTGGTAGATTTTGTCCATCATTTTGGCTATCTGGGAATTTTTATAATGTCTTTTCTGGAAAGCACTTTTGTGCCGATACCAAGCGAAGTTACAATGATTCCTGCTGGTGTGCTGGTGCAACAGGGGCATATGAATTTCTGGATAGTGTGGTTTGCGTCTACTCTCGGCGCGCTTGCCGGCTCACTTTTTAATTATTATCTGGCTCTGTGGCTTGGGCGCAGGTTCTTTTATAACTATGGAAAATATTTTTTCTTCACTCACGAAAAACTGGATAAAATAGACAAGTTTTTTGCAGAGCATGGTGATATTTCAACTTTCACTGGTCGACTGCTGCCAGGGGTGCGGCATTTTATCGCTTTTCCCGCCGGTCTTGCGCACATGAATCTTAAGAAATTCTGCATTTATACTTTTCTGGGAAGCTCGATCTGGATGGCTGTGCTTATTATTGTCGGCTATTACATTGGCGATAATAAAGAGATGCTACATAAAATGATGCCTTATATAGTTGGTGCTGTTTCTGCTTTCGGAATAGTTGCGGTGGGTGGTTATGTATGGTATCAGCGTAGAAAAAAGCGGAAAATAAAGGTAGATTAGGATGATAGGTCGCAGTAGTACAGTTAGGGCTTTTCTGCTGGCGGAGCTGGTCTCCGGCTTTTGGCTGACGCTTAAATATATGTTCAAAAAACCGGTTACCATTAATTACCCCTACGAAAAAGGTCCACTCAGCCCGCGCTTTCGCGGTGAACATGCCCTTCGCCGCTATCCTAATGGAGAAGAACGTTGCATTGCCTGTAAATTATGTGAGGCAATTTGTCCGGCGCAGGCAATAACTATTGAAGCTGAAGCTCGTGAAGACGGTTCACGCAGGACAACTCGTTACGATATTGATATGACCAAATGCATCTATTGCGGGTTTTGTCAGGAAGCATGTCCGGTAGATGCCATAGTTGAAACCCCGAATTTTGAGTTTGCTACGGAAACGCATGAGGAGCTTCTATATAACAAAGAAAAATTGTTGAGTAATGGCGAGCGTTGGGAAAGCACGATTGCTGCAAGCCTTTCCGCCGATGTGGAGTATAGATAGGAATGGCTGAGAATATTGCAACATTGATGTTTTACATCTTTTCGCTGATTACGATTGTATCGGCGTGCATGGTTGTTTCCAGCAAAAACCCTGTTCATTCGGTGTTTTTTTTAATTCTGGCATTTTTTAATGTTGCTGGTCTGTTTGTATTGATTGGCGCGGAATATATCGCAATGACACTGGTGATTGTCTATGTTGGTGCAGTTGCCGTATTATTCCTGTTTGTTGTGATGATGCTCAATATTAATTTTGCCGAAATGCGCGAGGGTTTCCTTAAATACCTTCCTGTCGGTGGAGCAGTTGCCCTGACTATTTTCGTTGAATTCGTATTTATATTATACGGTTCTTTTGCCGGTAAAAATGCTGTTTCGCCGGTCAGGGATGTAATTCTGCCAAGTGAAGAAATCAGCAATACCAAGGCAATTGGTTCCATACTATACACCGATTATGCCTACCCATTCCAGATGGCAGGGATAATTCTTCTTATCGCGATGATCGGGGCCATTGTTCTGACCAAGCGCGATAGTTATTCAGTACGCAGGCAGGATATTGCAAGGCAGCTGGCGCGCACTAAGACGAGTGGCATAGAAATTGTTTCTGTAAAATCAGGCGAGGGGATTTCATAGAATATGGATCAGGTGTTTTTTGGAAATATAGGTGCTATCCACTATCTTATTCTATCCAGCTTGCTGTTTACCATCGGCGTGTGCGGGATTTTTCTTAATCGCAAGAATATCATAACCATACTTATGTCGATTGAACTTATTCTTTTGTCGGTGAATATAAATTTTGTAGCGTTTTCGGTAAAACTTGGCGATCTTACAGGTCAGATTTTTGCCATGTTTATTCTAACTGTTGCCGCTGCTGAAGCTGCTATTGGTCTTGCCATTTTAGTTATCTACTTCCGTAATCGTGGTACGATTGCGGTCGAAGATGTGAATATGATGAAGGGATAAAAATGATCTCATTCATAGTATTTCTGCCATTACTTGCCTCTATTATAGTCGGTCTTTTTGTACGTAGCATTAATCCTAAGTTAGCTCACCAACTAACCTGTGGGGCTATGATATTTTCTGCCATTCTTTCTGGTATAGTTTTCTCTGGCTTTGCCTTTGGTGATAGTGTGGTTAGCAAGGCAAATATTTTGCCGTGGATTATTTCGGGCGACTTTGTTGCTAATTGGACGCTCAGGGTAGATGCGCTTACGGCGGTGATGCTGGTGGTAGTGACTTGGGTTTCAGCGGTCGTACATGTTTATTCGGTTGGCTATATGAGCCATGATGAACACCAGCCACGCTTTATGGCATATCTGTCACTCTTTACCTTCTTCATGTTGATGCTGGTTACTTCTGATAATCTGGTGCAACTTTTCCTCGGCTGGGAAGGGGTAGGGCTTTGCTCTTATTTGCTGATTGGCTTCTGGTTCAAAAAACAGTCAGCCTGCAATGCGGCAATGAAAGCTTTCATAGTTAACCGTGTTGGCGATTTTGGTTTCGCGCTCGGAATTTTTGCCACTTATGTATTATTTGGCAGTGTTCAGTTTGATACAATTTTTTCTGCTGTTGCTAATTATTCTGATGCGAAATTCTCTTTCCTCGGCAGCGAGTATCATGCCCTGACCTTGATCTGCATCCTGCTATTTATCGGAGCTATGGGTAAATCGGCGCAGCTTGGGTTGCATACTTGGCTTCCTGATGCTATGGAAGGCCCAACTCCGGTGTCCGCGCTAATCCACGCTGCAACCATGGTGACCGCCGGTGTGTTTATGGTGGTGCGTTGTTCGCCTTTATTCGAGCAATCTCCGGACGCGCTGATGGTGGTTACGGTTGTTGGTGCATGCACAGCATTTTTTGCTGCTACAGTCGGTTTGGTGCAGAATGATATTAAGCGGGTGATTGCTTATTCCACCTGTTCGCAGCTTGGCTATATGTTTTTTGCCTGCGGTGTTGGCGCGTATTCCGCCGCCATGTTCCATTTGATGACCCATGCTTTTTTTAAAGCCCTGTTGTTCCTTGGTGCTGGTTCGGTTATTCACGGTCTTTCCGGTGAGCAGGACATGCGCAATATGGGCGGGGTATGGAAAAAAATGCCAATAACTTATGCTTATATGTGGATTGGCTCGCTTGCCCTTGCTGGTGTTCCGGTCTTTGCCGGATATTATTCCAAGGATATGATTTTAGAAGCAGCATATGCGCATGGCGGTGTTGGAAGTTTTGCATTCTGGATGGGAATTGCAGCAGCTTTCATGACCGCGTTTTATTCATGGCGGTTATTATTCATGACTTTCCACGGTAAATCGCGTGCTTCCAAAGAAGTGCAGGCGCATGTACATGAATCACCGCCGATTATGCTGAAACCATTATTCTTGTTGGCTTTTGGCGCGGTATTTTCTGGTTGGTTAGGCTACCATGTGTTTGGGATGGTTTCAGAGGAAGGGCATTTCTGGCAAGCGACAATCGCTTCGCATGAGGCTATTGAACATGCACATCACGCACCTGCCTGGGTAGCAACATTACCTCTGCTGATGGCATTGAGTGGTATTGGTCTGGCATGGTTCCTCTATATTGCATCTCCGGCAATTCCAGCAAGGATTGCCAAGAAATTTCCATATCTATATAAATTCCTGCTTAACAAATGGTATTTCGACGAGCTTTATGATTTGCTGTTTGTGAATCCTGCCAAGCGTCTTGGTCAGTATCTGTGGAAATTCTGGGATGAAAAAATTATTGACGGGCTTGGGCCAAATGGTGCGGCACTAATTACTCATCTGATGGTTGGGCGCACCTCGCGACTGCAGACAGGTTATCTCTACCATTATGCTTTTGCTATGCTCCTTGGGTTTTTAATAATTACTAGCTGGGTGGTGTTCAGATAATGTTAAGCGCACTCATATTATTGCCACTTCTTGGCGCATTCATGATTATGCTGTTTACCAGAAGTGGTGAGCAAGGCGCGAATGAAGCGCGTTATATTGCGCTGTTTACCACTCTTATTACCTTTTTTGTATCATTGCTGCTGTGGACAGGTTTTGATTCCAGCTCTGCAGAATTCCAATTCGTGGAAAAAGCGGTATGGTTTAAAGATCTGGGGATTAACTACCATCTCGGCATAGACGGAATTTCCCTGTTTATGGTGCTGCTCACCACTTTCCTGATGCCTATCTGCATATTATGTAGCTGGGAGTCCATTACTAAAAGGGTTCGCGCTTTCATGGTGAATTTCCTTCTGTTGGAAGCCTTTGTAATCGGCGTATTCAGTGTGCTTGATGTAGTCATGTTCTACATTTTCTTCGAAGGCATGCTGATCCCGATGTATCTGATTATCGGTATTTGGGGTGGAAACCGGCGGATATATGCTTCCTATAAATTTTTCCTGTATACACTGGCCGGATCGGTGTTGTTTCTGGTAGCAATTGTTTATTTATACCTGACCTTCGGCACTACCAGCATCCCTGAGTTGATTGCAGCCGGACATACATTGCCACTTTCCGTCCAGCAATATCTGTGGATTGCGATGTTTGCTTCGTTTGCGGTAAAAGTTCCTATGTGGCCGGTACATACCTGGCTGCCGGACGCACACGTGCAAGCACCAACCGCTGGTTCGGTGATTCTGGCGGGTATTCTCCTCAAAATGGGCGCGTATGGTTTCCTGCGTTTTTCCCTGCCTATGCTGCCTGATGCTTCTCACTATTACGCGCCATTTATATTTACCCTAAGCATTGTTGCAGTGGTTTATACTTCATTGGTGGCGATGATGCAGCACGATATGAAAAAACTCATAGCCTATTCTTCCGTTGCTCATATGGGTTTTGTGACGATTGGTATTTTTACTTTCAATTTACAGGGTATAGAAGGTGCTATTATCCAGATGATAAGCCATGGTCTGGTTTCTGGCGCATTGTTCCTTTGTGTTGGCGTGGTTTATGACCGAATGCATACTCGTGAGATTAAGGAATATGGTGGCGTGGCAACAATCATGCCGAAATACGCGCTGATATTCATGTTCTTCACCATGGCTTCGGTCGGGCTTCCTACCACTTCCGGTTTCGTTGGCGAATTTTTGATTCTGCTTGGTGCGTTTAAGGCAAGTACCTATGTTGCATTTGGTGCGACGACTGGCGTGGTGCTGGGGGCGGCTTATGCTTTGTGGTTATATAAACGGGTGGTGTTTGGTGAAGTAACCAATGAGGAAGTGAAAACCATGCCGGATATTTCTGCCCGTGAAATTCTGATATTTGCTCCTATTATATTCTGTGTGTTGTGGATTGGGCTATATCCAAAGCCATATCTTCATGCGATGGAGGCTTCGGTACAAAAGTTGATAAAACAAACAAATGTAGTGGGAAAAAATTAATTTGTCATAGCGGCCTGCGCTGGCATGACAAGGATAGGTTAAGGAAAAACTGAATGCTGCAGATGCTTATAGATGCTGGTATTAAAGCGATAAAGCCGGAGATTTTTCTTCTGCTTTCCACAGTGTTTTTGCTCTTGTTCGGGCTGTATCGCGGGCAGAGAGTGCGCACTGGTTTTATTATTTTATCGCTCCTGATTATGTTGATTACCGGTTGGTTGGTGGTTTGCCCGCATGATCTAAGTGGCGGAGTATTCCTGGACGGAATGTTTGCCAGCAATGATTTCACAGTATTTGCCAAAATCCTGATTTTAGTATCCGGTGTTCTGGTGCTTATGCTTTCTTCCGATTTTCTACGGGAAGATGGCGGTAGACCGTTTGAATTTATAATACTGATGCTGTTCGCACTGCTTGGTATGATGCTCATGGTTTCCGCTGCCGATCTGCTTGCACTGTATATGGCTCTGGAGATGAGCAGTCTTGCCCTTTATGTCCTTGCGTCATTTAACCGTGATCACGCAAAATCCAGTGAAGCCGGTCTTAAATATTTTGTTCTGGGTGCGCTTGCTTCGGGCATGATGCTGTTTGGCATGTCTTTGGTTTATGGGTTTGCCGGAAGCACTAGCTTTGAAGCTCTGACTACACTTTTTGACGATCAATATACGCTCTCGAAAGGAGTGGTGTTGGGACTCATTCTAATTATAGTCGGTTTTTGCTTCAAGCTTTCTGCCGTTCCTTTCCACATGTGGACACCGGATGTTTATGAAGGTGCGCCAACTCCTGTCACTGCTTTTTTTGCTACAGCTCCGAAAATTGCGGCAATGGCTTTGTTTACCCGTTTTCTATTAGAGCCATTTGCTAACGCTGAGGGGCAGTGGCAGCAGATTGTTATTTTTGTTTCGCTGGTTTCAATGCTAGTCGGTGCTTTTGGGGCAATTGCCCAGAGCAATATCAAGCGTCTGCTTGCTTATAGCTCGATTGGGCATGTCGGTTTTATGCTTATGGCACTGGCTGCAAATAATAATAGTGGGGTGCAGGCGATACTCATATATCTAAGCGTATATATTTTTATGAGTACTGGCTTGTTTGGCTGTGTGCTGCTGATGAAGCGCGGTGGTAAAGCTCTGGAAAACATCAAAGACCTTGGCGGCCTGTCGCAGAATAATCCGCTTATGGCAATAGTGATTACCATCTGCATATTCTCAATGGCAGGGATTCCGCCTATGGCTGGTTTCTTCGGCAAAATGTATGTGGTGCTGGCAGCGATTGATGGTGGGCTTGCTTGGCTCGCGGTGGTTGGGGTGTTAACCAGCGTTATAAGCTGCTATTATTACCTGAAAATTGTTAAAACCATGTATTTTGACGAGCCGGAAGCAAAATTTGACTCTTCTTCCTCACTTCTGGTTAATGGTGCTATTGCTATTTCCGTTGCAGTGACTATGCTGTTCTTCCTCGTACCTACGCAACTTGTAATCTTGGCAAAGAACGCTGCCACAGTTCTGATAAAATGACCATGACCATGAACGCACAAAAGAAAAAAATCGTTCCTAATCTGCTTAATGATTACCATTTGCTGTCTTTTGATTCCCTTGATTCAACCAATGAAGAAGCCAAGCGTCTGGCAAAAGCCGGCGGAAGCCACGGTGCGGTTATCTGGGCAAGAAAGCAGAGTGAAGGTAAGGGAAGGTTGGGGCGTAACTGGCTCTCGGCGGAAGGGAACCTGTTTGTTTCAGTGCTTTTACAACCGCAAAAATCGCTTGCGGAATTATCCCAGCTTTCATTCGTGGCAGCAGTGGCAGCACTGGAAGCAGTCGCGCCACTTCTTGAAGATAAATCTTCCCTGAAAACCAAATGGCCGAATGATATATTGCTTTCTGATCGTAAGCTGGGCGGGATTCTGCTCGAATCATTCCGCACCGAGGGAAATGATTATCCGTGGGTGATAGTTGGTCTTGGAATTAACATTGATAGCTACCCGCCACGCACGGAATTTCCTGCAACCTGCCTTAAGGAAGCCGGTGTTGAGCTGGTTTCCGCCAAAATAATTTTATCGCGTTTTATCCATCATTTTATTGAGTGTTATAATGAATGGAACAATAAAGGCTTTAACGGTATCCGTAAAGACTGGTTGGCAAATGCGTGGAATTTAAAACAAAAAATAACCGCACGTCTGGAAGGCATTGAGGTGCAGGGGATTTTTGATGGGATAGACACAAGTGGCAATCTCGTGCTTATTCTGGATAATGGTAAAAAACATATTATCCACGCTGGTGATGTTTATGCTTCTGGTAATTGATGTCGGCAACACCAATGTGGTGTTTGCGGTTTTTGACGCTGATAAAATTGCCGGGCAGTGGCGTATCTCTACCGATGCAAAGCGCACTTCCGATGAATATGGCGTATGGCTTACACAGGTTTTGGAACATTCACAAATTTCCCCTGGGTCTATAACCGGCGCGGTGGTATCATCGGTTGTACCGCAGACATTATTTGACCTGCGCCAGCTTACTAAACGTTATTTCAACACCGAACTCATGGTTATTGGTGACCCACGGCTTAATTTGAAAACCGGGGTTAGGGTAAAGATTGATAACCCGGCGGAAGTTGGGGCTGACCGTCTGGTGAATTCTTTCGCTGCCTGGTCGCTCTATAAAAAACCGCTGATAGTTGTCGATTTTGGTACGGCTACTACTTTTGATGTTGTTAGTGCGCAGGGCGATTATATTGGCGGGGTGATCGCACCGGGTATAAATCTATCGCTCGATGCTTTGCACCGCGCAGCTGCCAAACTTCCGAATATTGCTATTTCCCCGCCATATAAGGTAATAGGTACTAATACAATAGGTGCGATGCAATCAGGAATTTACTATGGTTATGCGGGGCTGGTTGAAGGGATTGCTGCCCGCATTAAGGCGGAATATAAGGCTGAAATGCTGGTAATCGCTACCGGTGGTCTCGCGTCATTATATGCCAAAGCCTGCCCGGTAATTGAGCATGTCGATCCTGATCTTACGATACACGGATTGAAACAATTATATGAGATGAATTCAAATAATTGAATTTCAGGCTGTTATTCCGTCAAACCCCATTTTTTTGTAGGAAATAATTAGTTCTGGTGGTAAATGCTAACTTCTTGAAATTATTACTAACAGAAAATCAGAACAAATAACATCTTTACGTTATATGACTTTTAACTTCTCCAAACATAAAGACGAACTTTTATTCGTGCCACTCGGTGGCTCTAATGAAATTGGTATGAACCTGAACCTGTACACTATCAACGGTAAATGGTTGATGGTGGATTGTGGTATTGGTTTTGCCGGTGATTATTTGCCCGGCGTTGAAATAATAGTTCCCGATATTTCTTTCATCGCTGAACATAAGGAGAACCTCCTTGGTCTGGTAATTACCCACGCGCATGAGGATCATCTTGGCGCAGTGCCGTATTTATGGCGTGATTTAGGCTGCCCGATTTATACCACGCCGTTTACCTCTGCTTTCCTTAAAAATAAAATCTCGGAAATGGGGCCGGGTAAAAAACCTGTGGTGCATGAAATCGCCTGTGGTGGTTCGGTGGATTTAGATCCTTTTAAAATAGAATTTATCGAGCTTACCCATTCTATTGCCGAAATGCAGGCAGTGGCGATTACCACTAAAAAAGGCGTGGTGCTGCACACAGGAGATTGGAAATTTGATGATGCACCGATGATAGGCAGCGTGTCGGATGTGGACGCTCTGAAACGCTATGGTGATGGCAATGTGCTTGCTATGGTCTGCGATTCCACCAATGTGTTTGAAGAAGGTTCTTCAGGTTCAGAAGGCGAAGTTCGTGAACATTTAGTTTCGCTCATTAAAACCTGCCCTAAAAGAGTGGTTGTTTCTACCTTCGCTTCCAATCTTGCCCGCGTAGCAACACTTATCCACGCTGCGAACGAAGCCGGACGCATGGTGGCACTAGCCGGGCGTTCGCTGTATCGGGTGGTGGATGCCGCAAAGCAGGCAGGGTATATCGATGAGGATATGGAATTTATAAGTGAGCGCGAGATAATGAATCTTCCACGCGAGGATGTGCTGCTTATATGTACTGGCTGTCAGGGCGAGCCACGCGCCGCCCTTTCTCGTATTTCACGCGGTGATCATCCGCATATCCGTTTGCAGCCAAATGACACGGTGATTTTTTCTTCGCGGAAAATCCCGGGTAACGAGGTGAAAATCAATGGTATCCAGAACCGTCTGGTTGAGAAAAAAATCGAGGTCATAACCGACCGTAATTATTACATCCATGTTTCTGGACATCCGGCGCGTGATGAACTTAAAGAAATGTATCGGCTGGTGCGCCCGCGTATCGCCGTTCCAACGCATGGCGAACCGCGCCATCTGCATGAACATGCCAAGCTCGCCCGTAGTTTTGGCGTAAAGGAAACGGTGGAAGCGCATAACGGCGCGGTGGTGTGGCTGGAAGAGGGCGAAGCCAGCATTATCGGCAAAGTTCATTCTGGTTATATTGCGATTGATGGCTCATCGCTTATTCCAACTGATGGTGAGGTGATTCGTATGCGCCGTAAACTTCGTGATGATGGCGCGGTGTTTGTGAGCCTTGCCCTTGATAAGGATGGTGAGCTTGCTAGTCCCGTGCAGATTGCTGCACCGGGGATTCTGGACGCTAAGGAAGACGCTGAGTTAATTGTGGAATATGCTGGTGAAGTTGCGGACGCGATAGAAAAGCTGAAGAAAAAATCAGGCGATGATGTGGTAAAAGAAACTGCGCGTCTGGTAATTCGCCGAACAATCAAGCGTGACCTTGATAAAAGACCAGTTATCGAGGTGTTGCTGGCTAGGGTTTAGTGTCATCCCGCACGGGGATTATTTTAATGCTTACTAGCCGTAGTATGATCCAGTGATGCCAGAATTTGTGCAGCATTCACCATCATTTTTTCCTGATTAAAGGTTTCAGATATTAGGTGATCTACGCTCGCATCCTTGTAAACTAATGTGCTGATCAGCGGGTGCTGGCTACTGGCACTTATCATACCTTCGGTTTGGCTAATTATAGCCGGTGTTGCTTTGGGTGTTTCCGGTTTATTGGGGGAAGGCTCGACCAGGGCAAAAAGCTTTTTTACAAGCATCTGTAATGTATGATATTTCTTGTTGTCCATATTACCTGCGCCCTGCTTTTATATTATTTGATTATTAAAGAAAATGACATTGCACTAGCCACGTAAGTAATAATAGCCTAAACTTCACTTTTAGAAAGTGAAACTTTTGTGACAATGCGACTTTGTCAGAAACTGGATGCCAGCGTAGGCTGGCATGACAATGGAAAAAAAGGAGACTTATGATTGGAAAACTGAACCATGTGGCAATCGCCGTGCCGGATTTAGCAGCGGCAACAGCCACTTACCGCGATATTCTGGGGGCGGATGTATCACCTCCGCAGGATGTTCCAGAACATGGTGTGACGGTGGTGTTTATTAACCTTCCTAATACCAAAATAGAGTTATTATACCCGCTGGGGGAAAATTCGCCGATTGCTCCTTTTTTAGCTAAAAACCCTTCAGGGGGCATCCACCATGTTTGTTATGAGGTTTCCGATATTATCGCTGCCCGCGATAAACTGGTTGCCTCAGGCGCGCGGGTGCTAGGTGACGGCACTCCTAAAATCGGCGCGCATGGCAACCCGGTTTTATTCCTCCATCCGAAAGATTTCTACGGAACGTTGGTTGAGCTGGAACAGGTTTAACAAAGTCTTATGACACCAGTTTTTGCTTTTTTCACTTTTTTAAATGCCTGGTGGATTATGTTGTTTGTCGCTATACCATTTTCCACTGAATATGAGGAAATAACCGAGAAACAGGCAATTGAAGGCTACAGGGCAGCTCCCAAAGCCATTTACTGGAAAAGAGCAGCCATTATTGCAACAATTATGGCAGCTCTGGTTACTATTATAATTTCGTTGGTTATTCGAGAATTCAGGAATTAAAGAATTCGCTATTTCATAAAAACAATTTTACTTAATAATCTAATCATTCTAATAATTTAGTCATCTAATCATCTTATAATCAAGTCATCCATCATGCGCCTATCTAAATATTTCCTTCCCCTGCTTAAAGAAAACCCTTCCGAAGCCCAGATTGTTTCGCATCGTTTGATGCTGCGTTCTGGCATGATCCGCCAACAAGCGGCGGGGATTTATACATGGTTGCCACTGGGGCAGCGCGTGCTTGCCAATGTCGAAAATATCGTGGCTGACGAGCTGGATAAAGCTGGCTGCATCCGTGTGGTGATGCCGACTTTGCAGCCAGCGGATTTATGGAAAGAATCAGGGCGTTATGACGCATACGGCAAGGAAATGCTGCGGATTAAAGATAGAAGCGAGCGCGATTTGCTCTATAGCCCAACCTGCGAAGAGATGATCGTTGATAATTTCCGCAGTTTCGTTCGCAGCTATAAATCATTGCCGATTAATATGTATCAGATTAACTGGAAATTCCGTGATGAAATCCGCCCGCGTTTTGGTGTGATGCGCGGTCGTGAATTTTTGATGAAAGACGGCTATTCCTTTCATGCAACACTCGATGATGCGAAGGCTGAATACAGCAAAATGTATGATGTTTATCACCGCATTTTTGCGCGCCTTGGCTTAACCGCAATTGCAGTAAACGCTGATAGTGGGCCTATTGGTGGTTCAGTCAGCCATGAGTTTCAGGTTATCGCCGAAACAGGCGAAAGCGCGCTTTATTATGACGCGACATTTGATGATATTCGTAGTGGAAAAATAACTATGAGCAGCGATGAAATGCGCGGTCTCTACGCTGCTGCTGACGAGCTGCATATTCCTGAAAAATGCCCGGTGCCGAAAGAAAAACTGCGCGAAGCCCGTGGTATTGAAGTAGGTCAGATATTCCTGCTTGGGCGCAAATATACTGACGCGATGAATGTGGATGTAATGGGTGCGGATGGCAAGCCGACGCGCGTGGAAATGGGAACTTATGGAATTGGCGTATCGCGTTTACTGGGCGCGATTATTGAAGCCAGCCATGATGAGGGTGGCATAATCTGGCCGGAGTCAGTCGCACCGTTTTTCGCAGGAATTGTCAATCTCAGGGTGGGAGATGCGAAATGTGATGCACTCTGTGAATCACTATATGAAAAGTTAATAACCGCAGGAAAAGAAGTTTTATATGACGACACCGATGAACGGGCAGGGGCTAAATTCGCATCGATGGATTTAATAGGGCTGCCGTGGCAAATTGTCGTTGGACCAAAAGGCGCAGAAAAAAACGTAGTCGAACTTAAAAACCGCAAGACTGGCGAGAAGCTGGAATTATCGGTGGAGGCAGTTTTGGGATTGCTAATTAAATGATAGATAGCAGCTTTGTAGAAAATGTTCTGGAGCAACTCGTTGGTGTAGAAGGTATTTTAACCCGCCGGATGTTCGGTGGAGTTGGTATTTATCGTTATGGCGTTATGTTTGCGATAATTGCCGATGACTGTTTATATTTCAAAGTTGATGAAACCAATAAACCTGATTATCAGAGTGCGGGAAGTGTACCATTTATCTATGACAAGCATGATAAAAAAGGTGAAAAAAAAGTTGTGGCTATGAGTTACTGGGAGGTTCCTCCGCATGTGCAGGAAGACAAGGATTTGATTTTTAGTTGGATGGTGAAGGCGCATGAGGCGGGGATAAGAGCTAAAACAAAAAAGTGAAATAATATGCTAGCGCATTTTGAACGTATAATTGCTTTTCGTTATCTTCGCGCCCGCCGTGAGGAGGGGTTTATCTCGATTATCGCCATGTTTTCATTGGTGGGGATCGCGCTCGGGGTAGCCACATTGATTGTGGTTCTGGCGGTGATGAACGGAGTGCGCGGAGAGATGATAAATAGTATCATCGGTCTGGAAGGACATGTTACAGTTTATTCCAATGAGCGCGGTATCGCCGATTATGAGAAAATCAGTGCAGATTTAGCAGGCATTTCAGGAGTAAAACTTGTTTTGCCAAAAGTTGATGGGCAGATTATGGCAAGCCATGATGGCATAGCCACAGGCGCGATGGTAGCTGGTTTCAGGCAGCAGGACATTGAAAAAAAACCGCTGCTGCTAAAGAAAATTGCTCAGGATGAACTAGCTTCATTTAAGCGTGGTGAGGGGATAATTATCGGCAAACGCATGGTAGAAAAACTGCGCCTGAAAATTGGTGATGATTTGTTGCTTATTTCACCAGAGGGTCGGGCAACCATAGCTGGATTAGTTCCCAGAGTGAAGGCATATCCAGTGGTTGGAACTTTTGAAATCGGCATGTTCGCTTACGACAATAGCTTGATTCTCATGCCTTTCTCGGAAGCGCAAACATATTTCAAACTTAAGGAAAATGGTGGGGATAATGCTTCTGTCATTGAAATAACCGCAGATAATCCTGACAAGGCGTTGGATATAGCGCGGCAAGTTTCGCAGAGGCTTGGTTCCGGCTATCACGTGTATGATTGGAAATCTTCCAATAATCATATTTTTGAAGCAGTGCTGGTGCAGCGCAATGTGATGTTTCTGATTCTTATGCTGATAATATTGGTGGCATCGTTCAATATAATTTCCAGCCTGATTATGCTGGTGCGCGAGAAGGGGCAAGATATAGCAATTCTGCGGACAATGGGCGCAAGCCAAGGCTCAGTTATGCGGATATTTTTCATGTGTGGGGCGAGTGTCGGGGTGGTGGGGACATTTATTGGCTTCCTGCTTGGTCTTCTCATTGCCTTTAACACCGAAAATATTCAAGCATGGCTGGAATCAATGATTGGGCAGAAAATATTTTCTGCCGAACTTTATTTCCTGTCGCACCTGCCTTCCAAAGTTGATTTTAAGGAAGTCGTTATGGTGCTTGGCTTTTCGCTGGCACTTTCTTTCCTCGCCACCATTTATCCGGCGCGGCGTGCTGCCAAACTCAATCCTGCGGAGGCACTTAGGTATGAGTAATACGAAGCTAATATTATTAGTTGTAGGTATTATATGCCTATTAGTGTTCATCGGTCTTTTTTTCGGTGGTATTAATTTGGCATTTTTATTCGATCATATATTGCTCATAACATTTGTTATTTTTCTTATGCTGCTTAGAAAAAAAGAAACAAAAAATAATGTTAAAAGTATTTTGCCGAAAGCTATTGGGCTAGCTTTTATAGCTTGGATAACATTAGTTGTTATTTGGATGTTTGTAATATTCCTTTATTATTATACTAAATAACCATGAACAACTCAGCACTCACCCTAACTGCTATAACCAAAATCTACCAGCAGGCGGAATCAAGCCTTACGGTTCTTAATAGCTTGAATCTTGAAGTGAGAGTAGGCGAGGTTGTTGCTCTGGTTGGGCAGAGTGGGTCTGGTAAAACTACCTTGCTGCAAATCGCTGGATTGTTGGACAATCCAACCAGCGGCGGAGTAAAAATTAATGGTGAGGATTTATCTTCTGCCGGTGATAAGAAACGCACATTCACGCGCCAGAAAAATATTGGGTTTATATACCAATTCCATCATCTTCTGCCGGAATTTACTGCTCTTGAAAATGTGGTGTTGCCACAAATGATAGCAGGTGTCTCACGCGCAGCAGCGGAAGAAAAAGCGTCTATATTATTAGGACAGCTCGGGCTTGCCGATAGGCTTAACCACCGTCCGGCAAAACTTTCCGGCGGAGAGCAGCAGCGCGTGGCAGTGGCGCGCGCTATGGCAAATAACCCGACATTGGTGCTTGCCGATGAGCCAACCGGCAATCTCGATCCAAAAACTGCCGAGAATGTTTTTTCGATGTTTATGAAACTGGCTAAAGATAGCGGGCAGTCAGCCCTGGTTGCCACTCACAATATGGAACTCGCCAAACGCATGGATAGAATTGTGCATCTCGAAGGCGGGGTTTTGAAGTAGGAACAGAGAAGGCTACCTTCCTACTGAGGCAAGTTTTTCTGCTGTGTTCCTTAGAATGATTTCGCCAAGTTTTTCTCTGCCTTCATAAGTATTATCAAAGGAAGATCTAATTTTTTCTCCCTCTTTGGCAGCTTCTTGGAATACTTTAATAGTAGCATCAATATTTTCTGGTGTAACTTCAATTGCTATAGATTTAATCGTCTTATCTGAATCATTATTTGTAGAATACGAAACAGGTCTGAATGATAAAGTTTGCTTAATATCGGATATTTCAACGATAAATTTCTTTTCCTCTTTTCCTGTATAATCGGCGAGCAAGGTCTTATAAATTGTTTCTTTGGCGGTATCTAAAATACTATCGCGTTTTATAGAACTGGTTACATTGTTAGCAGTAGTTTCTACAAGCTTTCCCAAAGCATCTACTAGATCTTGCGATTGTAATTCTGCTTTATTATGGGCTAAAGTTTTATTATTAAAATCTTCTGATGTCTTCTCTGAAGAAGATTCAACGCTTACTATAATATGTCCGTGCATTTTATTTACTCATCTATCTGTTATGCATAAATATTAGTCGATTAACTGACTTTATTCAAATTTTGATATATGAAGTTTTTATTACAACTGGCATTTTTAAGGGTATATTGAATGTAATTTGTGATAGTAAACTCGTTATATTATTGAAATTTATGGCAAAATTCATCCATCTCCGCGTTCATAGCGATTATTCGCTGCTGGAAGGCGCTATCCATGTAAAAGACCTAGTTAAATGGTGTAAAGCCCAGAAAATGCCAGCGGTGGCGGTCACAGATTCCGGTAATTTGTTTGCATCGCTTGAGTTTTCGCTGGCAGCAGCAGGAGAAGGGGTACAGCCGATTCTGGGTTGCACATTATTTATAAAACCGGAATCAACTCAGGACAGCCGCCATACAAGCACCCAGAAACCCGACCATCTGGTGGTTTATGCGCAAAATGAAAGCGGTTGGAAAAACCTGCTGGCACTGGTCAGTAAATCATATCTGCAACCTGCCGGTGAGAGTGCGCCGTTGCTTTCCATGGATGATTTGCATGGACATAGCGACGGGCTGATTGCCTTGACCTGCGGTATTAATGGCGCGGTAGGTAAACTTCTGCTTGCTGGGCGCGACGCTGTTGCCGAAGAAAAACTGCTGCGGTTGCAGGAATTGTTCCCGAACCGCCTGTATATGGAATTATCACGGCATGGTTTGCCGGAAGAAGCTGCAACCGAGGAACGGTTTATTTCTCTTGCTTACACTCACAACATCCCGCTGGTTGCCACCAATAATGTGTATTTCATCAAAGAAGATATGTACGAAGCGCATGACGCTTTCTTATGTATCGCTGACGGGGCCTATGTAAGCGAAGATGCGCGCAGGAAGCTGACCATCAATCATCGCCTGAAAACTGAAAAGGAAATGTGCAAATTATTTCCTGATATTCCCGAGGCTTTGGCAAACACGATAGCCATTGCCCGCAGATGTTCATTTGTGGCGCAGTCGCGTGATCCGATTCTGCCGAGCTTTACTATCGAGGGAATGAGTGAGGAAGACAGCCTGAGGGCGCAGGCGCATAAAGGTCTGGAAGCGTGTCTTGATGGCTATATTGAGACGCAAGAAAAGCGCGAACCATATTTTGAGCGTTTGGAATTTGAGCTTGATGTTATCATCAAGATGAAATTTCCAGGATATTTCCTGATAGTTTCCGATTTCATAACCTGGAGCAAGGCTAATGGAATTCCTGTGGGCCCAGGGCGTGGTTCTGGTGCTGGCTCGGTGGTTGCCTGGGCACTTTCCATCACCGATTTAGATCCGCTGCGTTATGGTTTGCTGTTTGAGCGTTTCTTGAATCCGCACCGCGTTTCCATGCCTGATTTTGATATAGATTTTTGTCAGGAACGGCGCGGGGAAGTTATAGATTATGTGCAGCAGAAATATGGCACAGACCGCGTTGCGCAGATTATCACCTTTGGAAAATTGCAGGCGCGGGCGGTTCTACGCGATGTTGGACGGGTGTTGCAGATGCCCTATAATCAGGTGGATAGAATCTGTAAATTAGTCCCAAACAATCCAGCTGCCCCTGTAACGCTGGAACAGGCAATAGAGATAGAGCCGACGCTGAAAGCTGCGATTAAAGAAGATGAAGCGGTGGAAAAACTGGTTAGCATCAGTTTGAAACTGGAAGGCTTCAACCGCCACGCTTCCACCCATGCCGCCGGTGTGGTGATTGGTGATCGACCACTTTCTGAACTCGTCCCGATGTATCGTGATCCGAAATCGGATATGCAGGTGGTGCAATATTCCATGAAATATGCCGAATCCGCCGGTCTGGTTAAGTTTGATTTTCTTGGGCTGAAAACCCTTACGGTTCTGGTTAAGGCAGTGCAATTAGTGCGCGAGCGCGGGATTGATGTTGACCTTCGCAAACTTCCCGAAGGTGACAAGAAAACTTATGCAATGTTAGGGCAGGGTGACACGGTTGGTGTATTCCAGCTGGAATCGGCGGGGATGCGCGACACGCTGAAAAAACTAAAGCCTGACTGTTTGGAAGATATTATTGCGTTGGTCTCACTCTATCGCCCTGGCCCGATGGAAAATATCCCGACCTATATCGCCCGTAAACATGGTGAAGAAAAACCGGTTTACCAGCATCCGCTGCTCGAGCAGGTTTTAAAAGAAACTTTCGGGGTTATTATCTATCAGGAGCAGGTGATGCAGATCGCGCAGCTGCTTGCCGGATATAGCCTCGGCGAAGCTGACTTGTTACGTCGGGCGATGGGTAAAAAAATCAAATCGGAAATGGAAGCGCAGCGCAATATTTTTGTTGAGCGCGCAGTTGCAGGTAAAGTAGCAAAAAAACAGGCTGAGAGTATTTTCGATTTAATCGCCAAATTCGCTGAATATGGCTTCAATAAATCACACGCAGCAGCTTACGCGGTTATTGCTTACCAAACAGCATATATGAAGGCGAATTATCCGGTGGAATTTATCGCCGCTTCCATGACCTATGATATGGGAAATACTGACAAGTTGAGTGTCTTCCGTGAAGATGCTGGACGGTTTGGTATAGAAGTTCTGCCACCGGATATTAATGCTTCGCAGGTTCTTTTTGCCGTGGGCAAAAAAGGTCATGGGTCACGGGTCATGGGTCATGGAGAAGACCCCCCCCCCGAATCCCGAATCCCGAATCCCGAATCCCTTGCTATCCGCTACGCCCTCGCTGCCGTTCGCAATGTCGGTGCGGCGGCGATGGAAGGGGTGGTGGCAGAACGCAATAGTAATGGTGCTTATAAAGATATTTTTGATTTCGTATCGCGCATTCCGGCTGAGGCATTGAACCGCCGTGCCTTGGAATTTTTAATTAAGGCAGGAGCTTTCGATTCTCTACATAGTAACCGTGGAGAATTATTTGCGAATATCGAACTGTTCATGGCGCATGGAACTGCTTGTCAGCGGGATCGCGAGAGCCAGCAGGTAAGCTTATTTGGTGGTGCGGATGAAAGTAACAAGCATATACCTAAAATGGTAAAACATAATGATTGGTCGGCGTTGGAAAAACTGGAGCATGAATTTTCGGCAATAGGTTTCTACCTGTCATCGCATCCTCTTTCCGGCTACGCTACGGCGATGGAGTCGCTCGGAGTTACCACATCGAACTTGCTTGCCGAAAAACTCGATGAAAAATACCGCTCGGTAAAACTTGCCGGAATTGTTACTGGCAAAAAAATCAAAGTGTCAGATAAGGGACGTTTTGCCTTTATCCAGCTTTCCGATATGGGTGGGATATTTGAAGTTTCGGTATTTAACGAGGCATTACTTTCGCGTGAGCGTGACAATATAGAAAATGGTAAGATATTATTGATAATTGCCGACGGAAAAAGCGAAGAGGCAGGTGTGCGACTTATCGCCCAGAATATAGTGCCTCTTGATGAAGCTGTTGCCAAACAGCAGAAAACCCGCAGCAATGACCGGTTTTCTATTGTTATTAATAACGAAGCCGCCGTCTCCTCACTCTATAATTTGCTGGGAAAACCAGCTCAATATGGGGCTAGTGTGTGCCTTCTGGCGCAGGTTTCCAAAGAAAACACCATAAAAACCGCAGAAATAGAACTTCCCGGGAAATATGCCATTTCTCCGGCAGTTATCGACAAAATACGGGTTATTCATGGTGTTATGGAAGTTAAGGAAGCGGCGTAATATTTCTTCCATATTTACCAATATAATACAGACTTTTAACGATTCTTTTGCTTTTAGCTTGTATCCTGACTAGGCATTTCAACTAGTTGGTGGACATCTGATGCTTCCTGTAATTGGTTTGGTTCTCATTTTCGCCTGCGTATTCGGTATTTATATCGCGTCCGGTGGGAAGATGGAGATTATCCTGCACGCTCTTCCGCATGAGCTGGGCACGATCCTTGGTGCTGCCATTGGTGCATATATGATTTCCAACTCTGGTCTTGTACTCAAAAAAACTTTTAAAGAAATTATAGTTTCTGTTAAAGGTCCTAAATGGAAAAAGCAGGATTATAAAGATTTACTGTGCATGTTGTTTGCTTTGTGCAAACTTATGAAATCAAAAGGTCTGATTGCGATTGAACAGCACATAGAAAAACCGCATGAAAGCAAAATCTTCAGCCAATACCCGAAAATCGAGCATGACCATTTTTCGGTTGATATAATCTGCGATACGCTGCGTACCCTGACCATGGGTTTGGAAAATCCAATGCAGATTGAAGATTTGATTGAAAAGCAGATTGAAAAACATCACCACGAAGCAGTAGGGCCGGGGCATGCGCTGCAGGGCATGGCGGACGGTCTTCCGGCAATCGGGATCGTGGCGGCGGTGCTCGGGGTAGTAAAAACCATGGCGAGTATCACCGAGCCGCCGGAAATTCTAGGGGGTATGATCGGTGGCGCGCTGGTGGGAACCTTCCTTGGTGTATTTATGGCATATTGTATAGTTGCGCCTCTCGCTTCCCGCAATATGGCAATCCACAGCGAGGAACAGCAATTTTATTTTATTATCCGTGACGTGCTGCTTGCCCATTTAAAAGGCATGGCACCACAGGTTTCCGTGGAAATAGGTCGCACCCAGGTTCCCAGCCACATGCAGCCAAGCTTCGCCGAAATGGAAGAAGCCACCAGTGCTGTGAAGATTGAGTAGGGCTAAGTAAGAATTGAAGAAATGGAGAATTGGGGAAATTATTACGGAATCTGTTCTTGAATATCTTTTTCTTCAATTCCTAAGTTCTCCATTTCTTCAATTCTTCCTCCCCCGCAGCTTCTCCCAATAATCCAACCGTTTTATTATCTCGCGTTCAAAGCCAGCCTCGGCTGGTTTATAATAATTTGCGCGGGGCATTTCATCGGGGAAATAATTCTGTCCTGAGAAGCCGTCTTTAGTGTCGGGGTCATAGACATAGCCCGCGCCATAGCCAACTTCTTTCATCAGCTTGGTGGGCGCGTTTAAAATATGTTTTGGTGGCATTAGCGAACCGTTCTTCTTGGCATCAGCAATAGATTTATTCATCGCTCGATACACACCAATGGATTTAGGGGAGGTGGCGAGATACACCACGGCCTGCGCGATATTCACATAACCTTCCGGCGCGCCGATAAATTCAAACGCATCTTTGGCTGCTATGGTCTGTATAAGTGCATTCGGGTCAGCCAATCCAATATCTTCCGAAGCAAAACGCACAAGACGGCGCAGTATATATAGCGGTTCTTCGCCACCATCCAGCATCCGCGCAAACCAATAGAGAGCAGCGTCAACATCCGACCCACGCAGCGATTTATGCAGCGCGCTGATGAGGTTATAATGTCCTTCACCAGATTTATCATAAACAGGCATGCGTTTTTGAATGAGCCTGAGCAATTCTTCGCTACCCAAGGGCTTGGTTATTTCCAGCAACTCTTCAACCATATTGAGCAGATAGCGCGCATCTCCGTCAGATATAGCACAGAGCGTAGTGCGGGCTTCAGCGTCCAGCGGTAGTTTTTTACCAGTAAATTCCTCAGCTTTATAAGTGAGCTTGATAAGATTGGCTAAATCAAGGCGGTTAAGGATCAAAACTTTGCAGCGCGAAAGCAACGCCGAATTCAGTTCAAATGATGGATTTTCGGTAGTTGCGCCAATCAAAATAATCGTGCCGTTTTCGATGTAAGGCAAAAACAAATCCTGCTGCGAGCGGTTGAAGCGGTGAATCTCATCAATGAGAAGTATCGTGCGCTTGCCCGCGCCTTTGTCGATTTCCGCCTGCTCAAACACCTTGCGTAAATCGGCAGTGGCATGGGAAACGGCTGATAACTGCACGAATAATCCACCGCTATATTTTGCGATTAATCGAGCCATTGTGGTTTTGCCACAACCTGCAGATCCCCAAAAAATTATGGAAGGGAAATGGCTGGTTTTAATGGCATTGGCAAAGAGCGAACCCTCCGCTAGCAAATGCTCCTGCCCCAGCACATCGTCAAAACTGGTCGGGCGCATCCTATCGGCCAGGGGGCGGTTGTTATCTTCGAAGGTGAGGGCGGATTGTTGGTTTTTCATAGAAAACCATCATACTATTTTGGGAATGAGGTGGCAATACAGTTCGCAGCATAGTTAGATAACTGGATTGCTTCGCCTGCATCTCGTAATGACAACCATTTGACATTTACAGTTGCCGTGCTATGCGGGGTGATAATGGTATGTCATTCCGAGTGAAACGAGGAATCTTTACATTATTTTGCAAAGATCCTTCGCTACGCTCAGGATGACAGAGTAAGTTTTTATAATCATTCAAACACATATCTATGCTTTTTATCGCATTATTGCTCGGACTGATTGAGGGGATGACGGAATTCCTGCCCGTATCCTCAACTGGTCATTTGATTTTGTTTGGCGATATTCTTGGTTTTGAAGGACCACCCGGCAAAACCTTTGAAATTTCAATCCAACTCGGCGCGATTCTGGCGATTTGCTGGCTTTACCGCAGCAAGCTTGCTGCCACCACTGTCGGATTAGTTCGTCGCGAAGCCAAAGACTGGCGGTTCGCTATGGGAATATTGCTGGCTTTCCTGCCCGCCATGCTGTTTGGCGCGCTGTTCCATAAATTCATCAAAGAAAAACTATTCAATCCCTTTAGCGTGTCGATTGCTCTTATCATTGGCGGCATTATTATTTTGCTGGTGGAGCGTTATAGACCCAAACCACGCTATCATGCGATTGAGGAGTTTTCCCTAGCTCTATGCCTTAAAATAGGGCTTTGCCAATGCCTCGCGCTCATCCCAGGGACATCACGCAGCGGCGCAACCATTATCGGCTCACTCCTTCTCGGCGCAGACCGCAAATCGGCGACTGAGTTTTCGTTTTTCCTCGCCATCCCCACCATGTTCGCTGCCACAATTTTTGATCTTTATAATAATTGGAAATTTCTCTCGCTTGATAATTTGCAGTTAATCGCCGTTGGTTTTATCGCAGCTTTTATCAGCGCGCTAATCGTGGTGCGCTGGGTTGTCGCCTATATCAGCAAACATGGCTTTACGCCATTTGCCATATACCGCATCATATTGGGTACGGTTATGTTGTATTTACTTTACTAATTCGCGCAAATACAGCTCTTCCACTTTGACTCTTGCCCACGGCGTGGTGCGTAGAAATTTAAGGCTGGAGTTGATGCTGGGGTCACTTTTGAAACAGCGTATATCAATTTGCTGCGCCAACTTCTCCCAGCCATGCTGCTCAACCAGTTTAGTGAGGATTTCTTTTAGGGTTATGCCATGTAGCTGGTTATTTTTCTGGGTTTCAGGCATGTCTATTCGGCAGCTTTAACGCGGATTTTATTTTTTTCGATGGTGCTGCCGTTTAGCTCTTTAATAGCAACCAAGGCTTCATGTTCAAGTGCCATCTCGACAAAGCCAAAACCTTTCGAAGAACCAGTCTTCGCGTCAAGCACCAGATTACAGGCTTTGATATTGCCATGGTTCTTGAATAATTTTGCAAGATCGTTTTCACTAAAATTACGAGGCAGATTAAGGGCAATCAGTTTCATAAATATCCAGTAGGCATTGCATCAATAGAGGTGGCGACGATCGACATCCTCATATACTCCTGCTTCTAATCGGTTTCGTGTGGCGTGCCATCCGAAGCCAAAAGCGGATGGCGGGGCGTAGTGGACGGTTTGCGAACAAACCCCGAGATGAGATTGTTTATTTTACAAATGCCTATCAAGCAAGAATTTTTTAAGATTGCTGCATAAAAATAACGCAGGGGCTGTGAATTCACAGCCCCTTTTTGTTTGTCAAAATTTACGAAACAACAGAAGCCCCGCCACATGCCCGCATATTACAACGAGTTTAAGCCTGAGGTGGCGCACATGCTGCGGCAGTTAATCAGGGATGGGTTGATTGCGGCGGGGGATGTGGACGAACGCTCGATTACTGAGGTAAAAGCTGATGACCTTAAAAACTACACACAATGCCACTTCTTCTCGGGAATTGGTGGGTGGTCGGTCGCTCTCCGCCTTGCGATGTGGGAAGACGATAGACCTGTTTGGACAGGAAGTTGCCCTTGTCAGCCCTTTAGTTCTGCTGGGAAGCAAAAAGGCAAAAATGACGAACGCCATCTCTGGCCAGTGTGGTTTCGGCTCATCAGCGAGTGCCGCCCTGCAATTGTCTTTGGGGAACAGGTTGCAGCAGCGATTACCCACGGCTGGTGGGATGATGTGGCAAATGATTTGGAAAATGAAGGTTACTCCTGCGGGGCGGCGGTACTACCAGCTTGCAGTGTCGGCAAACCGCACAAACGCGACAGACTCTGGTTTGTGGGCAACGCCCGACAGCAGCCATCGGGGAACGAGAGCGTTGGATTTGGTGGAGAATGGCAGCACAGTGTTACGGCGGAGTTCGGGTCAGAAACGAGGCATAGATTTGCAGACACAAGCTCTATGGGCAACGCCGAATTGTATGGATGCGATGGAGGCTCGCAGCGAAGAAGCGTTGGCACGGGCGAAAACGAAGGGCGGGTGTTGCAATCTGAAAGACCAAGTGCATCCGAGCTTATGGCCGGCACCGAACGCCTCGGACAACAGGGACAGGGGGCGATGGGAAAATCCCAGTATTCAACTCCGTGTGGATATGGGCAAACAAATCAATCTGTCGATGATTGCACAGGGGAGTATGAGTGGCTCATCTGCCCCGATGGGAAAACCCGCCCAGTTAAGCGTGGAGTTTCCTTGCTGGCTCATGGGATACAGCACCGCACACCTATCCTCCATGCGTTTGGCAATGCAATCGTACCGCAAGTCGCAGCGGAATTTATCAAAGCGGTGAGTAAAGATTTTATGCTCAATAAAGTATATTTAGAAACAGCCTAAACTTATATATAAAAAGTGCAAAAAATAGTTTTTAACCAAAAATACTTCTTGTTTTTCCTCCTCAGATGAGGTAGAAAAACAGGAAGTAAAAATAAAAAAGGAACAAAAAATGCACCAAAAAATTATTACATATAAAGAACCGCAAGATGTAAAAACAACCTTAGATAGCTTAGGTTTGAATGTTAATGAACTTCAAGACGCTGCAAAAGCAAATTTTTTAGCTCAAGCATCATGCACCGCAAATGACGCACCAACTGCACCAGGATTTATTGGATGGAATGCCAGTGTTAAAACGATTAGAGAATATTTAATTGTACGAGGTTGGGAAAGCAAAAATATAAAAAATTCGCCGCGAATAGTAAATACAGATAAAAGCATCTCAATTATGGTTGCCACTGGAGATGATGCGACAGGTAATCCTTCTATTATTCCTAAAACTAAGTCGCATAAGGGAGCGACCACTAGAACGGCTATCTATAACAACGAAGCACAAACTAGCCTGTTTCCAGAAGAAGCAATTCCGCATGTTATACCAGTTGTTTCTATTGGACACTCAACAAGTTCAACGTGGGTTTTGTTGGTGCATGTGTATATTGACAAAGCAATTGAAAAGCCACGCCACTATGTACGGTGTGAGTTATCTATGCCAGTGGGCATGGATGACACTGGTCATATTGACAATTGGAGAGAGCGAATTATTTTGCCAGAAATTACAATCAATCCCGATGATTTAATTGATAAAGTTGAGGATTTTGCACCAGAGCAGGAAATTATACTACAACGCAAGGCTTGAAAAAACTATGTTTAACCCATCAAGATTAGAATTTGCTAGAAAAAGGCGTGGGCTAACTAAGAAGGAATTGGCATCAAAGATTGGATTAACGCCTCGTTCAATATCTATGTTTGAAAATAATGAGAGTCCACCAGCAGACGACACTATTAGAAAGCTCTCGTTGGCGTTAGCATTTCCACAATCATTTTTCTCTGGAGATGATATTGAAGTTCTGCGTCAAAAAACAGTTAGCTTTCGCTCTATGTCAAGAATGAGTGCATCAAAACGGGATGCGGCGTTGAGCTCTGGAGCAATTGCTTTTATGTTCAATCGGTGGATTGAGCAGCATTTTACACTGCCAGAGCCAAACTTAATAGAAGTTGAAAAAGGAGAAAACCCAGAAGCCGCAGCCATGATATTAAGGCAGCATTGGGGAGTTGGTGAACTACCAATTAGAAATGTTATTCATCTTCTTGAGGCAAAGGGTATCAGAGTTTTTTCTCTTTCAGAAAACACTCTTGAAGTAGATGCCTATTCACTATGGGAAGATGGAACACCTTTTATTTTTCTGAATACGATTAAATCAGCGGAGCGTAGCAAATTTGATGCGGCTCATGAATTAGGGCATCTAATACTACATAAACATGGCGCACCTGTTGGTCAAGATGCCGAACGAGAAGCGGATCAATTTGCCTCTGCTTTTCTAATGCCTAGAAGTAGTGTACTCGCTTCTACTTCTTCTGCTCATCTAGCGACGCTATCTACTTTAATTAAATTAAAGAAGAAATGGGGAGTATCTTTAGCAGCATTATCGTACAGAATGCACAAAATTGGGTTGCTTTCCGACTGGCATTATAGAACGCTGTGTATTGAAATATCACAGAAAGGCTACAATAAAAATGAACCAGAAGGTATAGAGCGCGAACATTCAAAGATTTGGGAAATGGTTTTTAGCTCACTAAGAGAAGACGGAATCACTAAAGAACACATTGCGCGTGAACTTGATATTCATACAATGGAAATAGAATCACTTGTTTTTGGTTTGCTGCTTATGAATGTTATTCATGGCTCTAATAACCCTAGCCATAAAAAGCCAAATAACCCATCATATTTGCATGTAGTAAAATAGATTTTTTGATAAATTTTTTCAATACTCGCTCGCCAGCATGATGGTGAGAACTCGGCAGGTTACGCTGGGGTCGGCTGGGTTGGGTGAACCGAAGGTCATGGTGAGGTCGTAGTAATCAATTTTCCAAAAGAAGTTGATGTTATCTATGGTTATTTTTCCAAAATCATGCTCACCGTGTGGGTCGTTGTCTTCGGTGAAAGCGTTAAAGTTCATGACTTCCATAAACAATCGTTCACGGACTGCTTCGGAAAGTTCATTAACTCCGCTGGTGGTCATGATCTGCCCGCCCCAGTAGGTGTTGCGGAAACGGTCGTTGAGGGCTGCAATTTTCTTGGTGTTGGTGGTTTTTTCGTCAATTTGTTGCGGTTTCATGCTGTTTTGCTCCTTGGTGCGTTGTTAAACCTTCTACCAAATAACACCCTGCCACTTGCAATCAAGGCTCTTTTGTCTGTAAATACAATTGGTTGACCTTTCGGGTCCTTCCCGAGCCGAACTTATACGGGGACGCTACGCCCGCCATTTCGCTAGTGCCAACTCAAAATTATTCATTTCGTTTCGTTTTTTTACATAGGAGTTTCTTATGAAAGTAGAACTGCTTGAGCTTAAAAAGCTAGTGCCGTATGCCCGCAACCCTAGGATTACTGCCCATGCGGTGGATAAGGTGGCGGCTTCTATCAAAGAGTTTGGCTTTCGTCAGCCGATTGTGGTTGATAACGAAATGGTGATTATTGCAGGCCATGTTCGCTATCAGGCCGCCCAAAAACTGGGCTTGAAGAAAGTTCCCGTGCATGTGGCTGACGGTTTGTCCGCGCAGCAGGTAAAAGCCTATCGCATCGCTGATAATCGCACAGGCGAGGAAGCGCAGTGGGATAACGAAATGCTGGCTCTGGAAATTGGCGAGTTGGAAGCAGTGAGTTTTGATAAATCACTGCTGGGTTTTGAGGTTTCGGAGTTGGAGCAGTTGCAAAAAACCATTGATGGCTTGCTGAGCGATGGCATTGAAAGTGATGAGGAAAAAGTGGTTGGGGAAGCTGATACTCGCGCTACGATTGGTGCGTATAGTTTTGAAATCCCCCGCGAAGAATATCTGACATGGATTGAAGAAATCAAACAGGAAGTTGGTTTTGATAAAGAAGCAATTGTGAGTGAACTGCAAAGAAGGCTGGGCTTATGAAACTGATAGATATTGATAGCCTCAGCCCGTCCACCTACAACCCCCGCACCGCAGATCCTCGGCGGCTCGATTTGATTGAACTGTCGCTTCGCAAGTTGGGTTTTCTGTTGCCGATTTATGCCACCCCCGACGGCGAAATCATTTCTGGTCACCAGCGGCATCATGTGGCGAAGCGGCTGGGCGTTCGCCAAGTGCCAGTGGAGTTCACCAGGGCGATGGATTTGGAGGAACGCAAAGGCGTGAATGTGGCGTTCAATCGTGCTACTAATGATTTACGCCCCAAGGATACACCAGAAAATATCACCGATGCGCTCTCAAGGGTGGATATAGAAACCATCGCTTCTGCTATTCCTGACAAAACCCCCGACACACCAGAATTTTACACGTGCATGAAAGCACAGATATTGCCGATTGCACCCTTACTCAAAGCCAATAAAGGCAGATGGATTACATACGCAGCCAGTATTTCCAAAACTCTCTATTTCAAAGGCGTGCTGATGCCGATTGTTACCACCAAAGATTTGCGGGTGGTTAATGGCATTGGACGGTTGCAGATGCAAGCGGAAGCTAAACGCAAAGAAGTGGCAGTGGTGTTGGTGGGCGATGACGAAGCAAAACTCGCTGATGCCATGCTCAATTTATTGTCTATGGATTTTGATATTCATAATCGTTACCGCGATTTGCTGCGTTATAATTCCTTTCGGCGGCTGAGGCGAGTGCGGGAAGATTTGGGGCGTGGGTTTATTTTCGTGGTGGCTGGCAATAGTACCTCCAAGGATTTTGACATTGCTGAACCCAAAAACCGCGACAAATGGATAAAAGAGCATGGCAAGTCAGTTTTAGATTTTGGAGCTGGGCATTTGCATGAAACCGAGATTTTGCGTTCCATTGGCGTGCGGGTTACACCCTTTGAGCCATATCGTGTGAATGAGGTGGAAGAAATAGACAAAGCCGAATCCTTGCGGGTGGTGGATGAGTTTTTAGCGGATATTGGAGGTAAGAAAATTCATTATAATTCAGTGTTTATTTCCAGTGTCCTCAATAGCGTACCATTTGTGGAGGATAGAAGGCATATTGTTTGCATTTGTGCAGCGTTATGTTCACCGCAAACCAAACTTTATGCGGTGGCATCCAGTATCAACCACATCAACATCCGCCAGCTCAAAGGCTATAATTCCCTCAACGAACGGCAATCAACAGGGCGGGCGTTTTTACTGGAATATGAAAATGGGATCACGCTGGGTGATATGACCAGCAGTCCCAAGGTGCAAAAATACCATAACCAGAATGAATTTTACTGTTTGTTCAAGGAATTTTTTGAGGTGGTGCAGGTTTCGGAAGCCAGCAGCAATGTGCAGGCTATCTGTGTCAAGCCCAAACCAATTGATTGCAAAAAGCTCTCCGCAGCACTCGCTTTTGAATTTGACTTACCCTATCCTGATGGCAGCCGCATGGGGCGGGTGACGCAGGCAAAGCGGGCATTCTCTGAGCGGACGGGAATTTTGCTATGATTATTTTGTTGGACTTGAACTATACGCTGGTTGCCAACAGCGAAGAAAAGCAGCGACCATTTACCAAGCAAATCGCCGCTGAGAAATATCGTCAGTGGCTGGTGGAGTTACTAAAACCGCATCATGTAATCTTGATGACTGCTCGCCCTGCTATGCACAAGGAAGCAACCCTTGCCAGTATTGAAGTCAAAACAGGATGGTTACCGCAAGAAGCACATTTTAATAGTTTTGGTTTAGCACCCCCGCTGGCGAAAGAACGAATGCTACAAGCCTATGTGTTACCCAAACACGGCGGGGAAAATTTCCTTGCCATTGAAAGCAACCCCCGCACTCACAGCATGTATGCAAAATATGGCATTCGCTCGGTAAAAATAGAGCTGGGCGAAATTTGGAATAATTTACCAGAATAAAAACGGATAGAAAAATGGAAATTCCTCGCGAATGGTCGTTTGAGAATACGGCGGTGGCTTCGGGCTTTGATCGGCATGTGCGTGAGCAGTTGCCGTGGTATGATTTAGTGACGGGGGCGTTGGCACATATCGCCCGTCATTATATACCAAAAGGCGGGCTGGTTTATGATATTGGCGCATCCACAGGCAATATCGGGCGGGCAATTGAAGAAACTATCAAAGAACGCAAAGCCCAATTGATTGGCATAGAATCCAGTGCAGAAATGTGCGCCCTCTATAAAGCCAGTGGCGAATTAGTGCAGATTGATGCCTTGGATTACCGCTTCCAACCTTATGACCTCGCCATTTGTTATTTGGTTCTCATGTTTCTGCCGATTGGCAAACGGCAAGAATTTATTGATTATCTAAAATCCCTCATCAAGCCTGGTGGGGCATTGCTGATTGTTGATAAATGCGAGGCAGCAACGGGCTATGAAGCAACCGTATTTTGGAGGCTTACTCTAGCAGGGAAAATTGCTGCAGGAGTGGATGCAAAAAGCGTAATCGCCAAGGAACTTAGCCTATCAGGAGTGCAGCGACCGCTTGATCCCGCCATGCTGGGTAAGGATGCCATAGAGTGGTTTCGCTTTGGCGATTTCGCAGGTTGGATAATCAGTAAATAATCCCAAATTTTATAAGGCGGTGTTGATTATGGATGCTTCCATATACGCTATTTCTTGTTTGGCGCAGGCGGAGAGAAAACTTTTTATCGCCATTATTGTGCAAGCCTTACTGGATACGCGCAGCAACTCAAAAAAACACGATGCTATATTCGCAAAACATGAAGCAATATGTTGGCTGACAGGTAGAAGCCGTGACTTTGTAGATATATGTTTTCTTGCTGGTTTCTCTCCTGATTATGTCGCTCGTAAAGCCAAAGAAGCTATCGCAAATCCGATTGCCTTGCGGGCAGAGGCAGGAAAAGGAACTCGTTATGAAGAGCGAAAAAATTATCGTGAATTTCGGAAAAGAAAAAAATCACAATGTCACTCACCTATCCAGTAAAAACCATTGCCAAGTTACTAAACCTCACCGAACGGCGGGTGCAGCAATTGGCACGGGATAATATCATTCCCAAACCAGAAAAAGGAAAGTATGACCTTGTGGGCTGTGTGCAGGGTTATATTTCCTATTTGCAGGCTCGGGCTTTTGGTAAAGAAACAGGCACGGTGGATATGCACCTTGAGCGGGGGCGGTTGCTGAAACTTCAAGCCGACAAAGCCCAAATTGAGCTGGATTTAATGCGGGCAAAACTGATTTCGGCGGATGAGGCGGAGGAGCTATGGGCAAGCCTGCTCGCCACTTTTCGCACACGGATGCTTTCAATGCCCACTCGTGCAGCCCACCTCGTTTTGCACCTCAAGGAGTTTTACGCCATTGAACAGAGCTTGCGTGATTTGGTGTGTGATGCACTCACGGAATTAGCACGCTATGAAACCAGTCAGCACAGCAGCCCAGATGGCATTAAAACGAGCACTCCTCCACTTGAAGCCACCACCACGGCTGAAAGTTAGCCAGTGGGCGGATGAGTTTCGGTTTTTAAGTAGCGAGGCATCGGCAGAACCAGGCAAATGGCACACTGCCCGCGCACCTTACCAGCGGGAAATGATGGATGCAGTGAACGACCCCCGCGCCGAAATGGTGGTGATAATGTCTTCGGCACAAGTGGGCAAAACCGAGATTATCAACAATATCATCGGCTATAATGTGCATCTTGACCCATCACCGATATTGTTGTTGCAGCCAACCTTGGAAATGGCAGAAGCGTGGAGCAAAGATCGCTTTGCACCCATGCTGCGTGACACTTACGTTTTGAAAGGATTGGTGAAAGACCCGCGCACTCGGGATTCTGGCAACACGTTACTGCATAAACGCTTCCCTGGTGGCCACATCACGATGGCGGGTGCGAATTCGCCTGCATCACTGGCATCACGTCCGATTCGCATGGTGCTGTGTGACGAAGTGGATCGCTATCCTGTGTCAGCTGGCACGGAAGGTGACCCTGTTAGCTTGGCAAAGAAGCGCACCACGACCTTTTGGAATCGCAAGATTCTACTGACCTCTACCCCCACAATCAAGGGGGCAAGTCGGATTGAATCGGCGTTTGAGCAAAGCGATCAGCGGCGGTTTTATGTGCCTTGCCCTCAGTGCGGTGAGAAGCAAACGCTGAAATGGCAGCAAGTCAAATGGGAGCAAGGCGACCCGAAAGACGGTGACGAAAAGCACAAGCCCGAAACGGCTGCCTATATCTGCGAACACAACGGCTGCATCATCGGTGATGCTGACAAGGCCGATATGTTGCTCAAAGGCGAATGGATTGCCGAAGCACCGTTTAACGGCGTGGTCGGCTTTCACCTCAACGAGCTTTACAGCCCGTGGGTAACATTCGTGCAGATGGTGGCGGAGTTCTTGAAAGCCAAGAAGCTGCCCGAAACCCTGAAAACATGGGTGAATACCTCACTCGGTGAAACGTGGGAAGAAAGCGGCGAAAGTATCGAGGCGGATGTGCTTCTCCAGCGCAAGGAAAGCTGGGGCAAGGATGCGCCTGAACCCGTGGTGCTGGTCACTGCTGGGGTGGACGTGCAAGGCGACCGCCTTGAGGTAGAAGTCAAAGGCTGGGGCTTGGGTGAAGAATGCTGGTCATTGGATTATCGCGTTTTTTATGGTGATCCAGCGCAAAGCATGGTGTGGCAGGAACTGGATGCGTTTCTACTGCAACCTATCCGCAGCAAGCTGGGCGTGAATCTGAATATCGCCTGCGTGTGCGTGGACTCTGGCGGTCACCATACGCAAGCAGTTTATGAATTTTGCAGCAGCAGAGCTATTCGGGGCGTGTTTGCGATTAAAGGTGTGAGCCAAACCGCAAAACCCTTGCTGGGCAGACCAAGTAAAAACAACCGCTACAAACTGCGGCTCTATCCTATCGGCACGGATACAGCGAAGGAAGTTATCTTCAGCCGCCTTCGGCTCACCGAGCCTGGGGCGGGTTACTTCCATTTTCCGCTGGAACGTGATCGCGAGTATTTCTTGCAGCTGACGGGTGAAAAGCAAGTCACGCGCTTTGCAAAAGGTGTTTCAAAACGGGAATGGATTAAAACCCGCGCCCGAAATGAAGTGCTGGACTGCACGGTGTATGCGCTGGCGGCCTTC
This sequence comes from Pseudomonadota bacterium, assembly GCA_038043465.1. GTDB lineage: Bacteria > Pseudomonadota > Alphaproteobacteria > Rickettsiales > SXRF01 > SXRF01. Next base: position 43,155 of record JBBTBX010000021.1, read on the forward strand.
AAGCTACTCAATCCAAACCTCGCCAAGATCGCCGAGGATTTGGAGAACGCGCCGCGCATCGTGGCAGAGCTGACGGATCAGGACAGTAAAAACCAACTAAACCAAGCGTGGATTCCACGCATGGACAACTGGCTATCGAGGTAAACAATGGCATTTACGCAAACGCAACTAGACGCACTAGAAAACGCAATCGCCTCAGGCACGCTGGAAGTTCGTACAGGTGATAAATCCGTGCGTTACCACTCGCTGGATGAAATGATAAAACTGCGGGATGTCATTCGCAATCAGCTCAGTGCTGATAGCAAAACCCAAACCAGCCGTGCCAGTTTTGCTAGTTTCGTGAGGGATTGACTATGCTTATTGATGACATAATCGCAGTATTTTCTCCACAATCCGCCTGCAAACGCCAGCAAGCCCGCATTGCTCTTGATATATTGAAGCGAGGCTATGATGGGGCAAAAACTGGCAGGCGGATTGATGATTGGGTAACTAGCGGCAACTCTGCTAATAGCGAAATTGCTGGCGGTGGCAAACGATTGCGGGATCGGGCAAGGGATTTGGTGCGCAACAATTGCTATGCCAGTAAAGCCGTAGAAATTTTCGTCGGCAATGCCATTGGTGAGGGAATTTCCGCACAAGCTCGCACCAATTCCGCCCGCCTCAATAAGCAAATAATGGAAGCGTGGAACGAATGGTGCAAGTTCTGCGATGCTGACGGCGACCTTGACTTTAAGGGAATTCAGGCGTTGGCAGCAAGAGCCATGTTTGAATCAGGCGAATGTTTTATCGTGTTTCGGGAACGCAGCAGCAATAGCAATTTGCGTATTCCCTTACAGTTGCAAGTGTTGGAAGCTGATTTTTTAGATACGACCAAGTCCACTATCAGTGAAAATGGTAATATCATTCGCCAAGGCATAGAGTTTGACAAACAAAATAACCGTGTTGCTTATTGGATGTGGTCGCAGCATCCAGGGGAAATGGTGATTGGGCGGACACAGTTCAAAAGTATCCGCATTCCCGCCGATTCCGTAGTGCATGTGTTCCGCAAGCTGCGCCCTGGTCAAACTCGGGGGGTTACGGCTTACGCTCCCTCAATGGTGCGGATGCGTGACCTTGACGGGTATGATGACGCGGAATTATGGCGGAAAAAGATTGAAGCCTGCTTTGCCGCTTTTGTGGTGCAAAATAATGGTGCCGATGGCCCAATTGTTGGCAATGTAGCAAGTAAGGCTGGTGGTGCAAATAATAACGACCCCGAGCGAGTAGAACAATTCCGACCAGGGATGATAGAGTATCTCCATCCTGGTGAGGATATTCGTTTTGGCACCCCCACTAGCGACGGCAATTATGAATCTTACGAACGGGTACAGCTCCATGCGATTGCGGCAGGTTTGGGCATCACTTATGAGCAGCTCACGGGTGATTTAAGCCAAGTAAATTACAGCAGCTTAAGGGCTGGTTTGCTAGAATTTCGCAGCCTGATTGAAATGCTCCGCTGCCATGTATTCATACCCAAAATCTGCGAACCAGTATGGCGGAAATTTATTGACCGTGCCTTTATCGCAGGTGCAATCAGCAAAATTGATTATGCGGTAAGTTGGACACCGCCCAAATTTGAGATGATTGACCCGCTCAAAGACGCACAAGCTGACACGCTGATGATGCGAAACGGCACACTCACCCTCAAAGAAGCCATTGCTCGCAACGGCTACGACCCCGAGCAGCAAATTGAAGAAATCGCTGCCACCAACCAATTGCTTGATGACAAAAACATAATCCTAGACTGCGACCCCCGCTATACCGCCAAAAGTGGTGTCGGACAAACCCCTAACGATGGAGTGCAAACCAATGACCAACCTGCAAACAAAAAACCTGCCCCTGCAAACAAGGCTGGCAACGCTTGAGGCGGAATCTGCGGAACGGGTGTTTAATGTGGTTTTTACCACTGGGGCAATCGTTCGCCGTTACAATTTTTTCGCTGATGAAATGTACGACGAGGAGCTGGTGGTAAATGAAAATTCCGTGCGGCTCGGCAGGCTCAATGGCGGAGCAGCACCAGTATTGGACACTCACAATGATTTTGCCTTGGAAAATATCAAAGGTGTGGTGGTGGGTGGCAGTGTACGCATAGAAAACGGGCTTGGCTATGCCAGCCTAAAAATTGATGGTGGCGTAGAAAACGAAGCCATCATCCGCAAATTACGGGATGGAATTATTCGCAATGTGAGCGTGGGCTACCGAGTTCATCGCTACGAAATTATCAGATCTGACGGTGCAGTGCCGCTTTATCGTGCCGTTGATTGGGAGCCGCACGAAATTTCGTTAGTTCCTATTGGGGCGGATGCTGGCGCAGGCATTCGCTCCCAACCTCACACTTTCCCCTGTGAGATTTTTACCCACCAACCACCCAACCCAACCAAGGAGAACCGCAACATGACTTATAATGAAACCCAACCCACTGACTTTTTGCCTGCAACAGAAAGTCCACCTACGCAAACCACCGATGAAGCCCGTGCCGAAGGTGTGCGTCTTGAGCGGGTGCGAGTAGCAGAAATTGGCAAAATCACCAGTGCTGCTAATTTGCCTGAAAGTTTTTCACAAAAAATGGTAAGCGATGGCGTAGAACTTTCACAAGCCCGCAAATTGGTGTTGGATGAACTCGCTCGCAAAAGCACAGAAACTGGCACTATCAATTCACAAGTTACCATTATTCGTGATGAAATTGATACTTGTCGCAGCTTGGTGGAAAATGCGTTGCTCCACCGCCATGACCCTAAAAACTATAAATTAGAGGATGGGGCAAGGCAGTATCGCGGCATGACCCTCATGGAAATGGGACGTGATTTGCTTGAGCGTCGCGGCATTCGTGCGCGTGGCCTTTCCAAATCGGAAGTGGCAGGGGCAATGCTGGGCTTGGAAACTCGTGGTGGGTTTCATTCCAACAGTGATTTTCCGTTCATTCTGGCAAACGTGGCGAACAAAACTCTTCGCAGTGCCTATGAAGCTGCACCGCAAACCTTTAAAGGTTTTGCCCGCCAAACCACGAATCCTGATTTCAAGACCATCGCCCGCACGCAACTTGGTGATGCACCAAGTCTGGATAAAGTCAACGAGTCTGGCGAGTTCAAACGCGGCACGGTGGGTGAAGCACGGGAACAATACGCACTTGCTACCTATGGCAAGGTCGTGGCTGTGACCCGTCAGACCATCATCAACGATGATCTGGGGGCATTCACTCGCTTGCCTGAAATGTTTGGCCGTGCCGCCGCTGACCTTGAAAGCGATACAGTGTGGGGCATTATCACCGCCAATGCCGCCATGGGTGATGGCACTACTCTATTCCATGCCAATCATGGTAATCTTTCAACTATACCCTTTACCATTGCCGTTGCTTCTTTGGGTGATGGACGGACGGGGATGCGCAAGCAAAAAGGTCTCAATGGCCGCTTCATAAATGTTATGGCGAAATATCTGCTCGTTCCTGCTGCCCTCGAAACATTAGCGGAGCAGTTCGTGACGCAGACTAACATCATCTACACCAAAAGCAGCGACTACAATCCCTTCGCCAATAAATTGCAGGTGATCGCCGAACCAAGGCTTGATGCTGCCTCGCTAATTTCCTGGTATATGGCAGCCGACCCAGCTCAAATTGACACCATTGAATATGCGTATCTGGAAGGGCAAGAAGGTGTGTATTTAGAAAGTCGGATTGGCTTTGATGTCGATGGAGTGGAACTAAAAGCCCGCCTTGATTTTGCAGCCAAAGCCATTGACTGGCGAGGATTTTGGAAAAATCCAGGAGCAGCATAATTTTATTCTTTTTGATTTGGAAAACTTTCGACGACTTCGGGTCGCTTTTTTTATGCTTAAAATATGGAGGAATGCTTATGAAAAACTATTTAATGGAAGGTAATACCATCACCTTAACCGCACCTTATGCGGTAGTTTCGGGTGATGGCTTGTTAGTGGGCTCAATTTTTGGCGTGGCGTGTAATGATGCTGCCATCAGCACCGATGTGGAAAGCATGACCCACGGTGCATTTACCCTCAAAAAAGCCGCAGCACAGGCATGGACGCAAGGTGCATTGATTTACTGGGATAATGCCGCCAAAAACTGCACCACCACAGTTGCTACGAATAAGCTAATCGGCGTGGCAATCAATGCTGCTTTAAGTGCCGACACGGTAGGAAATGTTCGCCTCAACTCTGCCTTCATCAGCTAGTTATGACCGCTTTTGAAACAGCAATGCAGGTGCTTTTTAACGATGGCAATCTCTCCAAGCCCGCCTTTTTTCTGCCTATGCTCGGTGTAAATCGCTCGCTGCGCGTGATTACTCGTGCGCCTGATTTGTTTCAGCATGTGGGACAGTCGCTGATTGAAACTCCCTCTATGATAGTGGAAGCGCAAATTGCTGACTGCCCGAGCATCACATCGGGTGACCAGTTCATGATTGATGGCGTTACCTACAGCGTACAAGGAACACCAAGGCGAGATAGTGAACGCTTGGTGTGGCTGGTGGATTGTTATGCAGCTTGAGGCAGCAATCACGGGCAATCTTCATAAGTTCATGGAGCAGCAAAAGGCGGCGGTGGAAGCCGCCGTCACTGCAGGCATTGCCAAAATCACCACGAGCATAAAAGATGATTTGCGGGTGCAGGTGGTAAATGCAGGATTGGGACAAAAACTTGCCAAAAGCTGGCAAGCCAAGTTCTATCCCAAAGGGCAAAAATCTATTTCAGCGGCGGGCTGGGTATTTTCCAAAGCCCCGAAGCTGATCCGCGCTTTCAATGAAGGTGCGCTCATCAAAAGCAAAGATGGGTTCTTTCTGGCAATCCCCACCGAAGCCGCTCCGAAGCGCGGTGTGGGTGGGAAGCGGATTAACCCGTCAAACTTCCCCGAGCATTCGCTGGGGCGGCTGCGCTTTGTCTATCGCCCAGGGAAAATCTCCCTGCTGGTGGTGGATTCCCTGCGTGCCAGCACGGGCAAGCGCGGTGGTTTCCGCAAAGCCAGTGAATCCGCACTCAAATCAGGGCGCGGCCTCACCACGGTGGTGATGTTTCTGCTGGTGCCGCAAGTGAAGCTCAAAAAGCGTCTGGATTATCAATCCGTGGTGAATCTCTGGGGAGGCCAGCTGCCACAAACCATTTTGAAGAATTGGAAAGAGGTATCCCCCAATGCCGAGCAAACGTGAACAGGTGCTGGATCGGCTTTTCACCAAACTGAAAACGCTCGAAACAACCACACTCAAGGTTTATCGCAACCTCGATAAGCCCGAGCAAGTGCCGACAAACGGCATGATGGTGATGCGCGATGGTATCGCCCAAGACCCCGAAGTGCTGCTTTCGCCACTCACCTACATTTACGAACATTTGGTGACGGTGGAAGTGCTGGTGCAAAACCCAGATGCAGCCACCCGCGACGCGCTGCTGGACGTGTTGCTGGTGGCATTAAGCGGAGTCATCACAAGCAACCGCACACTGGATGGGCTTGCCGAATGGGTCGAGGCCAGATCACCAGAGTTTCAAGACGAACCGATTGAAGGAGCTGCCAGCGTCCGCGCCGCCACGGTGCAGGTGATGGTGCGCTACTTCACATCCGACTCGCTTAATTAACCAACCCTAATCAGGAGTAAATCTTATGGCTCGATCCTATGGCTCGGCAGCGACGTTGCTTGCCTTGAAAGAATCCACTTACGGTGTGAAACCCACTGGTAACTGGGAAAAGTTCGCGTTTGTATCCTCGGATTTAAGCGCAGAGCAAAACCTGATCTCGTCTGATCTTCTTGGGCAAGGACGCGAACCCCGCGCACCTTTCCGCGATGTCATCAACGATGAAGGCAATCTGGTGGTGCCAGTGGAAGGCCGCGACTTTGGCCGCTGGCTGCAACTGTTACTCGGCAACCCTGTATCGGCTGGCGTGGCGGCAACGGGTGACATCACCTTCACCGCAAACCCAAGCGCAACCCATACCATCACCATTAACGGGGTGACGTGGACATTCGTTGCTTCGGGTGCGACGGGTACGCAAACCAATATCGGCGCGAACCTGAACGCTACGCTCACCCAGCTGGCAACTGACCTTAACGCTTCGGTCAATGCCAGCATCACGCCTGCCACTTATTCCAACGGCGGCGGCACCAAGCTCAATATCGTGCATGATACGCTGGGGGCGACGGGCAACAACTTCACTCTGGCTTCTGGCAATGCCAACGGTGTGGCAAGCGGTGCAACGCTCTCAGGCGGCGGCTTCACGCACACTTTTGTCAGCGGCGCGGCAAGCCTTCCATCCTTCGCGGCGGAAATCGGTCATGCCAACGTGCCAGCTTATTTCGTGCATACAGGCTGCATGTTGGGAAGTATGGCATTGAATTTCCAGCGTTCGGGTGCAGCGAACGCTACCCTTAACATCATCGCTCAAGGGGAAACGCGCTTTGCATCCACGCAAGGCGGCACGCCCACCAGCCGTATCTATAAGCCATTCAGCCAGTTCAACGGCTCGATCAAGCGCAATGGCACATCTTTGGCCAATATCACAGGCGCACAGTTTACCTATTCGAACGGATTGCAGGCAGTGCCGACCATTCGTAATGACGCGCTAATCGAAGGTGTTGATCCAACTACAATTTCCGTCAACGGCAGCATTGACGTACGCTTTGCCGACACCACGCTGGTGGATGATGCGATCAATAACAACGCCATTGAGTTGGAGCTTGCCTACAAGCTGGCGGGGTTGGACGGGAATAATTTCTCGCTCACATGGACATTCCACGAAGTCTATCTGCCACGACCGCGCATTCCCGTGTCGGGACCAGGCGGTGTGCAGGCCAGCTTCAACTGGCAGGCCGTCTATGATGACGCACTCAGTAAATCCGTCACCGTCGTTCTGAAGAACGATGTCACCAGCTACCCATAAGGAGGCGTTATGTTACGATTAAATCTTCAAAAAAAACCGTATTGGCTCGATTTGCCTGCCGATGTGAAGCTCAAGGTGCGGCCACTTTCCACCGCTATCATGAGTGCGGCGCAATCTTCCGTAATCAAGCAGATCACCGACTGGCGGCAAGAACGTAAATCCCGCCTTGAAGTGGGCGCAGATGTCTCCGATTTGCCTAATGTGGATGACGAAGAAACCCGCCACGGGCTTTCGGAAGCGTTGCTTATCAAGGCAATGGCACGCGGCGCGGTGATCGAGTGGCAAGGCGTATTGAACAGCGTTGGCGATGCGCCTGCGGTGGTGAATGACCAGGCCGTGAACGATCTCATGGATATTTGGTTCATCGCGCAGGATTTCTGGAAGAAATACACCGCTTCACTTTCCCTGCTGGACGCGGAGGGAAACGTCTCTGGGCTCGTTGTAAATGGCACTTCGGCGGCGGGTCAGGATATTGCAGAACATGCCACGACGAAGCCCTCCCGTGCAGCAAAGGCGAGCTAAACGAAACGGGCGAGCCGTTATGCCCCTACATCAAAAGCGAACCGCATTCGATGGAAGGGTTCGAGGCATGGGAAGTGCTGCTTCGGTGTAGCGGTCAGTTCAAACTTTATCCCAGCGGCAAGATCGCAGGGTTCGACATTCCAACCATTTTAAGCGTGACCCATGTGCTTGGCTACGAGCCGCGAGCACTCTTGCTTCTGCTCGACTATGCCGAGGCTGGGTTGCACGAGGCAATTCGCGATCATGGCAACAGCAACGCAGAACATTTCAATCAGGATAGCGGTTCTTGACGGCGATAAAACGCGCCGTGAATTAACCCTCACTGGTGAAGCGGGACAACGTGCGCTCGCCAAAATCAAAGAAGCCACAGCTCCCGCCAGCAAGTCGCTGGTGGCGGTGAATGTGGTGAGCGAGCAAGTTCGCTATGGTATGGAAAACCTTGCAGGCGGCACGGGTTCGCTCGGGGCAAGCCTCACGCGGCTTGGTCCCGTTGGGCTGGCCGCCGCCGCTGTCATTGGCACGCTCGGCCTTGCAGTTGCTGGTGGGATCAAAGAGTTTAAGGAAGCCGAGCAAGCCCTTAACCAACTAAACGCTGCCCTTAAAGCGACCGATTTCACCGCCGGTGTGACCGCACAGGAAATCACCGCGCTTGGTGAGGCGGTGGAAGGCAACACGCTCTTTAAGAAAGAGGATATTCAGCAAGCTGCTGCCTCGCTGGTATCTTTCCAAAACGTCGCAGGTGAGACTTTCACCCGTGCGCTGAAGCTATCTGCTGACTTAGCAGTGCGTCTTGGAACGGATGTGCCTTCCGCCGCCGATATGTTGGGCAAAGCGTTGGAGTCACCCGAAGAAGGGCTTGGCAGGCTGGCGCGGAAGTTTTCTGACCTGTCACCCACCCAGAAAGAGGTGATCGAGAACTTCGTTAAACAGGGTGATATTGCTTCGGCGCAGGCTGTCATCCTTGAGCATTTGGAAGAAAAAACTAGAGGGCTGGCGGACGCGCAGGCGCAAGGCTTAACGGGTGCAGCTAACCAGCTGGGGGATGCGTGGGATGATTTGCTGGAATCCTTCGGGCGCACCATCAGTGAATCGGGTGCGGCGCAAGTCAGCCTGAATCTGCTCACCAAAGCGGTGCGCGGTTTACAAGAAGCGTTAAACCCCACCCGCGATCAGCAAAAAAGCCAACTTGAAGAAGAAATTGCCGATTTGCAAAATAGCTTCGGCACCAAGCTCGACATTGCCGTGCTGGGCAGTGCGCCTGGTCTTGAGGCTAAAAAACGCGAACTGCAAAAGATTAACGATGAGATTGCCGCCGAGCAAAAGAAAGCTGATGAAGATATACAAAACGCACGCACGGCCGCTGAGAAAGCAGCTGCAGAACGGCGCAATAACCAGCTGCTTGAACTTCAGAAGAAATATTTGAAGGAATATGAGGATGTAACGCTCACCGCGAGCCAAAAAATCCTGCGGGATGCGGAAGAACGCCGCAAGCAGATCCTCGCGCTCAATAAAGGGGATGCAAATAGCGAATCCGCACGGGAGGCATTGGCCGCGCTGAATGCTTCCACCAAGGCAAAGCTGGCCGATGCTAACAAAACGACGGCAAAATCTTCAGGCAGCACAAAGGATGATAGCGAGGAAAACCGTAAACGCGCCATTCAGGAAGTGAACCGTGCGCTATTGCAGACCAAGCCTTCCTACGATTTGGCGAAACAGGCACTGGATGAGTGGAAAGAAAAGCTGATCGAAAATCTCGGCGGCGCGACCGAAGCAAACCAGGAATATATCGACAAAATCGAACAGATTTACTCGGTAAAGCTCAAAGAGATTTACAACAAGTCCTTGCTCGATAGCGATAAATGGGAGGATGGCGCAAGCCGTGCGCTCAAACGCTATGCCGATGAAGCCACCAACGCAGCCAAAAATGCGGAGGATTTATTCGGCAGCGCGGCCACCAAGGTGGAGGACACGCTGGTGGATATGGTCACCAGTGGCGAGTTTTCCTTCAAGAAGCTGGGTGATCTGGTGCAGTCCATCGAGCAGGACATTTTGCGGATGTTCATTCGTCAGCAAATCACGGGACCGATTGCGGGTGCGCTGGGTGATTTTGCCAAGGGCAGCGGTGGTGACATTTTCGGCAGTATCTTCGGCAGCCTGTTCCATGATGGAGGTGTGGTCGGTGTTTCGGGTGTTTCCCGCCGCGCTGTGCCTGCCTATGCGTTCGCGGGTGCGCCGCGCTTCCATAATGGCCTGATGCCCGACGAGTTCCCTGCCATTTTGCAAAAGGGTGAAACCGTACTGCCCAAAAACACCAAAATGGGCGGCAACAACATCACCTTCAACATCACCACCCCGAACGCGCAGAGCTTCATGGAAAGCCAAGGGCAAATCATGAGTAAGCTCGCCGCGCAGATGGGGCGGCATAAAGCGAGGAACGGATAATGCCAACATTTCATGAAGTGCAGTTCCCGCCGAAAATCGCTTATGGCGCAAGCGGCGGGGCGGAGTTCAACACCAGTATCACCACCACCTTTTCAGGATTCGAGCAGCGCAATGTGAATTGGCAAAAAGCGCGTGGCCGCTGGGATGTCTCGACGGGGCTTAAAAGCAAAGCCGACATGGATGCGCTGCAAGCCTTCTTCCGCGCACGTTTCGGCAAAGCCTATGGTTTTCGCTTCAAGGATTGGAGCGATTACCAGGCGGTGGGGCAAACGCTCGGCACGGGCAACGGTTCGCTGACTACCTTTCAGCTGAACAAAACCTATACCAGCGGCAGCAACAGCTATGTGCGGGAAATTAAGAAGCCCGTGTCAGGCACGGTGAAAATCTACCTGGGCGGCGTGCTGCAAGGCTCGGGCTACTCGGTGGATCACACCACGGGCGTGGTGACGTTTTCTTCCGCTCCTGGTGCGGGTGTGATTGTGAGCAGCGATTTTGATTTCGATGTGCCTGTGCGCTTCGACACCGACACGCTTGCCGTGCGTGCCGACGGACCAGGCTTTTTTGTGTGGGATTCCATCCCGATTGTGGAGATACGCTTATGAGAACCGCTTCAAGCAATATGGCCGCGCATCTGGCGGGTGAAGTCACCAGCCTTGCCGTGTGCTGGAAACTCACGCTGGTGGGTGGCACGGTGATGGGCTTCACGGATCACACCTCCGACCTGACCGTGAGCAGCCAGCTTTACAAAGCCGCGACGGGCTTTTCCCCCACGAGCGTGGAAACCAAAGACAAGTTCAGCGTCGATAACCTCGATGTGGCAGGAATCCTTGACGCGGCGGCAATCACCGAAGCCGACATCATGGCGGGGAAATATGATTTCGCCGAAATTGAAATCTTCATGGTGAACGTCACCGACCTTTCGCAAGGCATCATCACGCATCGGCGCGGCTGGCTTGGGGAAGTGACACTCAAGAACGGGCAATTTGTCGCCGAGGTGCGCGGGCTGGCGCAGAAACTGAGCCAGAACATCGTGGAACTCTATAGCCCCACATGCCGCGCCATCTTTGGTGATGGACGCTGCAAAGCCAACCTTGCCAGCTACACGGTGGGCGGGAGTGTCAATACTGTCAGTAGCAGGCAGGTGTTTATCAGCAATTCCATGACGCAGGCGGCTGGGTATTTCTCGGGCGGCGAAGTGGTGTGGCTGACGGGTGCAAACGCTGGTCGTCGCATGGAAATCAAAGAGTTCTCGAACAAGCAATTCACCCTTGTGTTGCCCATGCCCAACAATGTGACGGTGGGCGACACCTTCAACGCGATAGCAGGCTGTGACAAAACTATCAGCACCTGCATCGCCAAGTTCAACAATGCCGTGAACTTTCGCGGCGAGCCTTACGTCCCAGGCATGGACAAGATGCTCGCCACCGCAGCCACGGCCAATGATTTGCAGCGCGTATAACGACAAAACAGTAACAAGGAATAAGATTGATTTTTATCAGATAATTAACCGCCTTCATTGCAATTTCGAACTTCAAGTTGGGAATTGCAATAAAGATACGATATATTTCTCTATAAACCCCATTTTATTGCATAAAGTGCTTTATTATCCCCGAATTATTGCGTATAATGGGGTATGGAGTGAGGTTTATGCCCGATTTGTCGCCAAAGCTGCCCGAGGTGATTGTTTCCGACGCGACGACGACGGAGATGGTTTCGCGCAGTGTAAAAAGCGGAAAGCTGCGAAAGCTGGCTTCCCGTCTTTATACGACCAATTTGACCGATGCACCAGAAGCGATTGTGAAACGCAATCTCTGGCAGATTATCGGGCAGTTTGTGCCAGAAGCCTTGATTGCGGATCGCACCGCCTTGGAATTGAAGCCCGCGCCAGACGGTTCGATATTCATTATCTCGGATCGCAAGCGGGATATTGAACTACCTGGTGTCACTATCAGGTCGCGCAAAGGCGTTGCACCATTGCCAGATGACAAGCCGTTCATGGATGGCTTGCGTCTTTGTTCGCAGGCTCGGGCGTATTTGGAAAATATGCGTATCTCACGCCCACGAGAAGGCAGCGCACCGCGCACGCTTTCGCGGCAGGAGATTGAAGAAAAACTGGATGTGATTCTTAGACGTTCTGGTGATGCGGCGGTAAAGCAGCTGCGTGATGAGGCACGCAAACTTTCGCGCACGCTGGAGTTAGAAAAAGAATTCAAGCAGCTGGATGATTTGATAGGCACATTACTCGGCACACGCGATGAACCTGTAGTGTCAAAAACAGGTATCGCACGCAAAAAGGGAGAGCCTTACGACCCTGACCGCCTGCAATTATTTGAAGTTCTGCACCGCGCCTTGCATGAAACACCGCCGATCACGCGGCCTGCGCCCGTGGTCACGGAGACACTTGCATTTTACGAAGCCTATTTCTCAAACTTCATTGAAGGCACTGAATTTGCCGTCAGTGAAGCGGAAGAAATTGTCTTTGAGGGCAAAGTGCCAAATGACCGTCCTGCCGACGCGCATGACGTTCTGGGAACCTATCAGATTGTTGCCGATACCAAAGAGATGCAGAGAATACCGAAGCGTTTTGAGGATTTCCTGACGCTTCTGAAACAGCGTCATGCGGTTATCATGGCGAAGCGGCCTGAGAAATTGCCAGGGCGGTTCAAGGTAGAAGGCAACCGTGCAGGCAGCACATTGTTTGTTACACCTGAACTGGTGGAAGGTACGCTGAAAAAAGGATTCGAGCTTTATCAAAGCCTTGATGCGCCATTTCATCGCGCCGTATTTATGATGTTTCTGGTGGCCGAAGTGCATCCCTTCGCGGATGGCAACGGACGTATAGCACGCATTATGATGAACGCGGAATTGGTGGCAGGAAACGAGCAGCGCATTATCGTGCCGACGGTTTATCGGAACAACTATCTGGTAGCACTCAAGGCACTGACACATAATGGGCAGCCGCAAGCCCTGGTGCGCACGCTTGATTTCGCACAGCGTTACACGGGCAAAGTGGATTGGAGCGACAAGCATATCAGCCAGCGCATTCTGGAAGCCACCCATGCGTTTGTTGATCCGACGGAAGCAGATTTACAGGGCATACGATTGACGTTGCCCGATGACACGCTGATTGCCGACATCAAGGCCAGCTAGTCATTTAGCTGCTTATTATTAACATTTCAAAGCCGCAGAAGCACATGCTTCTCGCGGCTTTTTTATTGTTCAAGGATTACGACATGCCAGACAGCAACACCATTGTTACCCAAGCCCGAACATGGATCGGTACACCGTTTCACCACCAGGCGCGGCTTAAAGGCAAAGGCTGTGATTGCCTCGGCCTGATTGTCGGCGTGGTGGATGAACTGGGCTTGAAGGATAAGCACGGCCAGCCGCTCGCGGGGTATGACGAGGTGACCTATTCCAAAGAGCCTGACGGCGCGTATCTCACCGAGAAGCTCACGGCGTTGCTGGATGAAGTGCCGATAGCCGAAGCGCAGGCAGGTGATCTGGCCTTGTTCAAGGTGCGAGAGAACCCGCAGCACATGGCATTTCTCACCGATTATGAAAACACGCTGGGGATGGTTCATTCCTACGCGCCAGCCCGTCGGGTGGTGGAACACCGCCTCGATGATGACTGGAAACAACGACTTGTGAAGGTATTCAGATGGCAGCCATCGTTCTAGCAGCCGCCGCGAGTTCTGCGGCCTCATCCATCGGCGCGGGTGCATTTGCCGCAGCGTTGGCGGGTGGTGTGGGCGGATATTTGGGCGGCTTTATTGACCGTTCCATTTTCGGCAGCAAGGCACGCATCAATCAGGAAGGTTCGCGCCTGACGGATTTGATGGTGCAGGCTTCCACCTATGGCAAGTCGATACCCGTGGTTTATGGCAACGCCCGTATTGCGGGAAACGTGATCTGGTCGCGCCCGATTCAGGAGCATGTGACCACGACAACGCAATCCTCGGGTGGTGGTAAAGGTGGCGGCGGTGGCGGAAGCGTGGAAACCACCACCACGACCTACACCTACACGGCAAGCCTTGCGGTGGCGATTTGTGAAGGCGCGATCAGCGAAGTGGTGCGCGTATGGGCGGATGCAAAGCAGCTTGACCTGACGGCTGGCAGCTATTCGCTCTATCTCGGTGATGAAACGCAGCTGCCTGACACGTTTATGTCGTCCTTCTATCCCGCAGGGCAAACGCCAGCCTATCGCGGCACGGCCTATGTGGTGATTAAGGATTTCCCGCTGGGGGATTTCGGCAACCGTATTCCGAACTTTACCTTCGAGGTGCGCCGCACGCTGAAAAAGCCCTTCGACCTTGAGGATAAAATCAAGGACATCACCATCATTCCAGGCGCGGGTGAGAATGTTTACGACACGGTGGTGCAGGAGAAAACCAGCGGCCAGCAGGATGTATCAGGCAATTTCGTGCAAGGTGGCAAAGTCACCAAAATGAACCTGAACAACCTGAATAATAAAGCCGATGTGCTGGTGGCACTCGATAACCTCAAAGCCAACCTGCCCAATGTGGAATGGGTGTCGGTGGTGGTGAACTGGTTTTCGGATTCCGCAGATCCTGCGGTGAGCATTATCAAACCAGCGGCGGAGTTTAATAGCCAAGGCGCACGCATTGCGCCCGATGACTGGTCGGTGGCAGGATTTAACCGCAACAACGCGCATGTGATTTTAACTTTTCCTGATGGTTCGCCCACTTATGGCGGCACGCCCACGGATAAAAGCATCATTCGCTTGTGCCAGGAATTGAAGGCGCGTGGCTACAAGGTGCTGTTTTACCCGATGGTGCAAGTGGACACTATCACGCCACAGCCAAAACCGTGGCGCGGCAGGATTATACCGACCAATGCCACCGATGCGGCTAACTTCTTCACCCGCACCAATGGCTATAATGCTTTCATCACGCACTATGCCAACCTGAACGTGGGCGGCGTATTGCTGAAGAATAATATCGACGCTTTCATGATCGGCTCGGAATTGGTGGGACTTACCACCTATATGAGCAGCGCGGGTGTATTCCCAGCGGTGACGCAGCTGAAAAGCCTTGCCGCCACGGTGAAAACCGCCGTCGGCGCAGGTGTGAAAGTGGCTTATGGTGGGGATTGGAGCGAGTATCATTCCGTAAACGGCTGGTATCACCTCGATCCGCTATGGAGCGATAGTAATATCGACGTGGTGGCGGTTGATTGCTACTTCCCACTTACGCCCGATTTGCCGCAGGCACAAATTGACTATCAGGCAGTTTATGACGGTTGGACGCAGGACGAAGGCTGGGATTATTACTGGGACGGCACACGCACCACCAAAACCTTCTATTCAGGCGCAACCTATGCCTGGAAGAACATAAAACACTGGTGGAATAGCACCCACACGAATCCTGATGCCAGCGGCACGGCGTGGACGGCCAAGATGAAACCCGTGTGGTTTTCGGAGATTGGCTTTCCTTCGGTGGATGGATGCGCCAACCAGCCCAACGTGTTCGTTGACCCTGACTCGGTAGAAAGTTTCTATCCTCGGGGTTCGCGCTCGCGGGTGGATTTTCTGGCGCAGCGCACCGCGCTCGATGCCTCGATTGACTATCTCAATGCGGAGAACGCGCTGGAAGCCAATTTCATTCCGCGTAAGTTCGTGTGGACATGGGATGCACGGCCGTTCCCGTTTTTCCCTGACCTCGGCTCGGTATGGGCGGATGGGAGCAACTGGAAAACAGGCCACTGGGTGCAAGGCAAGCTGGGGCTTTCGAGCCTTGGGCAGATCGTCGCCGACCTATTGAAAAAGGTGGGTTACGACAACACCATGTACGACACCAGCCGCCTGACGGATATTGTGTCGGGCTTTATCGTGAGCAACAGGCAAACGGTGCGTGCCTGTTTGGAGCAATTGGCCTCGGCTTATTTCTTCGACATGGTGGAATCGGACGGGCTGCTGAAGTTCATCAAGCGGGGCAAGGTTTCCAACACCACGCTGGATTTCTCGGAACTGATGCCGCGTGATGATGCGATTGATACCTTCACCATCACCCGCACGCAGGAACTGGAATTGCCGCGCCAGGTGGATGTCATCTATCTGAACCGCACGGCTGACTATCAGGCTGGCACGCAATCCTCGCAGCGGCAAACCGTCAAAGCGGTGGATTATGCCACCGTGAACCTGCCGATTGTGCTTTCGGATCAGGAAGCCAAGGTGGTGGCGGATGTGACGCTCTACAATGTGTGGGTCGGGCGCGTGCAATACCAGTTCACTGTGCCGCCGAAATATGCGCTGCTTGAGCCGACCGACGTGATTACCATCACGAAGGATGGCGCGTCGTATGTCATGCGGATCAATTCCACCAAGCTGGTGCGAAACGGGATGCAGGAACTCTTAAGCGTGGCCGAAGATGTGTCATCCTATGATTTCTATAATCCCGCAGGTACTGGCACGCCCAACATTCAGCCGCCGACGAGTATTTCCGCCACGCGGCTGGAACTGCTCGACCTGCCAGCATTCCCCACCGATGCGGTGACGGATGCCTATTTGCGCTATGGCGTGGTGGGCTTGGGCGGGGACTGGACGGGTTCGGCGGTTTACCGCTCGGATGATGGCGGCGCAAACTATGCCTTGATGCAAACGCTTACGGCGCAGGCAACCATCGGTGCGGTGCTGAATATCATCCCTGCGGGGACGGTGTACACTTGGGATAACAGCACGACCATTGATGTGCTTTTAACCTTCGGCCAGCTGCAGAGCGTGACCGATATTGCCGTGCTGAATGGCGCGAATGTGTGCGTCATCGGCGATGAAGTGATCCAGTTCCAAACCGCGACACTGCTCGACACGAATAAATATCGTTTGTCTGGCCTTTTGCGGGGGCGGCTGGGTACGGAATGGGCTGTAGGTAGTCACATAGCGGGTGAACGCTTCATTATGCTGACAAACGCCCTTGCGCGGGAACTGATGGCATCCTCGGGCTGGGGTATCGCCAAAAAGTTCAAGCCTGTGACGGTTGGCTCCACACTCGGGGCGACCACCGCGCAGGATTTTACCTATGCGGCAAAGGCTCTGAAACCTTATTCCCCCGTGCATATCGAGGGCAGCAGAAACGTGGGTGGTGATCTGACCATCACCTGGAAGCGGCGCACGCGCATCGGTGGGGATTGGCGGGACGCAGTGGATATTCCGCTTTCTGAAGAAGCCGAACGCTACGAGGTGGAAATCATGCAGGGGGTGACGCTGAAACGCACCATCATCGGCCTGACAACGCCCACGACCATCTACACCGCCGCGCAGCAAGTGACGGACTTCGGTTCGGCGCAAAGCGGTATTTCGGTGCGGGTTTATCAGCTTTCAGCGATGGTCGGACGTGGATATGCGGGAATCGCAAACATCTAATTTCACAAAAAAAACAGGAGGAAATTATGACTGAACAACAAGAAGCAGAAAATCTGGAAGTGCATGTAGCAGTGTGCGCCGAACGCTACAAATCTCTGGGGCAGAGGTTGGAGCGTATTGAGAAAGTGATGTGGTGGATGCTCACCACTTTGATTCTTGCCCTCATGGGCATGCTCTTTCAATTGGTAATTTTAATAGGAAGGAAAATTATATGATTACATTACTTGGTTCTTTTCTGGGTTTTATCTCAGCAGCATTTCCTGATTTGTTAAAACTGCTCCGTGACGCACAGGATAGAAAACACGAAATCACCATCCTGCAAATGCAGATGGAACAGCAAAAACAAGAAGCTTCACAGAGATTGGAGGAAATCCAAATCAATGCCGACATCACCGAAAGCTCCGCCCTCTACAAAACCTACACCACTGGCATATCTTGGGTGGATGCATTGGGCGGCACAGTTCGTCCTGTAATTGCCTACAGTTTTTTCATCCTCTATGCAGCGGTGAAGGTGATGCAATTTTCCGCTGACATGCCGTGGCTTCTCTGGACGGCAGAAGACCAAGCCATTTTCGCAGGCATTATCAGCTTTTATTTCGGGCAACGGGCAATGAGTAAGCTGCGGGCAGAAAAATGAGGCATATCAGCGAAGACGGTCTGCGCCTGATCCGCCGTTTTGAGGGATTTTCGCCAGTGATTTACCTCTGCCCCGCTGGCTACCCCACCATCGGTTATGGACACCTGATAACCGAAGCCAACAGAGAACAGTTCCTGGACGGGGTGGACGAGGACGAAGCCCTCGATCTGCTTCGTCAGGATGTGTGCGGTCACAGAACGAGCCGTCCTTCGCCTCATCAATGTGTCACTAACTGACGGGCAGTTCGACGCGCTGGTTTCCTTCACCTTCAATCTTGGTGCGGGCGCGCTCCAACGCTCCATACTCCGCCGCAAGGTAAACCGTAAAGAGCATGCCGATGTACCAGCCGAACTGATGAAATGGGTCTGGGCTGGTGGCAGAAAGCAAAAGGGGTTGGTGAGAAGGAGGAAAGCTGAGGCAGAGGCATACAAAAAATAAGTTACGACAGTACTTTAGTTCCTGAATAAATTTTTTGACAAATTCCTTTTGGCAAAATTCATCACTGGCTTTTCAAGCAAAAAGTACGATAATGAAGCAATAGCGACAGTAACAAATATTCCAATTATTGCTTCTTGAAGAAAATTTATTTGTGTCATAAGCGGAAAATGATCAATTAATAGCGTAAATATTAATGCATGCCAAAGATATATCATAAAAATTCGACTTGCAGTTGAAATCATTTGACATAAAACCCTTAATAAAGGATTTATGATTCGTGACTGGTAGGATTTAGAAGTGGCAGTCTGTCGTGGGAAGTAGGATAAGAATTTTATAATATGGCAGATAAATATAAGTTATTTGGAACGTATAGAGCTATATTGGCATTATTTGTTGTATTTGAACATTTTTTACCAGCGTTTGCGCCTAAGGATTGGGAATTTATTAATAGTGTTATATGGGGGCGAATAGGAGTGCTCCTGTTTTTTGTGGTTTCTGGGTTCGTTATAGCCGATGCGTGCGATAGCTTTTATAAAAATCGTCCACTTGCATTTTTAAAAAACAGATTCTGGAGGATATATCCTCCATATATCCTTGCCTTATTTTTATCAATAATTATTCAATATCTGCTTTCTTACCTTCAGGCTAAAGCAATCTTGCCAGCGCAGCCTGAACCACCATATTATGCCAGAATACCAGAGAAATTGGTGCTGCTAAAAAATTTAGTTGCTCCTTTTGATACTGACATACCAAACGGGTTGGAGCATTACACAATATATGTTCGTTATATATGGGCTGTGGTAGTAGAAATACAATTTTATCTATTCATGGCGGCAGTAGTATTGCTCCGTATACCCCTGCTTATGGCTGTAATTGCAGCATTATCCATATATTTTTATTCAATGTACTACAATCTTCCCAGCCAATTGGTGGTTGTTAATTCTATACCATATTTCCTGCTCGGTATATTGATGTATGTGCTGACACTCAGGAAAAATAAAACCAATATCTGGCTTGTATTGCTGACAGCATTTGTTGCTTATTTAACTATTAATAATTTTTGTATGGGATCAAATAAAAAATTTGACGTAGTGCTTACAACAGTTATTTTCTCCGCAATGCTTGTGGTTTTATATATTCTATCGCACATAAATTCAAATAACCTGCTTATTAAAAAAATTGATTCTCTGCTTGGGAACATTTCATATCCTCTATATTTGAATCATTATATAGTTGAAATAGCTATTGTCGGATTGTTGCCTCGTAGTAGCACCACTTTTATTTGCGGAATAGTCATAGTTCTGGCTTTTTCTTATGCAGCATATATATCCGTAGAGCCGTTTACCAAAAGAATCAGGAATAAAGTCAGGGGATATGCTTTGAATTGAGCAAGCTGATTTCTGTGGAAATAACATTATTCAGCATTGTTTAAACCCCATTTTGTATCCGCTGCTTCAAATATTTTTTGCACAACTAAATCGGTTCCTGCCCGCGAAAGATGGCTGTTATCAACGTAAAAAATATTTTCACTGTCATGGGTAACACATTTATCTTTTTCAAAACTATCGCAGAAGATTTTTTCTGGATATACTCGGATAAGGTTTGGACTATTACCTACATTATCCAATGCCTCATAAGCCTTAGCACTGCGTTCTTTAAAAGTAGAATAAGGTCTAGTAATGTCCGGTTGCAAGCGGCGGATTGCAAGCTTCATAATACGACGTGGAATATGGTAGTCATATTCAGGAACCGGGTAAACTAAAATCACTTTATGCCCCATAACCAGTAAATTCTTGATGCTCTTAGTAAACGCATCTTTAACAAAATCAATTCTTTGTTCTTCTGGTAAATCCTTGCCTACAGGTACTAGAAAAGGTATAGATTTGCCATCTTCGCGAGTATCAAATTTTTTTCCA
Organism: Pseudomonadota bacterium; assembly: GCA_038043465.1. Classification (GTDB taxonomy): domain Bacteria; phylum Pseudomonadota; class Alphaproteobacteria; order Rickettsiales; family SXRF01; genus SXRF01. The sequence continues at coordinate 63,404 of JBBTBX010000021.1, forward strand.
CCAAGATAGGTTACTTCGCGTCCGCTAATGACAATAACCTGCGGCTTCATCTTTTCAATTAAGTTTAATCTCTTAGCATTTACTTCTGAACATTTATTGTCTTTTTCTATATAAAATTCAAAATCTCCAGTAATGTATGGGCAGCCTGTTGAAGTCATTATGCTGTAGTTATCTTTTCGCTGATTCAGAATATTGGTAAAAGCTGGCAGCATCGTTTCCACATGGCTATCACCAAGAAATAACCAGTGTGGGCGAGCATCAGAGCCATTGAATTTACAAGCATTCTCAGGAGGGCGTGAAAAACAGGTTTTATCATCCTGCTTTATCAAATCCCATTGCCGCTTTACTTCCGTGGCTTTCAGTCCCATAGTGCTGAGCCGATTTGGCAGCCCATCCATCTTATTGCCGATATAGCCAAATATAAACAGGGATGTTGAGCAAAGTAATGTTAAAGCCCAGATTGTTCTGGTAGATATGATAGCGCGGTTTCTAAATGGTGTTTCAACATATTTCCATGACAGATAGGCAAAGACAAAACAGAACCCAATCAGTATTGTGTATGTGAAATTGTCAGGCTGATCGAATAAATACGTACGCGCAAAAGCGAATACAGGCTGATGCCACAGATATAACGAATATGATATTAATCCAATACTAACCAGGAATTTTGAAGATAATAATTTTGAAATAAAATCATTTCCTGCAAACCATAATATAAAGGCTGTACCTAATACTGGTATAGCCAGATAAATTGATGATGATTTGTTTTCATCAAGCATGACAACGCCATAGGTAATACATAGCATCCCCAGAAATGGCATTACGCTGTTAAGTACACCATAGGATTTTCTGCCATAATCCTGTTCGAGTTTTGCCAGCAATGCCCCGATCAGAAGCTCCCATCCACGACTGGGAAGAAGATAAAAGCTTGCCTGGCTATCCACCAAACCCATACGGTATGACCTGTCAAAGGAAATAATAATTGCTATAACAATGGCGATAGGAAGAAAGCGGCGCAGATATTTGACATAAATAAAAAGTCCCAGCGGAAACAGCACATAAAACTGCTCTTCAACGGATAGGCTCCATGTGTGCATTAATGGTTTCAGGTCATTGCTTTCGGCAAAATAACTGCTACTTTCCCGCCATAGTTGGATGTTGGATACAAAGACGGAAATGGCAGCCAGACTTCGGGAAAATTCTTTATATGGGTCAGGAAACAACCAGAACCAGGAAAAAGGTATAGACGCGAATATAACGAGAAATAGCGCAGGCAGAATGCGCCGCGCGCGCCGTTCATAAAATTTCAGGAAGGAAAAGTTGTTTTTTGCGATGTCAGCAAGGATAATGCCTGTAATCAGGTAGCCGGAAATAACAAAAAATATATCAACACCGACATAACCGCCTTTAAAGGGATTTATGCCAAAGAAATTCATTCCAGCGTGGAAAAATATAACGGAGAGAACAGCAATAGCGCGTAAACCATCAATCTCTGCGCGATATTTCAATGACGACATGTTTGTTGAGCTTCAATTCCATTATTTTTGGCTGCAATGAAAGAAATCTGTAACATTGCGCCTTGTTTCTTTCAAGATAAAAGCTGGCGCGCAAAGCATTAAATAATTATTAATATGCTGTTGACATTTTAATTTTTGAATGGTTATCTATTCTTTTATTTATTAAACTTTGACGTGAATAAGGCAATCGGGGAAGTGGCAGGACAGAAGCAAAATATACTTGGTGAAATGCCGCCAGAGCAGCGCAGCCGCCTGTTTGGCGATATTATGACGCTGATGCTTAATTCCCCAACCCACCTGAATTACAAAATCCAGCATTTTAATAATATTGTGCTGCCGCCAGTGCAGCTTAATCAATACCGGATATATCATGATGCGAAGAAGCGTCCAGTTGGTTTTGTGTCATGGGCGATGCTTTCGAAAGCGGCGGAGGATAAATTCCTTAACCACGCCACGCCACTGACGCTGGAAGAATGGGCAAGTGGCGACAAAATCTACATTATGGAATTTATCGCCCCATATGGCCACGCGCAAAAAATCGCTGCTGACCTGAAAAAACGCTACCCCAAACACAAAGCCAACGCCGTGCGCTATGACACGACCGGCAAAAACGGGAAAATCATCACGACGTTTTATGGGGAGGGAGTGGGATGAGAAAAATATTTTTTCAATTCGCATTATTATCATTACCGCTGCTTTTGAGTATACTTCCTGCTTACTCACAGGAGAATTCTGAGCAAACCAATAATTCTAAAAATGAGTTATATCACGACATAGAGCAGGATATTTATTTTGATGAATCGGCGGTATGTAATTTTCTTACAGATTATATAAAAGTAGAACCTCATATTACTAAAAAAGAGTGGCAAGATATTTTAGATGGTAAGTATATGGACAAACAAAATGTATACCATATAGGAACGCCTCCTGCACCAGATACAGACACTCAGTTACTTTTTGTTATGTATATTTATGAGCATGATGGTATAAAGATAGGTTACTCTAAATATGAAAATAAATTTGATAAAATTTGGTCTATTGTTTTCTCGCCATATAGATTGTCAGAACCACTTAGAGATGTTTCTTATTATATAAATAACCTTAAAATCAATAACTTTGCTAATCGCTCGCATTTAAATCTTGAATGTGATGGGATTGTTATGGATGGAGATTTTAAAGGCAATGCGCTTACACAAATTAGTTTTGCAATTTCATTAAGTACAATTTAAAGGATAATTTTATGGCAGTATATAATCCAGGCAGTGATTTTAAAATCTCAAGCGCAAGCGGCAATAGAATTGATCCAATAAAGAAAGATCAAATACAGTATCATAATGGTATCGATTATGCGGCTGCGGTAGGAACAGAAATACCAGCAGCTTCATCTGGTACAGTATGGTACTCTGGAACAAGTACGAGCTATGGTAACGTTGTAATTTTGAGTCACATTGGAGCTGATCAACAATATTATTATACATTATATGCCCACCTAAGTGAGCGTAGTGTAACTCCAGGGGAAGTAATAAATGTTGGGGAAACAATAGGAAAAGTAGGCTCTACAGGTGCACGCACTACAGGTCCTCACCTTCATTTCGAGATAATAACAGGTGCGACGCCTGCGTATGGAACTGGTACAGCTGTAGGGTTAATTCCCGCAAGTGCACGACCAGATTACAGTACTTGGAATAATTGGACAGCAGAAAATAATAATTTGCCTTATGGAGCTGGCGGATTTCTTAGTACAATAAATCCTTTAACCTATACGCCAACTCTAACTCAATCTTATTTAAGCGCAATTGCCACAATATTTAATACTACAGCATATGATTTAACTGCTGAAAATATGTTTCTTAATGACCGCAAGGTAACCGTTGGAGATGAAGATTACTATGTAATGCAAGCAGGGGATAAAATTAAGGTTTTTACTTCTCCAGAAGGTGCAAAATATTATCTCAATTATAACGCCGATTATCGTGATGGGATAGATTTTGAAAACACTCTTGGAGATAATGCGTTAAATCCACTTTTCAATGATTTGCAGATTGATTTAACTGGTACAAATATTAGCTATCAATCGGCATTAGAAAGTTGCCTAGCTGACCCTATACAAATTGCTAGCCTTGACTTTACTAGTGATGCTGAGCCACCTTATCTGCAAAAACTTATTGCTGCTAAGGAATGTCAGGCGATTTTTGGAGGATCTGCGAATAATGATATATTAGGTACTCCTGATAGTTCGGTTAGCTTTGTTAAAGAAGGTGCCACAGCAGTTGTAGATAGTGTAGAATATAAATTGTCAGAAGCTATTGACAGTGTGTTAACAGCAGCCACAGAAATTGCTGGTTTTGTTTCCAAGCAGGTGGGTGATGCAGGGAAGTGGTTCAATAAACCAGATGGAGCGCAGCTTGCATTCGCTGAATGGCTTGGTGCAAACATGCAGGGTCTGGTTGATGGCAATCTTAGCGCCGGAGAAGCATTTATCGGGCTAGCCCAATTTTTAGGGGAGCGTTATCTTACAAACCAGATTATAAATGTTGTTGATGCTGCTGGTGCTAAGGATGTTATAGAGTCTGTATTAAAATCACTTGGTGTTGATGAGAAGGCAATTCCTGGCCTTTCTGCTGGGTTTGAAACAGCGCTTGTGCGTATGGCAATTGATTTTGCGTTAAATTCCGAGGGTTGGGATAGTGAACAATATCTTAAGGCTGGAATCAGCACGGTTTCTGCAGTTGTTGCAGCACATTATGCAAAGCAATATTTTGGTGCTGGTGCAACAACTAATATAAATGCAACCGTAGCTGCAGTAGTCACGGCTATTAATGGATTAATGAATAGTGGAGATTTTGATCAAGGCGATTGGTTACAGCTTGGTGCGCAGGTCGGAATAGCAGCAGGGGCTACTGTTTTGGGTAGTGAAATTGCTATTGCATTAAATTTTGCTCCTGGTGGTCCTGTTGCCGTTGTTGCAGCAGCAGTAATTGCATTAGTCGCCGGAAAAATTCTTGGCTCCCTCTTTGGCAGTGCGGTTTATCATGAAGGTGAGTTTGGTGATACTGCTGTACTCCTCAACAGCATTTATCAGGTTCAGCAAGTCAGTAATGGGCAAGGCGGAACAGTTGAGGCTCTTGTGGCGGTTAATGCTAATGGCTCAACGATTATCGCGCAGGGCATCACTACTATTTTCGGAAATGTCGGGCAGGATGTTCTGGTTGGTGGGGCGAGTGATGATTCGATCTATGGTGGATCTGGTTCTGATTACCTCGAAGGGCGCGATGGCAAAGATGCCTTGATTGGTGCAGATGGCGACGACCATATTTCCGGTGGTAATGGCGACGATTATATTTCCGGCGGGCTTGGTGATGATGTGCTTTTCAGTGACGGTGGCAATGATACTATTGTAAGCGATGATGGTGATGATTTTGTGCATCTTGGCGCGGGTGATGACATCACGGCAACCGGCAATGGGCGTGATATTGTGATGGGTGCTGCAGGAAGCGACAGCATTGATAGCGGCGCGGGTGATGACGTTATTGATGGTGGCTTAGGTGATGATGTGATAGGCAGTGGCGATGGCAAAGATCTGGTATTTGGCAATCTGGGCAATGATATAATTTCTCTGGGCGTTGGTGATGACGTAGCATTTGGTGATGCTGGCAATGACCAGATCTATGGTGACGATGGAAATGATATAATAGCTGGCGGTGGGGGAGTCGACATTCTGCATGGGGATAATGGCAGCGATATTATCGATGGCGGTGCCGATGATGATCTGCTCGAAGGCGGGCTGGGTAATGATAACCTGGCTGGTGGAAATGGTGATGACGTATTGCTTGGCGGCATGGATAATGATTTGCTGGTAGGTGGCGCGGGTAACGACACTCTGAAAGGTGAATTTGGCGATGATATTTTAATTAACGGTGCTGGTTCCGATACGCTGGAAGGCGGCGATGGTGATGACTGGTATTCATTTACCAATGATCCGAGCAACATAAATAATTTCATAACTGATAATCAAGGTGCGAATGACTCTATCGTGCTTTCATGGTTGACAGAGGCTAATATAAGCAATCTGGTTCTCTCCAGGGTTGGCGATAATCTGGATATTACGGTATCCGGTAAAAACATCGTTACAGTGCTTGACCAGTTTAATGGCAAAGCTGTTGAGAGCATTGAAATTGCTGGTGGCAAAACACTAAATCTTACTGGCTTGACCGGAACAGGTGTGCTGACAACCCCAACGGTTAACGCTGCTGTCGGTACTTCTCATCAGGCGGTTATTGATGCACGAATTGCTGCCATTGATTCGGAAGTTGCGACTAAGGAGCAATATTTTGATAATGCGTTTACTAAAATTGTTGCAGATAGCTCCTATCAGGAATTGCTTGGTGACCAGATTGGCAACTCATTTTATAATGGGAACGAAATTGCATCATTCAAGCGTGATCGCGGTAAATGTGGTGGTGCTTATACGGTTTATAAGCTTGACCAGGTGGGCAGTTTCAATGGTACCGATGAGCTGCTGCAAATGAAAGAGCTGGCTGGTTCTTACAATGCTGCTGACTATGACAAGGTTAGCCTGAATGTACAAAAAGTAACCAACACTTATAACGTTAACTACTCCACTCCTTTCAAGACAGTTGCGGCAATCGAAACCGTCAAGGATTATTATGATGCTGGTAACCATGTAGCAACAGTTATCACAATAACTGATGCGGCGACATCAGCTGTTCTGTCATCTACACAAATTGTAACCGGTGATTTGATTTTACCGGATGGCACGGTTGTTACAGAATCAGCGCGTTTGGCAAGTGGTACTACAGCATCAATAACACTCGGATTAAATATCCTGCAGACTGGCGCAGATAAATTGGTTGGTGCCTGGTGGGATGAAACGCTTGCCGGTCAAAGCGGGCCTGACGTTCTGGTTGGTAATGGCGGAGATGATACTCTTGATGGCGGTGCCGGTAATGACTGGATTTTCGGTGGTGACGGTAATGATGCTGCCTATGGTCGTGTAGGTGATGATATTATATTTGGAGGTGCTGGTAATGATAGCCTGAATGGTAATGAAGAAGAAGATGCAATTATAGGTGGTGCCGGAAATGATTTTATTCATGGTCATGCTGGAGGTGATTGGATTGAAGGTGGCGGTGGAAACGATATAGCTTATGGTGATGATGGCGATGATGTTATGTTTGGTGGTAGTGGTAATGACACTCTCTACGGCAACGCTGGTAATGATAATATCTCAGGAGGTGATGGGAACGATTCTCTTGTTGGTAGTGCTGGTGCTGATGTTCTTGATGGTGGAGAAGGTATAGATATTGTTTTTTATGCCGATTCTACGGCGGCGATAAACGTCAATATTTCTCTAACCACTGCCCAATCTGGTGGTGATGCGCAGGGTGACATACTTTCCAATATCGAAAATATAACCGGCACTGCGTTTAATGATACGCTTACTGGTAATGAGAAAAATAACAGAATAATCGGCATGGCTGGAGCTGATATTATTAACGGTGGTGCTGGCATTGATACAGCTTCTTATATTGCTTCTGCATCTGGTGTTAATGTTAACCTGAATCTAACCACTGCTCAAACTGGTGGAGATGCACAGGGTGATGTGCTTTCCAATATCGAAAATATAACCGGCTCAGATTACAATGATACGCTTACTGGTAACGCCAACGATAATATTATAAACGGTGGTGCTGGTGCTGATATTATTAATGGTGGTGCTGGTGTAGACACGGCTGCTTACTCTAATTCAAACGCTTCTGTAAATGTAAACCTGACTCTAGCCACTGCCCAATCTGGTGGTCATGCACAGGGCGACATACTTTCTAACATAGAGAATATTCTAGGTTCAGCTTATAACGACACACTTACTGGTGATTCTGCTGCAAATATTATTGAGGGTGGTCTCGGTGCTGATACTATCAATGGTGGAGGTGGAATTGATACCCTTTCTTATGCAAACTCTGCAAATGGCATAACAGTCAACCTTTTACTTACCACAGCACAAATCGGTGGTGGTGACGGTCTTGGCGATATTATTTCCAATATTGAAAACGTAAGTGGCTCGGTGTTTGACGATATTATCACTGGTGACAATGGTAATAATACCCTGCTTGGAAATGCAGGTGATGATCTGTTATATGGTGGTGGCGGGGCTGACAATATAGATGGTGGTGTTGGTAATGATCGCCTCTGGGGCTATGCGGGGCATAATATTCTGCATGGAGGTTTGGGTAATGATATTTTGTATGGAGATTTACTAAACAGTCCGTCATATGCTGATGTTGGCAATAATCAAATGTTTGGTGATGATGGTAATGATACATTTATTGCTGGTGCTGGTCCTGATGCAATGGATGGTGGTGCTGGGATTGATAAAGTAAGCTTTTATTTATCCAACGCAGGTGTTACAGTAAATTTGCTGACCAATGCTAATAGTGGAGGCTTTGCTGCGGGCGATAGCTATGTTAATATTGAGAATATCGAAGGTTCCGCCTACGATGATGTTATTACTGGAGATGCTGGCAATAACCATCTTTTTGGTGATGCCGGTCATGATAACATAAATGGTGGTGGCGGAGCAGATAGCATTGACGGTGGTACCGGGATTGATACCGTATTTTATTCATATTCAACTGCTGGAATTAATGTAAATCTGAGTAGCACTGGTCCGCAGTCTGGTGGGGATGCCCAGGGTGATATTTTGGTTAGTATTGAAGTCGTCACTGGTTCAGAACACAATGATATAATATCTGGAAATTCCGGTGTAAACGTGTTATTTGGTTATGAGGGCGATGATACACTAAGTGGTGGCTCTGGTGCTGATACTCTAAATGGCGGAGCAGACATAGATACAGTATCTTACGCATCTTCCACCGTCGCGGTTAATATCAATCTTGGAATTACTACTGCCCAATCAGGAGGTGATGCCCAAGGTGATACATTATTCAACATCGAAAATCTTATCGGTTCATCTTTTGATGATAATTTAACCGGTGACTCAAATAACAATAGCATTACCGGCGGCTCCGGTTGGGATTTAATAAAAGGTGGTGCAGGGGCTGATTCTATTTATGGCAATGATGGTAATGATACTCTGTATGGCGGAGCTGGTGCGGATACCATTGATGGTGGAGCTGGTTCTGACTATGTAGTATATTCCACTTCTGGTTCTGCTGTGACGGTGAATCTTCTTACTAATGTTAATACCGGTGGCGAAGCTCAGGGTGACCTGATATCTAATGTAGAGAATATTATAGGTTCCGATTTCAATGATAATTTAACCGGTAATTCTTCTGACAATACTTTCGATGGCAGAGCTGGGGCTGATACTATCAATGGTGGCGATGGGCTTGACACCGTTTCCTATGCATCATCTGCGGTGGTTGTAAATGTGGATCTCAAGCGCACCACTTCTCAGGAATGGGGTGCGGCTGGCGATACCATTGTAAATGTTGAAAACCTTATTGGCTCAGCATTTGGCGATACATTATCTGCAGCAGTAGTTGGTAGCATTATTCACGGTGGAGATGGTGGTGATAGCATTAATGGTGATGCTGGCAATGATACTCTGCATGGTGATGCAGGCGATGACACTTTCTATGCTGGCGATGGTGATGATACAATTTATGGCGGACTCGGCAATGACACTATTTTCAGTCAGGGCGGTAATAACCTGATAATCGGCGGTGCTGGTGCTGACCTGTTCAATGGTTTTGCCGGTGTTGCTACCGCTACTTATGCTGATTCAGCCGTTGGCGTTAATATCAACCTCCTTACCAATGTGAATACAGGTGGTGACGCGCAGGGCGATTTGCTGTATGGTGTACCCAATATTATCGGAAGTAATTTTAACGATACTATTATAGGTGATACATTTTCGAATAAACTTTATGGGGGCAACGGCAATGATCTGCTTGCAGGTCAAGGATATGGCGGCAACCATATGGATGGTGGTGCTGGCATTGATACGGTATCTTATGAAAATTCCTATAGTGTTGTTAATGTAAACCTTGCTATTACTACTTCTCAGGACTGGGGTGCATCTGGTGATACCATTGTGAATGTAGAAAATCTTATCGGTTCTGCTTATGGTGATACATTATCGGCAGCAGCAGCGGGCAGCATTATTCATGGTGGTGGCGGCGATGATACCATTAACGGCGCGGCTGGTAATGATGTGCTGCACGGTGGTACAGGTAATGACTCTATCTATGCCGGTGGTGGGGATGATATTGTTTATGGTAATGAAGGTGATGATGTTCTTTATGGTCAGGGCGGGAACAATATTCTGATTGGTGGAGCTGGAGCAGATACGCTTAATGGTTTTGCCGGCATATCAGCCGCGTCTTACGCTGATTCCTCCGCAGCGGTAAATATAAATCTGGCAACCAATGTTAATAGTGGCGGTGATGCGCAGGGTGATTTGCTGTATGGTATTACTGATATTATTGGTACTATTTTTAATGATAACCTGACTGGTGATTATAAGGATAATACCATTACTGGCGGGGCTGGAGCCGATGTTATAAATGGTGGTGATGGGTTTGATTTTATCTCTTATGTCACTTCCAATGCTGCAGTGAACGTAAATCTTGCAGTTACCACAGCTCAAGTTGGCGGTCATGCGGCTGGTGATACGTTGTTCAATATCGAGAACATCATCGGTTCATCACACAATGATACTCTGCTAGGCAGTTCCATTGCCAATATAATAAATGGCGGATTAGGCAAAGACACTATGACTGGTGGTGCAGGTGCGGACGTGTTCAAATATAGCGTGATTGCTGATTCTGGTACTACCTCCACGACTCGTGATTTAATAACAGATTTTGTTAGTGGCACTGATAAAATAGACCTTGGTGATTTTGCCGGAAGCTTTACCTTCAAAGGCACGGGAGCTTTCACTGGCACGGCTAATGAGGTTAATTATACGCAGGTTGGCGGCAATACTATAGTTGGTATCGACGCTGATGGTAACGGTGTGCTGGATTCCCAGATCGAATTAACCGGACTGCATACCATGGCAGCTAGTGATTTCTTGCTGTAGTTAAATTTATCCACTTCGTACCCCTCATTCATCCCTCATTAGAGGTGGATGAATGGGGGATACGTAATAGCTACAAACTCCTCAAAATTTTCACCACCACACCAGCAATGTGAAAATCCATATTTCCTGTAATATCCGTAACAGGGTATTTGTCGTTGGCGGGAATTAATTTTGTACCATCAGCTTTGCGGTGGAGGCGTTTTACGGTGTATTCACTATTAATCGCCGCGATGACGATTTTACCATGTGTTGGCTCAACTTTGCTGCTGACAATCAGTAGATCTCTTTCCTGAATACCTGCACCAATCATCGAGTCACCAATGGCTTCAATCATAAACATTGAATCGGGCTCGGTTATAATTATTTCGTTGAGGTCAACCCATTCTTCAACATGGCTTTCCGTATTGAGCGGAAAACCAGCAGGAACTTTGCCAGAAAGTAATGGCAGGCGATAACCTTTATTCTTGATGTAACCATCGATCTGCCTAACAAGCCATAATGGTACGCGCATAACTTTGGTGGTTTTTTTATTGGTATCAGGGCGCATTAAAATTCCTATTTCTATTAATTTTCAGTTTACAAATTCTATATTGGATTATATTTTTAACAAAAAGTGTAACAATAAATGTAACAGCATAGTTACAGCATTAAAAAATAATAAGCAACGGGGGAATTATGTCATTGCCAGAACGGGAGTATTTTTCCCTTAAATCTCTTGAGAAACGCTGGGCAATGCCTCTGGAGGATATTTATTACGCTATTGAGAGCGGCTTATTGCGCGCATGCACTTATCTGGAAATTAACTGGATGGAATTTTGTTATCGCGAAGGGCAAAAACTTATTGTTGAAATCACCACTCGTTGCGAAGGTTGGGCAGGTGTTGAGCCTAAAGATTGCCGTCGTATTTTTAGTAAAGGAGAAAGAAAACTCACGAGCTTTATTTCTGTCCGTAATGATGGTCACATATTACGTTTATCAAATGAGCCGCCACAGCGACCTATCACTGTGTCAATTAATGATTTAATGGTACTGGCTGATGATTGTAAAGCCTTTGAGGAACTTCATAAGATTGATGTTTGTACTAACGGCAAAAAGATACGTTTGCTGCGTGCTACAAAAGATGATTCATTGCAACTCCCACAAAAATTAGCTTTTGTGGCTTCGAATAATTATCAAAATATACAAATTGGCGAGCAATTATTCACGTTTGGAATGATACAGGCGAAGATTATTAAACGCCTGCATGATGCGGTACGTCAGGAATCTCCTTGGGTAAATGGAAAACAACTTTTACATTACGCTGGTTCAACTGGTGATAAACTGCGCGACGTTTTCAAATCACAACCTGCGTGGCGTGAGATTATTGAATCTGATGGACGTGGATATTATCGTTTGAAATACGCAGCCTAAATTCTAGCCCTCATCCCTCACTAGAATCAAGCTCTAGCAAGCCTTAGCGTTGCTTTATCGCCAACTTCATCCCTCTGCCATCCCTCACCAAGCCCTCAGCAACCCCCACGACATCCCCCCCATCATTTGCCAGCTTGTCATCCGAACAGTTCACACAAGCTGGCTGTTCCTTCACCAACGGAGGATAATATGAACGACAAACCAATCTCAACATTTGATGAAATCTGCCATCTGACCATTGAAATTATGCGCAAGATGGATATGGAAACATTGCTGCAACTGAAAAAGCAGGCATCTGCCGAGCTTGATCGTGCCAGGCTAACCAAGGGCTGCATAGAGCTGGCACTTTCTCTCAAAAATTCCGACCGAGAAAACAACCTCAAACAAGCCGAATCAGTCCAACCAAGTTTGCTGGATTAGGGATCGAAAAGTGTCAATTGAATGGTACAGGGTTTATCACGGTATGCCAGAAGATGCAAAACTCAAGGTGATTGCGCGGCGCAGCAATCAGCTTATGACGCATGTGGTCACAGTGTGGCTATGCGTTCTTGATTCAGCCTCGCGGAATAATCCGCGGGGAACGGTAAAGTTGGATTCCGAACAGATTGCAGTGGTGCAGGATATTGACCAAGCAATCGTGGAATCCATCCTTGCTGCCTTTTATGAAAAGGGAATGATTGACCAAAATCACCACTTAAGTGGATGGGAAAAAAGGCAATATGCCACTTCTGCGGAACGAGTGCAAAAGCATCGTGAGAGCAAGAAACAGGATGTAACACCATGTAACACTGTGCAACGCAATGTAACATCTGGTAACGGCGAGAAACAGAAAAACGACAAAAACGCACCAGATACAGATACAGATACAGATACAGATACAGATACAGATACAGATACAGATAC
>JBBTBX010000022.1:0-38793 GCA_038043465.1 Pseudomonadota bacterium
TGGTGGTACTGGCTTTTGCTGTTTTGTTATTAAAAAGACTTTGAACAGGTTCTTAGAGCAAAAATGCTTGGAGAGCAGGAATGGCATAGTAAATTATCTGCAATCTTCCAATCTTAACAAAGAAAGAGCTGAAACAGAATATGCTCATCTACTTTATGAATTTAAGGCACCCATGTTACCAAAATCATACTCACCCTTTCTTCTTCTTTGCCCCTTTCTTGGTTTCCTCGCGTTCTTTTTTGCGTTGGGCTACTACCAGCTTACGGTAATCTTCAAGATCGCCATTATATGGTTTGCAGGTGCCATCGGCAACCAGCCACAGCCTATCTACCACTGAATCGACCAGATGCGGATCATGGCTTACCAGAATCACCGCGCCTTTATAATTATTGAGTGCCTGCATCAGTGCTTCGCGCGCATCCATATCCAGATGGTTGGTCGGTTCATCGAGCAGCATGATATGCGGCGCGTCAAAGCTCATCAGGCAAAAAAGCAGGCGGGCTTTTTCACCACCGGACAAATCACCAACCACAGTATCGGCTTTATGTTTATCAAAACCAAATTTGCTGAGGGCGGCGCGGATTTTTGATTCGGCAGTGCCTTTAGGCATAGCTTCGCGCATCACCTCAAACGGTGTCTGTTCAACATTTAATTCATCGGTCTGGAACTGCGCGAAATATCCCACACGCAGCTTGCTGGATTTATGGATTTGTCCAGCTAGTGGTGGCAGACGACCGGAAAGTAATTTTATAAGTGTTGATTTACCGTTACCGTTAGCACCAAGCAAAGCAATGCGGTCATCAGCATCAATCCGCAGATCCAGCTTTTTTAAAACTGGTTTGCCAGCTTCATAACCAGCTTCGACATGTTCCAGCACCAGCATAGGCGATTTTTGTTCATCTGGCTCTGGAAATTCAAACGCCGTGACGCGGTCAGCCATAACCGCATCAACAATATCCATTTTCTGTATAGCCTTCAGGCGGCTTTGCGCTTGCCTTGCTTTGCTGGCAGTCGCGCCAAACCTGTCGATGAATTTCTGCATGTGGGCTTTTTGTGCCATTTGTTTTTCATGCAGTGCCTGTTGACCCAGCAATCTTTCCGCACGTTTGCGCTCAAATTCATCATAAGTCCCAGTATACATGGTAAGTTTTTTATTTTCCAGATGCGCTATGTGGGTTACGGTCTTATTCAGAATATCGCGATCATGGCTGATGATGACCAGTGTTTCTGTAAATTTCATCAGGTAATTTTCCAGCCATACCATCGCTTCAAAATCGAGATGGTTGGTTGGTTCATCAAGCAGCAGCAAATTAGGCTGGCAGAATAATACGGCAGCGAGTGCCACGCGCATCCGCCAGCCGCCGGAAAAATCGGAGATAGGGCTGTTCTGGGCTTCTTCATTAAAACCAAGTCCGGCAAGGATGGTTGCAGCGCGGGCAGGTGCGTCATATGCGCCAATCTCTTCGAGCCTTTCGTAGATATAACCAATGCGCTCTGCATCTTCGCAGGTTTCGGCTTCGGCGAGTAAGTTTGCTCTTTCGGTATCGGTCGCCAGCAATACATCAATGACCGGCGTATCATCTTCCGGTAAATCCTGACGCACCATCCCCAGCCTTGCGCCTTTAACCATGGTTATATCGCCGGCATCGGCGTGATATTCCTCGGATACCAGTTTGAACAAAGTAGATTTTCCTGTGCCATTGGGCCCAACCAGCCCGACTTTCTGCCCAGCATTGATGCTGATGGAAGTATTATCGAGAAGAGTGCGACCAGCAATACGGAAAGTAAGGTTGTTTACGAAAAGCATAGTGATTTTATAAGATATGTTATATTTTTAAAATTGAGTGGTATATGTAGAGATTTGCAAGTTTTTGTCTATCTATTAATTGTTTTAATTAACATATTTGGCTCAATAATAATGATTTAAACCAAATGTTAATATTTATGCTCTATGGTTACAGAAAATGTTAAGTATTTTGGGAGAGTGATTTGAAACAGGTATATACAGAGTCTATTTTACTTATAGAGCGGTTGCATCGCCGTTTCCTTGATGTTGTGAAGGCGGAGCTGGACAGGCTGAAGATTGATGACGTGAACAACGTACAGACCCTGATTCTCTATAATATCAGCGGGGAACAGCTTACTATCGGCGAACTTACCAATCGTGGCTATTACCTCGGTTCAAATGTTTCCTATAACGTTAAGAAACTGGTGGAAAACGGCTATTTAGTACAGGAAAAAGCACCGCACGATAAACGCTCAACCCGCATTAAACTCTCGGAAAAAGCCGTTGATTTATGCAAAAAGATCGATGCCCTCTACCAGCGCAATATTGATGTATTATCTAAAGAAACCAGCGAGCCTGAGCTTTCCAGTCTTAATAAGACGTTGACTAGCCTAGAGAATTTCTGGACAAACTACATTAATAATATTCATAAAGTTAAGGACTAGTCATAGCAAAAACTGCTTGACTTGGAGGTGCGTGCGTCCTAGAAATGCAGCCTCTTAAACTAAAAAAATCAGAAGGTAGTATTATGTCAAGGCGTTGTTCGATTACTGGAGTAGGTTCTCAGTCAGGTAATAAAGTATCCCACTCTAACCATAAGACCCGCACGCGTTTTATGCCTAATTTGCAGCATGTTTCCCTGCGCAGTGATGTCCTTGGCACTAACATTTCCTTGCGCGTAACCGCTGCTACCTTGCGTAGCATTGAGCATAATGGTGGGTTAGATGGTTATCTGCTCAGTCATTCTGCTACCAAAATGACTCCGGAAGCGGCAAAATTAAAGCGTCAGATTAAGAAAAAAGTTCTTTCTAAAGCTGCGGCATAAAAATTGGACAGTCTTGTCTATAACGAACATATAGAAAATGAGGAAACTCATTGGTGGTTCGTTGCCAGGCGCGCAATTACTAAACATCTACTCAATCATATAAAACTTCCTAAAAACGCTAAGATATTGGATCTCGGCTGTGGCTCAGGCGGTAATTTGCCAGTGCTTGCTGGGTATGGAGAAGTATTTGGCTGCGAAATGAATGATACTGTGCGTGAGCATAGCATAAAGCGTAATATTGCGACTGTTGCTTATGGTAAGCTTCCCGATGAAATTCCCTTTGCTGACCAGAAATTTGATTTAATTGCTATGTTTGATGTGCTTGAGCATATCAAGGATGATCGCGCAGTTCTTTCTGCTGTACATGGGCGGTTATCGAGTGATGGAATATTGCTTATTACAGTTCCGGCGTTCCAGTTTCTGTTTTCACGGCATGATAAGTTGCATCATCATTTCCGCCGTTATAGTAAGAGTGAATTAAAAGAAATAGTCCAGACTGCGGGATTTAAAATAGAACGGTTGAATTACTGGAATTTCTTTTTATTCCCCGTTACCATTTTTGCAAGGATATTGGATTTGTTCGTTTCTTCCGATAAACCAGCTATTGGCAGCAAAATTCCGTCTGCGCCAATCAATAAATTTCTTACAAAATTAGCTTCGGCGGAACGTTATCTAGTTCCTTCCGTACCGCTTCCCTTTGGCGTTTCCCTGATATTAGTTGCAAGGAAAATTTAGGCGGAAATATTAGCCCTGACGAGCTTTAAAGCGAGGGTTTTTCTTGTTAATAACGTAAACACGACCCTTGCGGCGAACAACGCGGCAATCTTTATCACGTTTCTTTGCAGATTTTAATGAACTCAGAACTTTCATACAAATACCCTTCAATACCTTCAAATTAGCAGGGGCGTTTTATACCTACTTAATATTGCTTCGTCAATGGTATTGTTAGCAAATTCTGCCTTGTGGCAGTATTTTGCATATGTTTGTATAAACCGTGGGTAGTTTTTTCCCAAAAATGAGGTTTTACAATGAGTTGGTATAGGGCTTTGTAACTCGCTATAGAATGTAGCAGCAGGTAGAAAGGATAGAAAAAACCGGTAATTTTATACTTGATTGACGATTCAGGTTTGAAAGAAACACAGCCAATCATCATAACCCAGTGTATTATGAAATTAAGCATAAGATTATTAATAGTCAGCCATATCAGCCATTCAGGAAGCCAGTTTTGTGCCAGTTCAGGAGGCAAAATCCACCATAATAATGCCAGTGACCACAATATAGGAGCGGTGAGGAAGGTTAAGCTGGAGAAGCCAACGAAGAATTGAAATCCCCAGAAGCTTTTAGCACCTAGAGTTTTATATAATTTGATTGGGCTGCGCATATGCACCAGCCAGGTCTGCATGTAGCCTTTAATCCAACGGGAGCGTTGCCTTATCCATGCGTGAATTTCAGTCGGCGATTCTTCCATCGTCCATGAATCAATCATTTCCGTGCGAAATCCTCGTGCTGAAAGCCGCACGCCCAAATCGGCATCTTCAGTTACATTATAGGCATCCCATTCACCAAGTTCCTTTAAATGCGCTAGTGAAATATGGTTACTTGTGCCACCAAGTGGTAACGGGATGCCCAAACGTGAAAGCCCATGCAGCATGACAGAAAACAATGCTCTATATTCCAGAGAAAAAGATCTGGTTAGCCAGTTATAGTCAGCATTATAATAATTAAGTCGTGCTTGCAGGCACACTATATCATCTGGTCTGCTGCGGAAGGTGGCGATGGATTTTTTCAGTTGTAGCTTGTCAGGTATGTCATCGGCATCAAATACCGTAACATATTCACCACGGGCAAAACGCAGAGCATAATTACAGGCTTTTGGTTTGGTACGAAGTTTACTATAGGGAACGCGGATAATTTCAAAATTATGGTTTGGTTTTAATTTCAAAGCCATATTAAGCGTCTCATAATCATCAGCTTCCAATACCAGTTTAATATCCATTTTCTCTGGCGGATAATCTATATCTTGAATGGCGGATAGCAGATTTGCGAGGCTTTCCGCTTCTTTATACATGGGAACCAGTATTGTATAAACCGGCAGGCTGGCATCATCTAATTTATTCAGCACTTCGTCCCACTCCACCCGTCTATTTTGTTTGCAGCCTTGCGTAAAAATCAGCATTTTCACTAACATACTGACAAAATAGGAAATGCTGCAGAAGGCAACAAACAGCATGCTGCTTTGCAAAGGGAATATAGCAATCAGGCAAACTGCAATAATAAGGAATATACAGAGCAGTTTTTTAGTAACCGGTGAGGCGGTGACCATAGCTGATGATTCAGGGCTTTGTTGCCAGAGGGAGAGTTTGCTGTCTTCTTCCAGAAACCTGCCGAATACCCGCTCGATTGTAATGCGTATATCCAGAGGAGACGTGATAACGATTTCTGCATTTTCGCCAAATCTTTCCTCAATCCACCGCATGGTTTCGTCTGAGTATTCAGTTATCGCGATTATTATTTTTCCGTTTTTCAGTTTCCAGGGGATTGCCCGCAGACGGATATAATCATCTATATTAACGGTGGTAAGTAAATTATCATCAGGATGATCTTCCAGCAGATTTACAAAAGGAAGGTCGTAATGTTCAGCAAGAGCCGTGTATAATTCAAGGTAGGTCATAATGCCCTCCGAGATGATTATGTCGCCTAATCGGCTGTGGCTGTGGCTTTGTACGGAAAGCACATGTTCAAGCTGCGCATCAGACAGGAGACCGCGGGCGCGGAGAATTTCTCCTATCTGATTCATCAGAATTCCTTGCTTATGGCGAGTAAACCGCCATCACCACTACCAGTGTTACGTCCAGCGACGTTGGTGAATGCACCAACTTGCAATGAGATACTGTCATAAATTTTATACATGCCGGATATTTGCAGCTTGGTGAGGTCGTAATCATCACTTGAGGACTGGGTAAATATTGCAGAATTATTGCCTGTGACCATCCTAGTATGAAAAACCTGTGAGAGTATTTTGGTTTTATTAGTTACTGAAATTCCAGCTGTGGCAGAAAATTTTAGTTGGTCACGTGGTGTGCCTAAGCGATGCCTATAGCCGCTATCAACATTGATAAAATGATCAAGTCCTCGATATTTAAAACCATATCCGACAGCTAATGTCAGACCGGAATCAAAGTTGTTATTACCAATTTTTGGTGTATCTGTCTTATCATCCAGGCTGGGTAATTTTACCATCGGTTCCAGGGAAAATACCCAACTATCTTTTTCCAATAAACGCACCCTTGCAAAAAATTCGCTGTCGCCAATTCCCCAGTTGATATCCCCATTCTGTGAAGCTCTCTCCACAAACAGATTTGCGCCAATGGTGAGCCAATCCCTGAGACCATATTCTATATATGGATTTAATTCATATTTAGCATAGCTGTTTATTGGTTGTGTGTTTCCAGAATTATCGAAATATTTATCAGTGGAATAATAGGAAAAATTCTGGATTAGCAATCCTTTCCCCTGACTTTTAGTCCATGCTCCGGCATAGGAAAAATTGGGCAACAGACACAAAGTAAAGACAATCAACTTTATTTTGTGCAGATTGTTAACCAACATCTTGCTAGTAATCTTTCCAAGAAAAAATATTAGAATTAATAACGTGCCATACTTTGGTTGATAATATTTCAGGAATATAATTTTCTAAAAAATTCCCTTTTCGATATACTATAATATTTTATCGGTGTCTATTTCTTAATAGAAACTCATTCTGACTAATAATTTTACACATGCCTTGTGTTAATCATCATACCAGCGTAGTCAGGAATGACATGCAGTATGTATGAAATTTATTCAGAAGGTGATTTACCGAAAGATAACAACGTGCAAGAGCTAAATGATAAATGCTCTAATGAATTTTCTGTTCAATATCAGAAATTGCAGATTTTATAAACTCGTCCTGTGGCATTTTGTTTGCCTGTCCCTTAATTACAGTTCTTGCGGTGTCCAGCGCCATATTCACAATGCGACTACGCACATCAGCGATAGCAGCAGCTTCTTCCTGCGCAATTTTGTCAGTAGCCTGTTTAATACGGGAATCAAGGACATTTTTTATCTCGGCTTGTGCGTGCAGGCTATTTGTCTCAGCATCGGCACGGGCTTTAGCCAGAATGTTTTCTGCTTCTTTAGAAAATTCAGCCTGCTTCTGTTTGTAAAGAGCAAGAGTTTCTTCCGCTTCTATCCTAAGACTACGAGCTGCTTCCAGCTCTTGTTTTATCTGCGCTGACCTTTTATCCAGAACAGAAAAAAGTAACGATGTGATTTTTTTAGCTGACAGGAAAACAAACAGCACAAAAGATACAGCTACCCAGAATTTTGGCTCAGAAAAATCAAACATTTGTTTTTCCTTCTGATAATTTTGCAGAGGAGAAAGCCTTCTCAAGTTGTTCAGGGTTTGGAGAATGGTTCGTCAGCTTTTCCACAATAAGAGAGGAAAATTCAAGGGTAAACGGCATTAATGAGTCCATTATTTCCTTCTTTTTACTGGAGATGACGGTAATGGCGTTAGCGGATTGAACAGCCATCTGAGCATCAAGAGCTTTGGTTGCTTCTTCTGCCCTTGCTTTATTGGCGACTTCTGCCTCGGTCATTAAAACCCTCGCTGATTCGCGAGATTTTGCCAAGGTTTCTTCATAGGAAAGCTTGGCTTGCTCGGCACTTGTTTTAAATTCCTGTGCAGCATTCAGATCGCCTTCTATTGTGCTTTTGCGAGTGGCAATAACACCTTGGAGAGGCGGTAATATAATTCGCGACAGCAGCATATATAAAATGGTAAAGCATACGAACAGCCAGAATAGCTGGGATGCGAACCATGTAGGATCTAATTGCGGCACAGGAAATACCTTACTAAACTAAATAAATTAACCTTTAATGATGAACACTACTACGAACGCAAGTAGTCCCATTAATTCCGCGAAAGCTGCACCAATAAATGCAGGAACCATCAATTGTGATTTTGCGGATGGGTTACGTGCTATACCCTGAAGCAGTGCAGAAAAAATATTTCCTACCCCGATAGCAGCTCCCAAAAATCCAAGAGCGCAAAGCCCCATACCAATAAATTTCAATCCATCAGCAACTGTACTTACTTCCATAGTTATTATCCTTTTAGGTTTAGTAGGTTAAAAAAATTAATGTAAATGAAGCGCATCATTAAGATAAACGCAAGCAAGAAGTGTAAAAATATATGCTTGGATTATAGCAATGCCAAATTCAAAGGCGGTGAGGAGGAATAACAAGGTAAACATACCGCCACCACCAAGTATATTGCTTACCAAGCCATCGCCAAGAATACCAAAAGTAACCACAAGTGTAGCCAAAACTTTAAGGGTTATATGTCCGGCAGTCATGTTTGCAGCAAGACGGATAGAGAGACTGGCTGGTCTTGCTAAATAAGAAACTAATTCTATAGGTATAACAAGCCATGCTATCCACCAAGGTGTACCTTCCGGCAAAAAGAATTTTAAAAACTTAACAGGTCCATTTTTAAGGATTGCAACCAAGGTAACACCAACAAACACAAAAGCTGCCATAGCAAAAGTTACAATAATATGGCTGGTGACAGCGAATGATGAGGGAATCATGCCCATCAGATTGCAAAACAAGATAAATATAAACAATGTGAAGATAAACGAAAAATATGGCAATGCCTCTTTTCCCGCCACTTCCTTCAATGTATCATCTATAAAATCTACTAAAATCTCTGCTGAACTTTGCAGACGATTTGGGACTAATGAGAGTTTGCGTGAAGCTGGAAGGAGGAAAGCGACAATCGCGACAACAGTTAGCACCATCCACAGCGCGGCATTGGTAAAACTAACATCATACCCTAAAACATGTATAGGATTAGAATGCAGTGGGATGACCTCAAATTGTGCAAGTGGACTATGTGCCGCGTGTTCTTCACTCATATTTTTTCGTTGTCTTCTTGTTGTTCATTCATTTTTTTATCTATTAATTCCGCACTTCTCATCATATTCCTAACACCAGCTGCTACCCCAATAAAAAGCCCTGTTATAACACACCAAGGGCTTGTATCAAGCCAGTCATCAATTAAGTATCCAAAGCCAACACCAACTAAAACTCCAGATGCCAAGTCAATTATAAGGCGTACAGCTTGTGACATGTCGGCTGAGCTAGATATATCTGAAGCTACCTGTTCGGGTTTTTTTATTTTATCAATTTTCGCCTGCAACTTATCCAGTGAGGGCAGACGACCATTGTTTTTCATAAAAAAACCATACTATACAGCAGCTTCAAAGTAGGCAAGCAAACTATGACCGCGGGCAATCTATGAATATATATAGATTATGTCAAGAATAGACTTGCATATTAGAAAGTTATTTTTTCTCAAGCTTTGAATCAATAAATTTAGAAAGAGCATTAAGTGTGATTTCACCATTATAAGCTTCACCAGCAATGAAGAAATAAGGGGTATGCGGTATTTTAAGGTCATTAACAGCTTGCATTTTGCCTTTCAGAACCTTCGTTTCGCGGGTTGTATCGCTCAGGCAAGTGCTGAATTGCTCTTTGCTGACACCGCCAACACTAGCTATTGTTTCCAGAGCGGATTGCCAGTTGCCGTCAAACGCCCACTTAGTCTGAGCATCAAATAACACCTTGTTAAACAAATAATATTTCTCTGTGCCTTGTTCACCCATGCAATCTACCAACATAGCACCCCTTAGAGCTGGCTCATTGAGCGGATATTGCCGTAATATATAACGTATCTTACCGTTATCTATATATTTTTTATGTATATCCGGCATTATCGAGTTGTAAAAATGTGCGCAATGCGGGCAGGAAAGTGAAGCATACTCAATCATTATAACCTTAGCATCCTTATTGCCCAGAACATAGTCAGAAGGAAGTGGCGCATCACTGATGATTGGGTTTCCTATAATTCCTTCAGGACGTGCAGGGTTTTTATTCATTCCGTCAGCAATACCAGTGGTAGGAACAGCTGGTGTTGCCGAACTTTCAGCGGAAAAAACAACTCCGGGAAATAGTAATGAAATTGCAATAACAGAAGAAATAAATGTTTTTTTCATAAAACCTCCAATATAAAATAATAAAATTAATAACGGCATTATCATTTTATTTTATACCTTGTGCAACAGTAAAAATGTTAAATATATTTTAGTAGTTAACTAACAAAATGATTGCATCATTTTGACGCTGCCTAAGGAGCGGACCAGAAGGGCGACGAAGTCAGTATCGCGCTTTCGGCTTGCGATTTTCAAGCTGATTAAGCAATTACATGCTTAATCAGCTATAATCCAGACAGAGTTTTAGCTATATTTGTTAATGCAGCTCTAAGCTCACTATCCTCTATTTCTTCAACTATTTCACAGCATTCCGCTGGAAGAGTATTTTGCCTTACAACTGGCGATTCTTTTTCTATCTCCACTGTATAGCTATGGGTTATGGCAATTCGAGTTACTGCTTTATAGCCAAAATAAATTGCTATCCGGTCAATAATCACCGGTTGTAGATGTTGAAGTTCGGTAGCAAAGCCGTTTTCCACGGCAATACTCAGAGTACCATCGGTCTTTTTATTGGCAGGGAATGACAGTTTTTCAGCTATGCAATGGTCGGCGAGTTTTTTGCCAACAATGGATTCCCATTCGCTTACAATTTTTGTACCAGCCAGCCCTTGCTTTTTAAAAACAGGTCTTGTAATCGGCTCGATACATTGCGACAGAGTCTTTGGAAACATTGAATGTCGTCTGTAACCATGATGTTTTACATCTTTACTCATGCGCCTACACTTTCGCTGGATAAGACGCGTTCCAGCAATTCGCGGATTGGTCTGTAACTCTTTCTGTGATACGGAGTAACTCCATATTTCATAAGTGCGTCCTGATGTTGTTTTGTACCATAGCCGGCGTTTCTTTCCCAGCCATATTCACTGTGAATTTCCGCCAGCTCACACATCATCCGGTCGCGGGTTACTTTGGCGATTATACTGGCAGCAGCGATAGAAAGGCTTTTTGAGTCACCGCCAATAACAGCCCGCGTTTTAAACGGAAGGGCAGGTGGCTGATTTCCATCAACCAGCACAAGGTCTATTTCATTTTTACCGAGCATTGTCACTGCGCGCTGCATTGCCAGTTTCGTTGCTCCCAGAATATTCAGTGCGTCAATTTCTTCCACTGTACTGACACCAATGCCAACAATCGAATTTTCCAGAATTTTTTCGTATAAATATTCGCGTTTCGCACCGGTAAGTTTTTTTGAATCGTGAATGCCAACAGGAATAGATTTCTGGTTAAGTATAACAGCACCGGCTACAACTGCTCCTGCCCATGGACCTCTGCCGGCTTCATCCACTCCGGCTACAATACCACCAGTCTCTATTTCCAACGATAGGTCTGGCAGGTTACCAGGCACGCAGGCGTTTCCCTGAATCAGCAACAGAAGTTGCAACAGGCTGATAGGTTGGCCATTTGCCTTGCAGTAGGGCTGTCACTGACCTGCTTTGTTTTCCATTTAGCTCTAAATAAATCCAATAGTTTGTCATAACCTGCAAAATATGAGTTCTGGTTTCAGAGTAAGGAATGCTTTCTATAAATAGCAGCGGGTCATCGTTATAATTAATATTCTTTTGCCATTCTTTGAGCCTTTTTGGACCGGCATTATAAGCAGCAAGCATATATAGCAGATTGCCATCCACCAGACTATTATTGAGTAGATGCTCAACATAACGCTCACCGAGCGTCAGGTTTAGGATAGGTTCTCTAAAATTCTCAGGACTGCTTGCGACATTCGATATTTGCACATGCATCTTTTTTGCAGTTTGTGGCATTAATTGCATTAGACCGAGCGCGCCGACAGGGCTGGTAGCAGAAGAATGAAATCCTGATTCCTGACGGATAAGTGCGTAAAGCAGATCTGGCTCAAGATTAAAGCCGCCATTTGGCTGCCATTTCGGGATTGGATATTTCAGAAAATCCAGCTTGCGATCCGCGGTTTCCAGTTGCTTTGCCATGCTTATCTGTACAGAAGCCAGACCAAGCTTATCTGCTAACGAAAGGAGAAACCATTTTTCCTGCTTGTTTGCCGATGGGAAGAGCATTCGTATTTGTGCTTCTGCCCGTTCATTCAGCCCGTATTCTGCTAATGCTACAATTCTTTGTATCTTTTCCTTGTTCAGGTATTTCTTTATTTCAGAAGTATTCTGGGTAATATTTTCTGTATCAAGTTCCAGTGATTTATTTAATTTTTTGCGCGCAAGTATTCCATAAAACACACGTGGATTGCTTGCTGCTCTGGAAAGATAATTGCCCGCTTTATCCTTATCTCCTGATTCAAGAAAAGTACGGTAAGCCCAGAAATTAGCTGCGGAATATTGCCAATCTGAGAGGTTCTTTTGTTTGTCTGCCAAGGCAGAGAAATAATTGGTCGCTTCATGTTTTTTATTTGCCCG
Source organism: Pseudomonadota bacterium (assembly GCA_038043465.1). Classification (GTDB taxonomy): domain Bacteria; phylum Pseudomonadota; class Alphaproteobacteria; order Rickettsiales; family SXRF01; genus SXRF01. The sequence continues at coordinate 12,310 of JBBTBX010000022.1, forward strand.
CCATGCTTCTATTCCAGCAATCCATAATTTCTTGGCAGCAACATTGTCATCGAAACGAATATCTTCTGAATTGCCATCGCCGTACCCTTGTAACTTTGATGATTTTTGTGTTTCCGGGATGTTAGAAAAAACGTCAGGGTATTTGCTTTTTGCCAGTTCAATAATCTCATTGCTTGCTAAATGATCTGAATAGTTTTTCAGCCATACTATTATTTCTGCTGACGAGGTGTCATAAGCAGGATCAAGATAGCGTTCTGCCAGCACATCTCCCAGCAATATTCTATCGGAAAGTTTGGTTATATTAGCATTTGCCAGATCCCAATTTGCCGATTTTTGTGCACGGAATATCTGTTTATATAATTCTTTGTCTGATTCAAAAAATGTCTGTTTAGATGTAGCACCACCATTACCGGCTACAGCGTGTGTAGTCGATTGGGCTTGCCCCTGAAATTCCTGCGGTGTGGTATTTATCAAAAATCCCGCAATCAAAAACAAGGTAATGCACAGCGTTGTGATAAAAAATACGAACTGGTTTTTTTTATCAAGCCACAGGCAATATTTTCCATTTCCAGCCATAAGGGCGCAGACCATATAGGAAAATTTTTTGAATTGCAAGTTTCTGGGGATTGTTTATAAAATATATATGAAATATAATATGTTACATGATATATTATCTGGAATTATTCTGCCAGAAAATGTTTGATCATGAGAAGATCCTGCCATGCTTGTTTTTTATATAAAGGTTGGCGAAGTAGATAGGATGGATGATATATAATGGCAGTTTTTAGCGGTGAGTCGATATAAGGGTTGCTATATTCATATAACTTTCCTCTGAGTCGTGAAATGGAGAGGTCTTTTTTAAGCAGCACATTAGTTGCCGTTCCTCCTGACAGAATCAATAGCTTAGGAGCAACCAGAGCGATATGTTTTTCAACAAAAGGCAGGCAGGTGTTTACCTCCATCTCATTTGGTTGGCGGTTGCCGGGAGGTCTCCAGAAAATAGTGTTGGAGATGTAAACATTAGTCCGGTCAAGCCCTATGCTTAACAGCATTTTATCGAGTAATTGCCCGCTCGCACCGCAAAATGGAATGCCTTGAATATCCTCCTGCGCGTCCGGAGCTTCACCAATCAACATTATTTTTGCCTGTGAATTACCATCGGCAAACACAGTTTTTGTTGCAGTTTTCTTGAGTGCGCAACCATCAAATTTTCTTACGGCTTCTTCCAATTCGGCGATGGTTTTGCAGGCATCGGCAAGTTCCCTTGCAACCATATTTGCCGATGATGGTGAGAGGTGCAAGGGTGTTTTTTCCGGGGTTTTTATTACGGTAGTGACTTTTGCATTACCAGAAACGGTTATATCATGGACAGGCGAGGGGGCTACAATGTTGAGGGTAGGCTTGAGCGCGAAATAATTGGTTGGGCTTTCATCTATAGCCTCATCGACTCCGGCAGCTAACTGCCATTCCAGAAGTGCTTTATTGCTCATTTCGCCATCTTATGTGATTGGCACAGTATTTGCTACCATATTTGTTATTTAACTTAATTTATTAATTATATTTGATAATAAATGGTATAGTTTATGACTTTGAACAGCACATTCGGCATAGGTGTCAGCGGGTTACTCGCGCAAAGCACCAAGATCGGTTCGATTTCTGATAACATAGCTAATGTGAATACGGTTGGCTATAAAGGCTTCACTACGGATTTTCTGGCGTTGGTGCAAAATGCATCGACGCAGGTTTCTGACTACTATTATGGCGCGAGATCCACCGTCCGCCAGAATAATACACAGCAGGGTGAAATTTCCGGAAGTGATAGGGCAACAGATGTTGCGATTAATGGCAATGGATTCTTTATTGTGACTCCCAACACTGTTGCCGGAAGTGATCTTATGTACACGCGTGCCGGCACTTTCTCTCCGGATAAAGATGGTAACCTGCGTAACAGTGCTGGTTTTTACCTGCAGGGCTGGCCGCTCGATTCTACAGGTGCTTTGCCAGCGGCATTACAGGGCGGAAATCATGGAATTGATACCGCAATCTCCAGTTTGCAGCTGGTGAATGTAGCCACCACTGATAGCACTTCTGTTCCTACGGGCAATATTACAGTAAAGGCAAATCTTGATGCCGATCAAACCCTCTATAATCCAACCGGGCAGATTGCTTTTACCGCTAACCCAACCGCCGGTGATACAGTCACCATTAATGGTGTAACCTGGACATTCGTCGCTGCTGGAGCGACTGGTACACAAGTCAATATAGGCACTAACCTTGATTTTACACTGAGGAATCTTGTTGATAGCCTGAATGTTTCCACTAATCCGGCGATAACTCCCGGCACCTATTCCAATTATAACGGTCATACTCTCAAGGTGGTTTATGATAGTATGAATGGAAATGCAGCGACTTTCACGCTTGCTTCGAGCAGCGTAAATGGTACGCCGACACAGCTGCTTATATATGATCCGGCGGTTTCTGCCAGCAATATGACCAGTGGGGCTATACAGTCACATTTTAACCGCTCTGTAGATATTGTTGATAATAATGGATTAAAACATTCGGTAAATATGAATTTCCTGAAAACTGCGGTAAACACTTGGGCAGTAGAGCTTAGTGCTATCCCTGCCACGGATGTTACCATAGCAGGTGGTCAGATAGCTTCGGGCACTCTGACATTCAATGGTGAGGGAAGTTTGGCAAGTATCAGCCCATCACTTTCAGCTCCAATAACTTTTCCATGGACGAGTACCGGAACAACTCCTGCCAATGCAACAACACCAACTACTAACAATACTGTTACCTTCAACTGGGGAACGGCTGGTCAGATTTTTGGCACGCCAGGCGCGACTGTGATTGGTAGAACCGATGGCATGCGTCAACTTGCCGCTAATTATATAGTTGATTCACTTAATCAGGATGGACACGCTGCCGGTACTTTGCAGAAGGTGGAAATCAGTGATGATGGAATTGTGAAAGCTTATTACAATAATGGTGTCAGCCAGTCGATATATGTCATACCGCTGGCAAAATTTAATAATCCCGATGGTCTGCAGAATATTTCAGGAACCGCTTATCTCAATTCCGATGATGCCGGGATAATTAATTATTTCTCGTCAGGGCAAAGCGGTGTCGGGGTTATTCTTTCCAGTTCTTTGGAAAATTCAAACGTTGAACTGGCTTCACAACTCACTGATATTATCATAGCCCAGCGCGCCTATCAGTCCAACACCAAAACTGTCAGCACGGCTGATGACATGCTAAAAACAGTCACCGACATGCTGAGATAATCTGGTGTTTTTTTATTTTTATCATTTCCATTAGTCTTATCCAGATGTTAGAATAAGCGTATGACCGATAGCGATTCAATGGAATATGACGTGGTTATAGTCGGGGCAGGGGCTGCTGGCTTGTCTGCTGCTATCCGCCTTAAGCAGGTTTCACCGGAAATAAGCGTTTGCGTGCTGGAAAAAGGCTCTGAGGTTGGGGCGCATATAATTTCTGGCTGTGTTCTTGAGCCTCGCGCCTTAAATGAGCTGATTCCTGACTGGAAGGAGAAGGGCGCACCGCTTAACACCTCAGTTACCAGCGACAAATTCCTTTTCCTGACCAGAAATAAGGCTTTACCTTTGCCAACCCCGCCTTCCATGAATAATCATGGAAATTACATAATAAGCCTTGGTAATTTTTGTAAGTGGCTGGCGGTGCAGGCGGAAAATCTTGGCGTACAGATTTTTTCCGGATTTCCGGCTGCTGAATTACTCATGGAAAATGACAGGGTCGCTGGCGTTATAACCGGTGAATTTGGCATTGGCAAAGACGGCAACAAAAAATCATCCTACCAAGCTGGAGTTACGATAAAAGGTAAATATACTTTGTTTGCTGAAGGTTGCCGTGGTTCGCTTTCGCAGAAGCTTATGGAAAAATTTAACCTGCGCGCGGAAAGCTCGCCACAGACATATGGCATTGGCATCAAGGAAATCTGGGAAGTGCTACCTGAAAAACATAAAACAGGTAGCGTAATCCATAGTGTTGGTTGGCCCATGTTGCTGGAAACTTATGGCGGTTCATTTCTTTATCATATGGATAATAACAAGGTGGCGGTTGGATTCGTGGTGGGGCTTGATTATAAAAACCCATATATTGATCCATTCTCCGAATTCCAGAGATTCAAAACCCATCCTGCCATTTCTTCGGTATTTGCAGGAGGCAGGCGCATCAGCTATGGCGCACGCGCCTTGAATGAAGGTGGATTGCAGTCAATACCAAAGCTCACTTTTTCTGGCGGTGCTTTGATTGGTGATGCTGCTGGATTTCTAAATGTTCCCAAAATAAAAGGAACACACACCTCTATGAAATCGGCAATGCTGGCTGCTGAAGCGTTAGCTTCTGCCTTGGCAGGTGGAGGTGATATTGCTTTTGATGGTTATACCAAAGCTTTAAAAGAAAGTTGGGTGTATGAAGAGTTATATAAAGTAAGAAATATCAGACCGGCTTTCCGCTTTGGCTTGCTTGCTGGGCTTTTATATGCCGCCTTGGATACATATATATTACGTGGCAAAGCACCTTGGACATTTAAAAATCATGCGGATCACAAGCAACTCTGCGAAGCTAAGTTTTACCGGAAGATTGCTTATCCTAAACCGGATGGAAAAATTTCTTTCGACAAACTATCTTCAGTTTTTCTTTCTAGCACCAACCATGAAGAAGATCAGCCCTCGCATTTGACACTTAAAGATAACAACGTTCCGGTGAATATAAATCTGGCTCTATATGCTGCGCCTGAACAACGTTATTGTCCGGCGGGAGTTTATGAGATTATAGAAGAGGCAGGTGCGCCCAAGCTGCAGATAAACGCGCAGAACTGTGTGCATTGTAAAACCTGCGACATTAAAGACCCAACGCAGAATATTGTTTGGAAAACGCCGGAAGGTGGTGGTGGTCCTAATTACTCAGGGATGTAGATGCCTTTTCACAATGCCGAGCATGTGCTTTGATACTTATACTCATTCCAACTGAAGAGTTGGGATGGGTATGTGAAAATCGAGACCGAAAGTCCGATTTTCCGCCGCGTAGCGGGCGTACTCACTTCAAGAATTCCCAATTCTTGAAGTGCAAAAGGTATAGTTCGGAATTTTATTGTTTTTTTTAAGATTTATGACTAAAATTACAGACTATTTTGCAATAACACAAGGTATCTAAATGTTGCCTTCCTCCTACAAAACCAATAACGGTTGGTTCATGGCAGTCGCGTGAGTCAGAAACACATATCAGTTACTTCCAAATGTCTGGGGCATAGGGCTGCTTTCACTCTCGTAGAGTTAAGTATAGTTTTGGTTGTTATAGGCTTGATTGTTGGCGGTATTCTAATGGGAAAAACTCTTATACAACAGGCTGAAATTAGAGCCGCCGCTTCACAGCTTCAGAAAATGGAAACTTCCTACAATGCTTTTCGCCTTAAATATAACTGTATCGTTGGGGACTGTGCGAATGCGACAGATTTTTTTGGGATAGATTATGTAGTGGCTTCAGGAAGTTGCACTTTGCCGAATGGTAGGGGTAATGGAAATAACAACGGGTTAATTGATAATGGTGGTGCTGCTGGTTGGTTTTGTGAAAGTATGCAGGGAGCAAAAAGTCTTGAATTGTCTAACTTGCTACCAACTTCAATTGTTACTCCATGCTGGTCAAACTCATCTATTTTTAAAGGAGTAAATGATGGGTGCGCTTATTTCTATAATGATGATTTGAATGGAAGTGTAACTCTGATAAAGCAGAATACTATATCTTGGTTCACTATAGCTGGAGGTGGATATACAGGACCAACTCTAAGCCCTGTACAAGCCCGCCTGATAGATGAAAAAATAGACAATGGAACACCAACTACGGGGAAATTTAGAGGCTTAGATGCTGCTAATAAATCTAGTGGGACTTCTACAATAGTCGTCAATTCCTGCGTAACCTCAGGAGTCTATAACCTGAACGAAGACTACACATGTCGGGCGTTGTATTATTTTAAATAGCCCTCATAGCTATAGTTCTGGAGAAAATACTAAATGTTCTTATAAGGTATTGGAAGACCAGTTACCTTGTTTAAGGCAAGTGTACCATCTTCAAATGCTGCCGCTATGTAACGACCAACGCCACTTTTGATAAAAAGTACGGGTTTTACGGTTTTTCCATTGTGTTTGCGCAGTGCTGTTACCTTACCACGCGATTCCGGGTTATTCTTACTGACTTTACCGCTCATAAAATACTCTCTTTCGTATCAAAATAGTGTTTTAAATTAGGTGGGGATTCTAGTAATATACGCAAAAGGTGCAAGTGTTTTTATTGCGTAAATATATTTGCTGCGTAAATCAAGCCCTATTTTGAGGTAAAAATACATTAATATGTTGAAAAATAAATCATTATTGGCGGTATTAATATTTGCCGCAGTTGCTTCGGTTGGGAATGGATATGTGGCATTTGCTGAAAATGATACTTCCAGTATTGCTCTAAACGATGATCCGCAGGAAAAAAAGGTAGAAACTCAAACTCTGGAAAACAGCGATAATGAGCCCAGTGAAGTTGGTGTTTCTGGCAGTTATTTATCAAGCCTATTCTCGCGTTCCAATGGCGATATTGAAAGTGCTATAAAATCCCTGAAGACAGTTTACCATAAAAACCCGCAGGATACGGATGTTGCTAATCAGTTGATGGGGCTTTATTTGCTGGCTGGACATATAGATAAGGCTATGGAAATTGCCACACATGTTTATAAAAATAATAATAATAAAGATCCAATCTCTGCCTTGATGCTTAGTTTGAAGTCTATAAAAAATAATGATGTAGACGGAGCTGCCCGTATCTTGGACAAATTATCGGAGGAAGAGAGTGGGCAGCTATGGCTTCCTCTTATTTCCGCATGGTTGGATATTGAAAAGAATCAACTGAAAAAACCGTTGATGATGGAAGAATTAAGTGCTGAAGTTGGCAGGGCTGCCCCTGTTGTCAGCTATCATCTGGCACTTATCAATGCGCAAGCTGGCTTTACCAAAGCAGCGATAGAGAATTTTAAATATTCTGTGGAAGACCAGTCTAATCCACCAGCGCGGGTTATGGATAGGTTAAAGAAATTCTATGCAAAGAATAATTCTCCTGAAGGGCTAAAGCCTATTGTTACAAAATATCGTGAACCAGAAGGTAATCTACCGGAAATGAATCTGGAAGAAATTAATAACATGCAGGCTGGGGCTGCTGAAATTCTTCTTACCATGGGTTCTTTGATGCTGGCGGCGGATGTTACTCAGGATGCTACTTTATATCTGCAATTGGCTCTTTATTTAAAACCGGAGATGGATGTTGCCATAGTTACTTTGGCACAGGCTTACAGTGAGCTTCAGCAATATGGCATAGCTAATGAATTGCTTGCTAAAATCCAAGCAAATAATCCGCTATATAATGATGCTCAGCTCTATATCGCTATAAATCTTGGACGTTTGCATAAAATTGAGGAGTCTGTTGCTAAGCTTGATAGTTTAATATCAGCGTTTCCAAATAATACGGATGCTTATATAGCAAAGGGTGATTTGCTCAGGACGCAGGAAAATTATGCTGATGCTATCAAGGTTTATGATGCAGCTCTTGGAGTTGTAAAGGAAAAGAAAGCGCGGCATTGGCCAATATATTTTGCTCTTGGTATCTGTTATGACAAGATAGGAAATTGGGTCGAGGCCGAAAACAAGCTACGATATTCTATGAAATTAAGTCCTGACCAGCCCGATGTTTTGAATTATCTTGGCTATAGTTTTTTAATACGCGGTGAGAATTTTGCCGAAGCCCGCATGCTGATTGAAAAGGCAATAGCTAAACGCCCTTCCGACCCGCAGATTATGGATAGTATGGGGTTGGCGTTGTATCTGGCTGGGGATTACAAACAGGCGGCTATGTATCTGGAAAGAGCGGTTTCCTTGCTTCCTGCCGATGTTACGGTTAATGAACATCTGGGCGATTTATACTGGCGGATGGGACGTAAGAATGAAGCAAGATTCCAGTGGGACAGATCACTAACTTATAGCAAGGAAGATTCTGTTATTCAGGAAATTAAAGAAAAAATAAAATATGGTCTGCCTGAGAAAACCATAGCAGTCACAGATAAAAATCAGATAAATGTCATAAAAAAAACAAATATTGTAGAAAAACAGGATAATGTAGATCCTGCAAATGCTACGGTTACTGAATAACGTGCAGTCTTTGTTAAAACATGCTTCGGCAAAAATAAATTTATTTCTGCGTGTGGTTGGCAGACGTAATGATGGGTATCATTTACTCGAAAGTCTTGTGGTTTTCACTGAATATGGCGATGAAATTTTTGTTCAGGAAGATGATGAATTGTATCTTGAAGTTCGTGGTGAATTTGCAAGCGGGCTTTCCGGTTTTTCAAAAGAAAATAATCTGGTGTGGAAAGCGGCAACTGCACTTAAAGATTATGCACTGAAAGCTAATGGCAGAAATTGTGGCGCGAAAATTATCCTGACCAAAAATTTACCCATAGCTTCAGGAATAGGTGGTGGTTCAGCTGATGCTGCTGCAACGATTCATGCCTTATGTGAGTTATGGAATATAGATATTCCACATGAAGATTTACTCGAAATTTCCTTGAAACTGGGAAGTGATGTTCCAGTTTGCTTACAAGGAAAACCAGCTTTAATGCGTGGTATTGGCGAGGACATAACGGAGATTGAACTGTTACACAAACCATATATGGTGTTGGTGAATCCCAATATTCCGCTTGCAACTGCAGAAGTGTTCCGTGATTTTGCTAAATCTTATGACTCTTCGTCACATAACATAAAAAATTCAGATATAGTCAGTATTGATAATATTATAAGAGAAAAATACTATGTTAATGATCTGGAGAATGCGGCAGTTGGCAGACTTCCTGTTATTGGTGAAATAATAAAATCGCTAAGAAGCACGGATGGATGTTTATTGGCAGGAATGTCGGGCAGTGGCGCAACCTGTTTTGCCTTATATCATGAGAAAAAATATGCAGATAAGGCTGCTGAAGATTTGCAGAAAATATATAAAAACGCATGGTGCGTTAGTACGCGTATAAAATAACTATCTCATTCTGTATAATAATTATACAGAATGAGTATGAAAATCGAGTCCGAAAGACCGATTTTCCGCTGCGAAGCGAGCGTATCTTAAAATAATAACTATAGATAAATGGTTGGCTTATGGCAAAACACAATAAATTACGTTATCAGGTAAAAGAAAAAACAAAAGTAACTATCATTTTGACTGGGGTGGTTTTTTTGCAATATGTTGATGATGAAGAAGCACTGCAGGCAAAAAAAGGTGACTTGTTGGTTTATCCCTATGATGAAGCGTTGAATACCACGCGTCAGGGAGAATATGAAGCTACAGGTTTTTCTGGATATTTCAAAGTGGACGTTGCTGATGGAAAAACATGGCAGCCGCTGCTTCTCGGTGAAATTTTTAAAAATAATGAGCAGTATTTTTCTAAAACCGAACGTCCGATTGATACTTATAATTTATGCGCGGAAACTTTACGCGATCTTGCCGGTTCAACAATTGTCCGCACTTATCGTGAGCATTATGAGCTTGATGTTTAGATATAGTTGATTAAGCATGTAATTGCTTAATCAACTATGAAAATCGCAAGCCGAAAGCGCGATTTTTCGCGCCGTAGGCAGCGTCAGAATGATGCAATCATTTTGTTAGTTAACTATAATATACTCTTTCACCGTATGACCATGATTTAGTGGTCCGTGTCCATTTCCAATATCGGGCGCGGTTTTTATTGCTTCCAACACATATTTCCTTGCTCGGGTTACAGCATCAATAAGCCTCATTTTTTGTGCTATTCCTGTAGCTATTGCCGATGCCAGCGCGCAACCTGTTCCATGAGTATTTTTGCTACCCACGCGTGGTTGTTCAAAAACAGTTTCACCATCTGCAGTGAGCAGTAAATCAGTGACGATTTCACCTTCAAGATGCCCGCCTTTCAGCAATACTGATTTACAGCCAAGAGAAAGGATTTTTTTAGCAGCATTGCGCATGTCATCCACATTTTTAATAGTTATCCCCGATAAATATTCTGCTTCGGGAATATTGGGAGTTATTATTTCCGCTCTCGGAATAAGATGAGTCTTTAAGGTAGCAAGAGCTTTTTGTTCAAGCAGTGCAGCTCCTCCCTTGGCAAACATAACTGGATCAAGCACTAGTGGAATATGCGGATATTCTGATATTATATCCGCAATGGCGTGAATTACACTTTCTTTGCTTAGCATTCCAGTTTTAAGTACATCCGCTCCTATATCATCCAGCACCAGCTTTATTTGCTGGATAATAAATTCTTCGGGAACGTCATGGATTCCAAATACGCCAAGCGTATTTTGTGCGGTGAGTGCTGTGATTGCTGTTGCTGCGTATCCGCCAAGGCAGGTGACGGTTTTAATATCGCCCTGAACGCCCGCACCGCCGCCAGAGTCAGAGCCAGCTATGATTAGGACGCGAGCATCTGGGTTTTGTTTACTTCCTGACATAATGAATCAACAATATTTTCTATCTCATTTTGGTTTTCACCTTCCGCCATAATACGGATAAGCGGTTCTGTTCCAGATTCGCGGATAAATATTCTGCCTCTATTACCAAGAGTCGCAGAAGCCTTATTTATTTCTTGTTGGACAGTTTGGTTTTCTAGCGGTGATGTTCCACCATATTTTACGTTCTTGAGTAGTTGTGGCATAGGTTTGAACAATGTGCTGTGCTTGCTTAATTTGCCTCCTGCTTCACGTAGGTAAGCCAGAATCTGCAGCGCAGCTATTATCCCGTCACCAGTAGTACTATAATCACTAAGTATAATGTGACCTGATTGCTCGCCCCCCAGATTAAAATTATGCTCACGCATATGCTCAACCACGTAGCGGTCGCCAACATTAGTGCGTATCAGGTTAAGTCCAATGTTTTTCAAATATTTTTCCAGCCCCATATTGGACATTTGTGTAGCTACAATACCGTTGCCGCGTAGTTTCCCGCTCTTATGCAAGTTGGTTGCTATGATTGCCATCAGCTGATCACCATCGGCAATTTTTCCATTTTCATCGCAGATAATCAGTCGGTCAGCATCACCATCAAGAGCGATTCCTATATCCGCTTTTTCGCGTACTACCATTTCGCATAGTTTTTGCGGTGAGGTCGAGCCACAATTATCATTTATATTAAAACCATCTGGTTGAACGCCAATAGGTATTATTTTCGCGCCTAATTCTTGTAAAATCATGGGCGCGACATGATAAGCTGCGCCGTTAGCACAATCCACCACTATTTTCATGCCATCAAGGGTAAGATTCTTAGGGAAAGTGCTTTTCGCATGTTCAATATAACGTCCAGCAGCATCATCCAAGCGTCTAGCGCGCCCTAATTTATCTGGGCTTACGCGGGCATCAAAACGGTTCTCAGAGATGAGTGTTTCAATCGCATTTTCAACCTCATCAGAGAGCTTATAGCCATCTGGACCAAAAAGTTTTATACCATTATCGTGATATGGATTATGGGAAGCGGAAATCATCACTCCCAAATCAGCGCGTAATGATTTTACCAGCATGGCGACCGCAGGGGTCGGCATTGGCCCGACCAGAACCACATCCATTCCAACCGCAATAAAACCAGCAGTGAGAGCTGGTTCAATCAGATACCCTGAAAGCCGTGTGTCTTTGGCGATAACTACGCGGTGGCGATGTTCCCCGCGTAAGAACTGCTGTCCTGCCGCCATTCCAACCTTCAGGGCAACATCAGCTGTCATCGGGTGAGTATTTGCCGTTCCTCGTATTCCGTCTGTACCGAATAGTTTCATAGATTATGCCGATGCGCTACTTTCATCACTTTTTTTTGTGCGTGAAGAAGGTAAAGAGGATTTTGTAACTATTTTTTTCTCTATCTCAACACGTTTAATTGCTTCACCATTTATCAAACCGCGTATCTCATCACCAGTAAGTGTTTCAAATTCCAGTAAAGCCTGTGCAATACTGTGTAATTCATCAATATGCTCGGTAAGAATTTTATTTGCATTAACATGTGCTTCTTCAACAAAACGCTTCACTTCATCATCAATTATATTCGCCATTTGTTCTGAAGATGAGCGCGACGGAGTACCGTAGCCAAGGAATGATTCCTGTTGTTCAGCACCATAAAATAGTGGTCCTATTTTATCACTCATGCCCCACTCGCTAACCATGGCACGCGCCAGTTTGCTGGCGTATTTTATGTCAGATGAAGCTCCACTTGATACCTTATCATAACCGAAAATAATTTCCTCTGCAACACGTCCGCCCATCGAAACGGCTAAATCTGCGATCATTTTTTCACGCAAATATGATAATTTATCAGCTTCTGGTAGGCGCATAACCATGCCCAGAGCGCGACCGCGCGGAATTATGGTGGCTTTATGAATCGGGTCAGAGGCTGGGAAATAGAGCGATACGAGAGCATGTCCGCCTTCGTGATAGGCAGTCATTTTTTTCTCATCATCACTCATCACCATAGATTTACGTTCTGAACCCATCATTACTTTGTCTTTTGCGGATTCTAAATCACGTTGGCTCACTACTTTTTTGCCAAGACGGGCAGCAAGCAATGCTGCTTCATTCACTATATTGGCAAGGTCAGCACCAGAAAACCCTGGCGTTCCACGGGCTATAATTTTAGCGTCAACATCAGGTGCTTTAGGAACTTTGCGCAAATGCACTTCCAGAATTTTTGTGCGCCCATTTATGTCAGGATTAGGGACAGTAATTTGCCTATCAAAACGGCCAGGGCGGAGCAGGGCAGGGTCAAGAACATCAGGGCGGTTAGTGGCAGCAACGATGATTACGCTTTCATTGGCATCAAAGCCATCCATTTCTACCAACAACTGATTTAGCGTTTGTTCGCGCTCGTCGTTACCGCCTCCATGCCCAGCTCCACGATGTCGTCCAACAGCATCAATTTCATCAATGAAAATTATGCAGGGAGAATTTTTTTTGCCTTGCTCAAACATATCACGCACTCGTGACGCGCCAACGCCTACAAACATTTCCACGAAATCTGAACCAGATATTGTAAAAAACGGTACTTTCGCTTCACCGGCAATAGCGCGGGCGAGCAGGGTTTTACCAGTTCCAGGAGGGCCAACCAGCAGGCAGCCGCGCGGTATCTTTGCTCCAAGACGTTGATATTTATGTGGGTCTTTAAGAAAATCTACTACTTCGTGCAAATCGTCTTTAGCTTCTTCAATGCCAGCAACATCGTCAAAAGTGATACGCTCAGTTTTTTCAGTTAGTAATTTTGCTCGTGATTTTCCAAATCCTAATGCTCCTCCACGTCCACCAGCACCGCCCTGCATTTGCCGCATGAATGATACGGCGATAATTATCAGCAAAATAACAGGTAGTGCAGATAACAAGATGCTCCAGAATGATTCTTTGCCTTCATCGCTGGTTACATTAATTTTTACTTTTTTTGCAGTCAGGCGTTCGGTAAGGTTAGGATAATCTGGAGTTTGGGTGACAAAAGCTGTTCCATCGGTCAGATGTCCGACAACGCTAGACCCTTTAGTGAATCCATTACGTATGGTTACATCAGCTACTTGCCCTTGATCGATTTTTTCAAGGAAATCAGAAAAAGCTATCTTATTGTAACCGCTGCGTTCGGCATTATCCTGCAGCATATTAAACAAACCAAGTAGCAATATAACTAGTGCCACCCATACAAATATATTCTTACCAAAATTAGGCACGTTCAGCAGCCTCCTAAGACAATGAAAATTATATTCAGCTATTCATAACGGAAAAACAGCTATCAGCAAGCGGTTTTGCAGGGTGAAATTGTATATCCGGCATGGTACTAAAAACCCTGATTTTCTCATTCATATAGACAATATGGGGTACACATAGCAGTTCTTCAAGTGACCATAATGACGGAAATGTCCGAATAATACGGTCTGGCGGCATGTTTTTTAACAGATGTTTGGCGTTTTTCCTAACTTCTACAAGGCCTCTGCTACCTAATGCCTGAACTCTGATATGAGTATTTTTTGTGTCTGATGATATTTTTATCACAAAGCGTTTATCCCAAAGTACAGACATATCTGGTTCTACGACAATAGGAGGAGAGATTGCATTATATTCACGGTAGACTAGGATAATATTACCCTTCACTGCTTCAAACAACAAGCCACCGATGCTGTATTTTGAGTTTAATTCATTGTTTTTAATCAACTGTTTTAAAGATTGTAGTTGGCTTGTACGTGGCGGGTGATCAGAGCCACTTAGTGTGCGGATTAAACTAGCTAATGCCTTCAGCGAAATTTCACCATCAAGATTATTGAACTCCTGAATATTTATGGTGGCATACCCTTTCGAAAATACAGAAACGCAGTTAGTTATCTGACTGACTAGTTTATTTTCCAATATATTACGGAACTTTCCAAATTGTTCAGCAATAATTACACTTCTTTTCTTTATATCAATATTATTATCAATTTGTGCCAGTTGTTGCCTTATATGAACACGGGCATATGATGAATTATGGTTAGATGGATCTTCAAGCCATTCTTGGTTTCTTTTTTTTAAAGTTGTAATAAGACGCGCTTTAGGAATTTTTAGCAATGGGCGCAATAACCTAACTCCTTCTACTATTCTTTGGGCGGATATAGCACTTAAACCGTCCAGACCACTGCCACGCGCTAGACGAAAGAACATGGTTTCCACATGGTCATCAAGATGGTGTGCGGTAAGTAGATGCAGAATATTATTTTCTCTGCACCATTCCAGCATCAATTCATAACGGGCATTGCGCGCGTTTTCCTGTATAGAAGTATGGATAGGTGAGGGAGGTTGCCAGCATAGTGTATATTGGTCTATACCTAGATATTCACACCACTTTCTGACTTGTAACGCTTCAGCTGCTGCTTCTGATCTAAGATTGTGGTTTACTGTAAGTGCAACCACCTTGCCATTTTTAGCCTTTGCCCAATCATTTGCCAAAAGAAGAAGAGCCATGCTGTCTGCTCCTCCTGAGACTGCCACAGCTACTACAGGAGCAGGCTCGAAATAGCCAAGAGAAGCAATCAGCCAATCAAATTCTGATGATGATAAAAATGTACAATTAGCGGAATTATTTGCAATCAATGCGTTTCTGTTCCTGCTCAGCCTTTTGTGCTACAGCAGCTGAGCCATTTTTAAATTTAGCAACAACCTGTCCAAGAACGACGCAAGCTTCCTTATCACGCTTAAGTGAATTCAGCGTCATAGCCAGTTTCAAGAGATTATCCGGTGCTTTAGGACCGTTTGGGAGCTCTTCGAAACCTTGTCTGAAACTATCAGCGGCTTTTATATAATCCCTACGTATATAGTAAGTCTCGCCCTGCCAGTAATAAGCATTACCAATGAGAGGATCTTTCGGGTGTTTTTTTATGAATGTAGCAAAAGTCTCTGCTGCCTTATCATATTGTGTCTGGTTAAGCAGACGGAAAGCGTAATTATAATGGTCACGCGAGGTGGCAAACTCTTCTTCTGTAGCACTTTCTTCATCTTCCTGTGGATTCTGTGCTGGCTTACCTGCGGTATCAACAACCTTACCCAGAGAACGACCATTTCTATCAAGCTCAGCTTTCAGATTTTCATCGGGAACTTTTCTTTGTGCCGGAGCTTGAAGTTGGGAATTATCCTGAGCCGATGCACCAGAAGCATTGCCGAGTTCACCAAACCTGAAATCAGTATCACGCTGTAATTTATCCAAGCTTTCAGAGAGTTTGCGAACTTTAAACTCATTTTCCTCTGCCTTACCAAGAAGTGTACGCATTTGCTCTTCCATACCGCTTAAACGCACTTCAAGATCAACACCACCACCTCCTGATGGTGCAGAGCCTGCAGAACCAGAGGAAGAGCGCGATAGTTGCCTTTGTAGCAACATCAAATCACGTTCCAGCTTTTCTATCCTCGCGCCACTTCCATCATCCATGTTCTGGGCAGAAACTGGACAAGAAAGAGACATTGTCATGGCTATAAAAACTGTTGATGTCAGGTAGATTTTTTTTATCATAATAACCGTTGGGAATACTTACAAACTATATATTTACACAATATTTAAACGAATTTCACCCCGTATCAACAGATATTTTGATACGGGGCGAAAAAAAGATTTTAAGATAACGGTATTACTGACTGGTAGCGACAGTTACACCACGGCGGTTTTGACCCCATGATGACTCATCAGAACCAACAACAGCCGGACGTTCTTTGCCGTAGCTGATGGTAGAAACACGGTTTCCGGAAACACCGAGACCAACCAGAAATTTCTTAACAGCAGTAGCACGACGCTCACCGAGAGCTATGTTATATTCACGTGTACCACGTTCATCGCAATGACCCTCAATGGTTATGTTAACGTTTGAATGTTGTTTAAGCCAAGTAGCCTGAACTTCCAGTATCTGTTGAGCTTCAGCTGTTAGTTGTGAGCTGTCTAAATCGAACAGAACACGGTCGCTAACATTGCGTTCGCTATCAAGATAACCACCAGTGCCACCATTCATAGAAGCATTGCTGCCGCTACCATCACCAGTACCGCCAGCATCTGGGTTAGTATCGCAGGCTGAAAGAAGAAAAACTGCGGAGAGAACCGCAACCGATTTAACAAATATATTCATACATCTACTCCTAAAGCAAAAAATTAAAATGATTACCCCGAAAATCCCATGAATTGCGTAGCTGCATTATACTGTTAATCCAATGAATTACGAAAGAACGTATCACCTGTAACATTTCAAGCGGCAAGGCAACTGTGTAATGGTCTACCAATTAGCGAAAACCCGCTATAAATCAATATTAATCGCGCTTACCGAGTATAAAATAACATCGATGTGCTATAATGGCAACAGTGGCGACCATGCTGGATCTGAAGCAGCCATCGGTGTCATTACCTCACGCAAATTGGAGCCTGTAATATCAACGGAATACAGGCGCACATTGCCAGCTTGTCCACGTGACGAAGGCGATTGACGGTGGAACATAATCACACGACCATTTGGCGACCAAGTAGGACCTTCATCGAGATAGCTTTCAGTAAGTAAACGCTCACCGCTGCCATCATTCCGCATAACACCTATGTAGAACCTGCCATTTGCCATTTTGGTAAAGGCAACCAGATCACCACGTGGTGACCATACCGGAGTTCCATAACGACCATTACCAAAGCTGATGCGCTTGATGTCGCTGCCATCTGCATTCATGGTATAGAGCTGTTGCGAACCGCCACGGTCAGAGTTAAATACAATCTGGCTGCCATCGGGAGAATAGCTTGGAGATGTGTCAATAGCACTGCCATTGGTAAGTTTAACTAAGCGACGAGCACGCAAGTCCATTTTGAATATCTGGGTACTGCCACCATTGGCAACAGACATTATGATTGAGTTGCCATCATTGGAAAAACGTGGAGCGAAGGACATTCCATCAAAATTTCCGAGGGATTCTTCGCGTCCTGTCTGCAGGTCACGCAGGAAAACGCGCGGTTGTTTTCCGGCATAGGACATATACAATATTTCCTGAGAATTTGGTGAAAAACGCGGGGTCAGCACCAGAAAACGTCCATCAGTCAGGAATTTATGATTCTCTCCGTCCTGATCCATGATAGCCAGCCTTTTAACGCGCTTCAGGGCAGGGCCACTCTCGGAAACATAAACAACACGCGAATCAAAATAGCCATTTTCACCAGTGAGGCGTTTGTATATTTCATCGGCCATGATGTGGGCAATACGCCGCCAGTTATTGCTGAAAGTATTATATTCCTTACCAGCTATCTGTTCTTCGCCATAGACATCCCAAAGGCGGAAAGATACTTTTACTTTGCCACCACCGCTATCTGTAACGCTTCCGGTGATAAGGGCAGTCGCGCTTATCTGCCGCCAGTCGGCAAAACGCGGGGTTACAGTCTGCGCAGTTATCTGTTCAATAAATGCACTTTGGTTGATTGGCTTGAATAAACCTGAGCGTTCCAGATCGGCGGAAACCACGCGTATGATGTCAGTACCAACAGAATTGCCAGGCAGGTTAGGAAGCGCAATCGGCATTGGTTCAGCATTGCCACGAGTTATGTCAATACGCAGCGCAGCTTTGGCTGACAAAGGAATGAACGAAAGCAATGCTACAGTGGCGAATGCATACAGGCTGGAAAATTTAAAAATACGCATGTGTAATATCCTATGAAAATTTATATTTCCCGCTATTCATAATTTATGTAGTAATAGAATGTCAATAGCTGGATTATCCTAGTATTTTTATTGCAGCATTTCATTGTAGCATTTCTTCTGGATTAAAGCGCAAATCTAACTCTCTCCAAGCCGCATATTTATCAGGTGATAAATTTTTAAGGGGAGTGCATTGACGAACTGCGCGCAAAGCAGCATCGCCAGCAGCACGGTAGAAACTGTCAGAATTATACTTGCTAACGCTTTCACTTGCTATTGCAGCTTTTATAAGGCTTCCGTCAATATTGTATTCAGCATGTATTACAATAATCAACTCGTGTGCGTTTTTAGCACCGCTTGGGGCATTCCAGCATGGATAGAATTGGCTCTTGATAGCGTCTAGCTCGCTCAGAGACATTTGCTGGCTTGGATCATATATGCTGGACTTTGCTCTAGGTGTTGGCGCGGTTTTTTCCTCAACCGGCTTCTTCTGATCCTTACTTTCCTTTTGTGCAGTTTCTTTAACTGCCTTTAAGATGGCATCAAGCGAATCTTCCTTGGGTTTTGGTTTCTTCACATCTTTTTTCGGCTCAGGCTTTTTAGGCTCCGGCTTAGGCACTGGTTTGGGTTCAGGCTTTACCGGCTCAGGCTTTTTTTCTTCCGGTTTTGGCGGAGTTGGCACAGGAGTCGGTTCTGGTGGTTCTGGTGTCGCTTCAGCAGTTTTTACCGGAGGAGAGGGTTTTTTCTGTACTTCCTCTTTTGGTTCCGGCTTTGGTTTTTCTGCTTTCTCCGCTTCGGAATTTTTCACATTACTTTTTTCAGTAATCGGCAGTATCTCAACAGTGATGGCTGTAGGTTCAACTGGCGGATCGTTTCTCAGGATTGACGGCAGGCCAAATATGAGCAGCAGTAGTAAAAGCAAGTGGAATACTACTGAATAAACTATACCTTTGCCACGCTCACGATGCACAGATTATCTCTTATCCGAGGCAGGAACGCCTCCCGTATCGGTAATAAGCGCAACTTTACCAAAGCCAGCTTCATTTATTTGGCCTACCACCTCCATCATTTTGCCATAATCAACATTTTTATCACCGCGCACAAATATCCTGGTATCTTTTTTCTGGCCGGTAATGGCAGAAAGTTTTGCTTGCAACTCCTTAAGCAGCACAGGAGTTTTCTGGATATAAATTTTTCCGGTAGCAGTTACTGATATAGATAGCGGTTCATCCTGCCCAGCAACTGGTGATGAGTTCGCTTTCGGCAGATCTACGGTAACCCCGCTGGTCATCATCGGTGCAGCAACCATGAAGATGATAAGGAGAACAAGCATCACATCCACCATCGGGGTGATGTTTATTTCAGAAAAATTGTCAGCGCGAGTAGTGCGCCTGCGTCTGCCGTTTCCTCCACCTAAACTCGCTCCCATATATTATCCTTCAAGCTGACGTGAGAGGATAGTGTCAAATTCAGTACTGAAATCCTCTAATTTATTGGAAAAACGTACAAGTTCATTAGAAAATTTATTATAGGCAATTACCGCAGGGATAGCGGCAAAAAGCCCAATGGCTGTAGCAAGCAAGGCTTCGGCAATACCTGGTGCTACCGCCACCAGAGAAGTGTTTTTTGAAACGGCGATTGCCTGAAAGCTGTTCATAATTCCCCATACTGTTCCGAATAGACCGATAAACGGCGCGGATGAGCCAACAGTTGCGAGGAAACCAAGACCGCTCTCCAGATGTTCGATCTCGCGGTTGCGCGCTACCTGCATAACCTGCACAACACGTTCGCGCAGGCTGATTTTTAATCCCTGTAATGGAGTATTTACTGTGGTTTTTGAGCGCATCCATTCTTCCATGGCGGCAACAAAAATAATAGCTATCGCGTGATTGGCGCGTTTCTTCACTTTATCATAAAATTTATCCAGTGCTTCACTAGCCCAGAATTCATTTTCAAAACGCTGTGCTTTACTTTTTACACTGCGGAACAGGAAATATTTTTCAAAAATAATTGCCCAGCACCAGAAAGAGGCAAGCAGCAACATTATCATCACCGCTTTTACAATCATGTCGGCCTGCATGAACATGCCAAGTATTGAGAAAGTGTGCCCAGCACTGCTGCCAGCAAGCGTTGCGGCATCAACACCCTGTACGGCGGTGGAAACTGGTGGGGAAAGGGTTGCGGCATCTACCATTGGCGTTATTCCTGTTTTAAAGATTATGTTGGCTAAAAATATTCAAGATAGCTTTCTGTACGAATTCCGGAATTTTTGCAAGCTTCATGTTTTGGTCAACAAGTGCAAGTTTTACTTCCAGAGCCACTAATTTTTCTTTTCCATATTTTATGGTTTGCGTCATGCTCATGCTGACTTTGTTTATATCATTTAGTTTTGTCTCGATTGTCAATAGATCATCCAGTTTTGCCGGCTTAAAAAAATCTACAACGCAACGCCGCACCACAAAACCGATTTTGTGTTCAGAAAATAGCGACGCCTGTTCTATTCCTGATTCCCTGAGAGCCTCTGTGCGTGCGCGTTCAGCAAATTTCAGATAATTGGCATAATAAACAACGCCGGCTGTGTCAGTGTCTTCATAATAAACGCGGATGGGGAAGTTGTGGGTATTTTTACTCATCAATATCCTCATCCAGTAAAGGCAATGTGGCTATTTGTGCCGGAGGTTTTATTCCCAGATGTTTAAAGCAGGTTTGCGTCAGCATCCGCCCGCGTGGTGTACGCTGAATAAAACCAATTTGTAACAAATAAGGTTCTATAGTTTCTTCAATAGCATCGCGCTGTTCGGAAAGTCCGGCGGCGATGGTTTCCACGCCAACAGGTCCGCCCTGATAATGATCGGCAATATAGCGCAGGTAGCGATGGTCGGCAGAATCTAACCCTATGCTGTCAACTTCTAGGCGTTTAAGGGCGTGATCGGCAAGTTTCGAATCAATATTATTTTTATCACTGGCATGGGCAAAATCACGCACGCGGCGCAGAAGGCGTAGCGCAATACGCGGAGTTCCACGCGCCCGCCGCGCAATTTCGTGAGAACCATCTTTGCTTATGGCAATGGCAAATAAGCCGGCAGCACGCTCTACAACTGATTGTAAATCCTTAGTATCATAAAAGCGTAGGCGGAGCGGGATACCGAAACGGTCGCGCAGCGGGTTGGAAATAAGGCCAAGACGGGTTGTCGCTCCCACCAACGTAAATTGCGGAAGGTCGATGCGCACGGTGCGCGCAGCTGGCCCTTCGCCTATCATTAAATCAAGTTTGTAATCCTCCATTGCTGGATAGAGGATTTCCTCAACCGCCGGATTCAAACGGTGGATTTCATCAACAAATAAAACATCTCCAGCTTGTAAATTAGTAAGCACTGCTGCCAAATCTCCTGCCTTTGTAAGTATCGGACCTGAGGTTGGACGAAACCCAACCCCCATTTCCTTGGCGATGATTTGCGCTAAAGTTGTTTTTCCCAGTCCGGGAGGACCGTAAAGAAGTACGTGATCCAGAGAATCCGAGCGCGATTTAGCGGCTTTAACAAATATTTTTAAATTCTCGCAAGCTTCCGGCTGTCCGGTAAAATCAGAAAATGCCAGAGGACGCAAGGCATTCTGCACTGTATCGTCATCAGTGAGGGCAGGGGCTATCAGGCGATTTTCAGCGTTTTCCATATCACAAACCTAGCGAAGCAGTATATTTTTACAAGACTTATTATAAATTCTCTAGCGCAACATAACGATTGATATTAGTTAACAAATAAACTAATGTTTATATAATGATTAAAATGTCAAAAGATTCAGTAGTAGAAATTTATGTTAATGGCGACAGGCAGGCGACAGGTACTGTTGTTGGCAAAGATAAAGTCATTACCTGTCTGCATGTTATAGATTCACGTTTTGAATTCAAAAACTATAGCGAGTTTGATAAAAAAGAAAATCCTGAGAATTTAAAAATCGAAATTGCTTATAATGGTAAAAAACATTCTGCAAAAATAACACGAGGCAATCAGCATCACGATTTGTGTCTATTGGATGTTAAAGGGTTAAAGGCAAAGGCGATTCCAGTTGTACCAAAATCTTACGCTCTTAATGAGAATGACAGGGTATTTTCTGTAGGTTTACCAAAGGGAAAAATGTATGGTGACGAAGGAAAAATAACAAGACTGGACAAAATAAAATCAGGGGAACCTTCACTTGTTATTAATGATGCCCCAAGCAAATCAGGATGCAGTGGTGGAGCGTTGTTAAACGAAAATGGCGAACTTATTGGCATACAGAGTCTTAACGGTGCTTCTATACCACATGCGTGGATTAATGAGCTGCTATCGCGAAGTGACAATAAAATTATTTCCAGATCCCAGCGACCAGAAACTGAAGTGGATCATTATTTTGGAGTGATTTCTAGTGCTCATGCCATGAAACCGTCGATAACTCCTGTTATTAACTGGGTGTTGCAGCGTCCGGAAAGTCAATTCGCAACCATAAATTTCCTAAGGTATAGCATAAACACCGAATTTAAGCCAAATATGGTGGAAAGTCCGGATGATTATGAAAAAGTTCTAAAAACCCTTGAAGACAATAAGCCAAAATCTGGTTCTAAATGTGAGTGGATGCAACGCCTCTCTGATATTGTGCCTCATGGAACAGCATATAA
Organism: Pseudomonadota bacterium; assembly: GCA_038043465.1. GTDB lineage: Bacteria > Pseudomonadota > Alphaproteobacteria > Rickettsiales > SXRF01 > SXRF01. The sequence goes on from JBBTBX010000022.1 coordinate 35,196, forward strand.
AGAAAGATACCTTCTTAAGGCACTTGAAAATGCGAAAGGTAAGGAAAAACAGGCAGAATTATATTTTGCATTGGGTGAGCATAATTTTTACTATGCAAAAAACCCTAAGCGGGCTGCAGAATTTTTTGAAAAAACAATCTCTCTCAAGTCTGGAACGGATGATTGCATGGCATATGAACATCTTGCCAGAATTCATTTAGCAGCAGGAGATAAGACAAAAGCGCATCAGGCATTTATTGGGGCATTTGCAGCCATGTGTAGTAAGGTTAGCGAAGCACCTGAATATTTTTACGAAGGTATATTTGAACGTACTATTATGGCTATTGAAGAAAAAAATCACAAGTCGGATAGAATACCATTATTCAGCGGAGATTTTGAAAAGCAAGAAATTTTCCGCAAGTGCATGAATCATATTAAAAAGATATCTCCGTCTGCTCCTAGCGTATAGACCGAGCACTTATTCCTTTACATGCCTAAAATTTTATTATATCCCGCGCACTGTAAGTTATTAAAATTATTAACAGATGGAATTAAAAAATGGACATAAGTAAAATTTCTATCGGCGACAATGTGCCTGCTGATGTAAACGTTATCATCGAAGTGCCGCTTGGCTCTGATCCTATTAAGTATGAGATGGATAAGGAATCCGGTGCGCTGTTTGTTGACAGGTTTCTGCATACCTCTATGCACTATCCCTGCAACTATGGTTTTATCCCGCATACTTTATCTGATGATGGCGATCCGGCGGATGTGCTGGTTATTGGTCGTCGCCCGATTCATCCCGGAGCGGTAATTTCCGTGCGTCCTATTGGTGTTCTGATGATGCAGGACGAGGCGGGTGGTGATGAGAAAATCCTGGCTGTGCCATCTTCAAAACTGCATCCATTTTACGATGGTGTAGAAAGTTATAAAGACATTCCTCAAATACTCCTCGATCAGATTGAACATTTTTTTTCACATTATAAAGACCTTGAAAAAAATAAATGGGTGAAAGTGCTGGGCTGGGAAGGTAAGGAAAAAGCTATTGAACTTATAAACAAAGCAATTGAAGCGGCGAAAAAGTAATCTGTTGTACAGAGCTTGTCTTAGGTGTCTTGTCATTATAAAAATAAGCAATCGCAAAGATTTCTCGTTTTACTCGAAATGACAATTTATGGTTTTTCGTTATTAATCAACCCCTAAAATTTTAATTGCATCATCATTCCTCTTCTGACATTGTTTCGTCCTTCGGTAATGTAATTTTCTTCAATTAAAGCAATAGGGGTATTCATGATGGACATCAATTTTATTCTGCAGCTGGTGATAGCTTCCGGCTTTCTGGCGGTTATATACGGCATTTATATGTCAAAGGTAATTCTGTCTGCTCCAACCGGAACGGATAAGATGCAGGCGATTGCCACAGCAATTCAGGAAGGCGCAAGTGCTTATCTCAACAGGCAATATACGGCGATAGGAGTAGTTGGTGTAGTTATAGCGGCGTTGCTCGCTTTTAAATTAGGTGCATATGTAAGTGTGGGTTTCGTTATTGGCGCGGTTCTATCTGGTATTGCTGGATATGTGGGCATGCATATTTCAGTTCGCGCAAACGTTCGCACCACCGAAGCATCACGTAAGGGACTTAAAGAAGGTCTTGATATAGCCTTTAAATCTGGTGCAATCACAGGGTTGCTCGTAGTTGGTCTTGGGCTAATCGGCGTTGCTGGTTATTATGTGTTTCTTAAATCAACCGGAATTGAACCGCGTTCCTTAGTTGAGGCGTTGGTTGCTTTAAGCTTTGGCGCATCGCTGATTTCCATTTTTGCTCGTCTTGGTGGCGGTATTTTTACCAAAGGTGCGGATGTGGGCGCGGATCTGGTGGGTAAGGTTGAAGCTGGAATTCCGGAAGATGACGCGCGTAATCCGGCAACTATTGCTGATAACGTTGGTGACAATGTTGGCGATTGCGCTGGTATGGCGGCTGACCTTTTTGAAACCTATGCGGTGACTATCGTTGCCACTATGCTGCTTGGCTCAATCTTCTTTGTTGATGCTGCGCGGGAAATATTGATGTTGTACCCGCTGGCTATCTGCGGAGTGTGCATTATCACTTCAATCATCGGAACTTTCTTCGTTAAGCTTGGCGCAAGCAATAATATTATGGGTGCGCTGTATAAAGGTTTGATAGCCAGTTCCGTTCTGTCGGCTGGCGCGGTGTATGTAGTTACTGACAAACTGATTGGTGATGCGCAGTATACTGTTGGTGCTATAAGTTTTGGTTCCATGAATTTATATTGGTGCGCCCTTGCTGGTCTGGTGATAACCGGGCTTATAGTTGTTGTAACTGAGTATTACACCTCTACCGCTTACCGACCAGTGAAAAGCATTGCGCAGGCATCGACCACCGGACACGGTACTAACGTAATCCAGGGGCTTGCCGTTTCCATGGAAGCGACTGCTGTTCCTATCATAATAATCTGTGCGGGCATTATTTTTGCCTACACCAATGCTGGGCTGTATGGTGTGGCTATTTCAGCGACTACCATGCTGGCTCTGGCGGGAATTATTGTCGCGCTTGATGCGTATGGTCCGGTTACTGATAACGCTGGTGGTATCGCCGAAATGTCTGACCTGCCTGCGGATGTCCGTAAAGTTACCGATGCACTTGATGCTGTGGGTAACACCACCAAGGCTGTAACCAAAGGTTATGCGATCGGCTCTGCTGCTCTGGCATCATTGGTGTTGTTTGCGGCATATACTGAAGATTTGAAACATTATTTCCCGAATTTAAATGTACAATTCCTTCTGAATGATCCGTATGTGGTTATTGGTTTGTTTATCGGTGGTATGCTTCCATATCTCTTTGGTTCAATGGGAATGATGGCGGTTGGTCGCGCTGCTGGCTCGGTGGTGGTTGAAGTGCGCCGGCAGTTTAAGGAAATGCCGGGTATTATGCAGGGTACGCAAAAACCGGATTATGGTCGGGCAGTGGATATGTTGACCCGTGCGGCTATTAAGGAAATGATAATCCCTTCCTTGCTGCCGATTGCAGCTCCGGTTGTGCTTTATGTAATAGTAAATGCAATAGCCGGACAGGAAGCAGCATTCGCTGCCGTCGGAGCGATGTTACTTGGTATTATCGTAACCGGTATATTCGTTGCTATATCTATGACTGCCGGTGGCGGTGCATGGGATAATGCTAAAAAATATATCGAGGAAGGTCATCATGGTGGCAAAGGTTCAGAAGCCCATAAGGCAGCTGTAACTGGTGACACGGTTGGTGATCCTTATAAGGATACCGCTGGTCCTGCGGTTAACCCGATGATCAAGATTGCAAACATTGTGGCGATATTGATGCTGGCAATGCTGGCTTAATTAGCTAGCGTATAAATAGAAAGGGGAAGGGAGCAATCCCTTCCTTTTTTTAATTATGCTTTCCGGAAGTTATTAATGGTGCATATACCATTAAATGTTGTGCTAAAGCAGGTTACAGCTTGTAAACTGGTATAATTCAGTTGGCGGATGTTGCGATAACCACAATAAATGTAACAGATTTGTCATTTTACTTCCCCAGTTCTAGACTGAAGTGCAACACTTGCTGTAAGGCTGTGTTGCTATGGAA
>JBBTBX010000023.1:0-13557 GCA_038043465.1 Pseudomonadota bacterium
AAGTTACTGATTAACTCTTAACAGATTGTCCGTTATATTGCAGCAGGATCATACAATCAGCATTCATGATAACGGTCAGGGTATTTCACCAGCTAATATGGAAAAGATATTTACCCCATTCTTTACCACCAAGAGAGAGCAAGGCGGTACAGGTCTAGGCTTAGTTATCATCCGTTCACTACTTAATGCTTATAATGCAGAAATAAGGTGCAAACCAAGCAATACTGGAGCTATTTTTGTGATATTGTTTCCTTAAAAATATGGTCTAACAATATACTAGTTATTTCAAATAATAACTGAGGACTTTGATTAATATGCTAGATTTCTCTAAAATATCTGACCAAACCATCGTGATTCTCACCGGTGCAGGCATATCGGCGGAGTCGGGTATTCCAACATTTCGCGCCAGTGACGGGCTATGGTGCAACCACCGGATCGAGGATGTGGCAACGCCACAAGGTTTTAAGCGTAACCCCGCGCTGGTGCATGAGTTTTATAACGGCAGACGGGCGCAGCTTAAAGATGTCCAGCCCAACGCTGCCCACCATGCACTTGCCGACCTCGCTGCCGGCTGGGAAGGACGGCTGTTTGTTATCACCCAGAATGTTGACGACCTGCATGAAAGGGCAGAACATGGAAGGCAGCTTAAGCCCTACTACAAACTTATGCATATGCATGGCGAGCTGAAGAAAGCGCGTTGCCTCGCTAGTGAACAAATTTTCGCCTGGGAAGATGATATGAATACGCAGACGCTTTGCCCATGTTGCAATAAGGCTGGGAATTTGCGCCCGCATATCGTCTGGTTCGAAGAGATGCCGCTGGATATGGGAATTATCGACTACGCGCTCAGCACCTGCGACCTGTTCATCGCCATCGGCACATCGGGTAATGTCTATCCGGCTTCCAATTTCGTGCATCAGGTGCGCAGCATAGGCAAAGCACACACGGTAGAACTCAACATGGAGCCTTCACGGGTTGATTCTATGTTCCATGAGCGTATTTACGGTCAGGCAACCTCGATTGTTCCGAATTATGTAAAAAGGATTTTAGGTGGGGATGTTATATAAACCCTACTTCTCGACAATCTCCTTGATGCTTGCCAGACCTTTTTCAAAATGTCCGCCAACCATTTTTTCGCAATTCATAAACAGGCTCATAAGCTTGCCCATAAAATTAACGCACCACGGATATTTAGCGCATATAGTAAATATTAAGCGACAAATCATCTATCATCTGCGATGCACAATGCTGCCTGAAATTTGTAAGCAACGAAGCAAATGATTCACGGCAGCCATCACCATCTACTTTAAGACGTGATTGGAAGGATTCCACCCAATGTTCAACCGGCAACATATCGCCATGCTCATTGGGAGTTTCAACCAAAGCATCGCTATAAAGCATCAGACAATCGCCAGAGTTAAAATCAATCTCCATCATATTATAAGAGCTTTCTTTAAGTGCGCCCAACACTGTTCCGGTACTTTCCAAAAACTGGTGTTCCTTTCCATTCTGGCGAAACAATATGGGATTTGGTGAAGCTGCCGAAGCATAAGCAAGCTTTTTCTTTTTGCTATTTATTACGCCATAAAACATGGTTGCAAACTGCCCGACCGGTAATAGCGGAGCAAGGATGGCGTTAAGATGGGTAAGGTAGGCATTAGGTGTACGTGCGGTGCTTATTGTCGCCTGCATAAGCGCGTGCAGGCGGAATACATTAAGTGCGGCATTCACCCCATGCCCGGAAAAATCTACCATATACACAGCCAGCTCTTCATTCGACAGGCTTTTGAAACCCCAGAAATCACCTCCAAGCTCCGATGATGACTGGTAATATCCGCATATCTGCATCTTGTAAGCTTTTTCCATTTCCTGAATTTCATTATCATCAGGAATAAGTATCTGCTGAGTGTTACGCGCAGTATTTAACTCATGCGACATGCGTATTTTAAAATCACGCAGATGCCGGTTCATAACCTCCCTCTCCAGATGTACGACAGCGCGGGCGGTTATTTCATAAGGATCGACAGGTTTGCATATATAATCGGTGGCACCTGCTTCAAAGAAACGGGTTTTGTCAGCAATACCACTTAGCGATGTCTGAAAAATAATGGGTATATTGGCTATCCTTATATCAGAATTACTCCTGATACGTTTACAGCATTCCACCCCATCCATCTCCGGCATGATAACATCAAGTATTACCAAATCCGGGCGAAAAGAACGAATTTTCTCCAGCCCCTCTTTACCATTTTCCGCCTCATCAACATTGTTGAACCCCTTAGTTCTGAAAATTCCTTTGAGCATATTACGCCCAAGATAATCATCCTCAACGATAAGGATACGCGAATCCAGAATATCTTTCTTTATAATGTTCATGCTGTTTTCCTCACTGTAAAGTTTTTGTCTATAACCTGCTCTACCATATTCTGTTTATATTCCAATTGACGAACTAAATCATATAATACGGTTACATCCACCGCCTGCGTTCTGCACATTTTTTCAATTTTTCCTGCAATTTCTGTTACCTCCATCGCCCCTATATACTGGCTGGATGATTTTAAAGGATGTGCAGAATTCGCCACAGAATCGTAATCTTGTTTATCCAATGCTTTTTTAATAGCTGCAATGTAACCAAAAGCCACTTCGCAATGTTTCAGTAATGTTTTTGCTGACTCAACGCCCATAACTTCCTGAAAATAATTAAAAACCGACATTTCAAAAACATCTGACATTTCTACAGAGAAACCACCTTCGCTCTGACCTGAATCATCCGATAAATCAGCCTGATTAAACAGCTTGCGATCAATGAGAGAATCATTTTGCAACCACTTGGCAAGCATAGACTGCAATTCTTGCTTTTTAATAGGTTTGCTCAAATAATCATTCATACCGGAATCAAGACATTTCTGCTTGTCTCCCTGCAAAGCATTAGCAGTCAGAGCAATTATAGTAATATCATTTTTTCCATTATCCATTTGCCTTATGGTTCTGGTCGCTTCATAACCACTCACCTCCGGCATCATGCAATCCATAAGCACCAAATCATATTTATTTTTACGCACCATTTCTACAGCTTCATGTCCATTATTGGCAATTTCAACCGTACATTCCAGCAACCCCAGCATTTGCTTAATCATTGTCTGGTTAATGAAATTATCTTCAGCAACTAAAATACGCGCTCCACTCGGTTTATATTCAGAATTATATACCTGTTTTTTTTCTTCCAACTTCGCATCCGACAGTGGCAAATCCAGTTCAAACCAGAAGGTGCTGCCCTTATTCTCCTTACTTCTAACGCCAATTTTTCCGCCCATCAGCTCTACCAGGCGGAAACATATTGCAAGCCCGAGACCTGTCCCACCGTATTTACGCGTAGTAGAAGAATCCCCCTGCACAAATTTTTCAAATAGTTTCTTTTGTATTTTTTCTGGTATCCCCATACCAGTATCAGTTACCTCAAAATGCAAATGAGTTTTTTCTGAATCAACGTAAGTCGACTTGACACTAATCATTACGTGACCGGAATAAGTAAACTTAATTGCATTACCTACCAGATTAATAATTACCTGACGAATCCGTCCCACATCCCCTGTCACCCATTCTGGTGTTGCAGGAACATATTGCATCAGTATTTTTATACCCTTCTCATTGCAACGAGCCGAAAACAACTCCGTAATCTCCAGAATAGTATTTCGTAAATTAAATGTGATAGGCTCCAGATCCATTTTTCCTGCTTCTATCTTTGAAATATCAAGAATATCATTGATAATTTCCAGCAAAGCTTCACTGGATTTATGTATAAGTTCAAGTTTCTGTTTCTGCTCGGCAGACATGCCTGACTCCAGCAACATACTGGTCATACCGATAACAGCGTTCATCGGAGTACGAATTTCGTGGCTCATATTAGCAAGAAATTCAGATTTCATGCTGTTAGCCTGTTCCGCCTGCTCCTTCGCCACAGCCAGCTCTTTGCTTTTTACTTCCATCTGCTGTGCATATTCGCGCAACTTCTCTTCACCTGCCTTACGCTGGGTAATATCACGAATTGAACCAACCATCCTTATGGGTTTATTATCAGCATCCCGTACTGTGGTTGCCTTAGCGCGAAACCAGCAATAATCACCTGATTTCTTACGCAAACGACACTCAGAATTGAATGGTATGTTATGCTCAAAATGAGCTTTCATTTCCTGTTTTATTTTTTCCCGATCATCAGGATGCAGGCGTGATTCAAACTCATTATAACTTGCTTTGATTTCGTCATCTTCATAGCCAAGCAATTTTTTAAACTGGGGGGACCAGTATTCTTCATCCTTGGTCATGTCCTCCCAGTCCCATATCCCATCATTCATACCCTCAAGAACCAAAGAGAATCGTTGTTCGCTAAGCTCAAGGTTGCTTGCTATAACCATGATTCTCATATTTTTCCTGTATATAAGGATTCCGGTAAAGGAAGAAATGAGAAATCCTATAATAATACAGATTATCTCCGCCCTGTTTATCCTGTTTATCCTTGCCGCATAATCTTCTGCCTCAATGTCTACTCCGGCTATTCCTACAAATTTTCCCTTGTTGTCAAAAAATGGAGCGTAAGCCGACACGAAACTCCCCCAACGATCAGTATAAGGCTTGGTATTAAAAGTTTTCTGATGGTTGTTAAGGGCAGTAATCAAAGATGGAATATCTTTAGCCTCGTCATATTTATCCATAATATGCGATTTTGTTTCAACTCCATCCACCATTATATCAGGTGGTGTCGGATCAAGAACAAAATACACTTCATCATCTTTTAAAATAGCAGTATAAACATAGGCTACGTTCGGGAACAGCTCCTTTACTTCATTTAGCTTTTCAATCTGCTTCAGATATTCTTTAGAGGTTTCCTGCTTACGCGAAGAAAATGTTTTATGAAGATCACCGTCAACCTGCTTTGAAACAATAGTCGCCACTTTCCCCAGATATTCTTCGATGTCTTCTTCAATTGCTTTTATTGCATGCGAATAAAGTATATAACTGCTGCTTAGAACCGCAACAAATGTCAGCATACCAACTGTAAAGGCGTACTTTATAGATTGTAATCTGCCCTTATTTTTCTCTTTCTGTTTCATCAGAAAACAACATAATTATGGTTGAATAAAGCCTGCAATCATTCAATATAATGATGAAACCCTTAACAAAGTGCTAAGGCTGTATTATTTTCATAAAATATTCTTTAGGACAGGCTGGCGGAGATAGCCTTAACTGTAACCTGTTATTCAGATTTTAATATCCTCTATATTAAGACTCACCGTCTGCTTGCCGTTCCATTCCTGCAGGCGGAGTTGCCCGGCAACATCTATGGTTTTGCCTATTGTCCCAAGTAGGGAATCTCCCAGGTCTGTTCCCACGCAGCGAAAACTTATGGCTGAAAGGCGGGTATTGCTGATTTTATCAATCAGCAAGGTTTTTACATGATGCTCGCCCACTATTTCTGATTTCAAATTCACCACCTGTTTTATGCATAGGCGAAGTTGAGGATTACCCTGACCAAATGGCGCAAGTTTTTCCAATTGTTCCAGCAGTTCCACGCTCGCCCCACTGATACTGACCATGCCATCCAGCATTAATCTTCTTTGTCCATTTAAAAGCTGTAACTGGCTTTGCATCCGAGTTTGCAAAAAGGAAGAAAGTGCAGTGATTTTTTCTTCTTCTACCGTAAATCCCGCTGCCATGGCATGCCCACCACCGGCAATGAGCAACCCTTCTTCCATAGAAGCAATTACCGCTGCGCCAAAATCAACGCCGCTTATGCTGCGTGCCGAAGCTTTGCCAATTCCATCCACCACCGCAATAACCGCAACCGGTTTGTTAAAACGCTCTTTAATCCTTCCGGCAACTATCCCAATTACGCCAGCATGCCAGCCCTGCCCGGCTATCACCAGCAGCGCGGACTCGCCGTCCATTTTTTCCGCCTGCTCCATCGCCTGCTCCAACACCATGCTTTCTATGGTCTTACGCTCGGCATTATATTGCTCAAGTTCAGTTGCCAGACTAATTGCCTCCTGCGCATCTTCAGTTGCCAGCAGGCGCACACCGAGATCAGACTTTCCTACACGTCCGCCGGCATTAATCCTTGGTCCAATAATAAATCCGCAGGAATAAGCATTCGGTTTTTCGTCAGACCTTGCCATATCCAGCACCGTTGAAATCCCTATATTCCTGCGCCCTGCCATAATTTTTAATCCTTGTGCCACGAGCGCGCGATTTACTCCGGTAAGTGGCACGACATCACAAACCGTACCCAGTGCAACAATATCAAGCCATTGTTTTATGTCTGGTTCACTGCGTCCCGCAAAAAATCCCCTGCCACGTAGTTCGCGGTTCACCGCCACCAATAACAAAAATGCCACGCCAACCGCCGCCATTTGCCTATGTTGCGAGGTTTCATCAAGACGGTTGGGATTTATTATGGCAAGAGCTTCCGGCTTTCGCGCTTCGCCAATGTGATGATCAACAACGATTACATCCATACCCATGACTCGGGCAGCAGCGAGTGGCTCAAATGCCAGTGTTCCACAATCAACAGTGATTACCAGAGAAACTCCCTGCACGTGCAAAGAGCGCAGCGCAGCTTCATTTGGTCCATACCCTTCTTTCATCCTATCTGGAATATATAAAATCGGGGAGATATCAAGCGCGCGGAAATAGCGGGCAAGCAACGCCGATGAGGTTGCCCCATCAACATCATAATCGCCAAATATCGCAATTTTTTCTTTGGATGTAACCGCGTCAGCCACACGCTTTGCTGCTTTATCCATATCCAATAAGTGTGATGGATCAGGCAGAAAATTACGCAAAGTGGGATTTAAAAAATCCTCTACCGAATCTATAGCGATACCACGCGCCACCAGCACCCGCGCTATAATTTCCGGCAAATCATGTTCACGCACAATTGCCGCAACCAGCCTTTCATCAACCTCTCTAAGTTGCCAGAGACGGTTTGTTGCGGAAAGCAGATTATTGGATGACTGGATTATTGGATAATTAAGCATTATAAAATATTGAGTTGGATAATTTGATTTTATAATTCATATTACTTAATCATCTAATTATCAAATCATCTAATTATCAGCTCATCATGTCACGTGAACCAACACCCGCCCTTGAATATATACGCAGCCTCTACGCAGCGCAAGACGACTTGCTTGCAGATATTGCCGCTGAACTAAAAAAGCGCAATATCGCCATCCAAATTGGTGCGGAAGAAGGCAAGTTGCTTCAACTCCTTATCGCCCTGCATAATGCCAAAACCATAGTTGAAATCGGAACTCTGGCTGGTTATTCCGCAATCTGGATGGCGCGGGCATTGCCAGAAGACGGACATATTTACGCAATCAACAAAGACCCTGAACATGTGCAGATGGCGGAAGGATTTTTTGCCCGCTCAGAGTGTCGCGATAAAATTACCCAGCTTGCCGGAGATGCCCATAAAATCCTGCCTACTCTTTCGCAAAAAGGCGGTGGGTTCGATATGGTGTTTATTGATGCTGATAAAATCAGCTACCCAGCTTATCTCGACTGGGCAGAAAAAAATATCAGAAAAGGCGGGCTGATTGTCGCTGACAACACTTTTCTACATGGTGCTATGTTCGAAAAAGCTCCACCCGAAGGCATTGCCCCCACCACTTGGAAAAATATGCGCTCGTTCAATGAACGCCTTGCTGATAAAAGCAAATATAACGCCACCATAATACCCACCAGCGAAGGACTGAGCGTGGCGATTAAGTTGTTTTAGAAGCTAGTGTTTAGTGATTAGTGCTAGTGGCTAGTGAATAAATTTTAAACTCTACACTCCAAACTCTACACTCAGCACTCATTTCGGCAATTTATTTTTAAGAAATTCAGCAGCTATCGCCATTCCTTCCTTATCTATGCTATGCCCTAAATGCGGTCTGCTATGCGCTTCGACACTTAAGCCATTAGCTTTCAAAACATTAGTGGCATGTGCCATTGACGCGTAAGGGACGACATCATCCATATTGCCGTGAATCAGGCAAATAGGTGGGCGAGCGGTGATTTCTTGAGCCAGCACCTCGCTACCCACCAGCGCACCGGAAAATCCCACTAATGCTGCCATCGGAGACTTACGACGCAAGGCGAGATGCAATGCAGTCATCGTCCCCTGCGAAAAACCAACCAAAGCTAGTTTGCTGTTATCCAGCGATAATTCAGCAAGCTGTTCATCAATAAATTCATTCAGTATATCAACTGCCTTACGCGCACCATCCAGCATTTTTTGTGGATTCCTGTCCATCAGTGAAAACCACTGGAAACCATAAGGATTCACTTCACAAACAAAAGGTGCGTTGGGCGCAATGAAATGTGCATCAGGAAGCGCACTGGCAAACATATCCGCTAAATCTATAAGATTATAGCCATCCGCACCCCAGCCATGCAGAATTAAAACCAGTTGTTTTGCTTTACCGCCGGAAGCTGGTTTGCGGTAAGTGGTTGGGGTGATTTTAGGCATAAGGCTTTAGGCTCAGGGTTAAGTTAAGAAAAATTGTAATGAAATAAGCATATTGTCTAAAAAAGGCAACTGCTATATGAATTAAAAATCAACTGTTTTGTATCAATCAACTTAGCCCTTAAGCCTAAAGCCTTATGCCTAAAAACTCCCTTCTCCTCATCGACGGCTCCGGTTTTATCTTCCGAGCTTACCACGCGCTGCCACCACTTACCAACCCCAAGGGCGTTCCGGTTGGCGCGGTGGTTGGCTTCATGAATATGCTCACCAAATTGATGGATGGCTCCAAACATACCCATGCTGCAGTTATTTTTGATGCGGCGCGCGTTACCTTCCGCAACCGTATATATCCTGAATATAAGGCGCACCGACCGCCTGCCCCCGATGATCTGATCCCGCAGTTTGCATTAGTGCGGGAAGCGACAAGGGCAATGAACCTGCCCGCTATAGAAATGGAGGATTTCGAGGCAGATGACATTATCGCAACTTATGCAAAGCAAGGGAAAGAGTCCGGTTTTGAAGTTACCATCGTGTCTTCCGACAAAGACCTGATGCAACTTATCGGTGGCGGTGTTTCGATGTTTGATGCCATGAAAAATAAAGTGATAGATGCGGCGCAGGTGCAGGAAAAATTCGGCGTGCCACCAAATAAGGTACTGGAGGTGTTATCGCTGATTGGCGACAGTTCGGATAATGTTCCGGGTGTTGCCGGAATTGGTCCGAAAACCGCAGCCGAGCTTATCACTCAATATGGCGATTTAGAAACCTTGCTGGCAAGAGCAGCGGAAATAAAACAACCGAAACGCCGTGATACAATCATAGCATCTGCCGACAAAGCCCGACTTTCGAAACAACTTATTACTCTTAAAGATGATGTGCCGCTTCCGCTTAAAATTGAGGATTTAGCGGTTAAGAAAGTTGAACCTGAAACACTTTCAGTTTTCCTGCGGGAACATGGATTTAAGTCGTTGCTGGCTAAGCTAGTGGCTAGCGGTCAGCGGTCAGTGGTCAGTGAAGAAAAACCTGAATCCCGAATCCCGAATCCAGAAACAAACTATGAAATAGTAAATACAATTCCCGCACTTGTGAGCTGGATAGAAAAAGCTCGCAAAAAAGGCAGGGTTGCTTTTGATACCGAAACAACTTCTCTAAACGCTTTGCAAGCGCAGTTGGTTGGATTTTCATTATGTGTGGAGGCAGGCGTGGCATGTTATGTGCCACTTGCACATAAGGCTCAAGGCTCAGGGCTTAAGGCTCACGATGATCTTTTTTCCCCTAAGCCTCAAGCCTCAAGCCTTATGCCAGAGCAATTGGAAATTGCTTCCGCAATCGCCCTTTTAAAACCACTGCTTGAAGATGAATCAGTGCTGAAAATCGGACAAAACATCAAATATGACATACTGATTATGCAGCAGCATAATATCAACATAACGCCAATTGATGACACTATGCTGCTTTCCTACGCGCTACATGCTGGTGAGCACGGACAGGGCATGGATGAGCTATCACAGCGTTATCTTGACATCAAACCGATAAGTTATGACGAAGTTACCGGCACCGGCAAAAATCGCCTGCGTTTTGACGAGGTGGAAATTGCAAAGGCAGCTAATTATGCTGCTGAGGATGCGGACATTACCATGCGCCTGTGGCAATTCTTCAAACCACAATTAGCTAAGGAAAAACTCCTTACTTTATATGAAACCATCGAACGTCCACTAGTTCCTGTCCTTACAAAAATGGAAACTCACGGGATAAAAGTTGACTTGCCGCAACTTGCTGGTCTCTCCAAGGATTTTTCTGCCCGTATGACAGAATATGAACGCGAGATTTACGTGCTAGCAGGGCGCGAATTCAATGTTGGTTCGCCTAAGCAGCTCGGAGAAATTTTATTCGATGAAATGAAGCTGGAGGGTGGGAAAAAATCCGATAAGTCCGGCGCGTATAGCACTGATAGCGGCGTGCTGGAAGATCTAGCCGAACAAGGACACGTTCTTCCGGAAAAAATCCTGCGCTGGCGTGAACTTGCTAAACTTAAAAGCACCTACACCGACTCGCTGGCAAACCAGATAAACCCGAAAACCGGACGAGTTCACACTAATTTTGCTATGGCAATTGCCTCAACCGGCAGGCTTAGTTCCAATGAACCTAATCTACAGAATATTCCCATCCGCACCATTGAAGGCAAAAAAATCCGCCACACATTCATTGCAGAGGCGGGATCGTTATTATTGTCTGCCGATTATTCACAGATTGAATTGCGCCTGCTTGCGCATGTGGCAGATATTCCATCACTCAAAAATGCTTTTAAAAATGGTGATGATATTCACGCCATAACCGCCAGCCAGATGTTTGGTGTGCCAGTTTCAGGAGTGGACAGCGAACTCAGGCGCAAAGCAAAAACCATAAATTTTGGGATAATCTACGGCATAAGCGCGCACGGACTTTCCACGCGTCTTGGCATTTCACGCACGGAAGCAGCGCAGTATATCGAAAAATATTTCGCGCAATATTCTGGCATCCGCGATTATATGGAGCAATGTAAAATATTCGCCCGCGAACATGGCTATGTCGAAACCTTGTTCGGCAGACGCTGTCATCTCCCCTCAATTAACGACAAAAATCCTGCCCGCCGCCAGTTCTCAGAGCGCGCTGCCATTAACGCGCCACTGCAGGGAACCGCTGCTGATATTATTAAAAGAGCTATGATTGCTGTTGATAAAGGCTTAGGGCTTAGGGCTAATGGCTTAGGTAACGATGCATCTCAAGCCTTAAGCCTTAAGCCTCAAGCCACTATGCTATTACAGGTGCATGACGAATTGGTGTTTGAAGTAAAAGAAGATGCAGTGGAATCGGCAAAAAAAATAATCAAAAGCTGCATGGAGAGCGCAGCCAATATCTCAGTGCCACTTACTGTAGAAATTGGGGTTGGAAAAAACTGGGGCGAAGCGCATTAAAATCTGTGCTACCTTTCTTTGCACATACCACCAGAGCGTTCCTTAATACGGGGATTTTCGGGAGAAATTCCTTTTTCACCAACCGCTTCAGCAAAAGATTTATCCTTTCTACTTACCAGTAGACCACGCTCTTTCAGTATCGCAACTGCTTGCGGTGAGGCGCATACTGCCGTCTGACTCCCATTTCTAAATTCGCCAATCCATTTCTTATAAACAATTTTATCCGCTTCTTCTGGAGTTTTACTATTACTTATCAATTCCTGTTTTTTTTCTTTAGCAAAATCCAAAAATATTTTTTTGCGTTTTTCAGGACCTCCGACGTATTCATCGCTGCCACTTGATAACCAGAGTTCTGGCTTGGGAAGCAGTTTGTCTCTTCTTTCTATAAAACCTCCCTTCTCTAGCTCGGCAATAGCTTTTGGTGAGGCACATAGTGTTTTGTTGCCCATAATGCCAACTTTGCATTCTCTAACCCATTCTCTATTTACGGTTATCGTAGCCTCTTCTGGAGTTTTCCCATTACTTATCAATTCATCTGTTTTTCTGTCGATAAATTTTTTCAATATCCTGGTATGTTTCATGCCATCACCAACAAATATGTCTTCCATCTCTGCGGTTGACATCCAATCTTCCGGTTTGGAAAGCGAATCATCTTTGGCAACAACAGTTTGTGTATGGTTTTTTGATTCTCCCACAATTCTATCAAATAATCTTGATATACTCTTATCTGGTAGCCTTGCCATAATTTTTCACTTATCTGGATTTAACACCCTCCCAAACTAGCACATACAAACCAGAAATACTGTTAAGATTTTGTTACAATCTTCACTCAACAAACAATAGCTCACCTTGCGTACTAGCCTATTGAATGATATAAGTAATAACCTAATAGATAATAATCATTATATATCAAATGCTTGACTGGGATAAATTACGGGTTTTTCACAGCGTCGCTACCGCGCAGAGCTTTACGCGTGCCGGCGAGGTTCTGAATCTCAGCCAATCGGCAATCAGCCGCCAGATTAGCTCGCTCGAAGAAAGCCTGAACGTAACCTTATTCACCCGCCATGCCCGCGGCCTTATGCTCACTGAACAGGGCGATATTTTATTTCGAACTGTAAGCGATGTCTTGACCCGCCTGTCCACCGCCGAAAATGCCCTGCTTGAAAGCCGTGACCGCCCGCGTGGCCCGCTTAAAATAACCGCCCCAGTTGCCATTGGCACTACCTGGCTTACCCAGCGTATGCGCGAATTTATCAACACCTATCCGGAAATTGATATAACTATTCTGGTTGACGACCGCGAACTGGATCTCACCATGCGCGAGGCAGATGTCGCCATCCGCCTGTTTCCTGCCAAACATCCTGACCTTATACAGAAAAAACTGACCATACTTAATAACTCAATTTATGCTTCTAATGATTATCTGCGCACACACGGAGTGCCAAAAAATGCGGATGACCTTAAACAACACAAATTGATTCTATACGGAGATGACCAGAATCAGCCTTTTGCCGAGGTAAATTGGATTTTGAAAATGTTTAATAATGCCGATAGCTCAACCAATCATTTTAAAATAAACAGCCTGTTTGGAATGCTCAGGGCAGTTAAAAGCAGCATCGGCATTGCCGGACTTCCAGATTATATGGCGCAGAATAAAAACATCTCAAAAATACTTCCGGAAGTAAGCGGCCCTAAGACCGAGGTCTATCTGGTATATTCCACGGAAATGCGTAATTCCAAAAGGATCAATGTTTTCAAAGACTTTCTGCTACGAAAACTTGCCGAAGATGGGCTTGGTCGCGCCCTATAGCCATGCAAAAATTGCATAGCTAGGCTGCTTTATTGGCAGTACTAACTAATTTCAGAATATGTATATTAACAATAATTTATACTTACTTCATAGTAGTATTCATTGTCGGGCTTATGCCCGATACCTCCCCCTGTAGAACTTCGCCGGACTCGTAATGGTCCGGCTTTTTTTTATTATTATATTTACAGCAGCCACAAAATAATTATATAAGTGCAACTCAATTTTTATGTGCCGCTTTAGCTCAGGGGTAGAGCAACCGCCTTGTAAGCGGTAGGTCGTCAGTT